>NZ_CP157823.1:1417143-2125715 GCF_041898185.1 Corynebacterium belfantii | reverse complement strand
ATATTTTCCGCCAAGATGCGGTCTTCCACGAGACGGATCACACGGTCCTTGGCATCCTGGTCAAATTTTCTTGGCATGTTCCAGATTTTCCCATCTACTCAAACGGAACAAAACCCGGGACACTTCACGTCAATTCCGCCATCATTAGATTGCCCCACATGTTTTTTCTTACCGTTGGTTCCGCCGTATCCCATCGCCCATAGAAGTTCGATCACAGCTTTTCGAAGAATTCGGGAGAGGCTTGCTGAAGTCGATTACGAAGCTCTGTCTCTAACTTTGTAGTTAAAGGCTTGCTCATTATTCGCCATAACCTCGATGGGGCTTTGTAATTCTTCGTTTACGGGAGCAATGGAACTAACTGTAGGATCGTCTTTTTTACGCGCATTTACTTCTTCTTGGTACGTTCGCCACGATGGCCATTCGAGCATGTCTTTTTCTGGATAGGTTTTTAGTTTTCTTGACTCTACTTCACGACCATTTGCTGTGATTGCGTAATGGCCGCGTTGTGGGCGTTCTAAAAGTTGGGCCTGGGTGAGTCCTGAGCATGCCCAATTGATGCGATTGATATAGCGTGCTTGCCCAGAAGGAACCTGTTCGGCGTGTACCTCTGTGCTCAGCCCGAGATGGTCAGCGACTTTTGTACATAGTTCGCGGAAAGGTACGACTCTGCCGTCGACTAATACGCTGAGGACGGCTGGGGAAACTGGTCGATTGTTGGCGCGTTGCCAATGCTCATAAAACGATTTTCATATTGTTCCTATTCGCGCGCATTGATTTTCACTCATTTCTCGCTGGTTTACTCTCACCTTGGCGTTACCATTGCTGGTATGAGTATTTCTCGGCATCTGGATCAGTATTTGAGTGAGCGTGGTTTGGTTCAGCGCGCGGAAGTTGTGCCGGAGGATGGGTGTCAGGAGTTTTTACCGGCGGATCGTTGGTTTGGCGACATGCCGGAGGGCGAAATGGTGGAAAATGACACGCCGCAAAAAGATTTTTTTGACGAAAGTACTGGCGATGTTATTGATCAGGCGCGGTCGATGATTGAGGATCTTTTTCGCAGCTAGAAAGGTTTGCGGGCAAAACTTTACCATCGAGGTAGGGGGGGTATGTGGCGGGCCATCCCGGTCCAACCTGCCCTGAAAAAGATGACAGTTTCCTCATATTTTGTGGCATATTAGTCTGGCAAAAGTTTTTAAGGCAGAACCTTCTTCATGATGGTCCGTAATTACAGGAGAGACAATCAGGTGACTGAACACAGCATCTTTACCAGCCATGCGGCCGCCTCTAGGTTGATCGACAACCTCGACGAGCAACCCTTCGCCTTGGTGTTTTCTGGCCAGGGTTTCGATTGGTTGGAAACGTTGCGTACCTCTGTTGAACAGGGCGCAGCACGCACTCTCGCCCCGATTATCGACGAGGCCGCTGAGATCCTCAAGCCTGCCGGAAGGTACTTGGCTCCGTGGCAGCCGCAGGGATTCAAGCCGATCGAGTGGGCTCGTTCGGAGTCGCTGGCATTGGATACGCAGTCGGCGTCGTTAAGCGTGCCAGGCATTGTGGCCGCACAGCTGGCAACGTTGGATCAGCTGGAAAAGCAGGGCTTGGATCTGGATAAGGCTGTGGCCAGCATTGGGCATTCACAGGGCATTTTGGGTGTGATGGCGCATGCGGATCTGACTCGTGCGGCGGAGGTCCTTGCGATTTCCCAGCTCATTGGTGCTGCGATTGCGCGTCAGGGCCGGATCACTCACATGGTGGTATCAGACGAGGATCGTCCTATGGTGTCGATCGAGGGCGTAACCCAGCAACAGCTTGAGGCTGCAATCGCTGCTGCGGGTGTGGCTTCGGAGATTGGTCTGCGCAATGCGCGTTCCACTTTTGTGCTGGTTGGTACGCCTGCGGATAACCAGAAGGTGATCGAGGTTCTGCAGTCGCAGGCTGCGGCGAGTGCCCGCGAGGTTGAGAATAAGCTGCGTGGCGGTCGCGCGTTTGAGCCTGTGGTCAAGCCTTTGGATGTTGAGGTGGCGTTCCATCATTCTGCGATGGCTCCTGCGGTTGATGTGGTCGTGGAGATGGCAGCTGCGTGTGGCATTGATTCTGAGCGTGCTCGTGAGGCGGCGCAGGCTGTGATTGTGACTCCTGTGGATTGGCCGCGTGAGGTTGCGCAGGCTACGGCTGCGGGTGCGCAGTGGCTTTTCGACGTCGGCCCGAACGGTGGCGTGGTGTCGTTGACGCAGCAGGCTGTGGTGGGACAGCAGGTGGCGTCGTTTGCTGTGTGTGGCAACGAGGGCCAGGCGGCGTTGTTTGATGCGGGTGCGGCTCCTGAGCTGCCGGTTTCTTTTGAAAAGTTTGCGCCACGGTTGGTGCGTCGTAACGGTGAGGTGGCGGTGTCCACCAAGTTCACGCAGCTGACTGGTCTTAGCCCCATGCTGTTGGCGGGCATGACGCCTACCACCGTGGATCCTGAGATCGTGGCGGCAGCGGCTAATGCTGGCCACTGGGCTGAGCTTGCTGGTGGCGGCCAGGTCACCCCAGAGATTCTGGAGGGCAACATTGAGCGACTAACGCAGCTGCTTGAGCCTGGTATGAATGCGCAGTTTAATTCTATGTTCTTGGACCCGTACCTGTGGAAGATGCAGGTGGGCGGTAAGCGCCTTGTGCCCAAGGCTCGTGCCCATGGTGCTCCGATTAACGGCATTGTGATTACTGCGGGTATTCCAGAACACGATGAGGCTGTGGAGCTGGTGCGTGAGTTGCGCGATTCTGGTTTCCCGTGGGTGGCGTTTAAGCCTGGTGCGGTCAAGCATGTGACCAAGGTGTTGGCTATTGCTCGTGAGATCCCTAAGATTCCGGTGATTATCCAGGTTGAGGGTGGTAAGGCTGGTGGCCACCATTCGTGGGAGGAACTTGATGAGCTGCTGATCGCTACGTATGCGCAGATCCGTGCGTTGGATAATACGGTGCTGTGTGTGGGTGGCGGTATTGGTACGCCGGAGCGCGCTGCGGATTATCTCACGGGTCAGTGGGCGCTGGCGTATGATCTGCCGGCTATGCCTGTCGACGGCATCTTGGTGGGTACTGCGGCCATGGCAACGAAGGAAGCGAAGACGTCTGCTGCTGTCAAGCAGATGTTGGTGGATACCAAGGGTTCTCAGGATTGGGTTCCTGCTGGTGGCGCTGTTAATGGTATGGCGTCAGGGCGTTCGCAGCTGGGCGCGGATATTCATGAGATTGATAATTCTTTTGCCAAGGCTGGCCGGTTGTTGGATGAGGTTGCTGGCGATGCGGATGCGGTGGCGGAGCGTCGTGAGGAGATCATCGCGGCGATTGATAAGACGGCGAAGCCATTTTTTGGCGACCTCGACCAGATGACGTACCGCGCGTGGTTGGAGCGTTACCTTGAGCTTTCTGGCCCTTACCAGAGTGCGTGGACTGATGTGAGCTGGCATGGCCGTTTCGTGCAGATGCTGCATCGTGCGGAGGCGCGGTTGGCGCAGCAGGATCATGGCAGTTTTGTAGCCAGCGTGGAGTTGAGTGTGGATGAGGATCCACACGCGGCGGTTAAGGCGTTGGCTAAAGCTTATCCGCTGATCGATCAGGTGGTGCACCCTGCGGATGCGGCATGGTTCTTGGAGCTTGCGCGCACCCCTGGCAAGCCGGTGAACTTTGTGCCGGTGATTGATAAGGATATTCGTCGCTGGTGGCGTTCGGATTCCTTGTGGCAGTCGCAGGATGAGCGTTATAGCGCTGATCAGGTGGCTATTATTCCTGGTATTGCTGCGGTTGCGGGCATTGATCGTGTGGATGAGCCGGTTGCGGATCTTTTGGCGCGTTTCGACGCAGCCATCGTGGCGCGTCTTTCCGGCGAGCAGGTCTGCGAGAACTCTGTGCGTGTGGTTTCTCGCGTGCTTGCGGCGAGCGGCACGTACTGGGCTGGCCGTCATGAGAGCAACATTGTGCAGCGTGTGGGCGCCTCTGAGCAGTGGGAGGTTTCCGAGGATCAGAAGCGTGCTACGCATCCCAGTGGTGCCACCTTGGTGGAGTTGGATGAGGATCATGCGCTGTTGAATGTGGTGCTGGAGGGCTCTACTGCTCCTGGTACGCATGCGGTGTTGCCGATTTGTATTACGGCACCAGCTAAGCCAGGCCAGGTCCCAGGGGTGACTACTGCTGATGCTGAGGAGGCCATGGGTGAGCTGACGCGTATTGCTGCTGGTGGCAACCTTGGTGAGGTCACAGGCGATAAGGTGACCTCGACGACCACCATTGACCGCGGTCATGTTGCGGACTACGAGCAGGTGACAGGTTCTGGTCCGGCACCGGACATTCTGGTGGGTAAGGCATGGCCTGCGATTTTTGCGGCTGTAACACAGGCGAAGATTCCTGGCACGGATGATTCCGTGATCGAGGGTATGTTGTCGCTGGTGCACTTGGAGCACCACATTACGGTGGTCGACCACGACCTGTTTGCGCAGATCTGTGCCAGCGAGCAGCCGATTGATATTGACGTGACCGCCCGTGCGGAAGATGTGAGCGACACCACCATTGGTCGTATCGTGATCGTGCGCGCGGAGATGTTCGTCGGCACGCAGCTGGTGGCAAAGCTCAGCGAGCGCATGGCTATTCGCGGCCGCCATGGTTCTGCTGTGGCACGCACGAATACGTCCGCGCTGCCCACCGTGGTGGATACTCCGCGCTCGTTCCGTGGTAACAAGACGGTGACCGCACCGGCATCGATGCTGCCATTTGCCATGGTGTCGGGGGATCGCAACCCACTACACGTCTCTGACGTTGCCGCTCAACTGGCAGGTATGAACGATGGTGTGATCGTGCACGGCATGTGGACTTCTGCCATGGCGGAGCTTGCAGCTAGCGAAGACGGCAGCATCGTGATCGAATACACCGCGACCATGCTGGCGCCGGTACTACCTGGCCAGCAGGTGGAATTTGTTGTCGAGCGCAGCGGCGTAGATAGCCGCCCAGGTGCTGGCGAGGTGCGCGAGGTCACGGCAACAGTTGAGGGCACCGTGGTTCTTACTGCTACCGCAGTGATGGCGGCACCGACCACGTTCTATGGTTTCCCAGGGCAGGGGATTCAGCACCTAGGCATGGGCATGGATGGGTTTGCTCGTTCTGCCGCAGCGCGTGCGGTGTGGGAGCGTGCCGATAAACACACCCGTGAGAATTTGGGATTCTCCATTGTGGAGATCGTGAAGAACAACCCCGAAGAGGTTCGCGTTGCTGGGGAGACATTCCAGCACCCCAAGGGCGTGTTGTTCCTTACCCAGTTCACCCAGGTGGCCATGGCTACCCTCGGCGTTGCTCAGATCGCTGAGATGAAAGAGGCGAAGGCCCTTAACCAGCGAGCACTGTTTGCCGGTCACTCGGTGGGCGAGTACAACGCATTGGCCGCCTATGCTGAGGTTCTTTCGCTCGAAAACGTGGTGGAGATCGTCTACCAGCGCGGATTGACCATGCATCGCCTTGTGGAGCGCGACGCCGAAGGCAACTCCAACTACGGTCTAGCAGCTCTTCGCCCCGACAAGATGGGGCTCAGAGAAGCAGAAGTCTTTGATTACGTAGCCCAGGTCGCCCAAGCAAGTGGCGAGTTCTTGGAGATCGTGAACTACAACATTGCAGGCAAGCAGTACGCGGTGGCGGGAACGTCGAAAGGCCTGCGTGCCTTGGCTGCGGATGCGGAAACCCGCGCGCCGGGCAAGCGTGCCTTTATCCAAATCCCTGGTATTGATGTGCCGTTCCACTCCACGCATTTGTTGGATGGTGTGGGCGCGTTCCGTGAGCACTTGGACTCGCTGATCCCCGCTGAGATTGATTTGAGCACGCTGGTGGGCCGCTATATTCCGAACCTGGTGGCGCGTCCGTTCGAGGTGACTCGCGAGTTTATTCAGGCGATGCTTGAGGTTGTAGACGCTCCGATTTTGCGCGCTGCGTTGGAGAACTTTGATGAGGAGATCCGCGATGAGGTTCGCTTGGCTCGTACCTTGTTGGTTGAGCTGTTGGCGTGGCAGTTTGCGTCGCCGGTGCGTTGGATTGAAACCCAGGATTTGATTATCCGCGGCGATGTGGATCGCTTTGTGGAGGTCGGCGTGGGTTCCTCGCCAACGCTTGCGAACATGCTGGGTCAGACGTTGGCGTTACCGCAGTATGCGGGTGCTCACCTTGAGGTTTTGAATGTTGAACGTGATCGTCCTGTGGTCTTTGCTACCGATGAGTTGGTGCGCGAGGCCCTTGAGGTTGAGGTTGTTGCGGAGCCTGAGGTGGTGTCTGCGCCGACGGCTGCGACTCCGACAGAGGCTCCGGTGGTAGCTGCGCCGACGCAGCGTCCGGATGATATTGATTTCTCGTCTGCGGATGCGACTGAGATGTTGATTGCGTTGTGGACTAAGGTTCGCCCTGATCAGATGGGTGCTACGGATTCGATTGAGACGCTGGTGGAGGGTGTGTCTTCGCGTCGTAACCAGTTGTTGTTGGATCTGGGCGTGGAGTTCGGTTTGGGCGCTATTGATGGCGCTGCTGACGCGGAGCTTACGGAGTTGAAGTCCACGGTGTCGCGGATGGCGAAGGGCTACCAGGCGTTTGGTCCGGTGCTCGGCGATGCGATTAATGATGCGTTACGACGTCTCACCGGCCCTACGGGTAGGCGCCCTAATTATGTTTCGGAGCGCGTGGCTAACGCGTGGGAGCTTGGTGCTGGTTGGATCGATCACGTGACCGCTGCTGTGGTGTTGGGTGCGCGCGAGGGGGCGTCGTTACGCGGCGGAGACTTGGCAACGTTGAGCCCTGCGTCGCCTTCGAATACTGCTGAGCTGGATCAATTGATCGATGCTGCGGTGCAGTCGGTTGCTCAGGCGCGTGGCATTTCGGTGGCGTTGCCAAGTGCCGGTGGTGCGGGCGGATCCGTGGTGGATTCGGCGGCGCTGGGTGAGTTCGCGGAGCGCGTTACTGGCGAGCAGGGTGTGTTGGCTACTACCGCGCGTACGATTTTGAGCTCCTTGGGCTTGTCGGCTTCTTCTGGTGTGGATTCCTTGGATGAGGCGGACGCGGATGCGGCCTTGTTTGATCTGGTGTCGCAGGAGTTGGGTTCGGACTGGCCACGCCAGGTTGCCCCAGCGTTTGATGCGACCAAGGCGGTGCTTCTCGACGACCGTTGGGCCAGCGCTCGTGAAGATATTGCGCGCGCCGCAGTGTCGGGTAACGCCCCTGAGATTGATGTGACTGGTCTTGGCGAGGCCGTTGCTGCCCAGGCTGAGTACTGGGGCTTTGATGAGCTGGCACGTCAGGCGCGCGATACCACGCCGCTGCGCTATACGGATGATATTGCGGTGGTCACGGGTGCTTCGCCGCGTTCGATTGCTGCCTCGGTGACGGCTGAGCTGCTGGCAGAAGGTGCCACCGTGGTGGTCACTACCTCTAGCCTGAACCATTCTCGACTGGCGTTTTATAAGGACCTGTATCGTTCGGCTGCGCGTGGCAATGCTGCGCTGTGGATCGTACCTGCAAACTTGTCCTCGTTTGCGGATCTCGATGCGTTGATCGAGTGGATTGGTACGGAACAAACCGCCACAGTTAACGGCAGCAGTGTGCTGATTAAGCCAGCTCTGGTTCCTACCGTGCTGTTCCCATTCGCGGCACCGCGCGTGAGCGGTTCACTGGCAGATACCAGCCACCAGACGGAAATGCAGATGCGCTTGCTGTTGTGGTCGGTAGAAAAGCTCATCGCTGGGCTGTCCAAGATTGGTGTGAACACCCATGTGGGCGAGCGCCTGCACGTGGTGTTGCCAGGTTCTCCTAACCGTGGCCGCTTTGGTGGCGATGGTGCTTACGGTGAGGCCAAGGCCGCACTGGATGCGCTGGTCAACCGCTGGAGCGCAGAAAATGCGTGGAAGTTTGATACCTCGCTGGTGCATATCTTGATCGGTTGGGTGCGTGGCACCGGTTTGATGGGTGGCAATGATCCGCTCGTGGCAGCGGTTGAGGCTGCTGGTGTGACCACCTACTCCACCGAGGAGATCGCTAAGGTGCTGGTAGCGCAAGTGGAGCCTGAGGTTCGCCAACGTGCCGCGATTGCCCCAGTCCAGGTGGATTACACCGGTGGTTTGGGCACGGCTGACCTTGATCTTGCGGAGTTGGCACGCAATGCCACAATGCCGCAGGCAGAGGGCGATAACACCGAGTCTGGTACGACACTCAAGGCGTTGCCGTCGCTACCTCACCAGCTGGCAGCCCCAGCACCGGATTTTGCGGGACAAGTCTCGCAGAAGCTCGATGACATGGTCGTGATCGTTGGCGCTGCAGAGCTTGGGCCTTATGGTTCCTCACGCACCCGCTTTGAGGCAGAAACCACCGGCGACTTGAACGCCGCTGGTGTGCTTGAACTGGCGTGGACCATGGGACTGATCCATTGGGATGAGGACCCAACCCCTGGCTGGTACGACGCTGACGACCAAGCGATTGCAGAAGAAGACATCTTTGACCGTTTCCACGATGAGGTGCTAGCTCGCGTGGGCGTGCGCCGCTACCACGACGACTTTGGCATGGTGGATAACCTGGCCCCAGAGCTGACAACGATCTACCTAGATCAAGACATCAGCTTTGTGGTGACCGATAAAGCCGTTGCCAAGACATTCTTGGAGTCCGAGCCAGAGCTGACCACGGTGGCACAAAACCCAGAAACTGGGGAGTGGATTGTTACCCGCAAGGCAGGTTCTGCGGTACGCGTGCCGCGTCGTATGGCGATGAGCCGGTTTGTGGGCGGCCAGATTCCAGAAGGATTTGATCCTTCAGTTTACGGAATCCCAGCCGACATGGTGGATAACTTGGACCGCGTGGCACTGTGGAACCTCGTGTGCACGGTGGATGCGTTCTTAAGCTCCGGATTTAGCCCAGCTGAGCTGCTGGCTGCGATCCACCCAGCTCGTGTTTCTTCCACCCAGGGCACCGGCCTTGGTGGCATGGAGTCCATGCGTTCGCTCTATGTGGACGGCCTGCTTGCCGAGCCACGCCAGAACGACATCCTACAGGAAGCACTGCCGAACGTGATGGCTGCGCACGTGATGCAGTCTTATGTTGGTGGCTACGGCCAGATGATCCACCCGGTTGCCGCATGTGCTACAGCTGCGGTGTCGGTGGAAGAGGGCGTGGACAAGATCAAGCTGGGCAAGTCCGACTTTGTGGTCGCCGGCGGTTTTGACGATCTGTCGATCGAGGGCATTACTGGCTTCGGTGACATGGCGGCTACGGCGGATTCTGCAGAAATGGCTGCCAAGGGCATTGAGGATCGTTTCTTCTCGCGTGCGAATGACCGCCGTCGTGGCGGGTTCGTAGAAGCTGCTGGTGGTGGCACCGTGCTGTTGGCGCGTGGCTCGCTTGCCGCAGATTTGGGTCTACCGGTTCACGGTGTGATTGGTTTTGCAGAGTCCTTCGCTGATGGTGCACATATGTCGATCCCCGCGCCCGGTCTGGGGGCGTTGGGTGCGGCACGCGGTGGCAAGGATTCCCGCTTGGCTCACCAGTTGGCAGCGGTGGGTGTGACTGCGGATGACATCACGGTGTTGTCTAAGCACGACACCTCCACCACTGCGAATGATCCGAACGAGTCGGATCTGCATGAGCGTCTTGCCAAGGCATTGGGCCGTACCAAGGGCAATCCCATGTTTGTGGTGTCGCAGAAGTCGCTGACTGGCCATGCCAAGGGTGGCGCTGCTGCCTTCCAGATGATCGGGCTTACCCAAGTGCTGCGCAGCGGTGTAGTCCCTGGCAACCTAGCACTCGATTGTGTGGATCCGGTGTTGCGTGAGCACAAGCACTTGGTGTGGTTGCGCAGCGCTATGCAGCTAGGAACTGCCGCCAAGGCTGGTTTGGTCACCTCGCTGGGCTTTGGTCACGTGTCTGCGATTATTGCGATTGTGCACCCGCAGGCGTTTCTGGAGGCTTTGGTTGCTGAGCGCGGTAGCGCGCAGCAGTGGCAGAAGGCCGCCCACGCCAAGGAGGAAAGCGGCCAGCGTCATCTGCTCAAGGCGATGATGGGCAAGGCCACCATGTACCAGCGTCCGGTGGATCGCAACCTTGGCAATGGTGGCAAGGAACTAGAGGCAGCGGTGCTGCTGAATGATTCCGCCCGCTTGGTTGACGGTGTGTATGTGGTTGATCCAGTATCTTAAAGCTGGATCATAAAAGTGAAATGAGGGAATGCGCATGATTGTTATTGGAACCGACATCGTGTGCATTCCCTCTTTTGCGCAGCAATTAGCTCAGCCTGGTACGCAGTTTGATCAGGTGTTTTCGACCCAGGAGTTACGTGTTGCGGCACGCTATCAGGGGCGGCGGCGTGCCGAGCATTTGGCGGGGCGGTGGGCTGCTAAAGAGGCTTTTGTTAAGGCTTGGTCTCAGTCGCTGTATGGCAATCCGCCTGTAATGGAGCACGTCGATTGGGCTGAGATTGAGGTGCAGCCGGACGCGTGGGGGCGGGTGCTGGTGGTGCCGCGTGGAGAGGTGGCGCGTGCCTGCGGTATTGAGCGCGCGCAGGTGAGTATCAGCCATGACGGGGATTACGCCATGGCGCAGTGCGTGCTGGGCTAAGCAGTGGCGACGGCGAAGAGATAGGCCACGATCATCCGTTTGATTTCGGCTACGCGGGATTCAAAGACCTCGTCGCTGGAGGTGGGGTCGTGCACGGCGTAGTTGAGCAGCGAGGATACGGTGTGGACGAGCAGGCTTGCGATTTCGAGGCGCTGTTCTGGGGTGGTGCGTGGCGCTAGGGGGCGCATGACGTCGCCGATGATGTCGAGCATGGGTTGTTCAGTGGCGGCGGCGGTGGCGCGGGTCGCTGGGGTGGATTGGATCGCGTGCCATACGCTGCGTCTCGACGGATCCGCGCGCCACATCACCGAGAGGTGGTCGATGAACTCGTTGAGGAAGTCTGGCCATTGTAGAGCTGGGACTTGTTGGGAGAATCGCTGGATTTCTGCGATGGAGGCGGCGGTGTCGTGGCGGTCGAGTTCGCAGATCATCACGTACTTGTTGGCAAAGTACTGGTAGATGGTGCCGATGGGTACTTCGGCGCGTTTGGCAACTTCGTCGAAGGTGAAGGACTCGAAGCCAACGTCAACGAGCACAACGCGGGCGGCAGCGAGGATTCGGTCGAATTTTTCGCGACTGCGCTGCTGGGCTGGCCGCCTGCGCGGCAGGAGGATCTGGTTGGCGGAATCCGGCGTAGACATTTACTTGGTCAGTTCTTTAACCACGCGGGCCACGTGTCCGGTGGCGCGCACATTGTAGAGGGAGAGTTCGATGCGACCGTCGGCACCGATCACAAAGGTGGAGCGGATCACTCCTTGAACAATTTTGCCGTAGTTTTTCTTCTCACCAAAAGCACCGTAGGCGGTCATGACTTCCTTGGTGGTGTCGGAAAGCAAGGGGAAGGTGAGGTTGTGGTCGTCGCGGAAGGCGGCGAGCTTGTCTACCTTGTCAGGGGAGATGCCCACGACGGCGATACCGAGGTCGTTGAGCTGGGCGAGGCTGTCGCGGAAGTCGCAGGCTTCTTTGGTACAGCCTGGGGTGTTGGCGCGTGGGTAGAAGTAGACCAGTACGCGCTGACCGGAGTAGTCGCTGAGGCTGGTGGTGGTGCCTGCATCGCTGGGTAAAGAAAAACCTGGCGCAGTGTCGCCGACGGCAAGACGAATGTTCTCAGTCATGGTTTCTAGGATACCCGCTCGACACGAAAGAATGATTTGGGGCTAAAGTATAGGGGGACTATTCAACAAAACCTCAAGGAGTTTTACCGTGGCACGCGATATTAACGACATTCAGCGCGACATCGAACGTACTCGTCGTCAGCTAGCGAGAACCCTAGACGAGATCGCGGACCGCTCCAAGCCACAGAACTTTGTCGACGACGCCAAGAAGCAGGCAACCGCAAAGGTACAGGAGCCAGAGGTACAAAAGATCCTTATTAGTATCGGTGCCGCTGTGGTGGGCTTGGTTGTTATCGGTGTGATGCGTGGCCGTAAGAAGAACAAGGAACTCAAAGAAATCCAGCGCCTGCTGGCACAGCGCTAAGGTGAAATTGTATGAGCATTATTAAAATCAATGCGATTACGGTTCCAGAGGGTCACGGCACGCAGCTAGAAGAGCGGTTTATGGCTCGCAAGCATGTTGTGGATTCTGCCCCAGGTTTTGAGGGCTTCCAGCTGCTGCGCCCTACTGCTGGTGAGAGCCGCTATTTTGTGGTTACCCAGTGGGCTGATGAGGAATCCTATGTCGCGTGGCGTGATGGGGATGCCCGTCAGGTTCATGGTGGCAACCCCCACAGCAAGCCGGTAGCAACCGGCGCTGAGCTGCTGGAGTTCGACGTGGTGCTTGATTCGCGCACCTAGTTTTTATTCGAATAATGCCCCGCACATGTCCATTTCGTTATAGGCAGTGCGGGCATTGTCGTGTGATATGGCAGCGCACAGCTTTTTGTGCACGTGCACATCAAAGCCTTGGGCGAGTGCGTCTAATACGCTGGAACGAATACCGAGCTCAGTGCCTAGGCCTACTACGTAGAGGCGTTCTATGTTGTTGGCGCGGAGCCAGTCGCCGAGTTTGGTGCCGGTGGTATCTGTGCGCTCAAAAGCGGATAGAGCCTGGGTAGCGGGGTCTTTGAAGAATTGATTATCAAAGGTGGTGCCGGCTAGCTCGTCGGCGATAGTGTCTTGGAGAGCTGCGATGACGTGGGTGTAGTCGCTGCGGTGCTGGCCGAGACGTAGGGCGATGGCGTGGGTGATCTCGGTGGCCTCGGGGGCGGGGGAGTTTGCGTGGGTATCGATAATAAGTAGTGCGTTCATGCCGCCCACTCTAGCAACGCATAGACTTCTAGCTATCTGTGAAGAGCGTGTCAAGTGGTTTGTGTGTGGGGTCGGATTATAGGTACTTATCGAAGCGGCCGGGAAAGACCACGACCATTTGGTTAATGGCTTGTTTCCAACCGGAAACCCGGGCTCCTTCCATAAGTCTGCCGACTGTCACTGAAACGCATTTGCCCTGCTTCACCCTCTTGACAACTCGTCTATCTTCAATACTGCAGATCATCAACCACAACGTTTTCAGCGCTGATTCATCGGTAGTGAACTGCACCCTGTTACAGGTAGCTTTACACAGTTCATTGCTGAATGATTCAATCGAATTCGCCGTCATAGATGACCTCCCTAGCTGCTAGCGGGAACTGCAGAAACGATACGAAACACGCCCAAACACCCCACCAGACCCTGACTGAGCGGGGATACTTTTCTCCTAATCCAGAGGCTTCAAAATCGTCTACAACAACCTGAGCTGTGGATTCGTCTGCAGCGGTGTAAAACTTTTTTCAACGCGGCCGATACACCCCAGCGATCCCCGTAGGCTACCCACCGGTTAGCTACACAAATCAGGTGCACGATACAGGTTTGCACCATAGAGTTCGGCCAGGTTACCTCGACTGCTTCTAGCAGGCCTTTAAACCCGCCACAGCAGACGATAAAAACGTCTTTGACCCCACGGTTAGAAAGATTGGCACATACCTGCGCCCAAAAATGAAGCGCCTTCTTCTTTTGACAATCCACAACCCCACAATGTGCTTAAATACCGTCAAGACCCACACCCATTGCCATGTACACGGACTTGTTGACCACTCGGCCACCGTCGCGGACTTTAATGCGCAGCGCATCGAGAAACACTACAGGGGTAGAATCCGTCTAGCTGGTGGTTTTGCCAGACCATGACCGCCTCGCCGACGGCGTCGGTGACTGCGGAGATCGTCTCATGGGAAATATCGACACGGTATCGCAGTGGCCATATGATGCTGGATACCCTTAAATCGTCATCCCACCGGCATACAAACTGATGATCATGTCATCAACGTCGGTCAGTCTCCTCGAGCCTTTAGGGATCATAGTCGGCAAGAATGCTCCAGCCTGATCCCTAGGCGCATCAACCGTAACCGGCCCGTAGTGAGAATCCACGTATCTTTGGATAGGGGATAGGGTCTGCTGAGGGTTTGGTTGACAGTTTTCCTTCTGATTTTTAGGCCGCAAGGGATGCGGCTGGTTCCATGATTGTTTCGTATTCGATTGGTGTCAATTTACCCAGTGCTCGTTGCCGTCTTTTCCTGTGATATGTCCGTTCAATCCAGTGAGTGATCGCGGCAGATAGTTCACGGCGCCTGTTCCAAAAGCCACGATCAAGAACGTTCTTTTGTACAAGAGCGAAGAAAGATTCCATCGCAGCGTTATCCCCACACGCTCCAACTCTGCCCATAGATCCCTTCGCGCCGTAAGATTTCAGCGCGGCACGGAATTTTCTAGAACGAAATTACGAGCCACGATCAGAGTGAATGATTACGCCATGGGGATTGCCTCGTTTCCTCATCGCATCATCGAGCGCCGCCACCACGAGGCGTGATTTCATCCGCCCACCGGTCGCATAGCCCACGATTCTTCGCGAGCACAGGTCTTTGATCGCACACAGATACAGCTTGCCCTCTTTGGTCCAATGCTCCGTAATATCTGTAACCCACGCAACGTTGAGCGCATCAGCGTGGAAGTGACGCTGTAACAGGTCATCATGTACTGGAGCACCCGACTTCTTCCCACGCGACTTACGCCTAGCGATCACCGAGAACACCTGAGCATGAGAACACAAACGCCATACTCGACGCTCAGAAATCTCTATCCCTTGATCATGGAGCTCGTCTGCTATCAGGCGGTAACCAAATTCAGGATCGTCACTGTGAATCTGGCGAATCTTGTCTATAAGTTCTACTTCTTGGGCTTGCCTGTCCGAAACTGGCTTAGCAGCCCATTTATAAAACGCTTGGCGGGAAAACCCCAGTACCCGAGCCGCTACCGTCACGGTCGCCTTACCTGCCTTGATCAGCTTTTCCACGGTCGGGAAGACCCTTTTGGGCGAATCACCTCTTGAGACAGGTACGCCGCCGCTGCACGTAGCACTTCGTTTTCCATCTCCAACTCGCGAATCCGTTTCAAAGCCTGGCGCATCTCTTTAGCCACTACCGGATCAGCACACGGTTGCATCCCCTGAGCCTGCAACCTCGCATCAGTAATCCATTTTTGCAACGAGGAACGCGAGATCCCTAAATCAGCACACACCTGCCGGCGAGCAACCCCAGACTCCACCAACGCCACGGCATCAGCTTTGAACTGCTCTGAATACAACTTCGACATAATCAACATCCTTCCCTGCCCCGCCCCAGCGAAACAAGCTAGACGTCAACCAAACCCTCAGCAGACCCATACGACCCGTTACGGTGATTGTTTGTCCCAGCAGCTTTAGCACTCCTGTCGTCAGACTCGTAGCCAAGGTGGGCATCCATCTCAGCGTTCAAACCCCTAGTGATCGAGGTTTGCACCATGCCCCGAACTAGGTTGTTGGCATCCGTGGTGGACGTGCCTAGCTTGTCAATGAGTTTCGCGATGTCAGGGTTAGCAAGAAGCTTCTTTTCAATCGCATCAATTTTGGTTTTATCAGCCGGATCTTGTCGTGCCACACGAGAGTGTCCGATTGTTTGTGTGCGGGGGGCTTGGTTTACAAGTAGTCCGCGAATCGGTCGGGGTAAGCCACGGCTAGTTGGTTGATGGCTTGTTTCCACCCGGTGGCTTTCGCTCCTTCAATATAGCCGTTGCATTCGATGGCGCGCTTGGCTTTCTTCGCTCGCTGGGCAGCGCGCTTGTCCTCGATGTTGCAGATCATCAGCCACAGTGTCTTTAGTGCGGCGGTATCGTTCGGGAATTGCCCCCAGTTGCGGGTGGCTTTCCGCAGTTGAGCATTGAGCGATTCGATCGAATTCGTGGTGTAGAGTACCCGCCGTGCCGCAGGCGGGAACTGCAAAAATGGCACAAACCGGTCCCAGGCGTCGCGCCAGACTTTGACCGATTGCGGGTATTTACGGCCCAGTTCACTGGCCTCGAATGCGTCCAGGGCGGCGCGGGCGGTGTCCTCGGTCGGTGCGGTGTAGACCTCCCGTAGCGCACTTGATACGGGTTTGCGGTCTTGGTAGGACACCCACCTGTTGGCCGCCCGGATCAGGTGCACGATACAGGTCTGCACCATGGAATTCGGCCAGGTTGCCTCCACGGCTTCCGGCAGGCCTTTGAGCCCGTCGCAGCAGACGATGAACACGTCTTGGACCCCACGGTTGGCAAGGTCAGCGCACACGGATGCCCAAAAACTGGCGCCTTCATTGTCTGCGATCCACAATCCCAGGATGTGCTTGATGCCGTCCATGTCGACGCCTACCGCCATGTAGCAAGACTTGTTGACCACGCGGTGGCCATCGCGGATCTTCACTCGCAGCGCGTCGAGGAAGATCACTGGGTAGAACTCGTCGAGCTGGCGGTTTTGCCAGATCATGACCTCTTCTAACACCGCGTCGGTAATGGTGCTGATCGTATCTGGGCTCATATCCACCCCGAGGGTGGTGGCGAGGTGGTGGCAAATATCGCGCACGGTCATCCCACCGGCGTACAGGGAGATGATCATGTCATCAAGCTCCGTCAGACGGCGGGTGCCTTTAGGCAGCATCCGCGGCGTAAACGTGCCAGCTCGATCCCGGGGCATAGTCACATCAAAGGTGCCGTAGCCAGAGTTGACGGTTTTGGTGTACGACCCGTTGCGGTGATTGCCACCATCCGGGGTGCCCAGCTGGGCTTTCGCCGTACGATCAGAGTGCGCGTATCCCAGATGCGCGTCCATTTCAGCCTGCAGACCAGCGTTGATCGATGCCTGCAAAAGACCTTTGACCAGGTCGCTGGCATCATCGGTGGAAGTCGACAACTCGCCGATCAGTTCGGCGATTTCCGGATTTTCCATCAGCTTAGCGCTGATCTCGTTGACCCTGTTCGGGTCATGACCTTTCCTCGGTGACACGGTAGTCATTATCAGTGAAACTCCTTCTGGATCAGAGCCTCACACACAAAACACCTGACACCCTCTGCCACACTAGTCATTCTGGTTCATCTTCTTATGCAGGTTGGGAACCTACACACAAACCATTAGACACTCTCGAGTTTTGGGAACGCCACCCCAATCGGGGAATGATGGAGATCAAGGCAGATGCCTAGGAACAAAACCCGGAGCACTTCATACTGTTAGCAGCTACACGCACTCACGTCATCATCTGGTACTGGGTCAAAAGCGAAACAACCTACGCCTACACCCAGCTATTGAACCAACTAGCTCCACCGTTGTGTGTTGTTCTCGGTGGTGGGCAAGGCACCTACAGTGCCATTATATCCTGCTGGCCGACCACCCCGCATCCAACGCTGCCTCGTTCATGCCCAACGTGTTGTCCGTCGTTATACCACTAGCCGCCCACGCACAACCGCCGGTAAAACGATCTATGCCCTAGCTTTGAAACTCACGGCCATCACCACAACTGAACAAGCCACCCAATGGGTAGTCAACCTCCACGAATTCGGCCAGATCTACAAACATTTCTCAATGAGAAGACACCACTGTCGAAAGAGCGTCGAACTGCAACAAAAACATGGGAATACACCCACGTCAAAGTTCGTAAGGCTTATCACTGCCTGCTCAACTCCGCTAGGCAAGGATCCTTAATTTATCTACCTTGAATCCTCACCCGGGGCCATCGATCCGCACTGGGCATCGACAACAAACAGCCTCGAAGGCGGTATCAATGCCCAGATCAAAGTCCTTGCCCGAATGCATGGTGGTCGAAGCGGGGAACGTCAACGCACAATGCTGGAGTGGTGGATGTACCACAAACACAGCTGCCTGGCGATCCTTTAACAATCGCCAGGCAGTGCAATTGTGGACTAGATCAACTCGCTTAAGTCACCGATCTAGAACCCGAAGACCATAACGCAGCCGACCAAGAAACAGGACGTCCAGCCTTCTACGACAAGGCTATCCCAACCGAATACGAGCACAACATCGGAATCAGAAAAGGACCCTTCAGATAGACAAAGTGTGTCTCCCCGTGACACGCGGCTTAAGGGACAAAAGGGGATGCGGACGTTTTTTAGACACTTGCATAAAAAATAACCCCAGCCAATCGGTTGAAAATACCGTTTTAGATGGGGTTTTCTGTGCGCCATCAGGGACTTGAACCCCGAACCCACTGATTAAGAGTCAGTTGCTCTGCCAATTGAGCTAATGGCGCTTCTTTGCTTTGCGGTCCCTCTGGGCTGCGTTGGCAACGGAGATAAATATAACGCGGTATAAGAAATATGTAAAATCGCCTGTTCAGAGGTATATTTTTGGGTGTTTGTTTGTTGTTGTTTGCGTAAAGGGGTGGTTGGTAACGCTCGGGGTGGGTTTGTTCGATAACGATGTAGCAACAAAGCGTCAGGTGACCTAGGTGGCTATGGCTCTAGGGCATAGGATGGAAACCTGTTGTCTTCGCGGGATATGCGCGGTCAAGCGGCTTAGTAAATAAGGGAAGAGGGACAGTGGTGAGCAAGCGCTGTTATGTGCGGATGGTCGCCCTGGTGGCGGGACTAGCGCTCGGGGTAACGGGATGCACGATTAATCCGGCAAGACCAGAAAAAGAACAGGCGGCCTCGACGACTGTGGAAAAGAAACCGGCACCCGTCGTTAGTGTGTCGGATGGTGCTTCCAAGGTAAACCCTGCGGACCCCGTGGTGGTGAAATCCCTCGGCGAGGGATTATCTGACGTAACCATGACCAACGAGAACGGCAAAGTCGTTGAAGGGGAGATGGCTGCCGACGCCCGCTCTTGGCGCACCGCCGAACCCCTTGGCTACTCGCGTAGCTATACCGTGGTGGCCACCGACCGTAACGGGGAGAAAACCACCACCGAGTTCACCACCGTGGTCCCCGACGGCCAAGCCTTCGCTTCGCTCGCGCCTCTCGACGGCGCCACCGTGGGCGTAGCCCAAGTCATCGCGCTGCGCTTCGACTACGTGGTCAATGACCGCAAGGCTGTTGAAGACGCCGTCAAAATCATCACCGAGCCAGCTGTAGAAGGCGCATTCTTCTGGATCAGCCCCTACGAGGTCCGCTGGCGCCCCGAACACTTCTGGGAACCAGGTACCCAAGTAACCGTCAAAGCCGACCTCTACGGCAAGGATCTAGGCAACGGAATCTACGGCGACAATGACAACTCCGCCGCCTTTGCCATCGGCGACCGCGTTGAGGCCGTAGCCGACGATGCCACCAAGACTATGGTGATCTACAAAAACGGCGAACAGGTCAACTCCATGCCAGTCTCCATGGGAGCCAACAAGTGGCCAACCCCGAACGGCATTTACACCATCGGCGACAAAAACCCCTCGCTGATCATGGACTCCGAAACCTACGGCCTAGCCCACAACGACGGCGGCTACCGCACAGAGGTGAAATTTGCCACGCAGATGTCCTATTCCGGCATCTACGTCCACGCAGCACCCTGGTCCGTATGGGCACAGGGAAGTAGCAACACCTCCCACGGCTGCATCAACGTGAGCACCGACAACGCCGCGTGGTTCCAAAACTACGTCAAACGAGGCGACATCGTCCGCGTGCAAAACACCATCGGTGGCACCTTGAACGGCTACGACGGCCTCGGAGACTGGAACATCGACTGGGCAACGTGGAAGGCCGGCAACGCCAACGGCTAATCAATCCGCAATCGGTCCAAGAGGAAGACGGCATGACCCCATGTTGATACCCTCTTGGGCCGAAATTTTTTCCTTCAAGAACTGAATAGGGTGGTGGGCAAAGAGTTGATCGATAAGCTCCTGCAGTCGAGCACTGCCCTCATACTCTTCACCGTGACGCAGCGCGTTAAACCACGCCACCGTCTCCTCCGGTGCAATATTGCCCACGATAGACGACAAATACGTATACCCATGAGCCACCTTCGCATGCAGCTCCAACTCGCCACCGGCGTAGTACCGCGCCCGAAACGGCGCAATCTCACGAGAAACCTCCGCCAACTTCGGCGCACCACCAGGATCCTTCACACCGATCACATCCGGCAGCAAGCACAACTGTGCCAAAGTGCTAGCGCTAGCATCGAAACCCGTGCGCGCTGGATTGTTGTAAATAATCGCAGGTTTACCAGCCGCCTGAGTAATCGCAGTAACAAAACGACGCGCCTGGTCCTGAGTCGGACGAATATACGGTGGAAACCCCACCAAGATGGCGTCGATACGCTCGCACTGCGCCACCACCTGCGCCAAACACACCGCGTGACTTTGCCGAATCGCCGAAACACCAAAAATGATCTCCGTACCCTGCGGCCACTCCGCGCGATCCACCGCGCGAGCAAGCGCAATCTTCTCATCAAGATCAAGGCTATGTTGCTCACCCGTCGAACCACACAACATCACCGACTCAATCTGGTGATCCAGCAAATACCGCGCATGGGCCAACGTGGCGGAAATATTCAACGACTCATCCGCATAAAACGCAGTCGGAACGGCAACATGAACCTTGGCATTGATCATTGGGGCAGTATAACGAAAACCCTCGAATCATAAAGACCCGAGGGTTCTCAATCGGGGTGGCTGACGGGGCTCGAACCCGCGACACCCAGGATCACAACCTGGTGCTCTACCAGCTGAACTACAGCCACCATTTGCTGCTTGCTTAGGCAACGGTGACAATATTAACCCACAAACCGATTATTGCAAAAACTGCTGGTAAGAGGCCATTGCTTCGGCCTTAGCGGCCTCCGCATCTTCAGAAGTTGGATCACTAATAAGCCACGCGCGACGGTAATAATCCAACTCGCGAATCGACTCCACAATATCCGCCAACGCGCGATGAGCCATCCCCTTATCAGGCTGATTAAAATACACACGCGGCGCCCAACGACGCGACAACTCCTTCAGTGAAGACACATCCACCATGCGGTAATGCAACGCCTTATCCAGCCGTGGCATCTGCGCGCGAATAAACGAACGATCCGTCGCAATTGAATTACCCGCCAAAGGTGCCCGGTGATCCGGATCGCAATGCTGCGCAATCAACGCCAACACCGCATCCTCCGCCTCCTGCAAAGAAACAGTCGACGCCTTAATCTCCTCCAACAAGCCAGACGACGTATGCATCGTGGTCACAAAGTCATCCATCTCCGCCAACTGCTCAGGCGTAGCATGAACCACCAAATCGACACCCTCGCCGATAATGTTGAGATCCGCATCCGTAATAAGCGCAGCAACCTCCACAATGACATGGCGATCCAACTCAAGGCCTGTCATCTCAAGGTCAATCCACACCAAACGATCATTTTTCGGGTGAACAGTTTCTACCATGTCGATAACGCTACCCCTCTACGCCATCTTGGCGTAGAACCACCCCATCACAGGCGCCAACACCGCTGTAGGTGCCACCAACGACACCGCATTCATCACCTTCGACAGCGGTCCTGGCACCACACGACGCCTATTCGACGCCATCGCCTCCAACGTCTCCTTCGAACAAGACTCATAGGTCGTCCACAAGAAATCCGGCACAACGCGATCCACAATCGACTTCTCCGCATCCGGGATCACAGCCTCACGTACCGGCCCCGGAGCCAACAACGTACACGCCACCCCCGACTTCCGCAGCTCATAATGCAACGCCTCCGTAAACGCATTCACCCCCGCCTTAGTCAACACATACGTCGCATTATTCGGAATCGGCACATTGCCCGCAGCCGACCCCACATTACAAATCGCTCCCGACTTCCGTGCCACCATCCCCGGCAACACCGCATGAGTGAGCTCAAAAACCGCCCGAGCATTCAAATCAAACTGCTTCGACTCATACTGCCAATCCTGATCCATAAACGGACCGAAACTAGCGATACCAGCGGAATTCACAATGATATTCACCTCACGGCCCTGCAACTCCGCAACAAGACCGCGCAAATCATCAGCATCAGCCAAATCGCATGGATACACCTCAGCCATCACACTGTGGTCAGCCCTCAACTGATCCGCCAACTTGCACAGTACGTCCTCGCGCCGAGCAACCAGCAACACATTATGGCCCATCCGGGCTAAATCCCGAGCCATCGCGCGGCCAATACCTTGACTAGCGCCCGTAACAACAGCAAACGCGTGAACCGATGGGGAAGGAAGAGCCATGATGCCTCCGAAAAAAGTCGAGGATGTAGGAAAGATAAAACTCTCCCACATCCTACGGACTTACTCAGCGTCTGGGTTAACAACCACTACAGTGCGACCATGGCGCTCATTGCGCAACAACTGTGCACCCGCCTCAATCACACCATCAAGACCCACAGTTGTTGTAAGTGACTCCAGCACAGAGACGTCGATAGTCTCTGCCAACAGTGCCCACGCCTCCTCGCGCAACGCCAACGGTGCATTCACCGAATCCACGCCCACCAAGGACACACCACGCAAAATAAACGGCAACACCGTGCCAGGAAGATCCGGGCCCTGCGCAAGGCCACACGCAGTAACAATGCCACCCCACATCGTCTGCGCACACGCATTAACCAACGTATGCGAACCAACACAATCCACCACGCCCGCATACACAGCCTTCTGCAACGGCTTCGACTTCTCGCTCAACGTGGCACGATCAATCACCTCACCAGCGCCCAACGCCTGCAAATAATCACCATGCTCATCCACACGGCCTGTCGACGCCACAATCGAATACCCGCGCTGCGCCAACAAATGCACCGCAATAGAACCCACGCCACCTGTAGCGCCCGTCACTAAAATCGGGCCATCCTCTGGCTTCACATCATGCTTAATCAGCGCATTCACACACAGCGCAGCCGTGTAACCTGCCGTACCAATCGCAGCAGCCTGACGCATCGAAAACGTAGCCGGCAGCGCAACCGTAGCCTCCGAATGCAACCGCTGCTGAGCGGTATAACCACCATGGCGGAACTCACCCAGGCCCTCACCATTAGCAACGACCTTGTCGCCCACAGCAAAACGATCCGAAGCCGACTCCACAACAACACCCACGGCATCAATGCCTGGAACCAGCGGGAACGTGCGAGCAACACCACGGTTGCCCTCCAAAGCCATGGCGTCCTTGAAATTCAACGACGAGAACGCGATATCAATTAGCACGTCGCCGTCATTAACGTGCGAAGCGTCTGCCACAACTAGCTGAGTAGAAATCTCACCGGACTCTGAACGAGTGACAAGGACAGAACGAGAAGAAGAATTAGACATAGCGCCCAGAGTAGCCAACACTGTGCCCCAGTGCACTAATTAATACTGTGATATCTCTGGCGCAGATGCCGCGAGTTTTCACTACCACCAACACCGTAGTAAGCTACCCACAGGCAATGCCTCCATAGCTCAGTGGATTAGAGCAGTCGGCTTCTACCCGATTGGTCGCGGGTTCGAATCCTGCTGGGGGCACTCTGGCCCTAAAACTTAGGGCGTTAACCGGTGTTCTGTTGTACAGGGCGCCGGTTTTGCATTCGGGGAAGGGGAGCGCTGCTCGTCTCCTCGAACTCACGACACCGAAAACCCAAGAACGGTGTGTGACAGGCACAAGGGCGTTCCTTGGGTTTTCGGTGTCGTGGATTCGAGGAGCAGAAAACGATTGCCTAAAAGCACCCGCCCCACGCCGCAGTCCTAGGATGGGTACTTATGGCTAACCAAAAACTGAATGCCCGAAAATTCATCTGGTCCAATGGACTGCAAAACATTGGTGACCAGATCGTCGCCGCCAAAACAATGCTGCCGTGGCTGCTACACGCAGCAGGCGCGTCGGGATTTTTCATTGCACTGTTGGTTCCAGTGCGAGAAGCCGGCTCAATGTTGCCCCAAGCAGCGCTCACACCCTGGGTAGTGCGCAAACCGCAACGCAAAACCATCTGGGTCATGGGAGCAGTAGGACAGGTGGCAGCAGCTGCAGGATTGGCGGTAGCTGCGACACTGCTGCACGGGACGTCGTTAGCCGTGGCGGTGATCGTGCTGCTAGCGGGACTGTCGCTGGCGCGCTCGCTGACGTCGATAGCCTCGAAGGACGTACAAGGTCGCGTGGTACCCAAAGGCTCGCGTGGCCTAGTAACCGGTAAGGCGACCGCGCTCGGCGGTGCCGCTGCCTTGATCGTGGGAGCCTTGCTGTGGCTGCTGCGTGAGCACATCACCCAAGCCGTGATCGTGGGACTCATCGTACTCGCAGCGCTCGCATGGCTCGTAGCGGCGCTAGTGTTTCACACGATCACCGAGCCAGAGGGACAAACGCACACCCAAGCCACAAACTGGTGGAGTGACACCTGGCAGCTATTCGCGCACAATAAAGACTTCCGACTATTTGTCATCGTGCGTGCTTTCTTACTCGTCAGCGCCCTGTCTACTTCCTTCATTGTGGTACTGAGTAACCAAGGAGGCGCCTCACTCGGCGGGCTAGGTGTCTTCATGCTGGCATCGGGGCTATCGGCGCTGGTAGGCGGACGAATCTCCGGCGTGTGGTCCGACTACTCCTCACGCGCAGTAATGAGCTACGGTGCGCTAGCAAGTTCCATCGTGGTTCTGGTGATCGTAGCGTGCTCCTGGTGGGCGCCCAGCGCACTCAACGTGTGGCTGTTCCCTCTGAGCTTCTTCGTAGTCAACGTGGTCCACACCGGAATCCGTGTGGCGCGCAAAACCTACATCGTGGATATGGCCGAAGGTGATCAACGCACCCGCTACGTCGGCGCGGCCAACACACTCATGGGCGTGATTTTGCTTATCGTCGGCGTGATCTCCGGTGCTATCGCACACTGGGGTCCGCAACCAGCACTACTGTTCCTAGCAGCCATCGGGCTTGCAGGAGCTGCAACGTCGCACAAGCTTAAAGACGTGGAATAACAAAAACGACCCACAAAAAATTGAACTGCTCCCTATAATCCGGACTGAGAAATCAGAAACCAGATTGTGGGGAGTTTCTCTATGCATCCACGCAGTAAACTCAGTCAGGCTCAGCGTGAGCTGGCAGTCGACCTATTCGAGGAAGGCTACGGCTCGCGGGCAGTGGCTAACCGCCTCGGGGTCAGGCGTGAGCAAGTACGTCATCTCGAAGACCGGTTCCGGTTACATGGCAGACTATGTCTGGTGAGCAAACGAACGAAGAGGGCAGTACTCCTTCGATGCGAAAATGGAGATCCTTCGCCGCCATAAAGCTGGCGAATTCAAATCCGATCTTGCCAAGGAATATGGCTTGTCGTCGCCTGCCCTGATTAACCATTGGGTATGGCAGGTCAATAAAGGTGGCCCTGATGCTTTACGGCCGAAACCCAAAGGCAGGCCTAAAGGCTCAGCTCGGCCTGCACCGGTGACGGAAGAAGATAAGTTGCGGCGTGAAAATGAGCTTCTTAAGGCGGAAGTGGCGTACCTAAAAAAATGAGGGACTTGAGGGATCAACGACGAGGCTGAAAGTTGCGGCCATCATCACCTTCAAGTCCGATCACCGCCTGGATGACTTGCTTGCCGTCTCTGGCCTGGCTAGGTCAACGTTTTTTGATCATCAGCGTCGTCTTGACCTGCCAGACAAGTACGCCGACCTCAAGGAACAGATTACGACGATCTTTCACGACTCCAACGCCACGTTTGGCTATCGCCGTATCTGGCGTGCGCTGCGCAACAACAACACGATCGTCAACAAGAAGGTGGTTCGCAGGCTTATGCGCGAGCAAGGATTGGTATCGAAGATCAGGCGTAAGAAGTACAACTCCTACCGTGGCACTGTCAGCCACATTGCTGACAACGTGCTTGGCCGACGCTTCATCCAAGACGCACCGAACAAAGTGTGGGTTAGTGACGTCACCGAGTTCCGGGTAGCCGGCACCAAGGTATACCTGTCGCCAGTCATGGATCTGTTTGACCGAACCATCTTGGCGCATACTCTGTCTACGTCACCGAATACTCAGCTCACATCACGCTCGTTGGCCGATGCCATTGCCATGTTTAGTCCGGGTAAAGGACTGATTGTGCACACTGACCAAGGCTTTCAGTACCAACACGCAAGCTGGCGCACCCTGATTAAAAGCGTTGGCGGTGTGCAGTCAATGTCACGCAAAGGCAATTGCTACGACAACGCGGTGATGGAAAATTTCTTCGGACACTTGAAATCAGAGATGTACTACGGCGCGTCCTTCACCAGTGTCGATGAGCTCTGCCAAGCTATCGATGATTACATACTGTGGTACAACACGTACCGACTCCAAGAACGATTCAAGGGTCTGGCTCCGATGCAATATCGGAACCAGACCCTTGCAAAGACCCTAACCGTTTAGAATTAACCCAGTCCGGAAAACGGGGCTCAGTTCAGCGTGGGTCGTTTTTCTTAGCAGCAGCGCGATCCAGGATTGGTTTCCTGATCCGCCCACCGTTTGTGCCAGTATTCACGTTCAGTGGGGATCGGGCAGCCAGGGTGATGGCGCTTGAGGTGGGCTACATACTTTTCGTAGTCTTTTTCGCCAAGGACCTCACCCCAATATCTCACAGGGGCAGTAATCCATCGTGCGATTGTGGCTAATGCGTTCATAGTGGCCCAACCTTTATTACTTAGTGGTGATGATGTCCGTGCGATGACGGTGGCTCGTACTCATTCCATGCGGCAACAAGCACCTTCTCAGCATCCGTGGCACCCAGCGACGATGGGGCAAAGAATGCGGACTCGTGGAATGGTTCCTCCGACGATGGTACGTCGATTCCACGGCTGCGTTGCAAGATCGCGATGATGCATGCGCGAACAGCAGCGATAAGAACCACGATGACAAGGCCGGCAAACAGGACGGACAAGAAGCCCTGAACTGCGGTGTTACGAACAACAGCCTCCATAGCCTCGGTGGACTTAGCGGTACCGAAGGTGGTCTTGCCTTCCGCAAGGGCATCCTTGTAACGGTTGTGCTGTGCCCAGTAGCCGATCTTCGGGTTGTCGGAGAAGATCTTCTGCCACGAGGCGGTCATGGTGACGATCACGTCCCATACTAGTGGAACACCGGGGATCCAGGCCCACTTGTAGAGGCCCTTCTTGACCACAACGACCAGCACGAGCGAGAGAGCAATAGCAGCGAGAAGCTGGTTAGCAATACCGAACAGTGGGAACAAGACGTTAATGCCGCCGAGTGGATCAGTCACACCCATGATGAGGATGGAACCCCAAAGGGCACAGACCAAGATGGTGGAGATCCAGTGGCCGAAGGTCCAACTAGGATCGGCGAACTTCTTAAGACCTGGGACGTTTGCCAAGGTATCGGTCATCATGAAGCGGGCCACGCGGGTACCGGCGTCCACCGTGGTGAGGATGAAAAGTGCCTCGAACATGATGGCAAAGTGGTACCAGAAGGACTGCATGCCTGGGTGGCCGATGATGTCGGTCAGGATCTGCGACATACCGAAGGCCAAGGTAGGTGCGCCACCGGTACGGGAAATGATGGTGTGCTCGCCCACGGCTTCAGCGGCCTGAGTGAGGGCGTCGGCAGTAATGCCTGCACCTGGTAGGCCAAGGCCGTTGACAAAGTCGGCGGCCTGCTGCGGATCAAGAGCGGTCAAGGTGGCGGGGGAGTTCATGACGAAGTACATGTGGCGGTCGATCACTACGGCGGTGATCAGCGCCATGATGGCGACGAAGGATTCCATGAGCATGGAGCCGTAGCCGATCATGCGCATCTGGGATTCCTTCTCAATCAGCTTTGGGGTGGTACCCGCAGAGATCAATGCGTGGAAGCCGGAAAGTGCGCCACAGGCGATGGTGATAAACAGGAAGGGGAAAAGGTTACCTGCGAACACTGGGCCGTCGCCTGTGTGAGCGAAGCTGGTCACAGCTGGCATGTGAACGTCTGGGTGATCCACCACGATGGCGATGGCCAGCAGGCCAATCACGCCGACCTTCATAAAAGTGGAGAGGTAATCGCGAGGTGCTAGCAGTAGCCACACGGGCAAGATGGCGGCGACAATACCGTAGCCGATCAAGACCCATGCCAAGGTGAGCTTGGACCACGTGAACCATTCCACGCCCCAGTCGGCGGAGGCAACCCAACCACCGGAGATGATGGCCAGCAGTAGAAGAACAACACCGATAACGGAGACTTCAGTAACGCGGCCTGGGCGCAGGTAGCGCATATACAGACCCATGAAGATGGCGATCGGGATGGTCATAGAGATGGAGAACACGCCCCATGGGGAATCGGCCAACGCGTTGACCACGACGAGTGCCAGCACGGCGATGATGATGACCATGATGGTGATCACGGCGAGGATACCGGCGACACCACCTATGGTGCCCATTTCGTCGCGAATCATCTGTCCAAGGGAGCGGCCGCGGCGGCGGGTGGATACCCACAGCACGAGGTAGTCCTGCACAGCGCCGGCGAAGATCACGCCGAGCACGATCCACAGGGTGCCAGGAAGATAGCCCATTTGAGCTGCCATAACTGGGCCGACGAGGGGGCCGGCGCCGGCGATGGCGGCGAAGTGGTGGCCGAACAGCACGCGGCGGTCAGTGGGAACGAAGTCTTGGCCGTCGTTGATGTATTCGGCAGGGGTGGCGCGGTTGTCGCGAGGCTTGACCACTTTGTATTCAATGAGGCGACCCCAGAAGGAGTAGGCGATGAAGTAGGAGCCCACAGCTGCGAAGACGATCCAGACGGCGTTGATTGTTTCGCCTCGGGCAAAAGCGATCATGCCCCAGCCGGCGGCGGCGAACAAGGCGATGATGATGAAGGTAATGCGTGCTTTGAGCGACATCGGTCGCTTGTCGTCCACGCCGACGGGGAGGGGCACCTTGGAGGACTCTATGTAGTCCACACCTGGTGGTGCGGGGGCGAGGGCTGGTACTGGATTGCTCATGTCGGTGTTCCTTGTGTACAGGTCCAGGGATGAGGGAGTACAACTACGGTAAATGTGATAACCACTTACCGCACATACCTTTAGAGACTAAAGCAATAATTTTATGAATGTAGTAATTCCAGTCACTTAGGTACGTATATCCAGCATGAGATAACTCATAGGGCGATAAATTGCATTCGCGCCTCTACTAGGGGTAAACGGTGTTCAAGATATAGGCTTGGGAGTTATGTCAGAACCGGTATCGCGTCAAGTTCGAGGCACTTGGCCGCTCTACGTGATGTTTTTCGTGGTCGCGGGCATGGTCGGTGCCCTCATCTCGTGGGGATTCCTCAGCGAATCACTCGCAGCACTCGGCATTCCCGACCCAGGCCCCATCACCACCGCAGGTCTGCCGTTCTTGCGCGCTGGGGGATGGATGCTCATAGCTCTTGCCACGGGATCTTTTATGGCGTCGGCGTTTTTCATATCGCCGCGTCCAGCACCGAAGCTTATCGACGCCACTCTCACCGTCGACGGCCACATCGCCGCCCGTACCGGTTCCATGTCGCTGCTCTCATTCGCAGCCATCGCCATCGTGATGATTCCGCTCGTGCTTTCCGACGTCTCCGGCCAGCCGTTTTCCCAAGCAGTCCAGCCTTTTAACTGGCCTAGCGCCATCGAAAAAGTGCCAGCAGCATTGGCATGGCTGTGCACCGCGATCATCGCTGTTGTAGTTGGCACAGCCTCGTTGCGCTCGCAGCGTTGGAAGAGCCAACCCGTGTGGTTTATCGGAGCAATAGCTGCCATCGTGCCCCTCGGTTTGGAAGGCCACTCCGCCGCAGGTGGCGACCACGATTACGGCACCAACTCGCTTCTGTGGCACCTCCTATTTATGTTGCTGTGGGTCGGCGGGCTCATGGGACTGATCGCACACGGGCGTCGACTAGGCGTAGACCTCGCCACCGCAGTGCGGCGCTATTCCCACGTAGCGCTGTGGGCAATTATTGCTATGACCCTATCGGGTCTGATCAACGCTGCTATCCGCGTGCGGATTGAGGACCTGCTGGCGTCTGGATACGGCCGGATGATTGTGGTGAAAGCAGTACTTACTATTGTGCTTGCCCTGTTCGGATTCGCACACCGCAGCATCACCATCAAGGAGCTAGAGCGAAGCGCTAGCAGTGCACCATTTATCAGGCTCGCTATCGCAGAGCTCGTGGTCATGGCAGCGATTATCGGTGTGGCAATCTCGCTGGGGCGCACCCCGCCACCGCCGCCACGTGTTATTGATCTGACCCCCATGGCGCTCGAGATGGGCTACACCTTGACCAAGGCGCCCACCGTATGGAACGTGTGGACCACCTGGCGTTTCGACATCATGTTCACCACCATCGGCATCCTCATGACCGTCGCCTACATCATGGGCGTGCGCACCCTCAAAGCCCGCGGCGAATCATGGAAACCCATGCGCACCTTCTGGTTCCTCCTCGGCTCGGTAGGACTCGCACTGAGCATGAGCTCCGGCGTAGGCCTCTACATGCCAGCCATGTTCTCCATGCACATGGTCACTCACATGGTGCTGTCCATGGTCATCCCAGTGTTCTTGGTGCTCGGTAACCCCTTCGAACTCGCATTAGCTGTGCTACCGCAGGGGACGTCGCAACGCCCCGGCGCGCGCGAATGGCTCGAAGTGTTCCTCAACTCCACCACGCTGCGTATCCTCATGCACCCAGCGCTGAACACGATCCAGTTCATTACGATCTTCTACCTGCTGTATGTGACCCCTTGGTACAACGTGATGGTGTCTGAGCACGCAGGGCATTTGTCCATGAACTTTGTGTTTTTACTTTCTGGATACATCTATTACTGGGAGATGATCGGCGGGGATCCCAAGCCGGTGTACAACTCGGTGATCAAGAGGTTGTCGTGGCTGATTTTCTCCATGCCCTTTCACCTGTATTTCGGCGTGTACCTCATGCAGCTCTCGCAGATTTTGGCGGAGGACTTCTACTCGCAGCTTGACCTGCCGTGGGCAGTGGATCTTATGCATGATCAAAATGTTGGTGGCGGAATCGCGTGGGCCTCGGGTTCCTTCCCGCTGATCGTGGTGTTTGGCACCTTGTTTATTCAGTGGCTACAAGAAGATAGGAAAGAAGAAGCCGAGATTGAGCAGCGCGTGGAAAACCACGAGGATGATGATTTTGATGCCTATAACGAGATGCTTGCGCGGATGAATTCTGGGCGTCAAGACGCGGTGTCTGATTACCACAATCGCGAATTTTAGGCATAACCGGTACTAAGAATCTGTGGATAACTCCCGTAACGGGCAAGGCGAGGGGAAGTTATCCACAGATTTTTGGTGTTTCGGGGCCAGTTGGTGGCGGCTTGTAGGAGTAGGGGAGCACGATGAGCGCAGACCGACTTTTAGGACACGCCTAGTCGGCATAAATGACAAGGGGGAACATCATGCATATTCAAAGCACCATCGTGGGCAATCTCACCGGGGAACCCTCGCTGCGCAAGGCGGGGACCAGCATGGTGGCGTCGTTTCGGATCGCTGCAAGTAGGCGCATTTTGCGTACCAACCAGACCGCTGATTCTGAGAGCCGCCCAGAGGACAAATGGGTCGATGCGGACTCACTGTATATTGACGTGGAATGTTGGGGGCAGCTTGCTTCTAATGTGAAGACCACGCTGTGTAAAGGGCGGCCGGTGATCTGCACGGGGTATTTGACCACGCAGTCGTGGGTAGATAAAGATTCGGGGGCGTCGCGGTCAAAGATTGTATTTAAGGCCAACTCTGTGGGATTGGAGTTGTCGCGGTATTGTGCGTCGTCACGCAAGAGCGTGGAAAATGATGTCCACGAGGCACCAGGGTTGCATGCGCCAGTGGCGGGAGCCGAGCCTAGCTTTGACGACGAAACCTCCAGAGAGGAGGCGGTAGCACCGTTCTAAGGGGGCGCGCGGGTTGTTCGGGGCGCAAATGTTGCTACAGTGATGTACCCTTTGACGTGACTTCACATCTACAAGAAACATTAAGGGGAACATCACTGTGGGCGAATTCATCTACACGATGAAAAACGTGCGCAAGGCTATTGGCGAGAAGCTGATCCTTGACAATGTGACCATGGCTTTTTATCCAGGCGCCAAGATTGGTGTCGTGGGCCCCAACGGCGCGGGTAAGTCGTCGATCCTTAAGATCATGGCTGGCCTTGACCAGCCATCTAACGGCGAGGCCTTCCTTGACCCAGGTGCCACCGTGGGTATCCTGCTCCAGGAGCCACCGCTCAACGAGGAAAAGACTGTCCGCGGCAACGTGGAAGAGGGCTTGGGCGGCATCTTTGAAAAGAAGCAGCGCTTCGAGCAGATCGCCGAGGAAATGGCGACCAACTACACCGATGAGCTCATGGAAGAAATGGGCAAGCTCCAAGAAGAGCTCGACCACGCCGACGCATGGGAGATCGACTCCAAGATCGACCAGGCTTTGGAAGCTCTGCGCTGCCCACCATCCGACGAGCCAGTAACCCATCTTTCCGGTGGTGAGCGCCGCCGCGTGGCACTAGCAAAGCTGCTGCTTTCCGAGCCTGACCTTTTGCTTCTCGACGAGCCTACTAACCACCTCGACGCGGAATCCGTGCAGTGGCTGGAGAAGCATCTTGCGGACTACAAGGGTGCTGTTTTGGCCGTCACCCACGACCGCTACTTCCTCGACCACGTTGCTGGCTGGATCTGTGAGGTCGACCGCGGCAAGCTCTACCCATACGAGGGCAACTACTCCACCTACTTGGAGACAAAGGCTGCTCGTTTGGAAGTTGCTGGCAAGAAGGACCAGAAGCTGCAAAAGCGACTGAAGGAAGAACTCGCATGGGTTCGTTCCGGTGCCAAGGCTCGCCAGGCTAAGAACAAAGCTCGTCTGCAGCGCTATGAGGAGATGGCTGCCGAGGCCGAGCAGTACAAGAAGCTCGACTTCGAAGAAATCCAGATCCCTACGCCACCACGTCTGGGTAACCAGGTTGTTGAGGTCGAGCACCTTGACAAGGGTTTTGATGGCCGCGTATTGATCAAGGATCTTTCCTTCACCCTGCCACGTAACGGCATTGTTGGTGTGATCGGCCCGAACGGTGTGGGTAAGTCCACCCTGTTTAAGACCATCGTTGGCCTGGAGCAGCCAGACGGTGGCGAGGTTAAGGTTGGCCAGACGGTGAAGCTGAGCTACGTTGACCAGAACCGTGAGAACATCGACCCCGAAAAGACCGTGTGGGAAGTTGTTTCCGATGGCTTGGATTACATCCATGTTGGTCAAAACGAAATGCCATCGCGTGCGTACCTGTCTGCTTTCGGTTTCAAGGGCCCAGATCAGCAAAAGCCTTCTAAGGTTCTCTCCGGTGGTGAGCGCAACCGTCTGAACCTTGCGCTGACCTTGAAGCAGGGCGGCAACTTGATCCTGCTTGACGAGCCAACCAACGACCTCGACGTGGAAACCTTGGGTTCCTTGGAAAACGCGTTGCAGAAGTTCCCTGGTTGTGCCGTGGTCATCTCCCACGACCGTTGGTTCTTGGACCGCACCTGTACCCACATCCTCGCGTGGGAAGGCAACGTTGCAGAAGGCCAGTGGTTCTGGTTCGAGGGCAACTTCGAGGATTATGAAAAGAACAAGGTCGAGCGCCTCGGCGCCGATGCTGCACGCCCATCGCGTGTGACACACCGCAAGCTCACCCGCTAGCGTGACGCACCAAGCCGCCTCGGCGTTTTTCCCGAGGTGGCTTTTGTGTTTTAGGTAACACGCTGGTCTAGATACTATTGTGGACTAAACGACTTTTAGGATTGCAGAAAGTACACGGCAAATTTCAATGAGCACTGAATTTTCCCACCAAGTTCACACCGCCACCGTCCCTGTTCGCTGGACGGATTTTGACCGCTTTGGTCACGTGACTAACTCCGCCTATGTGGACCTCGCCCAAGAGGCTCGCACTGTGTGGGCAAATGACAACTTTGCTGTCAAGGGACACCAGATTCCCGCCGTATTTGTCCGCCACATCGAGGTGGACTATCTTCGCCCCATCATGCCGAGCACCTCGCAGGTAGTGGTAGAAACCGAAGTTGTTCATATCGGCAACACATCCTTTACCACCCGCCAGCACCTTAAAGACAGCGAAGGCCACGTATGCGCCACCGTTATCGCTGTTCAGGTAGCCGTGGACATGTTGACCACACGGCCACGCGCCATTGCCGCCCACGAGCTTCAAGTACTCACACAGTTTGCGGCCTCGACACAACAGGAGTCCGAGCAGTAGCTTTGTGCTATGAGTAATTCTTCGGTATCCCTGACAGTTCGGTCAGGGCAGTCCGGTTTAACATCCCTGCTGCAACGCGCAGTGGGGCTCGACGCCTCCTCCTACGCGCGCCTGCAGCAAGTAGGGGAGGCCGTTAACGTTTTTGTGACCACACCCTTTGATGTGATTGCTTCTCGCCGAGTGTTGGGAACCGCCAGTAGCGACGGTGCCGTGCTGCGTAGCGCTGATCTCCTCGCCACAGGCAGTGGTCCTGCTGTGCCAGCGGGCTGGCCAGGTGCATTGCCCCCAGCTGAAGGCTTTGAGCTTGTCGACGAAATCCCCGTGGCCGTAGCTCGCCAACTCGCCGACCAAGGCCAAGCGCTGGCAAAACAGTTCAGCAGCAGCCTTGGCCCGCCGGTGAGCTTGCTCAATCAAACGGTGCTGACTGTCACTGGAAATAACACCTCGGTAGACATTCCTATGCGCATGATCTTTGCGTGTACCTCGCTGGGATTTATCCCCGGAATGAACGCACCGGAACGTATCCCACGCCACCTGCGGGTTTCCCAATCCGGGCGATGGGCCCGCATCGATGCCCCCTTTGGCAGCGTGTATCGCAGCGAGGGAATCGGATTGCTCTTTCCGATCTAGGGGGCTTGGTTGATAAGCATCTGCGCCACGCGCTGCATGTGATCCCACATGGCGGCGCGGTGGGCTGGGGGAAGGGTTGCCTCGTCGATACTGTCCAAGGTGTCGGACATGATGTCGAGCCAGCGCTGAGCCTCGTTCATACCAATGGGGAAGTGCGCGTGGCGCATGCGTAGGCGCGGATGTCCGCGGTTTTCAGAAAATGTCTGTGGCCCACCCCAGTATTGGGCGAGGAACCAGCGGAGGCGATCTTCGGCGCCTTTCCAATCATCGTCGGGGTACATGGGCCCGATGAGGTCGTCGTTACGCATGCGCTCGTAAAAACGGTGCACGATGAGGTGGAAGGTTTCTTCGCCACCAACAGACTCATAAAAAGACGCAGGGGTGTTCATGGTGGCTTATCCTATTCTTCTTTCGTCGAGGCGGCGATAAGCGCCAATGCCTTCGGGGTAGGGGGTGTCAATGCCGTTGCGCTGCAAATCGGTAAGAATACGCGCGCGCATCTTACGTTCAATAAACCATTGTTGATCCGGCAAGGTGGTCACACGTGTCCGGATAACCATGTGGTCAAGACCAACGGAGTTTACGCCGTCGACCACGGGGTCGTCGAGAAGCACATCGGCTACTTCTTGCAGCTGTGCTTCATCGGCCACGGACTTCTCAATCAAAGCAATCGCATCAGAGGCCTTCTCATCCAAGGCGATGGGGACGTTGATGATCGCTACCGCATACTCCTGGCTGAAGTTGCCCACGCGCAGGATCTCACCGTTGCGCACGAACCACTGGGTGCCGTTGATATCACGCAAGGTGGTCAGGCGGAGGGATACGTCTTCGACCGTGCCTATGACATCGCCCACGTCGATGGTGTCGCCCACACCGTATTGATCCTCAATGAGCATGAACACGCCAGAAAGAAAGTCCTTGACCAGCGATTGTGCGCCAAAGCCCAACGCCACACCAACAACTCCGGCAGAAGCGATCAAGGGTGTAACATCCACGCCGATCAGCTTGAGGGTGCCAAGCGCTGCCCACACCCACACAAAAATCGACACAGCGCTGCGGCCCACGGCGGCGAGGGTACGAATACGGGCTTGTCGACGCTGCTCCTGAGTGGCAGTGAGCGCCTCACTCGCGGCGTTGTTGCGTTTCCGCTTGATAATCGGGTTGGAGATCGCCAACCGAGGTTTGCGAATGTTGGCGTCGGCAGCCTTGGTAATCGCCTTGCGCAGCGCCCAGTTCAGCACGATAGCCACAACGAGCGTCAAGGCAATTCTGATGGGGCGTTCGATCAACCAATCCTGAGCCATGGGGCTATGCAACCACGACTCAGTGGAGTTGATTGCGGACTCCGTATCATCTGACAACTTATTTTGGGCGAGAACCTGAAGCGGGCCACCCCCTGAGAAACCAAAAATATTCATCGGTTTCCACCGTATCGCAGAACGCCAACACCCGGGGGTAACCACGGGTAAAAATGCAGGTAAATAAGGCATTGCTCCTACGTGGTCTATGGAAGTGTGCGGTCGGGTAGATTGCGCAACCTGCGATAAAAATGGACAGCTTGGTCTAGTGTGTTCACCAATATCTACGCCCACGACGAAAGCCATCAAGGAGGCCCCATGTTTGCTCACTCCGATCACGGATTTGCCACGCGCAGTATTCACGCAGGATACGAGCCCGATTCCCTCTATGGCTCCATCAACACCCCGATCTACGCCTCAACCACCTTCGCCCAAAACGGCCTCAACAAACTTCGCGGTGGATTCGAATACACCCGCTGCGGAAACCCCACCATAGTAGCACTAGAAGCAACCGTCGCCTCCTTAGAAGGCGCGGAATACGGCCGAGCCTTTTCCTCCGGCATGGCAGCTACCGATGTACTACTGCGCACGTTGCTCGGCCCAGGCGACCACCTTATCTTCGGACACGATGCTTACGGTGGCACCTTTCGCCTCATCGACCAAGTCTTTGCTGCTTGGGGAGTTAGCTACACCGTGGTCGATACCACCAAGGCGGCAGAAGTAGGCGCTGCGCTACGCTCCAACACCAGCATGGTATGGCTAGAAACCCCCTCCAACCCAGGACTTGCCATAACCGACATCGCGGCGGTAAAAGACCAGCTCAACGGTTATGCAGCACGCCTTGTGGTTGATAACACCTTCGCCTCACCCTATCTGCAATCCCCACTAGTACTGGGGGCGGACGTAGTAGTGCATTCCACCACCAAGTATCTCGGCGGGCACTCCGACGTAGTCGGCGGGGTAGTAGTAACCAACAACGCAGAAATAGACGAGGCCGTAGCCTTCCTCCAAGGCGGAGCAGGTGCCATCCCCTCAGCTTTCGACGCCTACCTCACCACCCGCGGAATCAAAACGCTGGGAGTACGCATGGACCGCCACTGCGACAACGCCGAAGCCCTAGCACGCTTTTTCGTCGACCACCCCGCAGTAGCCGAGGTACTCTACCCAGGACTTCCCAGCCACCCCGGCCACGAGGTCGCCGCTCGCCAAATGCGCAGGTTCGGAGCCATGATCTCCTTGCGATTCCACAGCGAACAGGCAGCACGAGCCTTTTGCCTCAACACCAAACTCATTTGCCTAGCCGAATCCCTCGGAGGCGTGGAATCCCTCGTGGAACACCCCGCCACCATGACTCATCAATCAGTCACCGGATCCACCCTCGAAGTCCCCCGCGACCTCGTACGCCTCTCCGTAGGAATAGAGGACATCGACGACCTCATCGCCGATGTCCAACACGCATTAAGCTGCGTCGATAGCGCGTAGTCGAACCGCACGCTCCTGGCCTGCAGCACCCTCGCTAATAATGCGGCGTGCTGCACTAGGCAGATCTGGATGCGCATCCAAGAACGCGTGTGCGCGCGCAACAGATTCTGCCGAGACATCCCACGACGGGTAAATGCCCGTCACAGTAACAGCAGCAACCTCCGAGGACAGCGCCTTCCACAGCGGCTCGACAAGCTCAAATACAGACTCAGAGAACTGCTCCAAATATGGAGCCGAACCCGCAAACTGCAAGCCCTCCAACTTGTGGCGCAGATACAAGTTAGACAACGAATTTGCAGGATCAGTGATCTGCGCGAAAATCTCCGCCTTTACGTCCTGGCTAGGTTGGGCTGCATATGCACGAAGCGCCGCCAACTCGCCAGCAGAAGATTTATCCAACGCCGACAACTGCGCAATGCGCTGCTCAACCTCAGCTGCAGGAACATCACCACGGGCAATAAGGGCAGTAATAGCCCACCAGCGCAGATCCGAATCCACCACGACACCAGGTAGGGACGTAGAGCCCTTAGCAATGAGCGCAAACTCTGCCGCTGCTGCATCAGTCAGCTTCACCTTGGCCAGCGCCTGTACAAACGCCAACTGCGCATCCGACCCAGGCTCCAACTCACGGGCAGCCTGCAGCATGGCATCTGCCAACAACGCAGAACCTTCCTGCTCAGCCCACTGTGGATCCGCATACGACGACAACGCCCGCGACGCCTGCATGAGCACACGCTCCAGCACCGCAATCTCTGTTTCCGCCTGTGCACCACGAGCAACCAACCGCACAAAATCACGCGCACGCATCGAACCGTCACGCGTCATCTCCCACGCCGCCGACCAGCACAACGTCCGCGCCATCGGATCCACAATCTTGTCAATGTCTTTCACAACAAAAGCCAACGACGCAGGATCCAACTGCATCAAGCAATAAGTCAGATCATCATCATTAACAATCACCAAATCAGCTGCCGGAACTCCCACCAGCTCCGGTACCTCAGTCAACTCAGAATCAACATCAAGCTCCACGCGATGGGTACGCGTCACGGAGCCGTCGATAAGCGAATATAAGCCCACAGCAATGCGATGCGTGCGCACCTCGCCCGCGCCGGGTGCAGCGCCCTCTTGGGCCACCGCAAAGCTGTAATAGGTGCCCTCGTTGACCTCGAAACGCGGGCTCAGCTTGTTCACACCCGTAGTCTTCAACCACTGCTGTGCCCACTGCGACAAATCGCGACCCGACGCCTTTTCAAAAGCACCCAACAAATCATCAAAGGTGGCATTGCCAAACGCATGGTTGGCAAAATGCATACGCACACCAGCCAAAAATGCCTCACGTCCAACATAAGCCTGCAGCTGCTTAAGCACCGAAGAACCTTTGGCATAAGTAATACCGTCGAAGTTCTGCTCCACGATCTCAATATCGCTGGCATCGGTGGTAATCGGGTGTGTGGAAGGCAACTGATCCTGCTGATATGCCCAAGACTTCTCCACGTTGGCAAAAGTCACCCATGCGGTGGAATACTGTGTGGCTTCCGCCTGCGACAACGCCGCAGACCACGTGGCAAAGGACTCGTTGAGCCACAAATCGCCCCACCACTTCATAGTAACAAGGTCACCAAACCACATGTGAGCCATCTCATGAAGAACTGTATCGCAACGACGCTCATAGCGATAACGAGTCACCTTCGAAGAAAACACATACTCATCGCGGAACGTCACCGCACCAGCATTTTCCATCGCGCCCATATTAAATTCCGGCACAAAAATCTGGTCATACTTGCCAAACGGATAAGCCACACCAAAATTGGCATGATAAAAATCAAAGCCCTGCTTCGTCTCAGTAAACAGCGTCTCCGGATCCAAATGCTCAGCCAAAGACTCGCGGCAATAAATAGCCATCGGAATCTCCAACTCATGAGGCTGATCCGCAGGAGTCTCAGGATGATGCTTAAGCTCACCGTGCCACGTATCGGTCACCTCGTGGTAAGGGCCAGCACACAAGGCAATTAGATAGGTTGAAAGCTTGTAATCCACCGAGGACACATGCGTTGCCACATCGCCATCAACGGTGATCTCGGAATAAGCATTCGTAATTACCTTCCAAGTCTTCGGTGCCACGATCTTAAAACCATAGGTTGCCTTAAGATCCGGCTGGTCGAAGCAGGCAAACATCCGCTTGGCATCAGCAGTCTCGAACTGGGTATACAGGTAGACCTCATCGTCAGCTGGGTCCACAAAGCGGTGCAAACCTTGGCCGGTGTGAGAATATACACAGGTGGCGTCGATATGCAGCGTGTGCGAACCCACTGTGAGGTCATCGAGGGCGATACCGCGGGATTCGTCGTAACGCCCATCCTTCAACGCCACCGCGCTCTCCGTAATATCGCGGCCATCCAACTCCACGCGAGCAACCGACTCCGCACGAAGATCAATGAAGGTACTACCAGCATTGAGTACCTCAAAGGTCACCGTAGTCGTAGAAGGAAAAGCACGCTCATCAGCGGTGAGATCCAGCGCAACATCATAATGGCCTACGCTCAGCACATGCGCGCGATGCTCGGCTTCCTTCTGCGTGAGATTAATCGAAGACATACAACTCCTTGGAAATAAAATATTTGCAGGTTACGGCTCTCCACGATACCGCGGGGAATAAACCCTTGGGGGTCAAAGCGTTGATAAGAAAAAGAAACCCACGAGCGCGAAGGAGATACGCATGGCTAGCAACGTGACGTTCTGGTTCGATGTATCCTGCCCATTTTGCTGGATCACATCACGATGGATCAAGGAAGTAGAAAAAGTCCGCGACATATCCGTCATCTGGGTGCCCATGAGCCTATCCGTGCTTAACGACGGCCGCGACGAACTCCCGCAAGACTACAAAGACAAAATGAAAGCCAACTGGGGGCCAGCCCGCGTATTTGCAGCCGTAGCCACCGAACAGCCCGATCGTGTCGACGCCCTCTACACCGCCATGGGCACCCGCATACATAACCAAGGCGAAGGCGGCAAACAAGGCTACGGAGCCTACGACGCCATCATTGCCGAGGCACTCGAAGACGTCGGCCTGCCCGCCTCCTACGCAGCAGTCGCCAACACCGACACCTGGGATAACGCCCTCGCCGCTTTCCACGCCACCGCCATGGACGCAGTAGGAAACGACGTTGGAACCCCGGTAGTCAAACTCGGCGACACCGCATTTTTCGGCCCCGTACTCACCCGAATCCCGCGTGGCGAAGAAGCAGGAATGCTTTTCGACGCATCCTTCCAGCTGGCGGCCTATCCGCACTTCTTCGAGATCAAACGCTCCCGAACCGAAAGTCCCCAGTTCGACTAAAACTCAACCGCTATCGACTACACTTCCAAATATGCGCGTATACCTAGGAGCGGACCACGCAGGGTTCGATATGAAAAACATTATTGCCGATCACCTCAAAGCCAAAGGCCACGAGGTGATCGACTGCGGAGCTCACACATACGATGCTCTCGACGATTACCCCGCCTACTGCATCGAAGCAGCAAGCCGCGTAGTAAACGACCCAGGCTCATTGGGCATCGTTCTCGGCGGATCCGGCAACGGCGAGCAAATTGCTGCTAACAAGGTCAAAGACGCTCGCTGCGCACTCGCATGGTCAGTAGAAACTGCCCGCCTCGCGCGCGAACACAACAACGCACAGCTGATCGGCCTCGGCGGACGCATGCACTCCGAAGAAGAATCACTAGCAATTGTCGACGCCTTCCTCGACCAAGAGTGGAGCAAAGAAGAACGCCACCAGCGTCGCATCGACATCCTCAGCGAATACGAGCGCACCGGAATCGCACCTGTTATTCCAGAATCCTAAAACCCGCTGAGACTTTGAAGGGGTGTGCCGGCCAACTGGCCGGCACACCCCTTCAAGCATGTCAAAGACTATGAGCTAGAAATCGAAATCAAAACCATCGAATCCATCAAAACCCCCGAAACCATCACCAGCATCGCCCATATCTCCGAAGTCACCTGCAGCATCTACATCACCCGCGCCTTCCGCAGCTGCAAGGCCGTCTTGGAAGCCGTCTCCATAACCGGACTCAAAAGCATGCGCGCTATAGCCCACACCAGACATGCCGTTAAAGAGGGAAGAGAACAACAATACCGAGCCGGCAGTCCACATACCCGAACGCAACGCACCAGCCCACCATGGCTCGGAATACCAACCAGCAGGAACCGGACGGCCGGCAACCATACCGCCTGGGTAGTAGTTAGGCGTTTGTGCAGTAGCAGTAGGGGAGGCGGTCACACTGTGACCCTCGTGCTCAATGGTGCGCTGTTCCGTCACCTTGCCGGCGGCACGCTGGCCTTCCAGCGGAGGCAACTCAGGGCCAGCAGGAAGCCCCATGATCTCACGGGCAGCATTTACATAGTGCAACCCCTCCAAAGCCGATTCACGTGCCAACTCCGCCTGACGCACCGACTGAGCCTGACTGATCTGCGAGGACGCCGCATTGAAACGCTCCGATGCATCCGCCATTGCCTGAGTAGACGCAGAATCCGTGCCGCTGAGCGAAAGAACCTGGGAACCCAGACGATCAATCCACCGCCGTGCCTCGGTAATAGCATCATCTAACTGAACGGCCTGCTGCTTTTGGCTCGAACCACCGGATTTAGAAACCACAACAACAAGGCCACCGACAACGATGGCAACCAAAAGCAAAGCGATCATGATCGAATTCCTTATACCTATTGAGCAACTGACCGCAGCCGCATACATAAGCGGCCGCGCTGTTAACTATGTAAACGGTGCAGAACGCAGAAAGTTCCCCACGCGCATCACCTAGGGAGTCCGCGTGGGGAACTTTATTGCATTATCTACTCGGAGGATTTCTCTTGTTGAGCGGCACTCTTAGCTTTCCGGTCCTCGACCCACTCTTTGACGTGGTCGGAATCCCATAGCGTCAAACCATGGAATTTAGTGACGGGCTCTGGTGCGCGCCCGCGTCCGGCGTAGCTTGTGAACGTACCTCGGGCGGTGCCGGAGAAGGCAGCGCATTCGACAGCTGTCCACAGCTCTCGACCTGTGTCAGAATCAATGATCTTCGGGTGCATGGGGTTATATAATATCCAACTAATTATTTCTGGTCTAAAAGTGCTGGTAGGACGGCCTGTTCAAACTTTTGTCATACCTAACGGGGTTGAAAATTTAGGGGTGGACTTGACTTCCGGTGCAAACGATATGCTCGTAATGTTGATTCACCTGAAATTTTTGGGGAGTCGAGGTTGGTGGGCATGCTTGAGTAGGTCGGGTGGGGCGGTGGTAAAACTGCCGATTTTGAAATTCCATACCCCTGTGCGCTAAGGTTGTTTGCACAGCAGTTAATGCCTGTGGGAATGTCGTATAGTGGCTAATACCTCAGCCTTCCAAGCTGAAGACGCGGGTTCGATTCCCGTCATTCCCTCCACTACCGGCGCTTCTAGTTGAGATTTCATTCTTAGCTAGAAGCGCCGGTTTTTTGTTTCTCCTCCTCGAACTCAAGAATTCGAAAACCGCAGGACGTGAAAATCTCGCCCAAATGCCGACCTTGGATTTTTGGGGACTTGAGTTCGAGGAGGAGAAATGGTTCGTGAAAAGAGAGCGATTAAGCGGTTGTTCATGCTTTCACGGTGCAGTGTACATTCTTGAACGGTTTAAAACCCCTTAAAAGTCTGCTTGAGCTGGCGATTTTCTTTTTTCCGGTGGGTTATGTAAAGTTTCTCCTCGGACATCGAAGAGCCCACAAGGTTCTGAAGGTTCAACAGGAAAGAAAACGGGACGTGGCGCAGTTTGGTAGCGCACCTGCTTTGGGAGCAGGGGGTCGCAGGTTCAAATCCTGTCGTCCCGACAAAAATCCCTCCACTTGAATATAGGTGGAGGGATTTTTCTAATTCAACTATCCCCTATAAAAAACGACCAGGAGAGTTACTCGTGAAGAGTTCCGTCGAAAAGCTGAGCGAGACCCGCGTTAAGCTCAATGTAGAGGTTCCTTTCGAGGAGCTAAAGCCAGAGATCGACCAGGCTTACAAGGCTTTGGCTCAGCAGATCACCATCCCTGGCTTCCGTCGCGGTAAGGCCCCACGCCAGCTTATCGACGCCCGCATCGGTCGCGGCGCAGTCCTCGAGCAGGTCATTAACGATATGTTGCCTACCCGCTACCAGCAGGTTGTGGAAGAAAACGAGCTTGTCGTTCTCGGCCAGCCACACATTGACATCACCAAGCTGGAAGACAACGAGGTTGTCGAGTTCACCGCTGAGGTTGATGTTCGCCCAGAGATCACCGTTCCTGATTTCTCCGCTTTCGCGGTTGAGGTTCCTGCTCTTAAGTCTGATGACGAGGCAATCGATGCGGAGATTGATAAATTGCGCGAGCGTTTCGGTGAGCTGAAGGACACCAAGCGCAAGCTGAAGACCAACGACTTCGCCATCATAGATATCGAGGCTGCTATCGATGGCGAGAAGTTGGAAGAGGCTACCACTGAGGGTATGTCCTACCAGGTTGGCGCTGGCGACCTTATCGATGGTCTGGACACCGCACTGCGTGGTCTTAAGGCCGGTGAGTCCGCTGAGTTCATCACCACCTTGAAGGCTGGCGAGCACGAGGGGAAGGAAGCTGCTGTTACCGTTACTGTTCAGCAGACCAAGGAGCGCAAGCTTCCTGAGCTCGACGAAGAGTTCGTTCAGACCGCTTCTGAGTTCGACACCGTCGAAGAGCTGCGCGAGTCCGTCGCAGAGCAGGTTGCTGAGCAGGCAAAGGCTGAGCAGGCTACCGCAATCCGCGACGAAGTTCTTAAGGCTGCCCTCGCAGAGGCAACCTTCGAGCTGCCAGAAGGTGTTGTCGAGGATCAGATCCACGGACAGTTGCACCAGCTCCTCAACCAGGTTGGCGGCGACGAGGCTACCCTCAACGCTGCACTCGAGGCTCAGGGTACTTCCCGCGAGCAGTTCGATGTTGACAATCGCAAGAACTCCGAGGAAGCTGTTCGCACCCAGCTGTTCTTGGACGCTTTGGCAGAGCAGGAGCAGCCAGAGGTCTCTCAGAAGGAGCTGACCGACCACATTCTGTTCACTGCTCAGTCCTACGGTATGGACCCTAACCAGTTCATCACCCAGCTGCAGCAGTCCGGTCAGATCGGCAACCTGTTCTCCGACGTTCGCCGCGGCAAGGCACTGGCAGCAGCTATCTGCCGTGTTTCCGTGAAGGACGACGAGGGAAACGCTGTTGACCCAAGCGAGTACTTCGGTGAGGAAGAAGAGTCCGCAGAGGATTCTGAGTAATTTCTTCATCGTGAAAGGCCCAGCTTCGGCTGGGTCTTTTGCGTACACTGCAGGGCTTCGACGCTGAGAGCGAACAGAGAAGCTATGTGGAACAAACGGCAGGTACCCTAGGGTTGCATTTGTTATAAAGATCGTGAGTAAGTCTAATGAAAAAGGAGCACGGGAATGACTGACCAGATTCGCATGGCGCAGGCAAGTGCAGGAATGAATTTGAGCGATTCGGTGTATGAGCGCCTGTTGCGTGAGCGCATTATTTTCCTAGGCACCCAAGTGGATGACGAGATCGCTAATAAGCTGTGTGCACAGATCTTGCTGCTCTCGGCAGAAGATCCTACGCGCGATATCTCGCTGTACATTAACTCCCCAGGTGGCTCCGTTACCGCAGGTATGGCTATTTACGACACGATGAAGTACTCGCCGTGCGATATTGCTACTTATGGCATGGGCTTGGCTGCGTCGATGGGTCAGTTCTTGCTTTCTGGCGGTACCAAGGGCAAGCGATTCGCGTTGCCGCACGCTCGCATTATGATGCACCAGCCGTCGGCAGGCGTGGGTGGCACCGCAGCTGACATTGCTATTCAGGCTGAGCAGTTCGCGCAGACGAAGCGTGAGATGGCTGAACTTATAGCCGAGCACACCGGTCAGTCGTTTGAGCAGATCACTAAGGATTCTGACCGTGACCGCTGGTTTACTGCACAGCAGGCAAAGGAATACGGAATCGTCGACCACGTTATTGAGTCCGCGCAGGGCCCGCTTTCTAACTAGGCAGGAGTAACACCGATATGAATAACAACGGAATGCAGATGCCACAGGCTCGCTACGTACTGCCATCGTTTATTGAGCAGTCCGCGTATGGCACCAAAGAAACAAACCCTTATGCCAAGTTGTTCGAGGAGCGCATTATCTTCCTCGGAACCCAGGTGGATGACACCTCGGCAAACGACATCATGGCGCAGTTGTTGGTGCTCGAGGGCCTCGACCCTGACCGCGACATCACCATGTACATCAACTCCCCAGGAGGCTCCTTTACCTCGTTGATGGCAATTTACGACACCATGCAGTACGTGCGTCCCGACGTCCGCACTGTCTGCCTTGGCCAAGCAGCATCCGCAGCGGCCGTGCTGCTTGCCGCAGGCGCACCAGGTAAGCGCGCCTGCTTGCCTAACTCCCGTGTGCTGATTCACCAGCCAGCAACCCAAGGCACCCAAGGGCAGGTTTCCGATCTGGAGATCCAGGCAAAGGAAATCGAGCGCATGCGTACCTTGATGGAGCAAACGCTGGCACGCCACACTGGTCGCAGCGCTGAGCAGGTGCGTATCGACACCGACCGTGACAAGATCCTCACCGCTGAGGAAGCTGTTGAATACGGAATCGTGGACCAAGTCTTCGATTACCGCAAGCTCAACAGCTAACGGCTAAGTTTTTATCCCCAGACCCCGCAGGAACCCCCTGCGTGTCTGGGGATTTTTGCGTCGATAGGGTGGCACAAGGAACAATCGGGGGTTATGCAACGCGCGCATATTTTGGTGGTGGATAACTTCGATTCCTTCACCTACAACATCGTCGACTACCTCCACCGCTGCGGGGCCCGCCCCCACGTGGTCACCAACAACGCATCCCCAGAGGACATTGATCTAAACCGCTACCACGGAATAGTCATCTCACCAGGTCCAGGGCATCCCAGCGTGGCAGAAGACGTCGGCATAAGCGCGTGGGTATTACAAACTGCACAGTGCCCAGTGCTGGGTGTGTGCCTAGGCATGCAGCTGATGGTTACAAGCGAAGGAGGCCGAGTCGATCGTGCGCCGGAGGCTGTCCACGGACGCGTAGATACCTTAAATATTGTTGCCGCCGATGAGCTTTTTGCTGGTCTACCTTGGACGTTTTCGATCGTCCGCTATCATTCGCTCGCCGCGATCACAGTACCACCCAGCATGGAAGTCACATCCTCTAACCCCGAGGGGGTTGTGATGTCGATACGTCATCGCAGCCGCCCATGGTGGGGAGTGCAGTTTCATCCGGAATCGATCGCTGGCGATTTCGGTGTGGAAATCATTGACCGCTTCGTTGACCTGTGCACACCGCAGTATCGCACCGATGAAGTGGAGCTTTGCTGTAGTCCCGTGGAGATCTTCCATGCGTTGGGTGGCAGGGGGGCACTGCTGGAATTTGAAGGCACGGCTATCATTGCTCTTCCGAGTGGGCGGGTAGCGCACCACATCGAAGAGCTGGAAGTTTCCGGCATTTCGATGGCCCCAGAGACATGGGCGCCGCCGGGCTGGTACGGCTACATTGGCTACGAGGCTAACGACGCCACCTTTGGCACTGCGGTCCATGCGCCAAAGCCGGCGGAAGTTCCCACGACTGCCATGATGTTTTGCACGGAAGTTATCGCTATCCGTGGAGATCGTGCCCAAATTACCGCGCCGAGTTCGCGCTGGGGCCGGTTACGGGATGCAGTCCTGGCGGCGTCGAAAAACACGCCTACAGTGCCGAGCTTCGACCCGACTGTTATCGGGCGCTTGCACGTACGCGACTCCCGAGAACGCTACATGGCTACGATCGAGCGAATCCAAGAAGCGATCCGAGCTGGCGAAACATATGAAGTCTGCCTGACCACCGAACTATTCGCCGAAGTGCACGGTGAGATCCATCCGGCGGCAATGTATCAAGCGCTGAGCACCGCAGTACCTGCGCCTATGCGTTCGCTGGTTGTCACCGATGATGTAGCAGTCATTTCTGCGTCACCAGAACGATTTATCGCCATGAACGAACGCATGGTGGCGTCCTCACCGATCAAAGGAACCAGAAAACGCAGCGCCGACCACGAAGAAGACCGCGCCTTGGCCGACGATCTGCGCACTAACCCCAAAGACCGCGCCGAAAACCTCATGATCGTCGACCTTGTGCGCAACGACCTCGCCCGCGTCTGCGAATCCGGCAGCGTCCGCGTGCCAGAACTATGCGCAGTGCACAGCTTTACCACCGTGCACCAGCTGATATCTACCGTCGAGGGGCAACTTCGTCCCACCAGCACGCCTATCGACGTCTTACGCGCCACCTTCCCAGGCGGTTCCATGACTGGGGCGCCCAAACACCGCACCATGCACCTCATCACCGAGCTCGAAGGCAAACAACGCGGAGTTTACTCCGGATGCATTGGTTATATCGGCGACGATCTCCGCACCGATCTTGCTATGGTCATCCGCTCCGTCGTGCTCACACCCACCACCTTGAGCTATGGGGTAGGAGGCGCCATCATCGCGCTTTCAGACCCCGCCGAAGAATGGGCAGAAATCACCACAAAATCTCGGGTGCTTCTCGACCTACTCGGGCAAGATTTCCCACAATCGCTCATCATCGATTCCTTCCTGGTCAACGACGGGAAAACCCGCGGACTCAACCTGCACCTCGACCGCTTCCGCACCGCCTGCCTAGAACACGGCTATGCCCACCACGAGCAGCTCGACGCCTTTTTGGCAGAGGCACTCAGAAGCATCCCCGTTACAGGGCAGTGGTTCCCGCGCCTTGAAGCCACACCCACCGAACTACGTATTGCGCTTCGGCCCGCCCCTCAGCTACGCGGCACCACAACGCTGACCTCGGTGGCGGCAGTACGCCCCACCCCGAAGTACAAAGGCCTCGACCTCGACTACCTCGCCGAACTGCGGGGCAGTACCACTACTGACGACGCCCTCCTGGTCACCCCAGCCGGTGTGATTGCCGAAACCACCACAGCCGCCATCATCGCCTGGGACGGCACCAAGTGGATGAACATGGCCCCAGCCCGATTGGAATCTGTGACCGAATCCCTGCTGCTACAAAGCGCTCGCGCCCAAGGCGAGATGGTGGTTACTGCAGCCTTGACAGTGCCCGAGGCACAGAAACTCAACCTGTGGGCGGTGAACTCCCTCCACGGCGTGACCCCCGTGACGCACATTGATGGGGTAGCACTTCCCAACAATCCCCAGCGCAGTGGGCTGCTACGCGGATGGTTGTCACAATCTGAGGAGAATATTGCCCAAGTATGACAGTCGGGCGCCCACTTAGTTTGACGTACCCAGTAGAGTATTGAGGAGTTTGGTAATGAAGGAAACTGCAATTACCATCGAACTTCCTCTTTACGGGAATGCCGTAGAGAACGCACCCCTTAAGAATTGAGAGATTCCTACCTCTTATGACACGTATGCAAGAAAGCGCTGATCTCCTCAAATGTTCTTTCTGTGGGAAGAGCCAAAAACAGGTGAAGAAGCTCATCGCCGGTGGCGGCGTGTACATCTGCGATGAATGCATCGAGCTGTGCAATGAGATCATCGAAGAGGAGCTCAACTCGTCGGCAGCAGAATCCAAAGACAATGGTGACCGCCTGCCTCGACCTTCAGAGATTTCCGCCTTCTTGGACAAGTACGTGATCGGTCAAGATGATGCCAAGCGCATCCTCTCGGTGGCTGTTTACAACCATTACAAGCGGGTGCGTGCTGAGGAATCACGCACAATGCACAAGCGTGCCTCGGAAGAAGAAACCGAACTCCAAAAGTCCAATATTCTCATGCTAGGGCCCACCGGATCCGGTAAGACCTACCTCGCCCAAACTCTTGCACGGCTTCTCGACGTCCCCTTCGCGATCGCCGATGCCACCTCACTGACCGAAGCCGGTTACGTGGGCGAAGACGTAGAAAACATTTTGCTCAAACTCCTGCAGGCAGCAGACTTTGATGTTCAGCGCGCCCAGCGTGGCATCATCTACGTCGACGAGGTAGATAAGATTTCCCGTAAATCGGATAACCCATCGATTACTCGCGATGTGTCCGGCGAAGGTGTCCAGCAAGCACTACTGAAAATCCTCGAAGGTACCGTGGCCTCCATCCCCCCACAGGGTGGGCGTAAGCACCCCAACCAGGACTTTATTCAGCTTGATACTTCCAACATCTTGTTCATTGTGGCCGGTGCATTTGCAGGTCTAGAAAAAGTGATCGAAGAACGTCGCGGCAAAAAGGGTATTGGCTTCGGCGCTGAGTTGACCACAAAAGCAGACACCGATGCAGTCGATGTGTTCCGCGATGTTCTACCCGAAGACTTGGTCAAATTCGGGTTGATCCCAGAATTTATTGGTCGTCTTCCCATCGTGGCTACCGTCAACAACTTGGACCAAGCTTCCCTTGTTAAAGTGCTGACCGAACCACGAAACTCACTGGTCAAGCAATATCAACGACTATTTGATATGGATCGCGTAGATCTAGAATTTGATCCCAAGGCACTGCAAGCCATCGCCGATCTGGCCATCGACCGCGGTACGGGTGCGCGTGGACTTCGCGCGATCATGGAAGAACTCCTCGTGCCAGTGATGTATGACATCCCTGACCGTGATGATGTCGCAGTGGTGCGTATCAACGAGGCCGCAGTTCGAGGCCTGCAGGAACCCGAAATGATTTTGCACAGCCAGAAAGACGAAGAGGAGAAAACAGCGTAACGCTATCTTCTCCTCAACAGGGGGGAAAGAATTTTTTTTAAGAGAAGGGGTCGGCTGCTACTTCATAGGAGCCCTCCTCATCCACGTGTTCAGTGACAGTGCTGAGCAACGGGCGGCTGAGGTAGCTATCTTCATCAGCGCTCTTTAAATTAGACGTCAAAAACGCCAGCACCGTATCGACTGCCATACGACGCATACCGTCGGTGTTGTCATCATTCATCATGTCAATGCCGTAGAGGTTCAGCGTGGTCGATCGAGAATTGATACGGAACACTGCGATCGATGCAATTAGGGTAAAAACATCCAGTGCGGAAATACCTGGGCGGAATGCGCCGGCATCTTGGCCGAGCATCAGCAGACGATCGAGCTGCAGCGTAATAGCTGATTGGTCAGACAGTGGGCTAGCCTCTGCCACCTTGTCGTAGTGGTGTAGGTTTTCCATCTGTAGCATCCGTACAGCTTCTGGGTGCTGGACGTAGCGGTGGAATACTGCCTCGACGATGGTGCGTACACCCTCGACGGGCACAGCGCTGGCCAGATACATTTCCTCGGCGGTAGGGCGCAGGCGTCGTACTGCTTCTTCCAAGCAGCAGATGTACAGGCCTCGTTTGTCGCCGAAGTGGTAGTGGATCATGCGCTTAGACATGCCCGATTTTTTAGCAATTGCTTCTAGTTTGGCGTCCGAGAATCCGAGCTCAGAAAATAGGGAGAGTGCGATGTCAAGGACGGTGTCGGTGGAGACTTCCGTTGGGTCGTTAGCGACTGAGTCATGGGGCGAAGATTCGTTCACGTTCTGCTCCTTGTGCGACCTGGGGATGAGGCAGATGAACGTTGATCTGTCTCTTAAAAATTCTTTTCTCTGCTTCACTACAAAAGTCCGTGCTTTTGTTGTGTAAAAAAGCAACGAACCTCACTGGTTAAGATAGCCGAAAGTGGTTCCTTGTAGGAGATACGCGACCATGGGGGTGAATTCTGTGGATAATTCGGGGGTATTAAGGAGTCGATTCCTAGGTCGGATGTACGGGTTGGGCTGTTTCGTGTGGGTTCGGGGGTGGTTCAAAAGATAGGTGGACAAGTTGGGGCTGGCGGGCAATTGTGTTGATTTATGTGAGTTCTACTTCACATGTGATGAAAAACTTAGGAGATGTGGGCAAGATTTTCTAAAATCGGGCAAGCAAAAATGGGCAGCACAGGTTACTCTGGGTGGTGTTGTTTGACGCAGTTCACAACAAACGAATGCTTGATGTTGTTGTCATGTACGTTGTCGCTGCGATCGCGAGACTGAAATAAGGAGAGGATTCGAGATGACCGAATCAGTAAAGAAGATTGCCGTAACCGGTGCTGCTGGCCAGATCGCCTACTCACTGTTGTGGCGCATTGCTAACGGTGACGTTTACGGCAAGAACACTCCAGTTGAATTGCAGCTGCTGGAAATCCCGCAGGCAATCGGTGGCGCAGAAGGTGTTGCCATGGAGCTTCTTGACTCGGCCTTCCCACTGCTCAAGAACATTGTGGTCACCGACAAAGCAGAAGTTGCTTTCGACGGCACCAATGCAGCCTTCCTCGTCGGCGCGAAGCCACGTGGCAAGGGCGAAGAGCGTGCAGATCTACTGACTGCTAACGGCAAGATCTTCGGACCACAGGGCAAGGCGCTCAACGACAACGCTGCTGATGACATCCGCGTGCTCGTCGTGGGCAACCCTGCTAACACCAATGCTTTGATTGCACAGCACGCTGCCAAGGACATCCCAGCAGATCGCTTCAACGCCATGATGCGTCTAGACCACAACCGTGGTATCGCTCAACTGTCTGAGAAGCTCGGCCGCGACAAGAACGACATTGAAAAGTTCGTCGTATGGGGCAACCACTCTGCAGGCCAGTTCCCTGACATCACCCACGCAACCATTGGTGGCGAGGCAATCTCCGGCTTGGTTGATCACGATTGGTACACCGGCGAGTTCATTCCACGTGTTGCTAAGCGTGGCGCTGAGATCATTGAGGTTCGCGGCAAGTCGTCGGCAGCGTCGGCAGCATCCTCTGCAATCGACCACATGCACGACTGGATCAACGGCACCGACGGCCAGTGGCGCACCGCTGCCATCCCATCCGATGGTTCCTACGGTGTTCCAGAGGGCTTGATCTTCGGCTTCCCAACCATCTCCGAGGGTGGACAGTGGAAGATTGTTCAGGATCTTGAGCTCAGCGACTTCCAGAAGGACGGCATCGCACGCAACGTCACCGAGCTGGAAGAGGAGCGCGAGGCAGTCAAGGATCTGCTCGGCTAGTCTTTTCCGCACTGTTGTACAACGAGAGTCCACCGCACGCATTGTGGTGGACTCTCGTTCAGCTTCACAGCAAAAGACAGTTAAGATAGTCCCCATGACTAATCGCGCTGACAAACTCCCAAAGTCTTGGGACCCACAGGCAGTTGAAAAAGACCTCTATGAGGGCTGGGCAGAAAAGGGATACTTTACGGCGGATCCTGCGAGCTCCAAGCCGGCGTTTTCCATTGTTTTGCCTCCTCCAAATGTGACGGGTCAGCTGCACATGGGGCACGCGTTGGATCACACGCTTATGGACGGCATCGCGCGTCGTAAGCGCATGCAAGGCTATGAGGTCTTGTGGCTTCCTGGTATGGACCACGCTGGTATTGCGACCCAGACCAAGGTGGAAGCAATGCTCAAGGAAACCGAAGGCAAGTCCCGCTGGGATTACAGCCGTGAGGAGTTTATTGAGCACGTCTGGGAATGGAAGCGTAAGTTCGGCGGCACCATTGGCACCCAGATGCGCGCTATTGGCGACTCCGTTGACTGGTCACGCGAGCGTTTTACCCTCGACGAGGGCCTGTCGCGTGCGGTCCAGACCATCTTCAAGCAGATGTATGACCGCGGCATGATTTATCAGGCTAATCGACTTGTTAACTGGTCGCCGATCCTAGAAACCGCCGTCTCCGACATCGAGGTCGTGTACAAGGACGTCGAGGGCGAGTTGGTTTCTATCCGCTACGGTTCGCTTAACGACGACAAGCCGCACGTAATTGTGGCTACCACTCGTGTAGAGACAATGCTTGGCGACGTAGCCGTGGCCGTCCACCCAGACGATGAGCGCTACGCCGATCTGGTTGGCACCACGTTGCCACACCCATTCCTGCCGGATCGTCAGATGATCGTTGTTGCAGACGACTACGTGGATCCAGAGTTTGGCACCGGTGCCGTTAAGATCACCCCAGCACATGACCCTAACGACTACGCTTTGGGCCTGCGCCACCACCTAGACATGCCGAACATTATGGATGCTACTGGCCACATCGCTGGCACCGGCACCCAGTTCGATGGCATGGATCGCTTTGAAGCACGCGTGAAGATTCGCGAGGCACTCGCTGAGCAGGGACGCATTGCCAAGGAAGTTCGTCCTTACGTTCACTCCGTCGGCCACTCGGAGCGCTCTGGTGAGCCCATTGAGCCTCGCCTGTCCTTGCAGTGGTGGGTCAAAGTAGAAAAGCTGGCATCTATGGCTGGCGACGCCATCCGTGAACGCGACACCGTTATCCACCCAACTTCTTCTGAGCCACGCTACTTTGACTGGGTCGACGACATGCACGATTGGTGCATTTCTCGTCAGCTGTGGTGGGGCCACCGTATTCCTATCTGGTACGGCCCAGAAGACGCTGAGGGCAACCGCGACATCGTGTGCATCGGCTCAGATGAGCAGCCACCAGCAGGCTATGAGCAAGACCCAGACGTGTTGGACACCTGGTTTAGCTCGGCGCTGTGGCCATTCTCCACCATGGGCTGGCCAGATAAGACCCCTGAGCTGGATAAGTTCTACCCAACCTCCGTGTTGGTGACCGCCTACGACATCCTGTTCTTCTGGGTTGCCCGCATGATGATGTTTGGCACCCTTGCAGGTGAAACCACCCCAGAGATCGTGGGGCAGGGTACCGACGGCCGCCCACAGATCCCATTTAACGACTTGTTCCTCCACGGCCTTGTGCGTGACGAGCAGGGTCGCAAGATGAGTAAGTCTTTGGGCAACGGCATTGATCCTATGGATTGGGTGGAGCGTTTTGGTGCTGATGCCTTGCGCTTTACGCTGGCCCGTGGCGCAAACCCAGGTGTTGACCTGCCAGTGGGCGAGGACTCTGCACAGAGCTCTCGTAATTTTGCTACCAAGTTGTTTAACGCCACCAAGTTCGCGTTGATGAACGGTGCAGAGGTGGGTACGCTGCCAGAGCGCAGCGAGCTGACTGACGCAGACCGTTGGATTCTTGACCGCCTTGAAGAAGTCCGCGTTTCTGTTGACGACTACTTTGATCGTTACCAGTTTGCCAAGGGCAATGAAGCGTTGTACCAGTTCGCATGGGGTGAGTTCTGCGACTGGTACTTGGAGATCGCCAAGGTTCAGATCCCACGCGATATGGAGGCAGCGTCTGCACAAGAGCAGGCTCGTGGCCGCAACACCCAGATCGTGTTGGGGCAGGTGCTCGATGCGTTGCTGCGCATGCTGCACCCAGCAATGCCATTTGTCACCGAAGTGCTCTGGAAGGCGTTGACTGATGGTGAGTCCCTCAACGTTGCCGAGTGGCCTACCGCTGCAATGACCAACGGTGGCGTTGCTACCGATGAGGTGGCAGCTCGCCGCATGGCAGATGTGGAAAAGCTGGTCACTGAGATTCGTCGTTTCCGCTCCGACCAGGGTGTTAAGCCTTCTCAAAAGGTTCCAGGTGTTGTGGACTTTGCTGCTGCTGATCTGGCAGCACAAGAAGATCTCGTGCGCTCTCTTGCTCGATTGGATCAGCCTGCGGAGGACTTCGCGGCGTCGGCAAGCATTGAGGTGCGTCTGAGCCAAGCCACCATCGAGATTTCCGTGGACACCTCGGGAACCGTCGATAAGGAAGCGGAGCGTAAGCGCCTAGATAAGGATCTCGCCGCAGCGACCAAGGAGCTCGAAACCACCGCGAAGAAGCTCGGCAACGAGTCCTTCTTGGCTAAAGCCCCAGAGGCTGTGGTGGCCAAGATTCGCGAGCGTCAGCAAATCGCCCAAGAAGAAGTGGCACGTATCAGTGCACGTCTTGAGGAGCTGAAGTGAAAGACGAGGATCTCCACCTAGGAGAAGTCTCTCTCAACGAGACGGGCCTTTCGTTGCCTATCGACGTCAACGCGGACACTGAAGCGCCCGCCCCTCGCGAGATCACGGCCGATGACCTCATGGATTTGGCCACCGTCGAAGCGGAGCTGGATCAGCGCTGGTCCGAGGTCAAAATTGACCCCACGCTCGAGCGTGTAGAGATGTTGATGGATCTGCTGGGTCATCCAGAACATGCGTTTCCGGCTATTCACGTAGCCGGAACCAACGGCAAAACGTCGACGGTACGCATGATCGAATCCCTCATGCGTGCCTTCCATCGCCGTACCGGCCGCACCACCAGCCCGCACCTTCAGCTGGTCACCGAACGCATTGCTATCGACGGCCAGCCGATCCACCCACGTGACTACGTGCGAACCTGGAACGAGATCAAACCCTATGTGGAGATGGTCGACGCTCACTCTGAGGCCAATGATGGCCCCAAGATGAGCAAGTTCGAGGTGCTCACGGCCATGGCCTATGCCGCATTTGCGGATGCCCCTGTCGATGTTGCAGTGGTGGAAGTGGGCATGGGGGGTCGCTGGGATGCCACCAATGTGATCAATTCTGATGTTGCTGTGGTTATGCCTGTGGACCTCGATCACACTGATTTTCTTGGAGATACCATCGAGAAAATCGCTGCTGAAAAAGCTGGCATCATCAAGTCGCGTTGGGATGCCTCCGACCTGCTGACCCCGCCGGATAACGTCGCGATCGTTGCGGAGCAAGATCCCGCGGCGATGAACATGATCCTTGAACAAGCCGTGAGCGTGGATGCTTCTGTTGCCCGCGCCGGGGTGGAATTTGGTGTGACGGATGTTGCTATCGCGGTTGGTGGTCAACAGATCAGCATTCGTGGCCTTGGAGGGGAATATCCGGACATCTTCTTGCCACTTTCTGGTGAGCACCAAGCTCGCAACGCAGCGACCGCATTGGCTGCTGTGGAGGCCTTCTTCGGTGCGGGTGCTGGCCGCCAGCTAGACCTTGATACGGTTCGCGAAGGTTTTGCTACCGTGCAGTCCCCAGGCCGACTTGAACGCGTGCGTACAGCCCCGACTGTCTTTATCGACGCAGCTCACAACCCCCACGGTGCTGCGGCACTGGGTAAGGCCCTAGAGCGCGACTTCGATTTCTCACGCCTGATCGGTGTCGTAGCAGTGCTTGGCGATAAGGATTACGTGGGCGTGTTGCGTGACCTGGAACCTCATCTATCCGAGATCGTGGTGACCACCAACTCCTCGCCACGCGCTCTTGCTGCCGACGACCTCGCCGAGGAAGCACGCAACGTCTTTGGCGAAGAACGCGTCCATGTGACATATTCGCTGCCGTCGGCGGTCGAACTGGCAGTGGAACTCGCCGAGGACACTGAAGTGCAATCCGGTTCCGGTGTAATCGTCACCGGATCTGTGGTGACTGCTGGCGAGGCCCGAACCCTGTTTGGAAAGGACCCCGCATGAGTGATGAGCAATATGGCCCACTAGGTCCAGGACATGCGCCGGTGAAAGATCCGATGAAAGGACTGCGTGGGGTCATGGCTGGAACGATGATGATGGAGGCCATCTCCTTTTATCTCGTTCTCACCGTGATCCTACGCGTAGACAACGGCGCATATTGGACCACTCCGAACTGGGTCTATGTCACCGTGGTGTCCACGGTTATGTTGCTGCTGTCTTTCCTACAAGGAAAGAAGTGGGCACTGGGAGCCGATATTGGCATTCAGGTGTTTGCTCTGGCGGGATTTTTCGTCCACGTTTCCATGGGCATCATGGCCATCGTGTATATCGCGGTGTGGTGGTACTTGCTTTACCTGCGTAAAAACCTGCTTGAACGCATGAAGCGCGGGTTGCTTACCACCCAGCATTTGTAGTTAGTTCACCGGCTGTACGAACACGGAATAGTCCTTGTCGTGCAGCTGGAAAGAACCCAGCACGGTAAAACCTAGATGTTGGTGTAATCCCATGGAACGTTTATTGGAATGTTCTACAAAAGAAGCAATATGTGTTGCTTCTATCGAGTGGGTGTGCTCGCGGACGGCACTTAATAAGTGCGCGGGCTACGTCGCTTCCTTGGGCGGGGTGTCCCTATGTTTTTGTCAAGTGTTAAGTTGCCACAGGTGAGTACAGGTATGGGGGCAGTCGTTTAGGCGCGCCTAGTAGCCGGCCAGCGTGTACTGGTCGGCTTTGTCTTTTGTTGTTATGCGGCGACTGGGCGTGGTGGGATTTCTCGGAAGAACTCTTTGTTTTTCGGCATTGCGTAGATGACGTTGCATCGGCGTCGTGCTAGGCAGATGACCGCGTATGCAGCCAGGTGGCCGGAGCTGTCGAAGTCGTAAGCCGTTACCGATCGCTAGTAAGGATCTGTGTTGCGGTCTTGATGCCGACTCCGGGTATGCTCTATCCACGACCTCACAAAGAGGGAAATCGTCAAGCATCTCTTCGACTTGTTCAGCAATGGTGCCCACGTTGCGCTTTGAGTGCTTTAATGTTTGCAGCTAGTTGGGGAATGACGAGCTCGGCGGCATCGCTTCCTGGTACGGTGACTGTTTGCGCTTTTAGTGCTGCAAAAATCTCGTCTACCAGCGGGGTAGGGTCTTTTCGTGTGTGCTTGATCATCCAGTTCAGCACCCGATGGTATCCGGCTCGTTTCAGCCCTTGTGGCCCTTTGTAGTGGATCAGCATGTCCAGGATTGGGGTGCGCGTTAGGGTGCTGCCAGCAAGAACTCGTTCCAGGCTGGGGTAGATCTGGGTAAGGATGCTGCGTAGTCGGTTGACGGTGCGGGTGCAATCGCGGGCGATGTCGGACGGGCGTGACCCCTGAAAAGTAGACAGGGTGAGTGGCAGTTATGCTGCCTTGGTCAGTGTAATAGATTGGGCTTCAAAGACATCGGGCGATATCTGTCCGCACCAAGAGTGCCGGCGCTGTGTGTTGTATCTGATGCACCACCGAAATACCTCCTGCCGGCATTGCAGCGGATTGGCGAAGACTTTCCTATTACGCAGGACTTCTGTTTTCATCGTGGAATTAAATGACTCTGCTAACGCATTATCTGCACTGGTACCGATAGCACCCATGGACTGGATTACGCCAAGTTCCTGGCATCGTGTGCTAAACGCTGCTGATGTGTACACGCTGCCATGATCTGAAGAGAGTGTCCGATTGTTTGTGTGCGGGGGGCTTGGTTTACAAGTAGTCCGCGAATCGGTCGGGGTAAGCCACGGCTAGTTGGTTGATGGCTTGTTTCCACCCGGTGGCTTTCGCTCCTTCAATATAGCCGTTGCATTCGATGGCGCGCTTCGCTTTCTTCGCTCGCTGGGCAGCGCGCTTGTCCTCGATGTTGCAGATCATCAGCCACAGCGTTTTCAGCGCCGCGGTATCGTTCGGGAACTGGCCGCGGTTACGAGTAGCTTTACGCAGCTCAGCATTCAGCGATTCGATCGAATTCGTGGTGTAGAGTACCCGCCGTGCCGCAGGCGGGAACTGCAAAAATGGCACAAACCGGTCCCAGGCGTCGCGCCAGACTTTGACCGATTGCGGGTATTTACGGCCCAGTTCACTGGCCTCGAATGCGTCCAGGGCGGCGCGGGCGGTGTCCTCGGTCGGTGCGGTGTAGACCTCCCGTAGCGCACTTGATACGGGTTTGCGGTCTTGGTAGGACACCCACCTGTTGGCCGCCCGGATCAGGTGCACGATACAGGTCTGCACCATGGAATTCGGCCAGGTTGCCTCCACGGCTTCCGGCAGGCCTTTGAGCCCGTCGCAGCAGACGATGAACACGTCTTGGACCCCACGGTTGGCAAGGTCAGCGCACACGGATGCCCAAAAACTGGCGCCTTCATTGTCTGCGATCCACAATCCCAGGATGTGCTTGATGCCGTCCATGTCGACGCCTACCGCCATGTAGCAAGACTTGTTGACCACGCGGTGGCCATCGCGGATCTTCACTCGCAGCGCGTCGAGGAAGATCACTGGGTAGAACTCGTCGAGCTGGCGGTTTTGCCAGATCATGACCTCTTCTAACACCGCGTCGGTAATGGTGCTGATCGTATCTGGGCTCATATCCACCCCGAGGGTGGTGGCGAGGTGGTGGCAAATATCGCGCACGGTCATCCCACCGGCGTACAGGGAGATGATCATGTCATCAAGCTCCGTCAGACGGCGGGTGCCTTTAGGCAGCATCCGCGGCGTAAACGTGCCAGCTCGATCCCGGGGCATAGTCACATCAAAGGTGCCGTAACCAGAGTTGACGGTTTTGGTGTACGACCCGTTGCGGTGATTGCCACCATCCGGGGTGCCCAGCTGGGCTTTCGCCGTACGATCAGAGTGCGCGTATCCCAGATGCGCGTCCATTTCAGCCTGCAGACCAGCGTTGATCGATGCCTGCAAAAGACCTTTGACCAGGTCGCTGGCATCATCGGTGGAAGTCGACAACTCGCCGATCAGTTCGGCGATTTCCGGATTTTCCATCAGCTTAGCGCTGATCTCGTTGACCCTGTTCGGGTCATGACCTTTCCTCGGTGACACGGTAGTCATTATCAGTGAAACTCCTTCTGGATCAGAGCCTCACACACAAAACACCTGACACCCTCTGATCTGAATGAAAGATGGCACCATCAAGCCCACCACGGGCTGTATTGGTATGGTCTAGAGCCTCAATTACGAGGCTGCTTCGCATATGGTCTGCGATCGCAAAACCGGCAAGTTTGCGCGAGTACAGGTCAATAACCGTGGCCAGATACATAGTAGAGCTGTTCCTACAGGGCAAATAGGTAAAATATCACCGACATACACTTGGTTTGGTGCTTGCGCATGAAACCGTCGTTTCACTAGGTCCTCAAACACCGGAGTTGATGTGCTGCGCTGGGTAGTCACGCACCGGCGGCGTTTGCTAAATCCACGTAGTTTCATGTTTTTCATGATCCGGGCAACCTTTTTATGATTGACCCGCGCAAAGCGCTCATCGTCGTTGCGTGAAGCAGAGTCAAGTCCGGTGAAGTGGTGTATCTGTCCTTTCTGAATCGGTGGATCGGGGGACAGTGTCAGGGTCGGTGTTGGGGTCCGTCTCGGGGTTGATGTTGGTTCAATTAGGAGGCTGCCTCGATGGTGTCTGCGTCGTTGGCGCGGATGGTAGTGGTAGCTATCAGGCGTCGGGTGTGTTCCAAGCTTGCTAGTGACATATAGCGTTTCTGCTGAATCCAATCGTCATGCTGTTCAGTTAGTACGGCGCCGACGAGGCGGATGACTGCTGCGCGGTTGGGAAAGATTCCTACAACGTCGGTACGCCGCCTGATGTCACGGTTCAAACGCTCTGTTGGATTATTGGACCATACCTTCGTCCATACAGCTTTGGGCGTGGCTGTAAACGCGAGTATCTCATCTAATGATTCTTCCAGGTAGTCGGCTGCGTCGGGAAAACGCTCGGTGCAGAAATCTACGACCTAGCGGGCTTGGTCCCAGGTAGCTTGCGCGTCGGTTTGCTAGAAGATGGAGTGAAACATTCCCGATAGTGTTGTCCACTGGCGTTTTGACACTTTTGAGGACAGGTTCTTAGCAAAATGTGTCCGGCAACGTTGCCAGCTGGCTGTAGGTAGTACTTGACCAACAGCCAGCTTGGATTCCTAGGTGCGCATCGCTGGTGACGAGATAGACTTCGCCAAGACCACGGGCTTTGAGGTCTTGGAAGAATCCGGTCCATGATTCCACGGATTTTGATGTAGCAATCTGTATGCCCAGTAGTTCACGGTAGCCGTCTTTGTTAACGCCGGTAGCGATAAGCACACTGGTTTTAACGACTCGTCCGCCTTCGCGGACTTTCATTGTCAACGCGTCACAGGACAGGTAGTAATACGGCCTTGAATCCAGTGGGCGGGCTTTAAAATCAGCGACCATCTCGTCGAGTTCTTTGGCCATGTCAGACACTTGTGTTTTCGACAGATTGTTAATGCCCAGCGTGGCCACCAAATCATTCATGCGTCTAGTGGAGACCCCTTTTGAGATAACACGTGGCTATCACGGTAGTCAGGGCTCTTTCGGTCTGGGTGCGTCTTTCTAAGAGCTAGTCGGGAAAGAATGCGCCGTGACGTAGCTTCGGGATAGCAACGTCAATGCTTCCTACCCTGGTGTCTAAGGGACGGTGGCCATTGCGGGTATTAGTCCGTTGGGGAGATACCGTGGCGTAGTCAGTGCCGCACACACTATCTGCTTGAGTCGAGAGGATCTGGTTGATGAAGTTTGTGAGCATCTGGCGCATCAAGTCTGGGGAGGCCTGGGTGAGTAATTCTTCCAGATACGCGGTCGGGTCGATATGATGAGGGTTAGTGGTCATCGCGGTTACATTCCTTTCGAGGATAGGTAAGAGTTGATTCGAAAGGTACCCGCGGTGGTCGCCTTATTGTGCACCGGCACGAGGCTTACAACGGGTTACAGATACACCACACTAGCGGACGCAACCGTGAAGCAGTGATGCGTTGTGCGCCATACAGTTCGTCTTCTTCAGCAAAGACTGCGGCAATACGGGCTCTAAGTACACCGTCTGCGTAGATACGTGATGTGTGGCGGGCTTGTGTGGCTTTCCATGTATAAAACGATGAACGTGTGAGCTTTAAAACGGTGCACATCCGCTTGACCGAGTACTCGGTCTTGTGGTCCTCGACAAACTGGAAGCCGATCACCAGTGTGTCTCTTCGGCGAAATATTTCGCAGCCTTACGCACAATTATCTCGTTGTTCGCGCAGCTTTGCGTTTTCTTTTTCCAATGCACGTATACGTTTTGCGTCGGAGGTTGCTTCTGCTTGGGCTTTAGTCTCGATCATGTGGGTCCTCTTACCAGTGCCGAGTTCTTATCTTCCACTGGTGTCATGAAGCACGGTTGACCCCCCCAGTTCGGCGGCGGCAGCAGCCAGAGACAAGTTCTCATTGTTTTCATAGAGAGCAACGGCGTTACGCTTGAATTGCTCAGAATAGAACTTAGACATAGTAGGTAGAATATCTTTTCTCCTAGCCTGAACGGTCGAGAATCTAGATGTCTACCAAACAGAGGTCAGGTCCATCGGATTTTCACGGATGAGGTCAGTGGGGCGACGCGTGCCCGTCCAGGGCTAGAGGAGGCCTTACGTTATGTCCGTGAGGGTGATCAGTTGATTGTGACGTCGATGGATCGGTGCGCACGATCGCTATCTGACCTGTATGGCATTGTTGATGGCCTTGTCGGGCGTGGAGTGTCGGTGGTGTTTCTAAAAGAGGTGCAGACCTATTCGAAGGACTCATCGCCGGTGTCGCGGTTGATGCTGGGCCTGTTGGGTAGCGTTGCCGAGTTTGAGCGGGCGATTATCCGCGAGCGACAAGCTGAGGGGATTGCGCAGGCGAAGGCGCGTGGGGTGTATAAAGGGCGAGCTCCGGTTTTAGATGCCAGCCAGGTTGAACAGGACCGGCGGTGGGTTGCCGAGGGGGTCCCAAAAGCAGAGATTGCACGTCGCCTTGGGGTGAGGCGCAGTACTTTGTATCGGTATTTGAGCCCATGGATGGGTGTTAATGATAACGGTAGTCAGATAACCACCCCTGGCGGTCATCTAGGCACTGCCGAAAACATAAAAGCATAAATGGGATTCATCTCATACGCACCTAGAGCCACGGCTTTTCATACAACCACCTCTCTAAAGAGCATCATCTTTATCCGAGGATCTTTGAATACGGGCAGCGCCCCAAAGGGCAGCAAGACACAGTGCTGCGATAATAACTGATGCAGACTGAGCAGAGAACGCTTGCGCGCTCCAAGGGGTCACCGCTGCTGACAAGGAATACCCTACGCCGCCAGCCGCATAAAGAAAGGAAAAAGCAGCAGCCTTACGCTTGTCAGACACCGAATTCGAGACAATAACTTGTCTTAATACCATTGAAGGCGCTTGAACAACCCCTATTAGCGCTGCAATAGCAAGAAGAGAGAAATAGGAGGGGAGGCTTCCCACTATTCCCAATAAAGCAATCATGAAAAGGGTCGACACCATTGCAAACGTTTCCGGTCGTGACCATTTCTTCTTAATGCCAAACAACGTCGAAGCTAGAACACTTCCAAGAGCCAGTATGGCTAGAACGAAGCTTGTCTTCTCATCAGAACCAAACCACTGATGCAGTAAGCTAGGGACTAAGGTATCAAAGGCTGCAGTAACAGCCATAATGACACCAGACGCGACAATAGGAACAGCGATAGGACGGAAGTCTACTCTTCCTTCTTTCCCTGTCTGATGTCGATAGCTACTCGGAACCGCTACAGACAGCAAAAGACTAGATAGTAGCATTAACGAGGCTAAGGATAGGTAGGCAATAAAAGTGCTTAGATGATGGACCATCATCACACCTACAATTGGCCCCAATACCCAGCATGTTTGATTTATGACATTGTCAGTGGCAAGGATGCGTTGCGAGCTAGTACTAGATTGAGTAGCAGATGATCTAAGCACGCCAGGGATCGGTGAGGAAATGAACCCAAGAACCAAAATCGAAACAGCAGAAAATAACCACCAATCAGGTGCAAGCCATAGAATCACGCCCGCTGCAATCAGAAGTACAGCGCTTGCCCAGCATATCAACCGTAACTGACGATGAATCGCCCCCTGCGTTAATCGATGTGTGAGAAATACTGCGCCAGCAGCTTCTCCTGCGGCATAGCCACCGGAGATAAGACCTCCAGCTACATAACTTTTCCCGACGGCAGCAGTTCCAACCACTGCCACCATGGGGAGCGTAGTTACGACAAGGCGCGTTAGTACTGTCAATATCGACCATGCCAATTGATTATGTGTGGGATAACTCATCTAGGATTTTCTCCTTAACCACCTTTTTTCTTGTATGAATAGACTTCATCAAAAGCTGACTGTTGTGATACACGGAGCAATCAAACGAAAACGTTGCTCCATCTGAATCAAGCAGGGAGGCACTTGCCTTTAATCGAGCTCCCCTGCCGCACGCCCCACGTGCTTACACTCATGAGAAAACCCTACTGTAAAAATATCTACGCCAAGAGAATGTGAGAGCTCATCCATTGCCGCAATTTCACAAAGCCACACTAAAACTGGAGTCGATACAACCGGAAGGTCATTTCTCCAGTTGGTAGCTAAGTCTTTTTCCTCTACAGAGTATTCGATAGTCGACATCAGGCAGCCCCTTTCTTTATCTGGGTGAAGATATTCTTCTTTTGCATCTCTACTGTCCCTCCAGCGATTACTACGCCGTGGGCATCGGACAGCAGTTTTGTCACCTCACCAGTCTCATAACCAGTATGACCAAGAAGACGCAACAAGTCCTGCGACGATTCAAGGAGCGCTTCCGCCCCGATCATTTTCGCCATCGAACTTACCATTGACGATTGAGTGGATTCGTTTTGCATTTCATCCAGGGCATGTCGCGCGACCGCTTCAACACTGACAGCATTAGTTTCAGCGCGAACGATACGTTCTTGAACATATTGGTAGTTCTCAATTGGCTCACTAAAAGCAATGCGTTCCGTGGAAAAGGAAAGCATACGGTCTTTTATGTAGGTCAGAAACGGCACTGCAACAACCCCATACAATAAACGATCCAAGCAAATCGTGTCATAGATTATTTTCAGTCCGTCACCAATAGGATTGAGAATATTTCGCTCTGTTAAGCTATAGCCATTGAGGCTAAGTTTTCCCGTAGGGCTAGTCCTATTGCCAAATAAGTTTTCAGTCGAGTCCCGCTCTACTTCGTCTCTATTCAAATCCAGAACAAATACAGAGATGTCCTTCTTCGATGGAAGCCAATCTGAAGTGCCCCAGGTTTTGTTCCTAGGCCGGGATCCGATCCTCCGCGAGTCGGACCACGCGATGCTTCGCATCCTGACCAAATTTCTTGGGCATAGTTCTGATTTCCCATCTACTCAAGCGGAGCAAAACCTGAGGTGTTTCAAGTAGTGCTGGTGGGATGGGGCTTCCTACTAAGCGGGCACTACCGCAGGACGGTTAGCGGTAATGCGGTCACGACCGCTAGAGGGCATGACTGCGTACTGGGGTGTGGTTGGGACTGTGTCAAATGGGTCGTCGGTGGGTTATTTCAAGGTTCGTGATCGGTCTAGCATGTGGATCTAGGTGGTTTGTGATGGGTGTGGAGGTTGGTGGGGTTTCTCCCGCCTCACTGTGCTCGTCTGGCTGCCGCGTGAATCGAAGATTCACTTGCCTAAAAATGACCTTTTACTAGGCGCGGGCGTTGTAGGCATCGATGACCTTTTGGGGAAGTATGCCACGGTCAGCGATGTCGTATCCGTTGTCTTTGGCCCATTGACGGATGTGGCGAGTGTCCCAGTCGCGCGGGGTTGTTGCGGCGGGGCTGTTTAGGTGCGGGTCGGGTTGTGACCGTGTGATCGATGGATGCTGCAGCGATGTAGGCGGGGGGTCGACGGCCATCGGGCCAAACATGAGAATGTTGCTGGCTGTAAGGTCGCTATCGGCAACTACGCGTGCTACTCCAGCAGTGGGGTGGTCTGCTTGTGTGTTGCGGGGGCAGGGGGCGTAGAGGCAGGTTGCCACAATGGTATCGGGCTTATCGACGGCCACAATTGTGTCGAAATGCGGGCGTGCTAGGCGTTCGCCTAGGGATTGTCGCGTCATGGCGCCTTGGACAAAACCAGCTTTGGCGCGTTCTGCTGGGAAAGATCAGTGTTTTTGGCGCGACCTAAAATGTTGGCAATGCCATCGAGATCGGATTCGGTTGACTTCCTAAAAATATAGTCCATGTCAACAACTTAGACCCGTTGGGGGAGCCGGACAAGAAGTGTGATTATAAACGCCACGATTGCGTTGGCTACACTATCCAGTCATGACTGAACGTACCCTGATCTTGATCAAACCAGACGGTGTTGAGCGCGGCCTTATAGGCGAAATCATCGCCCGCATCGAACGCAAAGGCCTGAAATTCTCCGCTCTTGACCTGCGCGTTGCAGACCGCGAGACTGCTGAGAAGCACTATGCAGAGCACGCTGACAAGCCATTCTTCGGTGAGCTGGTGAACTTCATCACCTCCGCACCATTGATCGCTGGTGTTGTTGAAGGCCCACGCGCTATCGAGGCATGGCGCCAACTAGCTGGTGGCACCGACCCAGTTGCCAAGGCAACCCCAGGTACCATCCGCGGCGATTTCGCTCTCGAGGTTTCCACCAACGTGGTTCACGGTTCTGACTCCCCAGAGTCCGCCGAGCGTGAGATCTCCATCTGGTTCCCTAACCTGTAAAAACACTTACTTTGAGGGAGCATGCACACCCCCGTGCATGTTCCCTCTTCGCTATGTGAGCAAGCATGCCTGAACTTTTCGTCACCGATGTGCCACAATAGATAGTTGGTATGACATCAGCGAGACAAGCTCACTGTGATAAACACCGAGATTTTTACAACTAAACATCAAAAAACCACGAGCTGTTCGAGATGTCTGTGCGGCGGCGGTGCCTCTGAAGAGAGCATCAGCGCCCGGATCATCAACTGCTGTGGGTGAGAAGTATCAGGAGAAAAGTTCTGTGGCTGAAAAGTCCAAGAAAACAACCAAAAACCAAGCTGTATCGTTGCCGATTGGTCAAGCGGTAGCTGCATTAGATCGCTCGATGATCGGCGAAAAAATCCGTGTGCACATCTTGGCTAAAGAACTCGGAACAACCTCGAAAGAACTCATTGCGAAGTTGGCCACTTTGGGTCTGCGCAAGGTGGCGCAGTCGACGTTGAGTAACCAAGAAGCTAATCAGCTGCTTGACTCTTTCGTTCCAGCGCAACCGGAAGTGGATGAGAAGTTGCGTTACCGCGTGGAAAAGAACGTGGAAAATGAGATTGCGCAGATCGAAGCCAAGGTTAATCGTGATCTGGAAGAAGCAGCAGCGAACGATCATGGTGTAGCGGATTCTGAGGAAGCGAAGCTGCGCTACCGCGTGGAAAAGAACGTAGATAACGAGGTCGAGCAGATTAAGCAGCAGGTTGAGCGCGAGCTTAGCCAGCGTTCGACGGTGATTGAGGATCTCAATGATGTTATCGAGCAGGAAAAAGAAGCAGAGCCGCTGGAAGACGTAGAATCGGAGTCGGCTCCCGCGCCAGCGGCTGTGTCGTATAGTGTTCCGCTGTTTATTGCTCCCACGGTCGTTGACGATGAGCCTGAAGAATCAGACGATGACGAGGATGGGGAAGAAGACACTGACGACGACTCCACGCACGCTAAGCGTCGCCGTCGCGGTCGTCGTGGCGCTGGTCGTGGCAAGGGTGCAGACGACTCAACTGAGACTGTGGAAGCAGAAGAAATCACCGAGCCAGTAGGAATTAAAGGCTCCACTCGTTTGGAGGCGCAGCGTCGTCGCCGCGCAGAATTGCGTGAAGAGTCGAAAAAGAAGCGCCATATTGTTTCCGAGGCGGAATTCTTAGCTCGACGTGAATCGGTCACACGCACGATGGTGGTACGCGAACGTGATCGCGTTGATCTTCACGGCTTGGTGACCCAAGTAGGTGTGTTTGAAGATGGCATGCTCGTTGAGCACTTTGTTACTAGCGAGGCGCAAGCCTCGATGATCGGCAACATCTATCTTGGCCGCGTACAAAATGTGCTGCCAAGCATGGAGGCAGCTTTCATCGACATCGGAAAAGGTCGCAACGGTGTGCTCTACGCCGGTGAGGTCGATTGGCGCGCTGCAGGCCTAGGCGGCCGTGGACGTCGTATCGAGCAAGCCCTGAAATCCGGCGATCAGGTGCTCGTCCAGGTTGCTAAGGATCCTATCGGGCACAAAGGTGCTCGCCTTACCACCCAGATTTCGTTCGCGGGGCGCTACTTGGTGTACGTTCCTGGCGGACGTACAGCGGGTATTTCTCGTAAACTTCCAGCTCCTGAGCGTAAGCGCCTGAAGGAAATCCTCAAAGAGGTTGTTCCTCACGATGGCGGTGCGATTATCCGCACGGCAGCCGAAAACGTTTCTGCAGAGGCGATCGGCGCAGACGTCAACCGCTTGCACAAACTTTGGGACAAGATTCAACAGCGCACCGAAGAAGAAAAAGCTTCCAAGGGTGCCAAGCCAGTAACCATGTACGAAGAGCCCAACATACTGGTCAAGGTGGTTCGTGATCTCTTTAACGAGGATTTCACCTCCTTGGTCATCGATGGTGATCGTGCATGGAACACGGTTCATGCATATGTTCAGTCGGTTGCCCCAGATCTTCTCGACCGTTTGGTGCGCTTTGATCGCAGCCAACATGAGGGACGTGACGCATTTGAGGTGCACCGTGTCAACGAGCAGATTAAAAAAGCGCTGTCACGAAAGGTATGGCTGCCATCCGGTGGCACCTTGGTGATCGACCGCACCGAAGCCATGACGGTGATCGACGTGAACACCGGCAAGTTCACTGGTGCCGGTGGAAACCTTGAAGAAACTGTCACCAAGAATAACCTTGAGGCTGCAGAAGAGATCGTTCGCCAGATGCGTCTGCGCGACTTGGGTGGCATGATCGTCGTCGACTTTATCGACATGGTCTTGCCTGAAAACCAAGACTTGGTTTTGCGTCGCCTCACCGAGGCGCTAGGACGCGACCGGACGCGCCACCAGGTATCCGAGGTGACGTCGTTAGGCCTCGTCCAGATGACCCGCAAACGCTTGGGCACCGGATTGCTCGAAACCTTTGCTACCGAATGCCCCCATTGCGAAGGCCGTGGCGTAATTATCCACGACGACCCCGTCGAGCAGCGCGATGCCGATGTGGCTATGGAGAAGTCGTACCGTGCCCGCAGCGAACGCAAGAAGAACAAGAACCACGCTGCCACCGAGCATCCGGCGGCTGTTGTCATGCACGAGGAGAAAAAGAAGGTCAGCATCGAAGACCTCGTAGCAGCCGTGGTTATCGATGACGATTCGCAGCCAGAGCCTGAAGTGGCACCAGCACCTGCCGACGATGACGTTATGAACATTGTCAGTGCAGCACTGGACCGCGCTTATCAGGAGGATCCCGACGAGCCTTCTGGATCGGACTATTTGCCGCTAGAAGAAAAGCCACAGACCTATGCCGAGGCCGTGGCAGAGTACGAGCGATCCCCGCGTCGTAAGCGTAAGACTCGTGGCAACTCCGTCTCGGATGTTCCACCGCGCAAGGCAGACTTTGAAAAACCAGAGCCTCAGCCGGAGCCAGAGCCTGAGATTGTGGTGGAGAAAGTAAGCTCGCGTGGTCGTCGACGCGCGGTGCGACGCACTGTTGTGGAGACTACCCCCGAGGTAGTAGCGCCAACGGAAACTGTTGAATCCTCCCGCGGGCGCCGACGTGCTGTGCGTAAGAAAATGGCCCCTCAGCCTGCGCAAACGGAGCCGGTAGTGGAGGACAAACGTGAGGTTTCTGCGCCATCTCGGGGCGGTCGGGGACGTCGTCGAGCTTCACGACGCGCACCGCGCCGTTAACTCAGTTTGTCTTTCGTGTGTGTTAAAGGGTAGTCTTTGACAGTCGCTGTTTTAGGACGGATAGCCGCATGTGCTTGACGCTTAAAACGCAAATGTAAAAACGTAAGTCCAATTCAGTTTTGTGGGCACAATGTCTACAAACTGAGCCGAGTATAGATAAGGGGTAGCCCTCGTATGTACGCGATCGTCAAGACCGGCGGCAAGCAGTACAAGGTTGCCGAAGGTGACTTCGTCAAGGTCGAGAAGATCGAGGGTGAGCCGGGTTCGTCCGTGGCTCTCACCCCGATTCTGCTCGTCGATGGCGCAGATGTAACCACCAAGGCAGCTGACCTCGCTAAGGTGAGCGTCACCGCTGAGATCGTAGAGGCCGTTAAGGGCCCTAAGATCAAGATTCTGAAGTACAAGAACAAGACCGGTTACAAGAAGCGTCAGGGACACCGTCAGCAGTTGACGGTTCTCAAGATCACCGGCATCAAGTAAGCCTCACCGGCTTCATATTTCCTGAAGGAGGGAAAACCACATGGCACACAAGAAGGGTGCATCAAGCTCCAGCAATGGTCGTGACTCTGAGGCAAAGCGCCTTGGTGTTAAACGATTCGGTGGCCAGCAGGTCAACGCCGGCGAGATCCTCGTTCGTCAGCGTGGCACCAAGTTCCACCCAGGTGAGAACGTCGGACGCGGTGGCGACGACACTCTGTTCGCACTGAAGGCAGGCGCTGTTGAGTTCATCACCAAGCGCAACCGTCGTTTGGTCAACATTGTTGAGAACGAGACTGTAGACGCCTAAGTCTTACATAATTCTCTTACAGCACCCGGGCAGCATTTCTGATTTGTCAGAAGCTGGCTGGGTGTTTGTGTTTTTACTCAGCATTTTTTACTAAGCTATCACTCACACATGGGCGAGTAATGCTCCTCGGGGAGCAATAAAGGAAGGCAACAAACACTAATGGCACGTTTCGTAGACCGCGTGGTCCTACACCTTGAAGCAGGCGACGGCGGCAACGGCTGTGCTTCTGTGCACCGCGAGAAGTTCAAGCCCCTCGGCGGCCCAGATGGTGGCAATGGTGGACATGGCGGCGATATTATCCTCACCGTTTCTCCACAAGCACATACCCTCCTCGATCTGCATTACCGCCCACACCTCAAAGCACAACGTGGCGCCAACGGTGCCGGCGATCACCGCAACGGTGCTCGCGGCCAAGACCTCGTGCTGGAGGTCCCCGCTGGCACCGTCGTCATGAGCGAAGCCGGCGAGACGCTTGCAGACCTCACATCGCCTGGCATGACTTTTATTGCAGCTAAGGGTGGATTTGGTGGTCTAGGCAATGCTGCGCTGGCATCCGCTGCCCGTAAGGCCCCAGGTTTTGCACTGAAAGGCGAACCCGGTGAGCAGCACGATGTGATCCTTGAGCTGAAGTCCATGGCAGACATTGGTTTGGTGGGATTCCCCAGCGCTGGTAAATCTTCGCTGATTTCTGTGATGTCTGCAGCTAAACCAAAGATCGGCGATTACCCATTTACCACCCTGCAGCCTAATCTCGGCGTGGTCGATATGGGCAATGATGCCTTTACCATTGCCGATGTTCCTGGTCTTATCCCTGGTGCTTCCCAAGGCAAGGGGCTTGGCTTGGACTTCTTGCGCCACATTGAGCGCACGGCCGTGCTGGCGCATGTGGTAGACGCTGCAACTCTTGAGCCTAGTCGTGATCCGATCTCCGATATTGAGGCGCTCGAGGAAGAACTCGCAGCGTATCAGTCGGCGCTGGATGAAGATACCAGCCTTGGTGATCTGCGTGAACGCGCCCGTATCGTTATTTTGAATAAGGCTGATATTCCCGATGCGCTCGAGCTTGCAGAGTTCCTCAAAGAAGACATTGAAGAGAAGTTCGGCTGGCCAGTCTTTATTATCTCCGCTGTAGCTCGCAAGGGACTCGATCCCCTGAAGTACGCCATGCTGGACTTGGTGCAGAAGTCGCGTAAGAAGCGTCCGAAGCAAAAAGTGGAAGAGCGAATTGTGGTTCGCCCGCAGGCTGTGGATGCGCGTAAGAAGAACAAGGACTTTGAGATTCTCGAGGATCCACAGGTAGAAAACGGCTACTTGGTGGTCGGCGAAAAGCCGGAGCGTTGGATCATTCAGACGGACTTCGAAAACGACGAAGCCGTGGGCTACCTAGCGGACCGCCTCGCACGCATGGGTGTGGAGGATGCTTTGTGGAAGAAGAGTGCACGCGCAGGCTGCACCGTGACCATTGGCGAGGTGTCTTTCGAATGGGAGCCAACCACCGCTGCAGGTGTCGAGGTCCAAATGTCTGAACGTGGTACCGATATGCGCCTCGAACGCAATACACGTGTCTCGGCACAAGAGCGTAAGCGCGCGTCTCAGGTTCGCCGTGGTCTTATCGACGAATACGATTTCGGTGATGACCAGAAGGTCACCCGCGAATCCGCAAACCGCGATCGCTGGCAAGGTTAGATTATGCGTCAAGCAGCGTGGACGTTGTATGGTGCGGCCGTGACAGTTTTCCTCCTCGGAGCTGTCTCTGAAGGCTGGTTGCCTACTTCTGTTCGCGCTGCTTTTATTTGGCTGGTGCCGTTGCTGGGGTGGGGTATCGGTGCAGCGTGTGCCTACCGTGCACACACGCGTCGCATGTGGGTAGCGGGCTTAGTGCTGTTTTGGGTGTGGATCCCATTGGTTTTTGGGCTAGGAACATTGTTGCTAGGGCCATAAAACCTCTACCATGGCAAGATATGAATGCCCAGCACAGCAGTGCCGATCTGCGCGACGTGATTAGAAACGCTAAGCGGATCGTGGTCAAGATTGGTTCTAGTTCCCTTACCGGCGAAAACTATGAGGTTTCTCCTGGTCGCATTGATCGAATCGTGGAGGCTTTAGAAGATCGCATGCAGCGTGGATCCGATGTGATCGTGGTGTCTTCTGGTGCTGTGGCCGCTGGTATGGCTCCGTTGGGTTTGAGCACGCGACCGAAGGATTTGGCGACAAAGCAAGCTGCGGCCTCGGTGGGGCAGGTTCACTTGGCTAATGCGTGGGGCAATAGTTTTGCCCGCTTTAATCGCACCATTGGGCAGGTGTTGCTTACGGCTTCGGACGCAGGCCAGCGGGATCGGGCTCGTAACGCACAGCGCACCATTGATCGCCTGCGGTTGCTGCATGCAGTGCCTATTATCAATGAGAATGACACTGTTGCTACGTCGGAAATGCACTTTGGTGACAACGATCGCCTTGCCGCTATTGTTTCCCATCTGGTTTCTGCGGATGCCTTGGTGTTGTTGTCCGATGTTGATGGACTGTATGACAAAAATCCTTCGGATCTTTCGGCACGTTTTGTTTCTGCGGTCCGTGACGGCAATGACCTCAAGGGGGTTATCGCTGGCGATGGTGGTGCTGTGGGGACCGGTGGCATGGCGTCAAAGGTGTCGGCTGCGCGGTTGGCGTCGCGAAGCGGCGTGCCCGTTTTGCTAACCTCCGCTGACTATGTGGCCGAGGCGCTGGGCGATGCCGAGGTGGGTACGGTGTTTTACCCCAAGGATGATCGCCTATCGGCGTGGAAGTTTTGGGCGCTGTACGCTGCAGATACTGGCGGCGCATTGCGTATCGACGCCGGCGCGGTCGCCGCAGTCACCGCCGGCGGAAACTCCTTGCTCGCCGTGGGAATTACCGAGGTCATTGGCGATTTCCACGCTGGTGAGATCGTGGAGATCCTCGGCCCGGAAGGTGAAATTATTGGTCGCGGCGAGGTGGCCTATGATTCCGCGGTGCTTTCTACCATGTTGGGTAAGCAAACCGCGCAGCTTCCTGATGGTTTGCAGCGTCCTGTGGTTCACGCTGATTATCTCTCCGATTATGCGTCACGTGCGTAGAGCTTTAGGTACGGTAAATGCTTATGAATAACGCCGATGTACGTTCACAAGAACGCGAGCAGGTCATGGCATGTGCACGTGCCGCCCATCGTGTAGCGCCGATTGTTGCCCAATTGACCAGCGATGATAAAAATGCGATGCTTCTCGATGCTGCTGCGGCGTTAGAGGCCGCAGGTGCTGAGATTATTGCCGCGAACCAACGTGATATTGACCAAGGGCGCGCGCGTGGGCTGAGCGAGGCCTTGATCGACCGCTTGAGCCTTGATAGCGCCCGCATTGCAGGTATTGCTGGCGGTTTGCGCCAGGTGGCAGCGCTGAGTGACCCCGTGGGGGAGGTTGTAGGCGGCAGCGTGATGCCTAATGGTATGCAGATGCGTAAGGTGCGTGTCCCGCTTGGCGTGATGGGCATGGTCTATGAGGCCCGCCCGAATGTGACGATCGACGCTTTCGGCTTAGCACTGAAGTCCGGCAACGTGGCGTTGCTGCGTGGTTCGAAGTCGGCGCAGCATTCGAATGCGGCGTTGGTTGCGGTTGTGCATCGTGTGCTTGAAAGCCATGGGTTACCACATGAAGTGGTTCAGTTGTTGCCGTGTGAGACGCATGAAAGTGTTCAGGATTTGATTACGGCACGCGGGCTTGTCGACGTCGTCATCCCGCGCGGCGGTGCCGGTCTGATCGAAGCCGTGGTGACCAATGCGACGGTTCCCGCCATTGAAACGGGCACTGGAAACTGCCATTTTTATATTGATCGGGATGTCAGCGATCTAGATCAAGCGATCGCCATGTTGCTCAACGGTAAGACGCGTCGCTGTTCTGTGTGTAATGCAACGGAAACAGTGCTGATCGATTCCGCGTTGGATCCGGCAGATCAGTTGGCTATTATCACCGCCTTGCAAGACGCTGGTGTTACTGTGCACGGCGATGTAGCTCAGCTAGAAGCCGTGGGGGCGTCGGGAATCGTTCCTGCTGAGGAACACGATTGGGCAGAGGAATACTTATCGCTTGATATTGCGTGTGCGCTGGTTGATGGTGTGGATGCCGCGATGGATCATATTCGCACCTATAGCGCCAAGCACACTGAGGCGATCGCTACCGGCAACATTGTGACTGCCCAGCGCTTTGCAGATCGTGTGGATGCGGCAGCGGTGATGATTAATGCGTCGACAGCGTTTACTGATGGCGAGCAGTTTGGTATGGGTGCAGAAATTGGAATTTCTACCCAAAAGCTGCATGCCCGCGGCCCGATGGCGTTGCCGGAGCTGACCACCACGAAGTGGATTGTTCAGGGCACGGGTCAAACACGTCCGTAGTGTACTGCTAGAATTCCACGGTTATGACACTGCCACGCCAACCCAGCCGCATCGGTATCATGGGTGGAACCTTCGATCCGATTCACCATGGGCACCTCGTTGCTGCAAGCGAGGTTGCGGCACGGTTTGATCTGGAACTGGTGGTTTTTGTTCCCACTGGCCAGCCGTGGCAAAAAGCCGACCGCGAGGTTTCTCCAGCGGAGGATCGTTACTTAATGACGGTCATTGCTACGGCCTCCAATCCGCGTTTTACGGTCAGCCGAGTAGATATTGATCGCCCAGGTGCGACCTACACCATCGATACCTTACGGGATCTGCGCTGCGCCTACCCCGATTCGGAGTTGTTCTTCATCACAGGTGCTGATGCCCTAGGCCAGATACTCACGTGGCGGGACTGGGAAAAGGTGTTGGAGATCGCAACCTTCGTGGGAGTAACACGTCCAGGTTATGTGCTGGAAGAGGACATGCTGCCTGCGCAGTATCACGATCGCGTGGAATTAATCGAGATCCCTGCCATGGCTATTTCGTCCACAGGGTGTCGTCGACGCGCCAAAGAAGGGCTGCCGGTGTGGTACTTGGTTCCGGATGGAGTGGTGCAATACATTGCAAAACGGCGGTTGTATCACCCCAGCGGAGTAGATGAGAAGCGTAATCCTGCGGGTGCGGTGGCATCACGGTTAGCTTTTGACCGCGATAACGTGGAACAATAGCCACGATAAGAAAGGATCTTTAGTGACTGCTACGCACGACACCATTCGCTTGGCCGAGATCGCTGCCAAAGCTGCAGCGGAGAAGCTGGCTACCAACATCGCGGTTATCGACGTCTCTGACGTGATGGCTATTAGCGAGGTCTTCGTTTTGGCTTCTGCAGACAACGAGCGCCAGGTGCGCTCCATTGTCGAGGAGATCGAAGACAGGCTGACCGCTGAGGGCGAAGAGCCTAAGCGTCGCGAAGGCAACCGCGAGAACCGTTGGGTTCTGCTCGACTACGGCATGCTGGTCATCCATGTTCAGCGCAACACCGAGCGTGACTTCTACGGCCTTGACCGTCTCTACCAGGATTGCCCATTGATTGAGGTCGAGGGTATCGAGACCATGGCGCGCCCAGAGGAATGGGCTCAGGATGTGGATGTTCGTACCGTCGAGTCCCTCGATGAGATTCCACTTGCTGGTGAAGAACCAGCTGACGAGGAGTTTTAATCCATTATGTCCCGTCGCCTCATTGTGCTGCGCCACGGCCAAACCGAATACAATGCCACGAAGCGTATGCAAGGACACTTGGATACTGTGCTGTCGGATGCTGGTTGGGCGCAAGCAGAAGCGGCGGCGGATTTTTTTGCCACGTTGCCGATTGGCAAGATCGTCTCTTCTGACCTCGCCCGCGCCCATGAAACCGCAACTGTTGTAGGGCAACGCCTTGGCGTAGAAGTCTCTACTGACCAGCGCCTACGCGAAACCAATCTGGGGGATTGGCAGGCGAAGACGCACGAGGAAGTAGACGAGCATTATCCGGGTGCGCGTGCGTTGTGGCGTCACGACGCCACCTGGGCACCACCTAATGGCGAATCCCGTATCCATGTTGCGCAGCGTGCTCGCGCGGTTGTCGACGAGCTCATGTGCGATTACGACGAATGGGATGACTGTAGTGTTCTGCTCGTGGCCCACGGCGGTACCATTAGTGCGCTGACCTCTAGTTTGTTGGGGTTGCACCAAGAGCAGTATTCCTTGATCTCTGGGCTGGGGAACACCTGCTGGGCGCAGCTGACCGCGCGTCCTCGCTTCCACGGTGCGGCTTCAGAAAACGCCGAAAAAGAAGCTGCGGATTATGTGGATCAGCTCTCTGCGCGTTTTACCCCGCAGACAGTGACTGATGCGCGGTGGTACCTGGAAGGCTGGAATATGGGTGTGGCGTTAGGACGCAACCTCTAGCACCATGACTGTTCGCATTGTCACGGATTCCTCGTCAGGATTGCCCGCGGAGATAGCAGAGGAACTGGGGATCACGGTGGTCGATTTACACCTAGTGCCCTCAGAAAACCAGGTCAGTACAGCGGGGTTGTCTGCGTTAGAGCTCACCGCTGCCTATGCGCGCCAGCTTGAGCGCGGTGGCGACGCTGGTGTGGTGGCCTTGCACCTTTCCAAGGAGCTATCATCTACGTGGTCCGCTGCGCATACCGCGGCCGCAGTCTTTGACGGCGCAGTGGACGTAGTAGACACCCAATCTGTGGGAATGTGCGTTGGTGCTGCAGCAATGGCGGCAGCACGGTTGGCCCAAGACGGGGCAAGTTTGCGGGAGTGCGCAGACATGGCTCGCGATACGTTACGACGCTCTGAAACATGGTTGTATCTGCACCGCATGGAAGAGATGCGTCGTTCTGGCCGGATCACCACGGCAACAGCGGTAGTGTCAGCAGCGCTGGCAACAAAGCCGATTATGCAGCTGCGCGGGGGCCATGTGGAGCTTGCTGTGAAAACTCGCACGCAGTCCAAAGCTTTCGCCCGGTTGGTTGCTGTCATCTCTGATCGCTGTGCTGGCGAGCCTGCCTTCGTGGCAATCCAACATCATCAGGCGCTAGAAGCTGCACATTCACTGCAGTCTCAGTTGACTGCTACGCTGCCCAAGGGCTCTAGCTTCATGATTATGGATATGGACCAAGCACTAAGCGTTCATTGTGGTGTAGGCGCACTAGGAATCTCGGTGGTTTTTAGTAGCTATTCCGATACTGCTCCCACAGATTTGTCAACCGCCTCCTAAAAGCTATCCACAGAAGCCCCGAGTAGCGGGTGCCCCCGACACAGTTATCCACAGGATTATCATGAATGTGTCTCTAATCGCGTGGGATCGTAATTTTCGTGGCTAGTGTTGGCGCGTATGAAACGCGTACTGCAACGGCTAGGACAACTAGCAGCACCGACTGGCACCGAAGACCTGATGGTGGTGGAATACCCACGGCAACGTCGCCTCGAACTCAGCCGCACCCACAGCGTGATAGGTGCAGGCGTTGTTGTTGCGGTGATTGCCATCATTTTTCTGCTTCAGCTCGCGCAGTCACCACCTCCTCCTCCTGCGCCTGTGGCCTCTGCTGAGACGAGCGCGCCGGAGATCGTAGTCTCAGTCGTGGGGGAGGTACACACCCCAGGACTGTATACCTTCGCGCCGGGTGCCCGAGTTGCCGATGCGCTGCATGCAGCAGGTCCTGTAGACCCAGCACATATCCTCGGTCTTAACCAAGCGGAAAAGCTTGTCGACTCCTCCCAGATCGTTGTCGGAGGTCCCTCCGAACCAGTACCGGCTACCGATGGTCGTGTTCGCCTCAATAGCGCTACTGTGGCTGAGCTTGAACAGCTAGATGGAATCGGCGCTAAGACCGCAGCTGCCATTGTTTCTTATCGTGATTCCCATGGTGGATTTGGCAGCCTCGAAGAATTACAAAAAGTCAAAGGAATAGGCCCTGCCAGATACCAAGCAATAGCGCAGGACCTAGTGCTATGACAGAACTGCGGCTGGTACCCAGTGCCTTCATGGTGTGGGGGTGCACGTGGCTATGCCTGTGGCAGCGCGCCATCTGGTGGCCGCTGATCGCCTGCGTGGTCGTAGCAGTAGGGCTTGCGCTGTGGCAGCCTGCGCAGGGGTTTCTTGCTGGATGCATGGGTGCTTGTGCCACAGCAATAACCACCATGCACATCACTCGTGTGGACATGTGGCAGTGGAGAACTACTGTCGCATTAGAGGTGGTTACTCCTGTAAAACAGACTGCTAGCGGCTGGATCTTTCGCGCCCACATGCACGGTTTTCCCGCCGAAGTACCCGTGCTCAGTAAAACCCAGCCCAGCGTTGAGCCAGGCGATCACGTGACGGTCACCGGTACGGTTTCCCACAGCGGATCCGTAGGGCTTAGCGACGCCCTCCTTCGCGCCGAAGCTCCCATCACCGTGGTCAGCCCGCCCACGGGGTGGAGCGCAATCAGCACGCACATCACGCAGCACTTTCACAAGCTCGTAGCAGCCCACACCGACGGACACGCCACCGGCCTCATCCCCGCCATGGTGTTAGGCGATACCTCCTTGCAATCAGCTCAGAATGTTGAACTCTATGCCACCACCGGTCTTGCACACCTTTCTGCAGTTAGCGGTGGCAACGTCGCCATTGTCACCTCGTGGACAGCCGCACTGGCCGCGGTGTTAGGCCTAGGGCCACGACAGACAGTAATTGCCAGCATGCTAGCGCTTGTGTGTTTTGTTGCCGTCGTGGGAACTGAACCTTCAGTATTACGCGCAGCCGTTATGGGCATGGTCGGTCTTGTGGCAGTACTTACTTACACCCGCACTCCCACAATTCACGCACTAAGTATCGCGATCATTGGGCTACTGCTGTGGGATTGCGCACTTGCAACGCATTTCGGGTTCGTATTATCCGTGGCTGCAACCGCAGGAATCATAGTGCTCTACCCAGCGATCTATCGCAGCCTCGCCATCGTGGACGTCACTCCCAACATTGTGGTGCGAGCACTAGCTATTGCCATCGCCGCAGACATATCCACCATGCCCATAGTGATGCTCATGTCTGGAAAAGTATCCGCCGTCTCCGTACTGGCTAACCTTCTGGCGGCCCCCGTCGTACCGATCATTACCCTCATTGGCTTAGTAGCAGTTTTGACTAGTTGGCTTCCTGTCGTCCCCAGCATTCTTATTAACCTCATCGAACCCGGTGCCGACTGGATCGGATTTATTGCCACGACCCTCGGGGGACACACTTGGACCAGCATTGACCAGCCATTTCCAGAATCCCGTGAACTGTCTACCTTGTGGGCCGTACTCGGCGCACTGTGGTTGCTTGCTGGGATCGTCGTCAAGCCTAAAACCACACTGGCAACAATAAGTTGCGCCATGGTGGCCACAATCTGGTGGCAGCACACACCCACCGTCCCCACCGCAGATCTCACTGTTGTCACCCTCACCAAAGAAGAAGAAATCGCAGGTAAAAACGCAGACATCTTCGTCGTTACGGAACCCTCACGGCGCACCCGCGAGACAATGACCACCGATGGCACACCCGTAGTCTATGCAACCGTGCCGGATCGAATTCGCGCCGACCGCATATGGCACGATAGACACCATGGGTCAGCAACTCCTACCAGTGCACCTCGTAGTTGGCGACGATGAATTCCTAGCCGAACGCGCACGCCACAGTATCATCGCCGAGATCAACAAAACTATCGGCAGCGACGTCCCCGTGACCACACTTCGGGCAGGCGAAGTCAACGCCTCCGAACTCATCCAACTCACCAGCCCGTCGCTCTTCGGCGAAGACCGCATCATCGTGCTGACCAACTTAGAAGACGCCGGCAAAGAACCCGCCGAGCTCGTCCTCAACGTCGCCGTCGACCCAGCACCAGGAATCTACCTCATCATCGTGCACTCCGGCGGCGGACGACAAAAAGCACTAGTACCCAAACTCAGCAAAATCAGCCAAGTCCACGAAGCCAACAAACTCAAACCCAAAGACCGCGTGGGCTGGGTCACCAACGAATTCAAACGCCACGGAGTACGCCCCACCCCAGACGTTGTCCACGCCCTGCTCGAAGGCGTAGGATCCGACCTCCGCGAACTCGCCTCGGCCATCGGCCAACTCGTTGCCGACAACAATGGCGACGTCACCCTCGCCACCGTCCGCGACTACTACGTGGGAGTAGCAGAAGTCTCCGGTTTCGACGTGGCAGACCTTGCCTGCTCAGGACAAACCCAACGCGCCGTCGCCAGTGCGCGCCGGGCACTACAACTAGGAGTCTCACCGGTGGCACTTGCCGCCGCATTGAGTATGAAAGTCAGTGCTATCGCGCGGTTATACTCCACGCGAGGACGAATCGACTCCAGAAAACTTGCAGGTGAACTGGGCATGCATCCCTTTGTGGTGGAAAAGACTGCCAAAGTTGCGCGCATGTGGACGGGTAATGCTGTCAGTCAAGCGGTGATTTTGATGGCGGATGTGGATTCCAGCCTTAAGGGCCACGGCCTCGATGGCGAACTCGGCGGCGACCCCGACTACGAAATTGAGGATGCTATCCGTAGGATCTCTGAGCTCGCAGGCTAATCTAGAAGGCATGAATCAATCCGAAATCCCAGAAGACGTGCAAGAACTCGTATCCCAGTTGTTTGACATGGCACGTCGTGGCGATACAGATACTCTCGCCCAGTACATCGATCATGGCGTCGACGCGGACCTGCGCAACCAAGACGGTAACTCCCTGTTGATGATCGCGGCTTATTCCGGACATCACGCATGCGTTGAGATGCTTGCGGCTCACGGTGCCGATGTCAACGCCCTGAACGACCGTGGGCAGTCGCCACTAGCCGGTGCGATCTTTAAACAAGAGCCTGAAGTCATCGACACTTTGCTGCGTCATGGTGCAGACCCCACCGCTGGGCAACCAAATGCGATTGATACGGCGCGGATGTTTGGCCGCGAGGATCTCGTCGAAAGGCTTCACGCACGTGGGGCTTAGCCAATTACTTACCCTTGTCGGCCTCAACGTGGTGGGAATGCTTACCCCAGGGCCTGATATTTTCCTTGTTACTCGCATCGCTACCAAGTCGCGTCCGCACGCTTATGCTGCCGTTGCTGGAATCGCCACGGGGTTGTTGGTGTGGGTCACGTTGACGGTTTTCGGTGCAACGGCCGTGCTCACCGCGTACCCCTCGGTACTGAGGGGTATCCAACTTGTGGGTGGGGCGTGGCTTTTATGGATGGGTACGAAGTTGGTGCGGGTGGCACGTCGTCAGCTGGGGGAGGGGGTTGCGGTTGCCTCGACTATCGACGCTCTCCTAGGAACCCCAGCACAGTGTTATCGCCAAGGACTAGCCACCAACCTTTCGAACCCTAAAGTGGTGCTGTATTTTGCGGCGATCATTGCACCGTTTCTTCCCACAAACCCCAGCCTGCTGACTGCGCTGTCGGTGATCTTAGTGATTGTGTTGAGCAACCTCGTGATGTTCTCACTGTTAGCCACTGTGATTAGTACCAATGCGCTGCGGCGGGCCTTTTTGAAGGCCGGTCCGTGGATTGATCTGATTGCTGGCTGCTTCTTTATTGTTGCCGGTATCGGACTTATCATCGCAGCTACCCGCTCATAGATATAAAAAATCCCGCCCTGTGACAACAAAGCGGGATTTTGCATTAGCTTAGGCCATCTTGTTCAGAGCGTGAGCCATGTTGGACTTCTTGTTAGCCGCGTTGTTGCGGTGGAAGACGCCCTTGGTCACGGACTTGTCCAGAGCACGGGAAGCAACGCGCAGCTGAGCTTCAGCAGCAGCCTTGTCGCCGGCAGCAACAGCTGCGCGGAACTTGCGGATCTCGGTGCGAACTGCAGAGCGGATAGCCTGGTTACGCTGACGAGCCTTCTCGTTGGTGAGAATGCGCTTCTTCTGGGACTTGATGTTTGCCATGGCAAATACCTCTTAGTTTCTCGTTGTGTCTTCCTCCTCAAGCTGGCTTATAACCTGCATAAAGCATGAAAGCGGACCCAAGGTCCTGACCGCCGTTGCTTTGTGCACTCAGGGTAGAAGAACATGAATGTGGACAACGAGGGGATATGCTATCACAGTTTTAGGCCCAGCCGAAGTCTGATCGCAGGCGCTGAGCAATTCTTTCGAAGCGTCGATTGGGGATCACCGCACCGGAGCGCCGAATATCTGATTCGGGAACGGAGATGATTTTATCCAGCCGGACCCAGCTTTGGCGCCCTTGGTCATTCCACGGGCCGGTACCAATGTCTAGCCAGTCACTTTCTTCGCGATGTACCTCGTCGGGAGAAGTAATCAGTCCGAGGATGTGATCGTTGTGGCGTCCGACGACAACAATGGAGCGCTCTTTGGGGTGATTATCGGCATCGCATTCGGGGGACCAGAACCACACCACCTCTCCTGGTTCTACGTGGCCGTCCATGTTGGGGGCGTAGAAGACTGTGCGAGCACAGTCTTGTGTGCGTTTGACGCAGCAAGAGGATTGGTGCCGTGGACTGCGCGGTGCGCTGTGGTGATCCTGCAATCCAATGCGGGAGCTTAGCCTGCTAAGGCCGCGTTCGAGAGGAGTCTCAGATTCTACGGTGAATGACGCGGCCACCTTGCGTAAGAATCGGTTACGCACGCGATCTTTCATGCCCATGGTTATTTACCCTATCAGCGGTTCTGTAATCGTGCTGCACGAATGTGTGCGGCTAGATCTTGGATGTCTTTGAGATGGATATGTTGATGCGCATGGGCGGTGCAGTAATCCAAGATGGCGTAGCCGGCGCGTTGGACGGCCACGTGTTCTGCCCACAGTTTTGTGGCTTCGGTGGGCAGATTGGAGGAAAAGGATTGTGCTGCGCGGTGTTGGGAAAGCAGCTCGTATTGCACGTCGCGACGCTCCCGTAGGGCTTCTTCTGGAGTAGCAGTCAATAGTGCGCCGACAGCGTACCCATGGACCAGTAGCTGCGTCCGATAAGGCGGCGCATGTGATGGGCTTCGATGGCTTTGGGAATTACCCACAAGGCGATGATGGCCATAGTGGCTGCGAACAAGGTTTCAAAGAATCGGGCAGTGATGACTTCGCCTAGGGGTTTGCTATTCGCACCGCCCATAAGCATGGCGAGCTGCGTGGTAAAAACACCGGCAAAGGCGTAGTTGCGTACCACCTAGATTTCGGCCATGTATTGGCAAAAGCACAAGACGAGCAAGAGGGACAAGCTGTGGATTCCCCAAGCGTGAAGGTCGATAAATATAGCGATACCGGCGATGGTGCCGAGGAAACGATGGACCCCACTGCAAGATCAAGAGCACGGAGACAACAGCCCAGTCGGGGCGGTCGAACCCGAGGGCTACACCAATAGTTATGGCGATGAACGCGGCACAGAAAACTTGGGTGGCGGTGATAACGGAGTGGGAATAGACACTCATCGCGCGGAAGAATCGGTAGCGCATGGTGGGGCGAGAATGGGGATACGCGCGCGGGAGACGTCGATAAGCGTTGCGTTGTCGGAGAAATCGGCGCTGGCTTCGCCGGCAGTAGCCAATGCTGCGTTGGCGCGCAACATACGAGAGACGAGGTTGTTGTGCTGGGGTTTGACGATGTCACTGCCGGAGATGATTCCCGCATCGCCTATCGCCGTCCACGCCGCGACCTCCAGCGGAGACAAGCCAAGGCGAGCAGCCATAGTAGAACCACCGCCGACCATCACAATAAAGAAACCACCCGGTGGGGAAGGCGCTGTGCATTTTGAATAAAAGTGCTAGCCGTCGCCATAAGTGCTGTGAACAGCCCGATCCACCAATACCACCAGTGGCTTCCCCTTGCATCCACGTGGCCGAGCGCAACATGGCCGACCGCTGCGCCGACACCGGTAGCGGCAATGAAGAGCACACCGGCGATAAAAATGATCCGCCAGCGGGTACGAAACGGGTGGCCTTCGCCGTAAATAACAGCCATGGATCCGGCGGCAACGAGCAGCATGTGTTGTTCGTGACCTAATAAAAGGGCAATGCCGGCGGGGATCAGAATGGAAAGAGCTGCGCGAAGTGCACCTGGCTAGCGTGGACCTGGAGTATTAAAGGCGATGAGGAGCTGCCATGCGTTCGGGAGAGCGGGGATAGGGTCGATGGTGTGGGGGCGTGTGATCCTTGGGTGGGCGCTCCTTCCAGTTAGTTGATCTATCAATGATAGTGTGGTCGGGGATGAGCGGAAAGTCGGGTAATGTAAGAGGGACTGTCTTGAGAAAGGTACGAGTAAAAACAACCATGGCCGAAAAATTCGCGGAGAAGACGTTCACGGATCCACAGCAGATCCGAAACTTCTGCATCATTGCACACATCGACCACGGTAAGTCCACGTTGGCTGACCGTATTTTGCAACTGTCTAATGTTGTAGACGCACGCGACATGCGCGACCAGTACCTCGACAACATGGACATCGAACGCGAACGCGGCATTACCATCAAGGCCCAAAACGTCCGACTGCCATGGATCCCACGTACTGGCCCCTACGCTGGCGAGCAGATCGTCATGCAGATGATCGACACCCCAGGTCACGTGGACTTCACCTACGAAGTCTCCCGCGCCTTGGAAGCTTGCGAAGGTGCAATCCTGCTTGTCGACGCAGCCCAAGGCATCGAAGCTCAAACGCTGGCCAACCTCTACTTGGCCATGGAAAACGACCTTGAGATCATCCCTGTTTTGAACAAGATCGACCTGCCAGCAGCCGATCCCGAAAAATACTCTCTGGAAATCGCCAACATCATTGGCTGTGAACCAGAAGACGTACTGCGCGTTTCCGGCAAAACCGGTGAAGGCGTGGAAGAACTCCTCGACAAAGTCGCCGAGCTCATCCCTGCACCGACCACCGATTGCCCAGACGATGCGCCCGCCCGCGCCATGATTTTCGACTCGGTCTACGACACCTACCGTGGCGTAGTCACCTACATCCGCATGATCGACGGCAAGCTCACTCCACGCCAAAAGATCAAAATGATGTCTACCGGTGCCGTCCACGAACTCCTCGAAATCGGCATCGTCTCCCCAACACCCAAGAAGTGCTCCGGCCTAGGCCCTGGCGAAGTAGGCTACCTGATCACCGGTGTGAAAGACGTGCGTCAATCCAAGGTCGGCGACACCGTCACCTGGGCACACAACGGCGCCGAAGAAGCACTCCAAGGCTACGAAGAGCCCAAGCCCATGGTTTACTCGGGTCTGTTCCCAATATCCCAGGCGGACTTCCCAGAACTACGCGACGCACTAGAAAAACTCCAGCTTAACGACGCCTCCCTCACCTACGAGCCAGAAACCTCCGTAGCGCTCGGCTTCGGCTTCCGTTGTGGCTTCCTCGGCCTGCTCCACATGGAGATCACCCGTGACCGCCTCCAGCGCGAATTCGACCTCGACCTAATCTCCACCGCACCATCGGTGAATTACCGTGTTGTAGCCGAAGACGGCAGCGAACACCGCGTGCACAACCCATCCGACTGGCCAGCAGGCAAACTACGCGAAGTCTACGAACCCATCGTGAAGACCACCATCATCGTGCCTTCCGACTTCGTAGGAACCACCATGGAACTGTGCCAAACCAAGCGCGGCCAGATGGAAGGCATGGACTACCTCTCCGAGGACCGCGTAGAACTGCGCTACACCATGCCACTCGGCGAAATCATCTTCGACTTCTTCGACCAGCTGAAATCCCGCACCAAGGGCTACGCCTCCCTCAACTACGAAGAAGCCGGCGAACAACTCGCCGACCTAGTCAAGGTAGACATCCTGCTCCAAGGCGACCCAGTGGACGCATTCTCCGCCATCGTCCACCGCGACAACGCCCAGTGGTACGGCAACAAGATGACCAAGAAACTCAAAGAGCTCATCCCACGCCAACAATTCGAAGTGCCCGTCCAGGCAGCCATCGGCTCCAAAGTGATCGCACGTGAAAACATCCGTGCTCTGCGCAAAGACGTCCTCGCCAAATGCTACGGCGGCGACATCTCCCGAAAGCGCAAACTGCTAGAAAAGCAGAAAGAAGGCAAGAAGCGCATGAAGAACATTGGTGCCGTTTCCGTGCCACAAGAGGCCTTCGTTGCGGCATTGAGCACGGACGAAAAATAGCGCACGCTTATCGACGGCTGGTTGTAGAGAATTCTGTAGCCGGCCGTTGTGCTTGATGTTCGTGGTGGCGATTGTTGCCTCATCAAAACTGGTGCCAGGTGTACTCGGAATCATCTTCAAGCCTTCCAGGTCGGGGATGATGCATGTTCCAATCAGTTAGCTCATCGAGGTTTGCGTGGGAAATCACTTCATAGTTCTTGAGGTTTGGTTCCTGGTAATGCTCCGATTTTCCTCCCATGTACCCGCAGAGAAGATAGTGGATGGCGAAGATTTCGTTCCATTGTCCATGGGCGTGGCTGAATGCCACTTTGTCTTGTAGGGGTGGTCTTTCAGGTTGTTGTACAAAATGTGAATAAGTTCCAACAGCTCATCAAAATCCATAGCTTCACCGTAGCGGGGGGAGTCGGACACAGCTTCCACACGGTTGGAACAAAAGTTCTAAGGGGGTGCGGAGGGTATCCATCATTCTCAAAGGCTGTCGTGTTCAAGGATTTGTAACCGGGGGGTTTGTGACTTCTGACCTCCCTCGCAGCCATTTGACAACTGTGGTCAACAGTGGCAAGGTGCAAGTTAGGGTAGGTCAACCAATCAAAATTGGTTTGATGTCACCAGTCGATACCCGCCTTAGAAGGCTGTTTTGCTGTTAAACGGTCATTTTGAGGGTACTCATACACCGAGAAGGATTGAAAATGAAAAGCATTGCTGGCTTGAAGTTCCCAATTTTGGCCCTCGTGGGCTCCTTGGCTCTGGTTGGCTGCTCTTCCTCTGAGGAGTCCAGCACTGCGCCGTCGTCAAGCAGTGCAGTTGCAACGTCCATGGCTACCACCGCACCATCCACCCACAAGGCCAGCCTCGCTGACTGGGACGGCAAGTACGCAAGCCTCGCATCCTACTTGGACGACGCCTCCTACGACGCCGACTTCGAAGCCGCAGCCAAGGAACATGGCGTGGACGTCACCGAAACCAAGGCCAAGCTCAAGGAACGCTACGGCGTCCCATTCGGCGCACTCGCCATCGACGGCGACACCGTCACCTTCGTCAAGGACGGCGCCACCTTGGACAATCCATCCGAAACCCCAATCAAGTACACCTTCGACGAGGGCTTTGAGCAAGAATACAAGGGTCACCAGATCAAGTGGTCCGTCTTCAAGGCAGAAGGCGACGCTGACTACAAGTACATCTTCCTCATGCCAATGCACGGCGAAGAGTCCCTCCAGCACTTCCACGCCCGCTTCGGTAACGACAAAGACGCCATGAAGCAGGAAGAAACGTTCCCCACCTTCGTCGATCCAAAGGTGGCAACCAAGGAACAGATCGTGGACGAACTCATGGAACATGCACACTAAATCCACTCGTCATCCTTGACATGAACTGCCACGTGAACTCACCATTTTCCGTGGCAGTTCGGTGTTTTACCCCCAACTGAGGAAGTATCACCCCATGCACGTGATCGCCAAAGTGTCCACAGCGCTGATCGCGGTTCTGCTTATCCCTGCAGTGCTCCTGATGGCCTGCGCGGCGCCCGCCCCGCAACACAAAGAACGTGCCATCATCTACGGCTCCTTCTTTCCCATTTACAGCCTCGTGAGCGAGATTGCTGGCCCCGACGCCGATGTCCGCTCCTTCATGCCCTACAACCAAGACCCCCACCTGTGGGAACCCTCACCCAAAGACATTCGCGCCCTGGCAGAAGCCGACCTTCTCGTAGTCAACGGCGCCAACATGGAACCCTGGCTCCCGCAGGTAGAAGAAGCCCTGCCCTCGCTGCCGATCCTGAACCTCTCCGAATACGTCGAACTCATCAACTACAAAGGGGCCGCCGCCCTCGGCGAATTCCAATACATCGGCCGCATGCACATACCCGCGGGCGCCGACATCACCATGGCGTTCGGGCACACTCACGAGCGCGAGCTCCGCGCCGCATTTTTCAAAGACCCAGGTAACCTTTCCATCAACGAACTAGTCCAGCGCGGCCGAGACACCATGAACGACGAAGGCCAACCACTGGCCCAACACGAACACACCGAGGTAGTCGATTCCGCCGTCCATACCATCAAAATGGGGCACGAAAGCGGAGACGTCACCTTCGTCTTCCCCGAGGGAGGCGATTGGATTTTCGTCTCCGACCGCGAATCCGAAGAAATCCTGCCCTACTGGTTCACCGATAAGGCCGGCGCCACCATCGACACAGAACCAATAATCGAGGGCGGCTCCGCCAAAACAGAACACAGTATCTTCGACCCCCACTCCTGGCTGTCCCTTGTCAACGCAAAACGCTACGCCAACGCGATCGGCGGGCAACTGCGCCAGATGATGCCGGAGCATGACGAAGCCCTGGACAAACGCACTCGGACCCTCGTGGCCACACTCACGCAGCTCCAAGCACAATTCAAAGCGCAGCTAAAACAGGCCCAACACAAGGAATTCCTGACCAGTCACAACGCCTTCGCCTATGTGGCGCGCGACTACGGGCTCACCCAACACCCCCTCCAAGGGCTCACCACGCACGAAGCGCCAAAGCTACGGGTGCTCACCGAAGCCATCCGGGTAGCAAGAAGGAGCGGCATCACCGTCGTGTTCTACGAGCTCGGCAGCGACCCGAAAACCGCCGAAGTGATCGCCGACGAAATTGGTGGCGTGGCCCTACCACTGTGCTCGATGGAATACGGGCCCATCGATTCCGGCCGTCAAACCTACACCGACATCGTGCAGTTCAACCTGGAAAACTTGGCTACTGCACTAGCCGTAGAAAGAACACCCCAGTGAACGAAATCATCAACGTCCAAGACCTAAGCTTCGCCTTCGGCAAGGTAGAGGTCTTACAGGGCATCAACCTCACCGTCGCTCCGGGTGAAATCGTGTGCATCACCGGCGAAAACGGGTGCGGTAAATCCACGCTCCTTCGGCTGCTCACCGGAGCGTACCGTCCGGCATCGGGAAGCTGCCTGCTTTTCGACGCCCCTGCCTCCAGCGGCACCCACTTCCACCGCATCGGCTACGTCCCCCAAGCCACCGCGATGGAGAAGATTTCCTTCCCCATCACCTCACGCGAGCTTGTAGTGCAGGGGCTGAGCCGCGAATTCGGTGTGGTGAAAATTCCACGCAAACGCCACTACGCTATCGCGGAGGACTTGCTGGCGCAGATGGGGTTAGATGCGTATTTGCGGGTTCCGTTCGCCGAGCTTTCCGGCGGGTTGCAACAGCGCGTGCTTATCACCCGCGCCCTGATCCACGACCCGGAACTGCTGTTCCTAGACGAGCCCACCAGCGGTGTGGACGTAGATAGCCGCATCCGGTTCTTCCGCACGCTGCGCCGGCTGCACGAACAGCGTGGCCTGGCCATTGTGATCGTTACCCACAATGTTGGGGAAATCCAACAAAACCTTCCTGTTAACCGCATTTTTACCATTGAACGAGGGACGTTGACCAATGCTGCAACTTCTCATTGAATTTGAGTTTGTGCGCCGCACCATGCTCGTGGCGCTCATGCTTTCCATCGCCATCCCGATGCTGGGCATCGTAATGGTGAGCAGGCGAACCTCCATGATGGCCGATGCGCTATCCCATACCTCACTGGCAGGTGTGGCACTCGGCCTGATCGCGGGTTTTTCCCCAGTCATCGGCGCAGTGGTGGTTGCGGTACTCGGCGCGTTCCTCATTGAACTGCTCCGGCGACGTTTCCCTCAGTACGGTGACATGGCCACTGCCGTGACCCTCAGTGCGGGCCTTGGCATGGCGGTGATTTTGGCGGATTTGGCTCCTACTGGCCGCAGTTTTGAGTCCTATCTTTTCGGTAGTATCACGGCGGTCACCGCCAGTGACGTGTTCGTGACTTCACTCGCCTTTGTGTTAGTTGTGGTGGCCTGTGTGCTCAGCTACGGCAGCCTGATGGACATGGTGGTCGACGCGCAGCTCGCACGGATTTCCGGCCACAGAGTCACACTGGTCAACGCGATTTTCACGGGCCTAGCTGCAGTGACAGTTGCCTTGGCCGCGAAGGTGATCGGCGCGCTGCTGGTGGTGTCCCTGATGGTGCTGCCAGTAGCTGCAGCGCTGGTCGTGGCCAGGAGCTATAAGGCGGCGTTCCTGCTCACGCTTGCACTCGGCGTGGTGTATACGATGCTCGGGATGGTCTTTTCCTATCGGTTCGATGTTCGCCCGGGCGGTTCGATCGTGGTCACCGCGGTCATCGGTTTGATCTTGCTGGTGGTGTACCGCGCCATCGTGAAATCCGGCGGGGAACGCCAGTCAGCCTAAGAAGCACGCTAGTTGGTGGCGCTGTCCTTGGCACCCAGCAGTGCGCTGATCGTGCTGAGGTTCTCGGCTAGGTTCGGCATTCTTGCCGTGCTGCATTCGCCGTCGATGAGTGAATTGTGGTACAGGCCGTCCCCGATCAATAGGAGCGCTTGAGCTGCGGCGACCGATCCGGTTTGTTCGGTAAGCAACTCTAAAATGGTGCGCTGTCCATTGCGCTGCAATTCTACGATGCGCGCAGTATGCGGGCCAGACAGCTTCGTGGCGGCAATGAGAGTGCGGGCGTAAGCATCGTCAGTGATTGATGAGGTGCGGATGTAGTACGCGGCCACGCCACCGGGGGCTTGCTGCATGAGGGAAATGTCTTCATTCATACGCTCTTCGAGTCGGTCTGTCAGCCCGGTGACCAGCGCTGTTTTTGAGGGGAAGTGGTAGAGTAGACCGCCTTTGGAAACACCGGCCTTCTGCGCGACAGCATCCAGGGTGGCGGCATTTTCCCCTTGGGAGATGAGGATGTCTTCGAACGCGTCAAGAAGCTTTTCTTTGGCTGACATTCCACTATTATAACGCCTTGCCACTATACCGTCTGGACGGTATAGTTTACGGGGTGTGACTAATGAGAGGAAGGTAAGCGGATCATGGCGGTCAAAACCGCAGCAACTGTAACCAAGCAGCCAAACGCGATGCGGTGGTGGGCCCTAGTGGTGCTTATGCTGCCTGTGCTGTTGGTATCAGTCGACAACACTGTGCTGGCCTTCGCCCTGCCGGAAATATCTACTGCCCTTCAGCCAACAGGAAACCAGCAGCTGTGGATCGTGGATGTGTACGGCCTCATGCTGGCTGGCCTGCTCATTCCCATGGGAGCATTGGGGGATCGCTGGGGCCGTCGGCGTTTGCTGCTGATCGGTGGGATTGGTTTTACTCTCACCTCGATCATTGCTGCACTTGTTCCGACCGCTTCCTTGCTTATCGTCTCGCGGGCGGTCATGGGATTCTTTGGGGCGTCGTTAATGCCTGCGACGCTGTCTCTCATCCGCAATATTTTCACGGTGCCTAAAGAGCGACGGCTCGCAATTGCGGTCTGGGCTTCTTGTTTTTCTGGTGGCTCCGCTCTCGGCCCCATCGTGGGCGGTTTCCTACTGGAGCACTACTACTGGGGATCCATCTTCTGGATGTCCGTCCCAATTCTGGTTCCCATGGTCCTTCTGGCGCCACTGGTGGTGCCAGAATCGAAAGACACCCAGCCCGGGCCCATCGACGTGCCGAGCATTCTGCTCATGCTGGCAGTGATGGTGCCACTGGTCTATGGCATCAAGGACATGGCCCATCAGGGTTTGAGCCCGTGGATCGGTGTGGGGGCCGTGATAGTGGCTATTAGTGCGTGGTGGCTGATTCGCCGTCAGCTGCACGCCGCCTCTCCAATGTTTGATGTTCGGCTGTTTATGGAACGGCACTTTACCGGTGCTGTGCTGGCCAACCTGCTGAGCATGATTTCGCTGGTTGGGTTCCTTTACTACATTTCCCAGCACTTCCAATTGGTCAGCGGGCACAGCCCCATGGTGGCAGGGTTGCTGCTACTGCCGGGAACTGCCGCCACTATCCTGGCTGGACTTGTGGTGGTGAAACTGGCGGCGTGGTTGACCCCTCGCAAACTGGTGACAGCAGGGTTGCTGCTCAACGCTGTCGGTTACTTCATGATTATGGTCGCAGGAGATGCTGGTTCCGACTGGGGACTAGTGGCGGCGTTCATCCTGGTAGGAATTGGGGTAGGAGCTGCTGAAACCATTTCAAACGACATGATCATGGCGGCCGCTCCTCCGGCAAAAGCTGGAGCCGCGTCTGCGATATCAGAAACCGCTTATGAGATCGGTGCGGTCTTGGGCACCACGGTGCTCGGCTCGGTGCTTAATGCTGCGTACCGACGCTCGATCGAGATTCCGACTGGCATCAGCCCCGATCAGGGTGATATCGCTCGGGAAACTCTTGGCGGGGCAACCGAGATCGCGCATCGGGTTGGTGGAGTTCCAGGTGCGGAGCTTCTCGCTTCCGCACGCCACGCGTTCGACCATAGCGTGGTGTTTTCTTCCAGTATTGCTGTTGGTCTGATGTTGGGGGCAGCGACCCTTTCTTTGATCCTGCTGCGAGGAGCAAAACTCGATTAATGAGCTTACTAAACCCATGTTGTGAATAAACATTCACAACATGGGTTTAGTAAGCTCATTAAGGTACCGTTAAAGAAAATCTTTTCTAACGGTGGTCTGGTTCCGTCTCCACTCGCAGGTGGAACCAGACCGAAACCTTGTAGGAGCTTGTAGGATGCACAACGCCTCCGACCGAACTGACTATTGGGACGCGAAAGCTGAAGGTTACTTAGCTCGATTGCAACAGAAGCAGTCCGACTTGCTCTTGGAAACCTTGGCGGAGGTTGGTGCAATACCGGAAGCGGGCACGGTTCTTGATGTATGTTGCGGTCCCGGCTGGCATCTCAGTCAGCTGGCCGGCCGCATCTCCCGTGGGCTCGGGGTGGATTCATCGCCAGGAATGATCGCACAGGCACGACGTGCTGCAATCGCTGCTGGCATCGACAACGTTGAGTTCCAACAATTGGATTGGCAGCGCGAGCCGATCTCTCAGGAAAAGTTTGACCTAGTGATGGCTAGCAAATGCCCGGCGGTACGAACTCCAGAGGATGTTGTGCGGCTCCAAGAGCTGTCCCGCGGATGGTGCGTGAACACCTCGCCGGTGTATCGACACATCGATGTGCTTGATGTGCTGCTGGAACGCATGGACATCAATGCAAAACAAGACCCGCACGGTGGCGCGCAAATGATGGCTGATAAATTTGTCGCGCTCTGGCAATCCGGAGCCGCCCCTGAGCTGCGGTATGAAGGCGGCGAGTTCGTGACACCGATGGATCGGGAAACCTTGCATCGGGAATTGCAGGTGCACGCCAGCATGTATGGCAATGAACTGTTCGAGGCAGCAGACTCCTACTTCAATGAACGCGGGGGAGAGACCATTGACGTCACCGTCACGATGCGTTTTGTTCTTGCCATTTGGCAGGTTCCGGGATCCAACCAGTAGAAGGGAAAACCCATGTTCAAGAAGGCCTTTGTTGCGGTGCTCAGCGTTGTCGCGTTGACAGTCGCCGGATGTGGCTCCCCCAGAGGATACCTCGCCAGCAGCAAGCGCGCAGCAGCTAACAGTCACGGACATCAATGGCCGTGAGATCACCTTCGACAAGGAACCCCAGCGCGTCGTGGCTGCTGGGTCACGCACATTGCGGATGCTGACCTACCTGCAGATCACGGAAAAGCTGGTGGGCGTCGAACAGATCGACAGCGACAGCAAAGTGAGCAAACCGTATGCCTACGTGCATCGCGAAGAATTTGGCAAGCTCTCCTCAATTGGTAAAGGTGGGCTCGGCGCCGAGCCGGATATGGAAGCGCTGATCGGTGTGAACCCAGAGGTGATTGTGGCCACGTGGGATGCGAAAACCGCAGACGATGTTACCGCCACCACCGAGATCCCCGTCATTACCGTGCTCTACGAGGACTTGTTCGACCCGAAATTCGAGCAATCGCTGCACATTCTTGGCGAAGCCTTTGCCAAGCAGGAACGCGCAACCACCCCTCATCAAGGCAACAGGAGACATGCGCGACGACCTGAAAACCCGTGGTGAAAAGGTTCCTGCCGAACAGCGCCCGAGCGCCTATGTGGGTGGGGTTTCTTTCAAAGGGCCACACGGGATCACGGGGTACCCACGGCGCCTACCCACCACTAGCTGCGATTGGAGCGAACAACGTCGCAGCTCCGGCAGGGAACAAAGCTGTCACCGTGGACATCGAGGACCTGGTGAATTGGAACCCGGACGTTGTCTTCCTCACCGCAAGTAACATGAACATGATCCGCGACGACGTGGCCGCCCGCCCGCAGCTTTACGACGAAGTGGCCGCGTTCCACAACGGCAAGCTGTACTCCCAGCTGCCGTACAACTTCTACGGAGCCAACAGCGAGATCGCCATCGCTGACGCGTACTATGCAGGCACCGTGCTCGCGCCAGAGGCCTTCAGCGATATCGATCCCGTGAAGAAATTCGACGAAATCACAGAACTATTTCTGGGTAAAAAGCTGTATGCGGATTTTGAGGCTGCAGGTCTGACTTTTGGCAGGGTGGAACTCTAACCGAACGCCATGCAAAAAGACCGCACTGCCCTCCGTGCCCGGTATCAGCATCATCGCACCCGCCGAGCATTAGTCATCGTTGGCCTGATGGCAGCTACGGTGGCTGCCTTCTTCCTCGCGTTGTCCATCGGTGGGACTTCCCGGCAGTTCCTCGGGGTATGAGAAGCCTTCGCGCCGGGAACCCGAGGGCACCTTGTCTTGATGAATGTCAGGTTGCGACGGGCGTTAGCGGCGCTGTTGGCCGGCGTTGCTCTCGCCGTAGCGGGAGCAACGATGCAGGCGGTACTGCGCAATCCGCTGGCGTCCTCATCGACAGTGGGTGTATCTCAGGGCGCAGCATTCGGGGCTGCTATTTCGGTCGTGTTTTGTGGGATCGTCGTCGAAAAGCCCGGGCGTGGTTGACATCAATCCGACGGTGACGGCGCTGTGCGCGTTTGTGGGGGCACTCGCTTCGGTGGCGGTTATTGCGCTGCTCGCGCGACAACGGGCTGCCACGCCATCGGTGATCATTCTGGCTGGTGTGGCGCTGAGCTCGCTGTTTACCTCCGGTACGTCACTGATTCAGTACTTTGCGGACGAATTACAGATTGCAGCGATCGTTTTCTGGGCGTTCGGCGATTTGGGGCGCGCTCGGTGGCCACATTTGGGCGTGATGACCGTGGTGATTGTGCTTGCGCTCGCGTTTTTCGTCTGGAAAATCTGGTCCTACAACGCGCTGGACGCGGGGGAGGACGTGGCGCAAGCGCTGGGCGTAAACGTGATCCGGCTGCGGACCTGGACGCTGATCATCGGCGCTGCAGCAACCGCCATGGTGGTCTCCGTGGTGGGGGTTATTGCGTTCGTTGGCCTTATCGCGCCTCACATTGTGCGGCGCTTGGTGGGTGAGGACTACCGATATGTGCTGCCGGGTTCCGCACTGGCAGGGGCTTTGGTGCTGCTGCTTGCGGACACGTTTAGTCGCCTGATCATCGCCCCCACTGTGCTTCCAGTTGGTGCCGTCACTTCATTTCTTGGTGCGCCACTGTTTCTCATGATTATCCTTCGGCAACTTCGGAGGAAGCCATGATCCGCGCGACAGACCTGTCTTTTTTCATATCCGCACCGCTCGCCGACGCTTACCGACGTCAGTCTCCATGTTCCAGCTGGAAAAGTGTGCGCGATTTTGGGGAACAACGGCGCGGGAAAATCTACTTTGCTCCACTGCCTCTTGGGGAGACTTGGGTCGGAAACCGGCACTGTGGAGGTCTGCGAACGCGAGATCACCAGCTACGGCACCAACGAATTCGCCCAAACAGTGGCCTATGTGCCACAGCGAAGTGAAACATCACCCACGATGGTGTACGACGCGATCCTGCTCGGAAGAATGCCACACTTCCTACTCGGATCCCGCGCCGAAGACCACGCCGTGGTGGAACAGACGATTGCTTCGCTCGGGCTAGATGACATCGCCTTCAGATATCTCAACGAGCTCTCCGGTGGGCAGCAACAAAAAGCGGCAATCGCCCGTGCCCTGGCTACCCAGCCTAAAGTGCTGATCCTGGACGAGCTGACCAGCAGCCTGGACGTGAAAAACCAAGCAGAGGTGCTCGCTCTCGTCCGCAAGGCAGCCCACACGCACAACATGTCAGTAGTGATGGTCGTGCATGACCTCACCCTAGCGCTCAATCACGCGGATCCCCTTTGTCTGTTGCACCAGGGCCGCAGCACCTTCATCACCCCTGACCACGCGCACGGCCACAGTGACGAGCTAGCCAACATATTGACTGAAACTTTTGGAATTCCCATCGAGGTGACACAAGTACGTGGGCGGTACGTCGCAGTGACACTTGAGTAGGGGTGTTTGCTGGCGAATAAAAATCAGAAAGTTTTCTCCATCCAACATGTAACATGCTACAGTGATGTGCGTCACTTTAGCTTGAACTATGTAGAGGAGGGGATATGGGAATCGTTGCCTTGGCGGTATTTATCGGCGTCGCAGTCGTGATTAACGTGGTGATGAAACGCGACATCTCAGAAGCTTTGTTGATGGGCTTAGTCGCTGTCGCCGCGCTGGGAGGAAAAGACTTTTTCCACCTGTTAAAGGCAGGCGTCATTGCTGGTGCCCAGAATGAAGTCTTGTTTGCCGGTTTGGCGTTTGTGTTTATGGGCGCAATCGTGAATGCGACTGGCTTGATCGACCGGTTGATTGCCATCTTGAACTCGATGTTCGGTCGCGTCCGCGGTGGTGCGGGATATGTGTCTACCTTGGGCTCTGCGATGATCGGTCTTGTCGCAGGTTCCACGGCTGGTAACTCGGCTACAGTCGGTTCGGTTACTGTGCCGTGGATGAAGAAAACTGGCTGGTCATCTGAGCGTGCAGCGACCCTCGTAGCAGGCAACTCCGGTTTGGGTGTGGCTCTGCCGCCGAACTCCACGATGTTCATCATCCTTGCGCTACCCGCAGCCATGGGGGCAACGGCTTCGAGCGTGTACGTAGCCCTTGCTTGTGCTGGCGCGTACGCTGTGCTTTACCGACTCCTCCTTGTGGCGTACTGGGCCAAAAAATTCAATTTGCCCATGGACACTGCCGATACCCACGTTCCTCTCAAGCAGTCATTCAAAGAAGGATGGAGCTCCCCGGCGATTTTCTGGGGAATCTTAATCCCGGTTTTCATCACCATTGGGCCACTGGCTCAGTGGCTGTCCCAGCCAGAACATGTCGGTGACAAGGCTCTCAAAGCCGTGTCCATCATCGTGTGGGTGCCAATTCTCATCTCCGTGATCGCGGTGATTGAAGGCTTTAAGCATCTCAAGAACGATATTCCGAAGCTGAAGCAGAATGTGGTCAAAGAAATTCCGCAGTTTGCCACGGTAGGTATTTCGCTCTTTGCGGCGCTTGGCGCTGCGGAGATTATGGATGAATTGGGCGTAGGCGATGAGCTTAGTGCTCTGCTTGGCAGCTTGGATTTGCCGAAGATTCTCATGATCGCTCTGGTCGCGGTGCTGACCATCATCGTGGCGACTCCACTTTCTTCTACGGCTACCGCTGCAGCTGTTGGTGCTCCTGCCATGGCTGCTCTGACCGCCGTTGGTCTGGATCCGACGCTGGCAGTAATCGTGATTCTTCTCTGCAGCTCGACTGAGGGTGCATCCCCGCCAGTTGGTGCGCCGATTTATCTCTCTGCGGCTATGGCGGATGCAGAGCCCTCGAAGATGTTCGTTCCATTGGTGGCATGGTTCGTGGTGCCGATGGTGTTGTTGGCAGTGGTCATCGGTATGGGATGGCTTCCGATTTACATTCCAGCAGGATAGGAGCAGGACATGTCAACTGTATTTCACCTAGCAAAAGTTGTGTTTTACGTTTCCCTGGCACTGTTTCTCGCCGGCGGTCTGTTCATTGTGCTAGCACAGTTCGCCGGGCTGGTCGCGCTGGATGGGGCGTGGGTACTGTGGGCGGGGAAGAAGTTCTCCAAGATTGTCTACAGCTGCGCAGCGGTGTGTGCGGTAAGTGCCTTCGTGCTCAACTACCAAAAGCTAAGTAGTAAACTGCTCCCACAGTAGTTGCAGATCCTCGGCTTTAGCATCGGGCATTGCTTGCTTCAGAAGGAGTTGTCCTGTAGTGGTCACATGCCCGGACATTGCTGATCGGGCTCCGGCGATATCTCCGTCCGCGATCGCTTCGAATATGGGCTGGTGCTCGCGATGGATATCTAGCAAGGTTCGGGATGATCCAGCGGTGCTGGCTCCGATGAGGCGTGTGTTGGTTCGGAGCCGGTCGATGAAATCACGGCCCCGTGGACTGTTGCCGGCTCGCAGGATTTCCGCGTGGAAAGCTTGGTCGAGGTCGAAAAAGTGGTCAGAGTGTCCTTGGTGGGCTGCTTGTTCCATCGAATTGAGCAGCTCTTGCAGGTTGGCTATTGCGTGAGTGTCTGCAAGAAGCGCGGCGCGACCGGCTGCTCCAGGTTCAATGCTCAGGCGAAGAGCGAAGATTTCTGCGACATCCTCGGGGCGAGTGCGTCGGATCTGAAAACCGCGATTTCGTACGAACATGATTAGGCCTGCTTCTTCGAGTCGAAGTAGTGCGTCGCGCACGGGAGAGCGGGAAATGCCCAGTTGATCTGCGAGTTGGTAGACGCTGTACCATTCGTCGGCGGTCATGGAGCCGTCAAAAATAGCACTGCGAACGTGGTCCATGACTTGTTCGGTGAGGGTGTTGGCTCGAGTTACGCGCGTCATCATGACCTGGATAGTAGCAGCAGACCCCGTAACATGTTACTGAAGCTATAGGAGGTACACCCCACGTGAATAACATAACCACCGACCAGAATTACTTTGCCAAGGTCTCTCGCACGGGACTTCGGACGGATATGACTACCAGGGCAGCGTATGTGTCGGACGCATCCATTTACCGCCGGGTGCCCGCAGGTGTGGTGGAACCTCGCACCAAACAAGACATCCTCGATGCTTTCGATATCGCCCGAGAGAACGGCTGGCCGATCGTCGGTCGCGGTGGTGGCACCTCAGTTGCTGGTAATGCGATGGGGGAAGGGCTGATTATTGATACCTCCCGCCACTTCAACCGTATCCTGTCCATTGATCCGGAGACACAGACCGCCGTGATTGAGCCTGGTGTGGTGTGTGACCAGCTGCGTGACGCGGCTGCCGAGTTTGGGCTGACTTACGGGCCGGATCCTTCCACGCATAGTCGCTGCACTGTCGGAGGAATGGTGTCCAACAATGCGTGCGGGTCACACTCCGTCGCGTGGGGTACTGCGGCCGAAAACCTCGAGGCAGTCACTGTGCTGCTTTACGACGGTCGGGAAGTTACTCTTTCCAAAGGTGCTGCGAGTGACTCCGATATTGAGGCAGCGTTACATTACCTTGTTCAGGACAATGCGGATCTTATCAGGGAATCTCTTGGAAGGTTTCCTCGCCAAGTTTCTGGCTATGGGCTGCACTACCTGTTGGAGGAGCGTGGCTTCGATGTGGCTAAGGCGTTCGCGGGAACTGAGGGGACGTGTGGAATCATCACGTCGCTTACGGTAAAGCTGGTGGAAGTGCCGAAGGCGAAAGCCTTGGCGGTGCTTGGTTTTTCTGATGTTTTCGCCGCGGCTAAGGCCGCACCAGTTCTCCGTTTGGAAAACGTGACCACCATCGAAGGGATGGGTGGTGACCTGCTGGGTGCGCTGCGTGCAAAAAATGGCCAGCAGAATGCGGGAGCCAACCTGCCGGGAATCCGCGAAGGTATGGATACCGGTGGTTGGTTGTACTGCGAAGTGACTGGTCCAAGTGCTGAAGAGGCACTGGCGCGTGCAGAGGACGTTGCTCGCACTGTGGACACCGTGGACTTTGTGGTGGTCAGCGATCCAGTACAGATGAAGGAACTGTGGCGGATTCGTGAAGCATCGGCGGGCATTGTTACGCGATTGCCGGATGGCGGAGAGGCATGGCCTTCTTGGGAGGATTCCGCGGTGCCACCGGAAAACTTGGCAGACTATCTGCGGGATCTGTACGCCTTGATGGAAAAGTATGAGTTGCAGGGAATCCCGTTTGGCCACTTTGGAGAGGGCTGCGTGCATGTTCGGATCTCCTTTGACCTTGGCAGCGAGGAAGGTGTAGCAGTTTTTCACGCGTTCATGAATGAAGCCGCTCAGCTCGTGTCTCACTATGAGGGGTCGCTGTCTGGAGAACATGGTGATGGGCGAGCACGCAGCGAACTGCTGAAATACATGTACAACGAGGAAATGCGACGCCTCTTCGAACGGTTTAAGTTGATCTTTGATCCAGAGCGAGTATTTAATCCGGGCGTGCTGGTGTGGGCTGATGAGGTAGTTGATGGGATACGACCGGGCCCAGGCCAGCGGGAATTGGAACTAGTTCCCACACATAAGTTCTCCAAGGACAAAGGCAGTTTTGTTAACGCGGTGAATCGGTGCGTGGGGGTCGGCGCTTGTCGATCCATGGACAACGCGATGTGCCCGTCGTTTCAGATCACGCACGATGAAGTGCATTCCACCCGAGGACGGGCGCGTATCTTGTCTGAGATGTTCCGCGGTGAGTCCGTCAAAGATGGCTACCGCGCTGAAGAGGTCAAAAAAGCTCTTGACCTGTGCCTTTCTTGTAAAGCTTGTGCGTCGGAATGCCCGGTGAACGTGGATATGGCGACATACAAGGCTGAGTTTCTCAACGAATTTTACGCCAAAAGGATCCGCCCGATGGCTCACTACATGATGGGCTGGTTGCCACTGAGTGCGCATCTGTTGCACAAGATTCCTGGTGCGGGGTGGGCCATCGATAAGGCTATGCACACGCCAGGGGTGCGGATCGTCATAGCGCGCTTGGGTGGTTTGGACACTGGTCGCCCGCTGATTCATTTTGCGCCACGCAGTCTGCAGAAATGGGGATCACGGCGGAAAGGCCAGCAAAATTCGACGCAAGTGGTGCTGTGGCCGGATACCTTCAACAATCACCTTGATAGTTCCGCAGGTGAGGCGGTGGTAGAGCTGTTAGAAGCACTCGGCTACCAGGTGATCATCCCACGAGGTTTTGTCTGCTGTGGCCTCACTTTCCATTCCACTGGTCAGTTGCAGATGGTGAAACGCGTCCTGACCCAAACGGCCAAGACCATGAAGCCGTACCTCGAACGAGGGATGACAGTTGTGGCGATAGAGCCCTCTTGCACTGCCATGTTGCAGCACGATATTGCCGAGCTTTCCGACGACCCATTGGTGGCAAAACTGGCAGAACTTACGGTCTCGTGGAGTAGTTTTGTTGCGGCAAGGCTACGAGAACTGGACGTTCCACTGGAACAGGAAGAGATTTCCGCGCTCACGCAGGTGCACTGCCACGAACGTTCCTTGGGAGACCGCACTGGGACCTCAGAGATCTTGGCGGCGCTGGGGATTAGCGAGGAGACCATCAGTACTGGATGTTGCGGCCTTGCCGGAAACTGGGGTTATGAGGCCGGTCATGCGGAAATGTCCTTTGAACTCGGAGAACGGGAGGTATTTCCGAGAGTTCGGGAACATGAGGGCATTGTGCTTGCCGATGGCTTCTCCTGTCGGACCCATATCGAGCAGGGAACTGGTGTGAAACCTCAGCATCTGGCGCAGGTTTTGGCGGAGAAACTCCGAAGCTCTGGTAGTTAACCCGAATTTGACCCAAGTACGTATTCAGGATTGGGACGCGAGCTGATAGGGATTTGCTTCCGAGAAACAAATCCCTATCCAGTTGATCATCAAAACCCCAGGTCGTTCAAGCGGGTAGGCGTAGGGATTCGATTTTCGCTAGCAAATAGCTATCCAAGCGCCGCCGGGCGCTAATTAATGCCTGATGAAACTTCAGCGTCTGTCGCTTAGCTCCTCGTATATGCGCATCATGGCTTCGGCCTGGGATTCTAAGCTCCACTGCCCGGCTAGTTCCTGGGAGCGGGAGCGGGCGCGATCGGCCCACGCGGGGTCAGCTAGGCGGTCAATTACTTTGAGGAGTGCGGCGGCAAAAGCAATCGGGGTGGTGCCGCCGAATTCGCCGTTGATGCCGGGTTCAACCACCAAGTCTAGCTCCGTGTCCGCGAGCACGATTGGAAGACCGGCTAGGGCCACTTCGTGCAGAACCAGCGCTTGCGTGTCAGTAGTGGAGGGAAACGCGAACACATCGGCCATCTCGTAGTACTCACCCAACTGGGAATGTGGCTGCTCGCAGGGCAGGATCACCTGGTATTTCTCCCGCATCTTCGCGAGGCGACGTCGTAGTGACTTGTTGTGTTCCCGGTCGCCGACCACCATCAACTTGGCGTCTGGCCGGATTTCGGAGACGAGCTCGAAGGCGTCGAAAAGCAGTGGCAGCCCCTTTTTCCGGGGCGATCCGGCCGGCGTACATGATGAGCGGCCCCGGCCCCGCGTGGCACGGGGGCAGGGCCAGAAGGCAGCTTATCGACGCCATTAGGCACGCATCGTACATCCGCACCAGGGGCCAGTAACAGCGCGCGACTTTGAGTTTTCGGTGACGGCGCGGTGACAGTATCGGCCTCCGTTAACATCCGCCGCATCAACCCGAGGAGCGAAGCATTTTCCCCAAGCTCAAGCCGGGCCTGTTTAATGTCACTGAGGGCATACACCTCAGAGCGGTTGAGCTGCACAAACAGCCGCACCACGCCACGAAGAACCGGCAAAATGCCCGGATAGTGCTTCGCGTATGCGTCAAAGTCTGTGTGCCACGTGACCACAAGCGGAATATCATGACGTAACGCCGCCCACAACCCCAGCACACCGATCGGCCCAAAACCGTGCACATGGATCACATCGGGCTGCAGGCGACCAATCTTCTTAATCGTTTTCTTGAACTTCTGGCCTGACGCCACCCGCACCGGCAGCTTCGGCACCACCACAGAAGGCAGCCGGATTTCGATACGATTTGGGTGATCCCGATGCGGGTTACGCCCCCTTAGACTTCGGCGCAACGACGACAACCTCATGGCTACGACTCAAAAGATCGCCCTCCAGCTGCTGCACCGCAATCAACAAACCGTTATGGGCAGGCCCATAATTATCCACAAACTGAGCGATCTTCAGCGGTCGAGTCATAGCCACCAAGATAGTGGCATCTACGCCAAATTTCTCAGAGCAGCACCTTCTCTAACGGGCCCCAGCCCCGCTGCAATGCAGCCACCACACAACACGCTACGGCGATGAGCCCCATCCACCAGTTCTGGTAGCCGTGGAGCAAGAGGGAGTAGTTACCCAGCGGATCGAATGTTTGGGGCGGGGCTATCCCTAACCCTCGCAAGGCGGATATTCGTGTGAACGTCGCTGAGGTAGAACCGAACCAGGTAGCCACTACCGCAGCAACCAAATTGAGGGTGAAGCCGTGTCGACCCACCGCCTCCAACGGCTTCCATGTCGGAAGTAACGGAACAACACCGCTCGTTACAAGAGCGACCCAGATTATTTGTAGCGGATTCACAGCCGTGAACTGATCCACACCCGCAGTGATGAGAAAATGAAACCCTCGGTCTCCCGGAAAACCGCATCCCACACGCAAAGTGCAGTTCCCAGCGTTGTGGCGAGCCGGGGCCACGGCTTTAACGCGATGGCCAGTATAGCGGCCATTAGGATCGGGGCGGGGGCGGTCGTCGTGAAGCTGCGCACAATCAAACGCGACTGCGAAGGCAATCGCTGGGACAATCGCCCAGCGAGGGCACCAGGACAGCGTGCAGCTGAATGCGATGACCAGACCAAATGCAATTGGAAGGGATTCTGCTGACTGCGGGGGCAACCTCGAAAAGGATGAAGCCAGCGGCGGCAAGGGCTACTCCTAGCGCTGCATGCCGACGCCAATGGTGGGAATCCTGGCACACCAACCCCACCCCAGCAGCGAGTGATCCTGCAGCTGCCGATAGCAACGCTAGGCTCACGGGCCAAGGAAGCGGAATGAACCGCCACATAAGTAGCAGGAACGTGCCGAGTCCGAAGACAGAAAGTGCGGATGTATTAGGGGTTGGCCTCGGCATGTCATGTTCCTCATCGGTAACTTTGTTCAGGGCTTTAACCGCAGGATTTAGAACGTATATGTGGAAAACTGTCTGGTGTGTCTCCTAGGTATTCTAGGATTTTGCGCAGTGGAAGAAGTTGATTTGAGGAGAGGTAATGTCCAGTTCGGATAAAATCGCCTACATTATTACCCCTTCCGGGAAGCGTCGTCCCGTTCGGCGAGGCGGCCTGGAGCGTAAAGCACTGCTCAGCGATCCGGTTAAGAGGGACAAGTTAATACGCAAGGCTGATCCTGGAATGGTAGAAGTCAAGGGGAAGAAGCGAAGAAAGAAACTTAGCCCAAAAGAGGCCTCAATTCGCCGGTACTACGCACGCGTTGCTCACGTGGCAACGCGGAACAATCGTCGCAATGGGTGGGAGGAGATCATTGCATATGAAGAGGATACCTGGGGAAATGTAGATCGTGACAGCGGTTCGGGAAATAGTGTGAACGCGCAATCAGGCGGGAGGGTTCAAACTAACCGGCGCCGCTACTAGCCACTAGGGACTGCTCTAGTTCCGCCGGGTCACAGGCAGTTGCCGCGGTTTCGTGACACTTTTGTTATATTTAGTTTTCTGAACTACCAGATAACAAAGGACGTTACGGTGCGCACCATCAGCTTCTTCAACAACAAAGGTGGCGTGGGAAAAACTACGCTGTCCACCAATGTCGCGTATTATTTTGCCAATCAAGGCAAGCGCGTCCTGTACGTCGATTGTGACCCGCAGTGCAATGCCACGCAGCTCATGCTCACTGAGGAACAAACCGAGCACATCTACCTCAACAGCTTGGACAATGAGGCCGCGGAACGCCAGTCCCTGGCTAACACGGTGTACACCATCTTTGTGCCATTGCGCGAAGGTGAATCGCAGATCAACACCAACATTCGCCCGTTTCGTTCGGAGCGGTTCGGGGTGGACGTCCTGGCGGGACATCCGGCGCTGTCCCAAATTGAAGACCTCATGAGTGACGCGTGGCAATCCGCTTTGAGCCGGCAAACTGGCCCGTTTCGTCGTATTCATTGGGCTGGTCAGCTGGCAGTAGCAATGGAGGAGCAGGACCGCTACGATGCGATCTTCTTCGACGTTGGCCCCAGCCTGGGGCCGTTTAACCGCACTGTCTTGCTCGGGTGCGATGCCTTTGTCACCCCGACAGCCACCGATCTGTTCAGCTTCCATGCCTTCGGAAACCTTGCCCGCTGGTTCAAAGATTGGGTCAGCCAGTATTCCGAGATGTGTGAGGGCAACCTTATGGAATGGAAACGATTCTCCGCCGATGTGGATGCAAAAACCAAAGCTTTGCGCTTGGGCGGATACGACGGCGAAGGGCTGCGCTACCTGGGGTACACCACATTGGAGTACATGAAACGAAAGTCCAATGGTCAAGAGCAACTAGTGGGCGCCTTTGAGCGTTTCCGCGGGAAGTTTGCCACCGAAGCAGAGCGGATCAAACAGGTCCTGAGCAATTTCTCCCGGGCTGATCTGCTCGGCCACGTACCGCACATGTACTCCATGCCAGCCACAGCTCAGGACGCCCACGCTCCCATCATGGCGCTCACCAGCGCGGATGGGGTGAAAGGTGCCCAGATCAATCAGCGGGACAACTATGCCGCGAAGATCAATGAGGTGGCAGCCCGGGTATACAATGCCTTATTTTCCTAGGCGCTAAGGCGTGCTGAAATCGGACATGATGAGCCCCGCCAGCACGCTTAAGATGCCGAAGGCGATCACTGACCACTTGTGATCGACGACGATAGCGATGAATTCACGTACCTTTGCGCTCGGCCAGAAATAGCGGGCTGTCCGTGCCCCAGTGGCGTAGCCATCAAGGCCGGCTTTGCGCATCATCAGCGCTCCGCGGAAGGCGTGGTAATCGGAACTTGCTACCGCGATCCACGGGGTCGTGTGGCACCCGGTCCTGGGCGCGGAGCAGCTCGGCAGAAAACGTGAGGTTTTCTTCCGTGGTAGTTGATTTGTCCTCCACGATCACCCGGCTCGGGTCAACACCTTGGGAGATCGCGTATCGCGCCATGGCTTCTCCTTCAGCGCAAGGCTCGTCTGGTCCTTGGCCACCGGAAAATACCAGCACAGTATCTTTGCCCCTATCGATCGCGCGCTGCGCAACCTTAATGCCGTGGTCTACTCGGCTGCGGAGCAGGGGAGTGAGGTTATCCGGGTCGCGGACCTGGGCCCCGAGAACGATCACCGCATCAGGGCGCTTGCCAAAGCGGTTGAAAACCATTCGTAAAAAATGGTGTACACAATGAAGCACACGAAAGCTAGGCCGATGTAGACCACGGTGGGGAATGCGGCCACAAACACCAGTTCAACCCCAGGTGAGGTTTCTTTCCACCATTGAGGAAAGGAAGGAGAAATAGAACACTCCGGTGTAGATAAACAGAGCAGCGCCGATGATGCCGGGGGCAGCGCTGTCACCGATCTGCCCTCTTTGCGCCACACGATGAACATGTTGACCAGCAAAAACCCGCCCAAGACAAGTGGGGCGGACGCCAACACGGCGATCAGTACCACGGCCATCACCACAAAACCGACGATCAGCGCGAGGACGAGGAAAATAAGCGCGCCCTCAACCTTATAAGCGCCACTACCATTGCGTCACACCGCTTATCGACGAACCAGTCAGCTCGCTCTCATAGGAGATCACCTCTGTATCGCAATCCCGCGTTTCCAGTACCCCATGAAAGAAATCTGTTGGCGCGGCACCTGGTTGTTGACCAATAGTCTGCGCATCTGGATTACTGTGGAAGACTCACCCGCAATCCAGAAGTAAGTGTCAGCAAAAGGTGACGTGCTTGGGGCACTCGCGTCAGCTGCCAGGGATTGTCCAGCGCGAGAAAAGCGAGGGGTTTCCCAGATGACCAGCTCTGGGTCATATTCAGCGTCTTCGGTTTCGGGGAGCGTAGGCCGCCCAGCGGTCGTCTCTACCACCAGCTGTTCTAGGTGTTGGTACAACAGGGAGCCTGGGGCCGCACAATCCCTGGGCAACATCTGGACAGAAACCCCGGCTGGGGAGTTAAGTTCCTGCGCGTCGAGCTCGCAGGGAATCTCTATGAATACCGCCCCAGTTTTGCCGACGGGCCATTCCTCCAATGTTTTTGCGATCGCTGGTAGCGCAGTTTCATCACCGAGCATGACCACGTGGCTGCACGCGTTCGGGGTGAATTCGATGGCGGTGCCGGAGTCGTCGTCACGCGCCGGGCCGATGAGGATGATCTCCTCACCGACCTGCGCGGTGTGCGCCCATGAGGAGGCCGGACCTGCGGCCTCGGGGTGCAGGACGAAGTCAACATCGAGCTCATCGTGTGCTGTGCCTGCCAGCCTGCCTGCCGGTGCGCGTCGTAACGCTCGTATGGAGTAGGTGCGCATTACACCACGGGTGGTAGGTTCCAGGTCTTTCCAGACGGTGTACCAATTTTCTTCAGGCAACTCCGGCAAGGAGCCACCGTGGGGGATGATGAGTTTTATTCGCAGGTCGCGGACCGTATCTTTCGGGCCCATGTGCTCGACGCCGTGGAAGGTGATGCGCTGAAAATGAGGGGAAATCTGTTGGGTACGGGCTACTCGTACACGAAACGGTCGGAAGGTCATGAAAGCTCCTTTGCATAAGTGGTGTGGTGTCGGCCGATGGGAGAAACCGATGGCAGGCCCGAAACTGGGTCGGTCACGATGAGCGTTTCCAAGTCGAATGCCTCGCGGGTGAGACGTTGGGTGAGTACGTCACTGGGAGCGCCCACAGTATGCAGGTGCCCATCCCGCATCGCCACCAGGTTGTCCGAGTAACGCGCAGCAAGGTTTAAGTCATGCAGCACCATGATGATGGTGGTCCCGTGGCGCCTATTGAGGTCCGTAAGTAAATCGAGGACTTCCAGTTGGTGCTTGAGATCCAGGTACGTGGTGGGTTCATCAAGGAGCAACACATCAGTTTGCTGCGCTAACGCCATCGCGATCCACGCGCGCTGTCGCTGGCCACCAGAGAGATCTTCCAGGCAGCGAGTAGCAAGTTCATCAACTTCAGTTGCCGCCATTGCTTCGGCGACAATCTCGTAGTCGGTGGCACTCCACCTTCCTAAAATTCCCTGGTAGGGTGTGCGGCCGCGACCAACCAGGTCAGCCACCGTCATTCCCTCTGGGGCAATGGGGGACTGCGGGAGCAGCCCAAGCCGCCTAGCTAGTTCCCGTGAGGAGTAGGAATTAAGGGCCTTGCCGTCTAGTTCAATAACGCCTGCCGTGGGGCGAATAAGCCGGGCTAAGGTGCGCAGAAATGTTGATTTACCACAACCGTTAGGGCCGACGATGGAGGTGATTTTGCCGGGCTCGAACGAAATGGTCAGGTTCTTGACAATGGGATCGGCCCCGTATCCAGCAGATAGTGCACGGGCCGTTAGCGTTGTAGGCAAGTGGGTCACTCCTTGGCGGTGGCGAGGGGGTCAGTGGGAAGTTTTCACGAGCAGATAGATCAGGAACGGGGCGCCGAGGCTGCCGGTGATAACGCCGACTGGGTAGCGCGTGCCGACGAGAAACTGCCCAGCAAAATCAGCTGCCAAGATCAGTAAGGCACCGACTATTCCAGCAGGTAAAACCAGGTTTGCGCCACGCGGGAAAAGTCGCATGGCAATGGGGCCGGCCATGAACGCGACGAAGGAAATCGGGCCGGTAGCGGCGGTGGCAACTGAAATCAGTGTCACCGCACCGATAAGCAGTGCGCCACGAAGCAGATTGACGCGCAAACCGAGGGAAGTTGCGACATCGTCCCCCAGCCGGAGGATTGACAATCTATGGGTGCCGATGAGCAGCAGCGGTACCACGACCCCGACGGTAACAATGAGCGGAAGGCCTCGCTCCCAGGACATATTGTTGAGTGAACCGGTCAACCAGCGGGTAGCAGTGGGCAAATCCCAGGCGGATGCTTTTGACAGCACGTAGCTGGTCCACGCCTGCAACATCGCTGCGACACCGATTCCCATCAAAATAAGTCGCGTACCAGCGAAACCCGATTTGATCGAAAGCAAATAAACCAGTCCCGCGACGCTTAACGACGTCACCAGCGCCACCGCCGAGACAACAGTCTGAGGCGCGTGAAACAACACGATCATGGTGGCGCCCGCAGCGGCTGCGCCAGCTGAAATTCCGATGATGTCCGGTGAGGCCAGCTGGTTACGCAGCATGGTTTGGAAGATGACCCCGGAAACCCCAAAGGCAAAACCAGCGACGATGGCAACGGTGGCGCGCGGGAGCCGTAGCTCACCCACCGTAAAAGATGCGCCGGGAACGGTGTCGCCACGTAATACGCCGATGACATCAGCAAGTGAGTAGAAGGAATCTCCCATCATCAGGCTTCCCAGCCACAATGCCATGGTGAGAAGTGCGATGAGGCACACCTTGATGAGGGTCGTGGTGGTAGCGCGTCGGCGATGGTGCTTAATGGTGGTAGCTAGTGATGTCATAATTCCCGGATCCTTGTCTGGCGCACAATCCAGATGAACAGTGGCGCGCCGAGGAAAGGCATGATGATGCCAACTGCAACCTCTGACGGATTATGGAGCAAGCGCCCGGCGGTATCTGCAAGGGTGAGTAACACGGCGCCAGCTAAGGCATTAGCTGGGAGCAAGATACGGTGATCAGTGCCGAGGACCATGCGGATTAGGTGCGGTACGATCAGCCCCACGAACGCGATTGGGCCGGTCACAGCAGTAACCGTGCCACACAGGAGCACCGCGCCCAGTGTTGCCAACACCCGGGTACGGGTAAGGTTGATACCGAGTCCGGTGGCAACATCATCACCGAGAGCAAGTGCGTTGAGCCCATTGCAGCTCAGAAAAACAATGATGAAGCCAATGCCGAGCATGGGCAGAGCTACCGAGAGGGAGTCCCACCTAGCGCCACCGACAGAGCCGATCTGCCAATTCCGGAATGCATCCATCACCTCGGCGCGTGGTAGCAAGATGGCGCTGGTCAAACTGGACAGCGCTGCGGCCGTGGCTGCCCCGGCGAGAGCGAGCTTCAGCGGTGTAGCTCCGCCGCGGCCGATAGAGCCCACGCTATAGACGAATGCTGCAGCAGCGAAGGCTCCCGTGGCGGCGATGATCATGGTGGGGAAAGGGCGGGTGACGTTGAAAAACGCAATACTGATGACCACAGCCAGGGATGCCCCAGACAAGACACCGAAAATCCCAGGGTCAGCCAGCGGGTTACGTGTCACTGCTTGGAAAACCACCCCTGAGGTTGCGAGCGTAGCGCCGGCACACAATGCCAAAACGGTGCGCGGAATGCGTGTCCACGCTGCTGCTTCGCCCGCAGTGTCTGTTGCGCCACGCAGCGCCGAGAGGGCTTCAGCAACCGTGATACTCCGGACCCCGAACATCAGCGAAAATACTGTCGCGACCAGCGTCAGCGCCAGCAAGATGAAAAATACCGTGGCGACGCGGGTTCGGGGAGAGCGGAGTGCTGTGGCTGCCACAGTTACTTGAGTCCGTCGTTAAGCAGGGCGAAATAACGGTCGATTGCCCATGGGATGGCGAGCGGGGAAGGATTGGCCGCAGCTCCGAGAGGCCCTTGCTCCAGGAAGACGATGTTTCCGTTTTTGATAGCTGGGATTTTAGATAGTAGGGGGTCGGCTTGCATCTCCTTAACCTTTTTCTCATCTTCGGATGCGTCGCCGGAGGAGTAGGAGATGATGAGTTCGACGTCCGCGAACTGCTCTGGTTTTTCCGTAGCAGCTTCAACCCAGAATTTCTCTGCCGTGGCAGATTGTTCCGTGACGATGTTGGGCGCCGAAAGGCCATGGCTGGTGAGGAATCCCATGCGGGGATCCTTGATGGAGTAGAAGCCGATCTTGGATGGATCGGAGCTGCCACCGAAGGAGGTGAACAGGACCTTCTTGTTTTTTAGGTTGGGATACTTATCGAGGCTCGCAGCAATCTTACCGTTCAGCTCTTCCGTGAGTTTCTTGCCTTCCTCCGCCTTACCGAGGGCCTGGGAGCTAATCTCGATCATCTCCTCCAGCGACGTACCCCAGGCCATCTCGGGGTATGCGACTACTGGTGCGATCTTGGAGAGGGTGTCGTAGTCCTCCTGCGTGATCCCGGAGTAGGTGGCCAGGATGAGGTCTGGTTTGGTATTGGCTATCTGTTCGAAAGGGACGCCATCTGTTTCGTCGAAGATCGCGGGTGCTTTGTCGCCGGAGTTTGCTCCGAGCTCTGTCAGCTTTTCTTCGACCCAAGGAAGAACGCCGTTGTTGTCGTCATCGCCGAATGTGGCTTTGCTGATTCCGACTGGGGTTTGGCCGAGGGCGAGGGGGACCTCATGGTTGGCCCAGCCGATGCTTGCGATGCGTTGCGGGGTTTTAGTGATGGTGGTTTCGCCAAAGGCATGCTTGATGGTGACCGGGAAGGCGGATTGGGTGTCGGCCGTGCTGGCGCTGTTGCTCTGGTTGGCGCTGTCTGCGTTTCCGCACGCGGTCAGAGTGAAGGTAAGGGAAGCTGCGGCAAGGGCGAGTGTGAAAACCCGGCAGGTTTTGTCCATGTAGATTCCTGTTGATAGGTCAGCAGATTGATCAATTAAAGCGACACTAACAAAAGCAAGGCTATCCTAGCAAGATTTGAATCGGTCTGAGTTTTTGAGAGTGGTGTGTTAAGCAGCCATGGTGGCTGCGTGTTGGTTGTTGTAGTTGTTGTAGCACTCGACGGGCGGTAGGTAGCCGATCGAGGAATGCAACCGGTGGTTATTGGTACTACTGGAACCATTCAGCGGTCGCGTGCTTTACGTGAGGGCTGTTAAGCCAGCGGGTGTTGCCAAAATCAATGACTTCAGCCTTATACAGTCCGATAGCTGATTCCATCAGACCATTGTCGTATGCATTTCCTACAGTGCCGGTAGATCCTTTCATCGTGTAGTCTTCGAGCAGGTTTTTCAGGTTGTGGCTGGTGTATTGTGATCCGGCATCAGAGTGGTGGATTACCCCAGCGGTGTCAAAAGTCGGGTCCTGGCGCCAACGGGTGGCTACGGCCTGTTTAAGTGCCCGGATCACCACAGTGCGGTCAGGATGATCGTTCACGACAAAGGCCAGTAATTCGCGGGTGTAGATGTCTTCCACGACGCTGACATACGAGAATTCACAGGCAGTGGGCGCATACGTCAAGTCAGTGACCTACCACTGACCCGGGTGCTGGGCTTCTTTCCGGGCGCGTTTGATGTGGTCAGTAAATCTTTCTGTCGTAGGATCAGTAATGGTGGTGCGTACTTTCTTACGCCGCGACACCCCTTTTATATTGAGGATTTTCATCAGTTGATGGATCTGGTCACGGCCAATACGCCAGCCTTGACGTTTGGTTTCTTCCCACAGCTTGACCTTGCCGTAGACACGCTTGTTGTTCACCCACAGCTTGAACAATTTGTTGGCAGCATAGGCATTGTTGAGTTCAGTCTGGGTGGGGTCGAATCTGCGCTTAAGGTAGCGGTAGTAGGTTGCTGGTGAAATGGTGTGTTCGTGCTCTTGAAGCGCGCGGCACATCCGCCAGGTGGAATACAGGTGCCGATGACGGTGGAGAAAATCCACGATCATTTCAGTGTGCGGTCGAGCTCCGCTTGGGTGAAAAAGCTGATGCTAACTTCAAGATCTCGTTGGCGTTTTTCAGCTGCTTATTTTCTCGTCGCAGCTTTTCTAGTTCGGCGTCTTTCTCAGTATCGCTAAGCTCTATAGCCTCTTGATTAGTAGTTTCTGCTTTGCGTGCCCAGTTGCGTAAGGTGGTGGTCTTGATTCCGGTCTTAGCTTCAACCTCACGTAAAGCAGCCGCCTTTGAGGGTGCTCCCTCAGCTAGGATGTCAAAGTACATCCTTGCTGCCTGATCCCCGGGTCTCTTGGTCGTAAGTACTGGTGGCCATGATAAATCCTCTTGGGTATATCATGGCCTTTCACAAACCCAGACCGCTTCAAAGCGCGATTGCTTCACGACTTACTGTGTTGTTATTCGGGTCGTATCTTTTGATTTGAACTGCTATGCGAGAAGAGAGAACTGGACTCAGCGGTGCGGTACCAATCGCGTCAATTCCTTCGTCACCTGGGCCAGCAACGTGTTGGAGTTCGAGCCCGTATTGCTTCAAGAGGAAAATGATGTATTTTTCAAATGCGGTAGGAGACATTCGGTGAAGGCGACCAAGCAGTTGTTCTTTCCAGCCGTTGGATTTTTCACTTTCATCCTCTTGGTCGAGGATTGCAGTCTCAGATGGTGCGGGTGAGTTGGTGTTTTGGGCTTTTTCGAGTCGCTTCTTGCGATTGTATTCCCGTTCAAAGTCATTGATCCATTCATCAATTTCAGTGTCCGAGCGACCAGCTAGATCATGTCCTTTTGGGTAATAATGTAGGTTGTTCGCGCAGGTCGTTCCTAACAACCTCTCAAGTAGGCCGAGGATGTTGCCCAACTGATTCGTTCAACTAGCACAGAAGCATTAGGGCGATTGGGGTAGGTGACTTTCATTAGCTCTTCTGAGTTGGGTAAGTCCTTTAAGACTTGATCCAGAATTTCAGATTTGCTCGCCGATTCACCAAGAGTATCAACTGCTTGAATTACGAATTTAACCAGCTGATTCCACTTTGGTAGGTCAGAAATCTCCAACATCGCTAAACGTCAACTTTCTCGTTGTACAACTTGAACAAATGTGCCACGATCTTTTGCTCGTCGCCATCGAAATTCACACCGTATGCCCGCTCTACTGCCTTATCGAGCTCCTGGTGCGCCTTCATCAACTCTGGGTACAAGAAATCGTTGTCCGGGTTGTACATGTCAGCCAACGTCGCACCGGGGTACAGTTCGCGCGCGTCGAGAACGGCCTGCGCATGCTTTTCGACGTCCGTCCTCGTTTTCTCATCGACTTCTGGGAAGACGAAGTTGTTGTACACAGTGGTGTTGCCGTAGCTGTAGTCACTTTTTAGTCTTCCAGCGACTACGCGCATCCACGCGTTTTGGAATTGGGACATGAGAATGCCGAATATGAAGAGCGAATCGGTTGGGATGAAATATAGTTTGTCCCCAGGGATCATTCCATCGTTTACAAATCCGAATGGGACATACTTACGCCGTTCTGAGGAAACCTTTGGAACTCCAATGTATGTACCATCTCTAAATTTCGAGGTCGGACGGAGCAAATGCGGTCGGTCGGCAAGCTTGTATGCATCACCAGTTTTAGTCTGCGCAAGGCGCCATTCCCGGCACTGATCAACGTGTTTCCGTAGATGTGGAAGTTTCTTCATCTCGGTCCCGGTAATTTCAGGTAGCCAGAGGCAATAGCGATCTTTACCGTTGATGAATTCGGCTCCCATGGAGAATTTGCGAATCCACTTGTCTGCTTCTGGTTCAAGTAAGAGAAGCTCTTCGCGTTCCTCTGGCGAGAGTAGCAAATGTCCGCCGTCCGCTGGCTTAAAGCCCTGTGCCATTTCCGGCACATCCGAAATCGGCTTTGACCTCCGCGTCAAGAACGCATCCGGTGCATCCGTGAGGTACCCATTCAAGTGGGCAGGCTCCGAGTATTTAACACCCTTGCGCGTGTATGTCCACGCCTGCTTGCAAGGGCGGTCGACATAGGAGAATCCCACGATGATGCAGAACACATGCGCTTGATCTGTGGCTTCATTGCTCCATACAAAAGTGCGGTGGGCAAAGTTGATCTTGATTCCGGCGTCGAAAAGCGGTTTCCACAGCGGGCTAACTTGCTGGCCCTGACAGATGGAGTTGGTGGAGACGAGGGCTGCCTCGCACTGGGTGCCTTTCATGAAGTCGGCAGCCTTCTTGTGCCAGCATGCGACGTAGTCGAGGAGGCCGCCGTCTTTGCCGAAGATGGCTTTGCGGTCTTCCTTTTGCTCGTCCGTAAGGCGGGAATATCCGAGGAAAGGCGGGTTGCCAATGATGTAATTGCACTGTTCGGGCGGGAGTACTGAAGCCCAGTCGGTGCGTAGCGCGTTGCCGTGGTGGATGTGGGCGGCGTCGCGAAGCGGGAGGCTTTCGATGTTTGCGGTGACGATCGTTTCGGCCTCGATGTTGGCCTGCAGCTGTGCGATCCACAGGGCGGTGGAGGCTACGGAGACGGCGAAGTCGTTGATCTCGATACCGTAGAACTGGTCCAAGCTGACCTTGAGGGTGACGTTGCTAAAACCGAGCTGGGTTTGGTCGCCGGCAAGCTCTGAGAGGATCTTGTTTTCGATTTTGCGCAGGTGGATGTAGGTTTCCGTGAGGAAGTTTCCCGAACCGCAGGCTGGGTCGAAAAATTTTAGCTCTGAGATCTTGGTGTGGAATGCCTCGAGTTGTTTCTTGCGCTTATTTGCAGTTATCCCTGATACGTTAAGGATGGAATCTAGCTCTGCCTTGAGAGAGTCAAGAAACAGCGGGTCAATCACCTTGTGGATGTTCTCCGGCGAGGTGTAGTGCATGCCTCCTTTCGCGCGGGTCTCCGGGTTCAGCGTGGACTCGAAAACGCCACCGAAGATGGTGGGGGAGATCTGTGCCCAGTTGGTCTTCTGCGACACCTCGTTGAGCAGCAGATTCAGGATTTCCTCGGTGAAATGCGGGATCTGCTCTTCCTTTGCAAACAGGCCACCGTTGACGTACGGGAAAGACTTGAGCTGGTCGGAAAGATACGGGTCGCGTTCTTTTACCGGTGTATTGAGGACTTTGAACAGCTCGAGAAGTGCGGTGCGGACCTGGTCATGGCGCAGGCCGTTGAGGTAGCGGAAGAAGGCGTCCTTTTCAAAGAGGCCGGCGTCCTCAGCAAACAAACAAAATACAAGGCGCACGCACAAAACGTTGAGGGAATGCTGGGACGCATCCGTGTCGGGGTCTAGGTATTGGGCGCGAAGGGCGTCGTAAAGCTTGCCGACGAGCTGTCCCGCATCCATCGAGACCTTCTCCTCGCGCACCGCGCGGGCCTTTTGCGGGTCAACGAGGAAATCGAGAAGGTGGACCTGCGTTGGGAGCTCATCGAGGGTGAAGCTGAGATAATTCGCCTCCGCGTTCTCCTTGTCTAGGTCATAGATGCGGAACTCCTGGAAATTGCAGGTGATGATGTAGCGCGGGCGCTGGCTGAACTGCATCGTGTTCGCATAGTTCAGGGCCTGGCGGAAAGCCGTCACTGTCTGCCCTTGGCGGATATCAGCCTTGTCCAAACTAACATCGATGGATTTTTGTTCAATGAACGTCTTAGCGTCCGGAATCCACACATCGATGTACCCGCGCTGGCTCGTCTTCGCCTCAAAAATGACGTTGGTGGTCGTGTCCTTCATCCCCACGACCTTCTCAAGGAGTTCCAGCCAAAACTGCTGCGTATCCGACTTTTCGTTGCCCCTATCTGCCCAGGTAGTGGCAAAGTTCTTGGCGGCAATCAGCTTTTCGGCGGGGGAGAGGGAAGTCATGGATGTTATCTTATCGTGATTTAGCTGGAATTAAACCTTTGCAACTGGTCAAGCTTCAGGTGGTTGCGTTGGCTCTCCAAGGTGCTGAGTCACAGCTCTATTGGCTTTATATCGTGACAGCGTTCCCTCGTCTTGGAAAAGACAATGACCGGCATGATGTAAAGTACGGCGACGAGGAAACCTTTGGGTTTAGACCTCCACTCCATCTGGGCTCACTGGCGAATAGTGACAGCGATTTTAGTCCTTGGAGAGGCCTTTTAAGGTGGCAATAGCTCTTTCTAATGCCTCAGCCGCATCTTGGTGTGTCTGCGACCGCTGGTGTAAATCTTCGTTAGCTTTGCGCAGGTGCGCGTTTTCCTCAAGGAGTCGTTTGATCTCTTCATTCTCGTTGGTGCTCATAACTACAGTGTGCCGTGGGGGTAAAAGTTATGTCCATCAAAGGGGCCGGGGCCTTTGGGGATCTGTGTGTGTGCATTGAATACGACCTCTGTCGGACTGATCGGTTGCGTTTTCGAGGTTGGGTGTCTGTCTGAATGGTTTGAACAAGCTGCAGAATTGCTAGGCGCTGCCCGCTCAATGGCAATCGAGCTTATGCGTCAGAACAAGTCCAACCTTTTCCGCAGATGGCATTCTCGGCCACTGGTTAAAGCAGTAATTGAGTCAGGCCCTTAACAACTGGCCAAAAACTTCAGCATTTCAGTCGCATCATCGGATCTGAAAAGTTCATCTAGAGCCAGGTGGAATTCCAACGCCCGAGCAAAAGGGACGTTGATGGCGTCATACCCGTGGGAAAGCAGTTCACCTGCCATCATCAGACGCGCCGTGCGCTTGTTGCCATCAAAGTAGAACTGGCTCCGCGTTGCGGAGCAGAAATACACCATGGAGCGCAGTACTGGATCTGAGATCGCGCTTAAAGCAGCCATTAAGTTGGCGTGATCACGGGATAATTCGGCAGTGGAGATGCCTTCGACGCGATGGCCGTCGGTAAGCTGCACATGCCCGCCGCCAGCGACGGTGCCCTCGCCACGGAACTGGCCGAATTCAATAGCTTCGTGGCGTGCTACTTGGGCGTGAATCAAATCTGACGTCTGCTTGTCCATGCGGAACTCGCCAGAGGAAACGAGGTTTGCGAGGAGCTCGATGGCGTCACGAAGAGCAAGGATCTGCTCCGCCTCCTCGAGGTGTTTGCCACCGACGGTTACGCCATCAAGTAGCGTTTTGACCTCAGGAAGCGTGAAGGTGTTGCCCTCCAATGCTGCTGCGTTCCAGGTGAAATCAGGCAGTGCCTTGAGAAAACGAAACAGCGCGCGATCAACAGTTGATGACTGCCGAGCAGGCAACTCGAGATCCTGAGACCAGGTTATTCGCCCAGTTGAAAGCAGTGCGCCCTTGTACTTGGAGCCCCGTTGAGGCCGCCGGAAACTAGCTGAATCTGGAATCTTAGTCATCAAACCACCCCTCGGTCAGCCCAGTCGGCTCCAGTCCCAAGCCATACAAATCTAACGCCGTTTGGATAGGGGCAGCATAAAACACCTGGCGGTCCTGCGCGCGGTCCACCAATTCAGTGCCCTGAGCATTGACGACTGCAACGCCGGATGGCTCCAACTTATGGCAGCGTGGGAGTGTACGCTCCAGCAGCTCACCGCACTTTTCAGGAGCAGTGGTCCACAAAATAGAAGGCCCTGGAGCGCTGGTACCGAGCCAAAAATTCTCCGCTGAAACACCCGACAACGCCCATTGTGTGCCAGCCCCAGCCGCTGCAGCAGCCGATACGAGCGGAATGTTCACCGATTCCGTCCAACCGAAAAACTGAGCGCCACTTTGACCTGCAGGATTGCTCAGCTCACCAGCACGTCTGATTATCTCTCTTCCCCTAAGTCCCCAGCGTTGGAAGCGGTTGAGCCATTCTTCACTGGCGTCGGTGACATGATTATCCAGAAGAAATCTGGCGGCTTGCGCAGCGCCCGGATCAGCAGCAGTAGTGACATGCAACTCGATGTCAAACCCTAAGGTAAGGGCAATTTCCTGCAACGTCTCCAAAGAAGGCTGAGTTTTACCTGTCGCTATTCGATTCAAAGTGGAACGAGCAATCCCTGCTTCGCGAGCAGTCCTTGAAGGGTGCTCGCTTGCGATGCGGATGAGGTCGTGGACGTCCATATCCCAAAAATAGCAAGATGTTGCATGGATGCACCAGGTGTTGCGTTGGTGCATCACTTTGGAGCTTAAGAGGTTAGTTGTTGAGAACAACGCCTCGGATAAGCGCTGACAATCCCAGTTCAAAGGGAGGGTTTGCGTAAGGGTTTTGCGTGCCGACAACTGTCGGTGCGAGGCGTTGGCCCAGAGCTCGTCGTAACCCAGGGGCATCCGTAACATGTTCAGGTAGGTCGAAGATGTCGGCGGGGGCGGCTACGTCATAGGCAGAACCAAAAATGAAGGATTCAAACGCCACGATCACATCCATGACCCGATCTTCTGTCACTCCACCTTGCAGTAGAACCTGCACCAAGAGCTCATACATATGGATTGTTTCTTGGGTGCCAAAAACAGGCATGGTGGCGATATGGGCAATGAGAGGTGAGTGTCGCGAAAAAACATCGCGATAGGAATGTGCCCAGCGGATAACCGCTTCCTCGGTAGAGATAGTGCCATCCAGATTCAACATAAGCGCGCTCGTATCGACCTGGGCCATTACTGCGTCTTGGGCCAGCATGAGAAGTTCCTTCTTACCTCGCACGTGGTTGTATAGAGCGCTCGTTGCAACGCCTAGTGATCTGGCAACGGCTGCCATTGTGATGGCATCGTAGCCTTCTTGCTCGGCAATTTTCAATGAGACAGACGCGATCTTTTCCTTGGTGACGATAGATTTTTGGGGTCGCCCACGGGATCTTTCGGACATTAAACACCTCTCAACTATTCCCAAATTACAAGTTGGCCTGTATTATGGCCAGCATCACATAATGAATCAGGTTCATTTAATTCCTGCTTTTGACTGGAGGCAATCATATGGAGAAACTGAAACGTGATGTAGTAATTGTAGGCGCTGGTCCAGCTGGCCTCATGGCTGCCCGAACTGCAAAGAAAAAGGGGATATCTGTCGCGGTACTGGAAGCGCGCAATCGTGTCGGGGGTCGCACTTGGAATGGCAAAGTTGCAGATGACAAGGGAGTTGAACACTTCATCGAGATCGGTGGCCAGTGGATCTCTCCGGATCAGACCCGTCTGACGGAGCTCGTTCGGGAACTCGGTCTGACAACCTTCCCACGGTATCGGGATGGAAAATCTATTTACGTCTCGCCGGACGGCACCCGTCATGAGTACGAAGGCGTCACTTTTCCTGCTTCGGAAAAGACAATCTCCGAGATGGAAAAATTGATCGGACGCCTCGATGAACTAGCCGCTGAGATAGACCCCCAAAAGCCTTGGGAGCATCCCCAGGCTCAGGAGCTCGACCGGATATCTTTCCGAAATTGGTTGGAACAACTCTCAGACGATGCAGAAGCTATCGACAACGTCTCCATTTACGTCGCTTCCGGAATGCTGACTAAACCGTCCTACACCTTCTCCACGCTTCAAGCCTTGCTCATGGCATCTTCTGCTGGGTCATTTTCGAACCTGGTGGATGAAGACTTTATCCTAGATCGTCGCGTGGTTGGCGGAATGCAATCGGTTTCTTTAACCATGGCAAAGGAACTAGGTGAAGACATTTTCCTCGGTAATCCGGTTCGTTCCATAACCTGGTCCGACATTGACCCTGACACCGCAGATGACTTTAACGACGTAACAGCCGACGTTCGTAACGGCGTTGCACACAACGGCGAAGCGGGCGATGTAATCGTCAAAAGTGATGACCTGGAGGTTCACGCTAAATTTGTGATCCTTGCAGTCCCACCGAACTTGTACAGTCGCATCAACTATCTCCCACCGCTGCCTCGCGACCAACACGTTGCGCATCAGCATATTTCAATGGGGCTAGTAATCAAGGTTCATGCGGTCTATGACACGCCGTTTTGGCGTGAAGAGGGACTATCCGGCACTGGTTTTGCCGGGGGGCGCCTGGTTCAAGAGGTTTACGACAACACCAACTACTTCAGCGACGGCGAGGACTCCTACGGCACCTTGGTCGGGTTCGTTTCCGACATTTACGCGGAGCAGATGTGGGCATTGCCTCCTGAAGAGCGTAAAAAGGCCATCCTCGAAGCTATGGCAGCATTCCTAGGGCCGAAAACCAAAGAACCCATTGCGTTCTATTTGTCTGACATGGCTGCTGAGGAATGGACTCGAGGTGCGTATGCGACGAGCTATGATCTGGGGGGACTGTCGCGCTGGGGACACCTACAAAACCAACCCACTGGCCCGATCTACTACGCATGCTCCGATATCGCAGGAGCTGGTTACCAGCACGTCGACGGTGCTATCCGCATCGGTGAAGCTGTCGCATTGCAAATCGCTGAACAAATCGGCAAAGGATAGCTATGGCTCCCACTAGACGGATCATGGTCGCTTATATAGCAACAGGCGGTGGAATCGACGCGTTACGCTTGGCCATTGCTCTGGCTGCCGGCCAGAATCTAGGAATCGATATTGTTATCGCTCACACGAATCGCGAAGTAACTCCCGGTGAGTATCCACACGACCGAGGCTTCGAAACGATCCTAGACAGGCAACTTGCGTCTTGGCTTAACGACGCCCGGGCTGAGGTGCCTAGTGGCATTGATGTCACCACCCGGGTAGCTGTCGGTGATTCCATCCCAAATATTCTCATCGATACAGCTGTCGAGCTGGGCAGTGAAATGCTGGTAGTCGGTTCACAAAGCGGAGGGTTTTTCAAACGACTGACCATGGGGTCTGTAGTAAACACGCTGTTGCACAGCTGCCCGATCCCGTTAGCTATTGCTCCCCGTGGGTACAGTTACCCAGGACCAATTGACCGGGTGACCGTTATGTTTGGCACTCGACCTGGAGCGACAGACCTGATCGCGCTCGGTCTCATTCGGGCCTCGCAGCGAAACGTACCCTTACGTTTCGTGTCCTTAAACATTCACGAGGAACAACCCGCAGCAAGCGATCCCTTAGAAGCCATCGAGCGCGTGGCAGGGCACGACTTGGCAAATCAGGCTCGAGCGTTGGTCGATTCAGACGCAGCCTCTGCGGAGGTCATTTCTGGAAACACCATAGAAAGCGCGGCCGCCAACTTGGAGTGGCATACCGGCGACGTGGCTTATATGGGATCGTCGCGAATAGCTGCAGAGGGACGCCTTTTTTTGGGTAGCACGGCGGCCCAAATCCTGCGATACATTCCAGCACCCACCATCGTGATTCCCAACGGATATATGGCTGGTCATTAAAACAACAACACCCCTAGGAGGTGAGCTCACCATGAGTGATAGCATGTCGCCGCACCAAGAAAGCACGACATTTTCAAAAGGCCTACAAGCCGGCAGCGTTGGTTTGATTGGCGCTGTTGTAATCGGCATTAGCTGCATTGCGCCTACATACACCCTTACCTCTGGCCTTGGTCCAACGATCTCCGCCGTCGGTGAGCATGTCCCAGCAATTCTCATCCTTGGTTTCATACCCATGCTTTTGGTTGCGTTTGCCTACCGCGAACTCAATCAGGCCGTACCAGACTCTGGTACCAGCTTTACGTGGGCTACCAAAGCCTTCGGACCGTACGTTGGCTGGATGGGAGGTTGGGGTCTTATCACCGCCACTATCCTCGTTATCTCCAACCTGGCAGCGGTAGCGGTTGATTTCTTCTACCTGCTACTGGCACAAGTGCTGCGAAACCCAGAAATAGCAGAGTGGACCAATAATCTAGCCATTAATATTCCCACTACTGTAGTATTTTTGGCTATCGCTTGCTGGATCTCCTACCGTGGCATGGATTCCACAAAGAACCTGCAATATGTGCTTGTCACACTTCAAATGCTTGCCGTTGTAGTGTTCGATGTCATTGCCCTCCGCAAGGCGTATACAGGAGGTGGGTTCGACTTCACTCCTGTCCAAGGGAGCTGGTTCAATCCGTTGAGCATCGATAGTTTTTCTATGATGGCAGCTGGTATTTCACTTTCTATCTTCATGTTCTGGGGGTGGGACGTCACGCTGACAATGAATGAGGAAACAAAAGACCCAGAGCGTACCCCAGGGCGTGCCGCTACGCTGACAGTTTTAATCATCATTTCCCTGTATGTGCTCACTGCTGTTGCGATAGTGAGCTGGGCGGGAACCGGAACCACCGGGCTTGGAGCAGGGAACCCAGAAAACCAAGAGTCTATCTTCGCTGCTCTGTCTTATCCGGTACTTGGCCCATTTGCATTCTTGATCTACTTTGCAGTGCTAGCCAGTTCGTTTGCATCTCTGCAATCGACAATGGTTGGGCCAGCTCGTACGTTGCTGGCCATGGGGCACTACCAGGCGCTACCGCCAATGTTCGCGAAAATCTCACCACGATATCTAACGCCTAGCGTGGCGACGGTAGCGTCGGCAACAGCAGCAGGTGTCTTTTACATAATCACTCGGCTGGTCTCGGAAAATGCGTTGTGGGACACAATCACGGCTCTCGGTCTGATGATTTGTTTCTACTACGGGATCACTGCAGTGGCTTGTATCTGGTACTTCCGGGACGATTTGATTTCAAACACCCGAAACATTGTATTCAGGCTAGCGTTTCCAGCCCTTGGCGGAGGCTTCCTACTACTGATGTTCGGTGTTACAGCCGTGGATTCACTCGATCCAAGTTATGGCTCCGGTTCATCAATCTTGGGCGTTGGTGCTGTGTTCGTGCTTGGCATGGGAATTCTCGGGCTCGGGGTAGCCCTAATGTTGTTCACACGTATCACACACCCGGCCTTTTTCCGGGGTGAGACGCTCGTGCGGAATACCTCCGCGCAGGATTCACAGAACCCGTTGATGGAATTGGAGCCAACCAAAAATCGGGCAGAATCTTCGCACAATCTTCCACTATCTACTGAATAGGAGAAAAATATGTCTACCACCTATCGCGTTCAAGATCCGTCCACTAACGAGATCGTCGAAAGCTTCGAACAAGCTACCGATGCGCAGGTCAAGCAGGCCTTGGACAATGCCACCAAGGCATACGAGAACTGGTCTCATAAGTCCTTCGGCGAGCGAGGCGCTGCACTCAATCGCTTGGCCCAGTTGCTGCGCGACAACAAAGAAGAATTGGCTAAAACCTCGTGCATCGAAATGGGAAAGCCACTAGAAGAGATGATTGAGGAGATCGAGTTCTCCGCTGACATCATCGATTACTATGCCGATAACGGCGAGTCTTTTGCCGCGGATCAACCGATCGAATCACCGAATTCAGACGCTTACATCCGCAAGCTTCCCATTGGGCCACTTTTGGGGATCATGCCGTGGAATTTCCCCTACTACCAGGTGGCTCGCTTCATTGGTCCGAATCTCATGCTTGGCAACACCGTGGTCCTTAAGCATGCTGAGATCTGTCCGCAAAGTGCGCTGCGCATTGAAAAACTGGTGAAAGAAGCGGGGATTCCTGAAGGTGTTTACACGAACCTTTTCGCCTCTCACGAGCAGATTTCTGACATCATCGCTGACTCGCGCATCAGAGGAGTGTCCTTGACCGGCTCCGAACGAGCCGGCTCTGCGGTGGCTGCCCAAGCAGGCAAGTATTTGAAAAAAGTCGTCTTGGAATTGGGCGGCACCGATCCGTACATCGTCCTTGACACCAAAGACGTTAAAGAAGCAGCGAAGCTTGCCTGGGACACACGCATGGTGAACACGGGCCAGGCCTGCAACTCCAACAAGCGGATCATCGTCATGGATGATATCTACGATGAGTTTGTTTCGGAACTCGTCGCGCTGGCAGAAAATATGACGCCAACTACCTGGGATGCCTTCGAGGAAGGAACGTATTGCCCGCTGTCCTCACAGCAAGCAGCAGAGACTCTTCGTAATCAACTCGAAGAGGCAGTCTCCGCCGGAGCGACACTTCGCGTGGGTGGTGAACTCTCTGAAGCTGGTGCTTATGTTTCACCAGCTGTGATCACAGATATTCCACGTGGCTCTGAGCCGTTCTACACAGAGTTCTTCGGTCCGGTAGCCGCGGTGTTCAAAGCTACCTCCGAAGAGGAGGCCCTAGAGATCGCTAATGATTCCCGCTACGGGCTTGGTGGGGCAGTCTTTTCTCAGGATGAAGCTCGCGCTAAGGCAGTTGCTTCAAAGCTCGAGGTAGGAATGGCTAACGTGAACACCCCTGCCGGAGAAGACGCAGAGCTGCCGTTCGGTGGTGTAAAGAATTCCGGTTATGGCCGCGAGCTGGGCCCGCTGGGAATGGATGAGTTTGTGAACAAACAGTTGTACTATGTCGCGAAGTAAGCGGTGGGACGACTGAGCCTGACTTAAAAGAACAAGGTGATTTCCGTTTCTGCTCCATAAAGCGAAGCAGCCTAGAGCGATGAGATCTAGGCTGCTTTCGTATTAAGAGGAACTTTCTCAGGCTGAAGAGACGCGAAAACGAGACTAGACCAACCAGCTGATAGCAAAGCCAACCTAGTCTCATTAACTTCATTGGTGAAGAAAACAAGGAACACGGGTTCCGAAAGCGTGCGGCCGTATGCTTTCCGCTTGAATCCTCCAACAATGAAGGTGTTTACGGCTCCTTACTGCCATCCAGCAGGTACGATCCCAAGAATGGTCCCCACTGAGTAGAGGCCAGCGAGACCGTAGACGAGGATGATCGTCCATTGGATGATGGGATGGGAGCTCCAACCAACCGTCCATGCGGGTTCCCTGTCACCACGAATGCGTGAAGCGTTGAGCAACAACACTGGAACGATTGACATGATCACTCCCGCGAGCCCGCCAGCGTAGCTCAGTGCAGAAACAAAACCACCGAAACCTGCTAAAGAGATAAACAAGGGGATCAAAACAGTAATAAGTACTGCGATCGCGCGTTGTTTACCGTGCTGGGGCCAATGCGCGATATCGATGACATTGCGCATGGTGGTGTACCCGATAGCCATGAAGGAAGTGAACATAGCTAGCAGTGCGAAGACATTTGCCATGTAGTACGCTGACTGGCCGAGTTTTTCTCCCCATGAGAGAGTGACTACTTCGGAGACTGATTGACCGAGTAGACCAAGAGCCGCAAACGGGACCAGCGAGAGCATGAACCCGGTGACGACCATACCAGCGATGATCGCTTTGGAAATCTGTGCTGAGTGCTGCTTTTCCATTCCGCGTGCGAGTTCAGGCACCACGTACTGTGCCATGAAAGTAAAGACTGCAAGGTTCATGATCGGGATGATGAAGTATGGGTTAAACACCCATACGTTACTCAAGCTGATACCGGGGCCAATAAAAGTCCAGCCGCACAAGATAAAAATAATCAAAGCCATGGCTGTAGTGATCAGGAGTTCTGAAACACCTGTTGCCTCGAGGCCTTTATACATGATGATCGAACCGATGACGAAGAAAATTAGCGTTCCCGCTATCGGAGGAATACTGACAAGGTTATTCAGGAGCTCACCTGATCCGGCGGCGTAAGCAATTAGGGCTCCGGTGCCGTTGACCATGATGGCGACGAACACAGCCCACCGACCCCAATTGCCTAGGTATTGTTCAGCCAGGCCAGACAGTTGCATGGGGCGTTTGGTTCGCAGAGAGACCTCGGCGACGTAAAGCATAGAGATCGTTGTTAAAGTCCCAGCGATGACTAAAGCGAGGAACAGCGCCAGGAATCCGCCGTTTCGTCCCGCGTAGGGGAGACTCAAAATTCCGGCCCCGATGTTGGTGCCGAAGATCAGCGCAACGCCTTGTAACGGGCTGACGTGGCTTTCCTTGTAGTCTTCCCGTGCGGAAACTGTTGTAGTAGTGGACATTTTCAGCTCTTTCAATGAGTAAATCGAGCGACCTAGAGGGCGACATATCTGACATCGAGGTACTCCTCGATGCCTTCGGTGCCTCCTTCACGGCCAAAACCGGACTGCTTGATTCCGCCGAATGGCGCTGCAGGGTCAGAGATTGCGCCACGGTTGATGCCGACCATGCCAGCGTTGAGTTCTGTTGCGAACCTGCGGCAGGTGTGAATGTTTTCGCTAAAGCCGTAGGCTGCCAAGCCAAAATCGGTGTCATTGGCCAGCGCAATCGCTTCATCGAGAGACGAAAATGAGGTGACTGTTGCGACGGGGCCGAAGATTTCTTCCTTAATGATGCGTGCATCGGAGGGAACGTTGGATAGTACAGTGGCGGGATAGAAGAATCCCTTGCCAGCGGGAACTTCACCGCCGCAGTGGACAGTGGCGCCTGCGGCTCGTGCTTCGTCGACAAGCGCGGCAATGCCATCGCGTTGCTTCGCGGTGATCAGGGCTCCGAGGGTCACGCCGTCGTTAAGCCCCGGGCCCATGGTCACAGCAGACATCGCGCCGACCAGGCGGGAAGTGAATTCCTCGACAATATCCTCGTGAACCAGGAACCTGTTAGCGGCGATGCACGCCTCGCCACCGTTTCGCATTTTTGCTTGCATGGCGCAGGTGAGGACCAAGTCGAGATCTGCATCTTGGTGAACCACGAAGGGGGCATTTCCGCCCAGTTCCATGGAGGTACGCAGTAAGTTTTCGGCCGACTGCTTAACCAACTCTTTACCCACACCGGTGGAACCAGTGAAAGTGATCTTCCGTAGGCGACCGTCCTGCATGAGGGTTGTCGACATCCCCGCGGCATCTGTCGTGGGAAGGATCTGCACTAGATCACGCGGAGCCCCGAACGTTTCCAGGATGTCAGAGATGATTTTGCCCACCAAAAGCATGGTCAACGGGGTCTCCTGGGCAGGTTTGACCAATACTGGGCAGCCTGCAGCGATTGCCGGGGCAATCTTTCGAGTCGCCATAGCTAGGGGAAAGTTCCACGGCGTGATCGCCAACACCGGCCCTACCGGGGTGCGGGTTACCAAGATATCGCCGTTGCCGGCTGGCGCGTGGGCCAGCCGACCCGGCACCCGAACAGCTTCCTCTGCGAACCACCGGAAGTACTCCGCGCCATAGGTGACCTCGCCAAGGGATTCAGCCAGTGGTTTACCCATTTCGATGGTCATTGTCAGGGCAAAGTCGTCAGCGCGTCGAGTAATCTCGGCAAAAATCGCTTGCATGATCTCTGAGCGAGTACGCGGAGAAAACTTCGCCCACGAGGCCTGGGCTGTTACAGCTTTGCCTAGGGCCTCCAACCAAACGGTCGCATCTGTATCGGCGACTGACGCGATCACGTCTTCCGTTGCAGGATCAACTACCTCGAAAAAGGGTTCTCCTGCACCCGTAGGGATATCCTGCGGGAGTCTGTTATCGAGGAGCATTTAGTTGGCCTCCTTTTTGATTGCGTCGGAAAGGATGGTCAGCCCCTCGGTGAGCAGGGACTCCGGAATGGTTAGGGAAGGCAAGAGTCGAATTACGTTACCGTCCATACCGCAGGTAAGGATGAGAATGCCTTGGGCTTTGCATGATGCGGCGACAGCTGCTGTGGCAGCAGCAGTCTCTAACTCGATTGCCATCATTGCACCTCGGCCACGCACCTCGCATACGCCTGCAAGCGAGGTGAGGGGTTCCAGGTGCTCACGCACAATGGCTTCGATCTCCAGCGCGCGCTCCTTAAGCTTGCAAGATTCCATCTCTTCGATTGCTGCCAAGGCAGCGGCACACGCAACGGGGTTGCCGCCATAGGTACCACCGAGAGCTCCTGCGATGGGAGCATCCATCATTTCCGCGCGGCCGGTCACACCAGACAGTGGCATTCCACCTGCGATGCCCTTTGCAGTGGTTATGATGTCAGGAACTACACCTTCGTGGTCTACGGAGAACCATTCTCCCGTTCGGCAGAAACCAGCTTGAATCTCATCGGCAACGAAGACGACATTATTATCGCGGCACCACTGGGCGATAGCAGGTAGGAAGCCGTCAGCAGGAACGATGAAACCACCCTCGCCCTGGATCGGTTCGATCACAACACATGCGAGGTTCTCTGCGCCGATCTGCTGCTCGATCATCGTGATGGAGCGACGTGCTGCCTCTTCGCCGGTGAGGTTATCGCGAAGTGGGTAAGATCCAGGTACTCGGTATACATCGGAAGCGAACGGGCCGAACATGGTTTTGTATGGCTTGTTTTTAGCTGTCATCGCGAGCGTCAGGTTGGTCCGTCCGTGATAACCACGGTCGAAGACAGCCACACCATTCTTCCCTGTGTATGAACGAGCTACCTTTACCGCGTTTTCTACCGCCTCGGCTCCTGAGTTGAACAGAGCAGATTTCTTCTCGTGGTCACCAGGAGTCAGTTCGTTGAGTTTTTCGCACACGGCTACGTATGACTCGTAGGGGGAGACCATGAAGGACGTGTGGGTGAAGGCTGCGGCAGCCTCAGCAACTGCCTTGACGACGCGCGGATTCGACGCACCCACGGACGTCACGGCGATCCCGGAAGCGAAATCGATAAAGGAGTTGCCGTCAGCATCGACGAGTACCCCGCCATCGGCGGCTACGACGTAACCGGGCAGTCCTGGGGATAGCGCGCGGGCAACGGACGTGCGGCGCCGTTCGTCAAGAGCCGAGCTTTTGTCCCCCATTCCGTCCGTGAGGAGCTGACGTTGTTGTGGGAGGCGGTAAGTGAGGTCCTTCATGGAAACTCCTTAAATGTATTGGGAAAAGTGCTGCGCGTCAGCATAACTATGCTGTTGTGTCGTAGGCCATGTACACTATGGCGAATCTTTGTTTATCAGTTGTACGGAGGGGATATATGCTGACTTTCTCTTGGCTCGCCCACAACCGCAGTCTTGCGATGATCGAACACATCACCCCTTCCGCACGAGGTTTCTCAGTAGTGCAACCTTCAGAATTGGAGAACGCGGAAGAATTCATTCAGTCGGATTCTTTGGTACTTACCTTGGGGATCGCTTTTCGTGAGCGGCCGGAGGAACTCGGTCGCTACATCGATCACCTCATCGATGCTGGTGCAGTAGCGATAGGTTTTGGCACTGGTGTGCCCTTTGCTACGGTGCCCGAAATTGTTATGGACACAGCACGTCGACGAGGTATCGGTCTATATGAGGTCCCTCAACATATTCCTTTTATTTCGATCGTCACAGCGGCTCATCAGGAGAGGCAGCGGCTTGTGCATCTTGAGCAGCAAAAGCTCATGGATGCACAACAACGACTCACGGCCTCTGCCACAACAGGCTCTCTTGACTCCCTTCTCAAGGAAGCTGCGGAGCTCCTTCAGGCGCGCGTGAGCATTGTTGGTAGTGCCGGTTCGCTTGCTGGAAATGCTAGTGCTTTGTCATCGCCTGCCAGTGAAAAACTGCACTATTCTTCCTACAAGATGCCGGCTCGCTCGGGAAGGCATCATGTATTGGAGATTCGTTCGGCCTCTCGGTTAACCACCGCGCAGCGTACTCTCGTCCGTCATTGTGCTGGCCTTGCAGACGTTCTGCTAGCACGCCCGCATGAACTCCGAGCAGCCCGCAACGAATTGAATTCCTTTGCACTCGCAGTGCGGTTAGGACTGACCAAGGAAGGTGAACTTCTACCCAGTGCATTTGACTCGCCTACGGATGATAAAGGACTGACCAGGCCGATTATTTTGGTAGCGGATAATTCTTCGGCTCTTCGCCTCGCTCTTTCCTCGCTGGACCACAGCGCAGAGGAAGTAGGAAGGTTCTTGTTTTCGGTCCTGTTGCCCGACCACGCAGCCTTGGTCCTTGCTCTCCCAAATCAACCAGTGGAGGAGATCCTTACAGAGCTAGGGTCGGCAGCTAGGCGTGTTCGCGTAGCAATCGGTCGACCAGTGGCGCACCCAGATGAAACTTATGTCGCAGCTTTGCGTTCCCGGGCAGAGCTCCTCGCTTTAGGAGAACACGCACTTCCTGACTCTATTCAGCTTCCCTGGCTTCATGAGCCCACAGTGGTTCAAGCCCTTATCGCTCGTAAGCAGGAGCTTTTCGGTCGCCTGGAACTTGAAGATAAGCATTCCGGTACGTCCTATGCCCGCACTTTGACTGTGTATCTCAAGCAGGGAGGCAAGCTTGAGGACACAGCGCAAGCCTTAGGTATCCATCGGCATACTGTTAGGAATCGGATCGCAAAGATTCAGCAGATCTGCCAGATCGATCTTTCCGAGCCCAGCACGTTTGCAGAGGCCTACTTTTCTAGTGCGGTAGACGATCCCGGCGCTACTGCACGTCGGTAAGCGGTGCTTGCTAGTCCAGTACTTCTATGAATCGGTCTGAGTTTTTGAGAGTGGTGTGTTAAGCAGCCATGGTGACTGCGTGTTGGTTGTTGTAGTTGGTTGGACCTGACGGACCTGACCCCTGTTTGGTAGACATCTACATTCTCGGCCGTTCAGGCTAGGAGAAAAGATATTCTACCTACTATGCCTAAGTTCTAATCTGAGCAATTCAAGCGTAACGCCGTTGCTCTCTATGAAAACAATGAGAACTTGTCTCTGGCTGCTGCCGCCGCCGAACTGGGGGATCAACCGTGCTTCATGACACCAGTGGAAGATAAGAACTCGGCACTGGTAAGAGGACCCGCATGATCGAGACTAAAGCCCAAGCAGAAGCAACCTCCGACCTGACTTGGCTCAATTTAGTCAGACGGTTGGGGCAGCTTTTCGGTGAGTTCGCGGATGTCAGCGGGCAGGTCGGTTTGTGCATGGAGGGTCTGGCCTGCGATTTCGACGGTAAACGTCCGGTATTTCTTCAGGGTTCGCACTAATCGCTTCAACGATAGGCCCGTGGCTTGTTCCAACACGTGGCCTGTGGCCATCGCGGCCATCACAATGGTTAGGTGTGCGTGGATGGAGTCTTCTTTACGGTGATAAATCGGTCGGGCTTTCAGGTCTGATTTCGCCATTCGGAACGATTTCTCGATCGTGAACAGGCGCCGGTAGGCACCGATGACTTCCTGGGGTTTTAAGTCTGTGCGTGAGGTCTCGTATCCTTTAATCCCGGCCAGGGTTAGGTGCTTGTTGGCTAGGGTGTGGTTGACCTGCTTATTCGGGGCCTTGAGGTTGACGTATCGATTCCGCTTGACGGGTATCTTTCCGTCAACAGCACGCTGGGCTTTATCTAGTTGTTCGCCGATGCCGCGCCTTGTGCGCCGAGCCCTATCGTAGGAATACTGGTAATAGGTCACTGCCTGCGGTTTGCCGCTGGTGCGGCGTTTGTCGCTGTGGTGACGGTGGGTCCAGATGTGTCCGTCGTCGTAGTCGGTGTAGCTGCGCCCTTCCGCTGCATCTAGCCAGGCTTTAATTGGTTCTGGGATTTCGCGTTCTTTCGTGCCCAGAATGTAGTCCAACCCGGCATCGATAATCGCGGTCTTGTTGGCGGCTGAAAACATGCCAGCATCAGCAACAATCGTGATGTCGTCAAGGTGGTAGGCGTCTTTAAGACGCAGGATCATTGGCAACATGGTGTGCGTTTCCGCACGATTGCCTTCAAACGCGCCGATCGCCAAGGGCAAGCCGGTGGAGTCGGTGAGCATCCCGACAGTGATCTGGGGTTCGAGTCGGCGTTCTTTACTAAACCCGGGTTTGCGTAGCTCGTCGGGCACGTCAGTTTCAAAATACAAGGTTGTCACATCGTAGAGAACCATCACACCAGGACCAATGGCCGCGTGTGTGGCTAGCGCGTGGGTTATCTGGTCGCGGAAGTCTTTGTCGGCATACCGCGGAAGGTAGCGCTTTATAGTCGCGTATGAAGCCGAGGCCACGCCGACTTCTGCCAGAGTTTCAATGGAATCAAACTTGGAACCCGGCGAGATAATACGGGCTTGGACCAGGTTGAAAAACACCTCGTCCTTGCCGCTTGCCGTATCCAGGCCAAGGAGTTGGAAGGCCCCGCGAATCGCGTCTAGGAGAAGACCTGCGCGTTCACCGGATACCGTGACGGGATTATCAACCGTGCCTGTTCCAGACACAGCAACCGCAGAAGGCAACACTTTGAGGTCAAGTGAAATTTGCTCGCCATCGACAAGCCGCTGAGCCTTGACCATCAGCGCTGCGAGATCGTGGTCGGTATGGGCGGAGCCGACGTGTTCGATTTCAGGTTTGCGGTTGCGGTACCGCCAGATGATTTGAACAGCGGTCGCACCCGACGCCGTCGGGACCCGGCGGATACTCGGTGACATATTCAACAGCCTACCGGCACCCCCACCGCTACCCGCTTAGTCAGACAAAACCCGCACTCTGATACCCAACCCCACAGGCAGAAACGTCAATATGAACTACAACACACCAAAATGAGCCAAGTCAGGCACTGGTAAGAGGACCCGCATGATCGAGACTAAAGCCCAAGCAGAAGCAACCTCCGACGCAAAACGTATACGTGCATTGGAAAAAGAAAACGCAAAGCTGCGCGAACAACGAGATAATTGTGCGTAAGGCTACGAAATATTTTGCCGAAGAGACACACTGATGATCGGCTTCCAGTTTGTCGAGGACCACAAGACCGAGTACTCGGTCAAGCGGATGCGCACCGTTTTAAAGCTCACACGTTCATCGTTTTATACATGGAAAGCCACACAAGCCCGCCACACATCACGTATCTGCGCAGACGGTGTACTTAGAGCCCGTATTGCCGCAGTCTTTGCTGAAGAAGACGAACTGTATGGCGCACAACGCATCACTGCTTGACGCAACGACGATGAGCGCTTTGCGCGGGTCAATCATAAAAAGGTTGCCCGGATCATGAAAAACATGAAACTACGTGGATTTAGCAAACGCCGCCGGTGCGTGACTACCTAGCGCAGCACATCAACTCCGGTGTTTGAGGACCTAGTGAAACGACGGTTTCATGCGCAAGCACCAAACCAAGTGTATGTCGGTGATATTTACCTATTTGCCCTGTAGGAACAGCTCTACTATGTATCTGGCCACGGTTATTGACCTGTACTCGCGCAAACTTACCGGTTTTGCGATCGCAGACCATATGCGAAGCAGCCTCGTAATTGAGGCTCTAGACCATACCAATACAGCCCGTGGTGGGCTTGATGGTGCCATCTTTCATTCAGATCATGGCAGCGTGTACACATCAGCAGCGTTTAGCACACGATGCCAGGAACTTGGCGTAATCCAGTCCATGGGTGCTATCGGTACCAGTGCAGATAATGCGTTAGCAGAGTCATTTAATTCCACGATGAAAACAGAAGTCCTGCGTAATAGGAAAGTCTTCGCCAATCCGCTGCAATGCCGGCAGGAGGTATTTCGGTGGTGCATCAGATACAACACACAGGGGTCTGCTGAGGGTTTGGTTGACGTCTAGCTTGTTTCGCTGGGGCGGGGCAGGGAAGGATGTTGATTATGTCGAAGTTGTATTCAGAGCAGTTCAAAGCTGATGCCGTGGCGTTGGTGGAGTCTGGGGTTGCTCGCCGGCAGGTGTGTGCTGATTTGGGGATCTCGCGTTCCTCGTTGCAAAAATGGATTACTGATGCGAGGTTGCAGGCTCAGGGGATGCAACCGTGTGCTGATCCGGTAGTGGCTAAAGAGATGCGCCAGGCTTTGAAACGGATTCGCGAGTTGGAAATGGAAAACGAAGTGCTACGTGCAGCGGCGGCGTACCTGTCTCAAGAGGTGATCGCCCAAAAGGGTCTTCCCGACCGTGGAAAAGCTGATCAAGGCAGGTAAGGCGACCGTGACGGTAGCGGCTCGGGTACTGGGGTTTTCCCGCCAAGCGTTTTATAAATGGGCTGCTAAGCCAGTTTCGGACAGGCAAGCCCAAGAAGTAGAACTTATAGACAAGATTCGCCAGATTCACAGTGACGATCCTGAATTTGGTTACCGCCTGATAGCAGACGAGCTCCATGATCAAGGGATAGAGATTTCTGAGCGTCGAGTATGGCGTTTGTGTTCTCATGCTCAGGTGTTCTCGGTGATCGCTAGGCGTAAGTCGCGTGGGAAGAAGTCGGGTGCTCCAGTACATGATGACCTGTTACAGCGTCACTTCCACGCTGATGCGCTCAACGTTGCGTGGGTTACAGATATTACGGAGCATTGGACCAAAGAGGGCAAGCTGTATCTGTGTGCGATCAAAGACCTGTGCTCGCGAAGAATCGTGGGCTATGCGACCGGTGGGCGGATGAAATCACGCCTCGTGGTGGCGGCGCTCGATGATGCGATGAGGAAACGAGGCAATCCCCATGGCGTAATCATTCACTCTGATCGTGGCTCGCAATTTCGTTCTAGAAAATTCCGTGCCGCGCTGAAATCTTACGGCGCGAAGGGATCTATGGGCAGAGTTGGAGCGTGTGGGGATAACGCTGCGATGGAATCTTTCTTCGCTCTTGTACAAAAGAACGTTCTTGATCGTGGCTTTTGGAACAGGCGCCGTGAACTATCTGCCGCGATCACTCACTGGATTGAACGGACATATCACAGGAAAAGACGGCAACGAGCACTGGGTAAATTGACACCAATCGAATACGAAACAATCATGGAACCAGCCGCATCCCTTGCGGCCTAAAAATCAGAAGGAAAACTGTCAACCAAACCCTCAGCAGACCCCAGCGCCGGCACTTTTGGTGTGGACAGATATCGCCCGATGTCTTTGAAGCCCAATCTATTACACTGACCAAGGCAGCATAATTGCCACTCACCCTGTCTACTTTTCAGGGGTCACGCCCTACGTCACCGTCATCATCGACCTGACTCCCCATCAGCCAGGAAACAGGCCGGCACGCCTGCTCGACATGGTGCCCGGACGGTCGAAACAGGTGTTCAAACAATGGTTGAACACCCGACCGAAAGACTAGCGTGATGGCATCGACGTCGTCGCGATGGACGGATTCTCCGGCTTCAAAACAGCCTCCGTTGAGGAACTGCCCGAGGCTGTCGAAGTCATGGACCTGTTCCACGTCGTCAAACTCGCCGGTGATACCCCTCGACGAGGTACGCCGCCGCATTCAGCAGGAGACCACCGGGCATCGCGGACGAGCGACAGACCCGTTGTATCGGGCGCGTAGGACTTTGCACACCGGTGCTGATCTGCTCACGGCCAAGCAGCAGGAGAGGGGATCGTAGGCCTGTTCGCCAACGCCAATTTCACCGCCGTCGAAGTCACCTGGGCCGTCTATCAAGACATTGTGAGCGCCTACCGAACCAACGACGGCAACGAGGGCAAGAAGCCCTTACAATTAGTCATCGACGATCTGACAACGAATCTGCCAACAGGACTGGTCGAACTCAAGCGGTTAGGACGGACTCTGAAGCGTCGAGCTGCTGATATCCTGGCGTTTTTCACCCGACCGGGAACATCGAACGGGCCTACCGAAGCGATCAATGGCAGGCTCGAACACCTACGGGGCTTAGCACTGGGATACCGCAACCTCACGCACTACATTGCGAGATGTCTGCTCGAGTCCGGCGGCTTCAGACCGGTTCTACACCCTCAATTACAAAGAGCCGGATTTGTGGGCGCAGTTCCGGCTCCTTGATGGTGGTGAACGCTTGGGGCGCTATATCACTCGGTTTCGGGATCGCTGGTTCGTCCCCGATAAACGGGGCGGCATGCAGGTGTTCTCCTATAAGCCGCGTGCGGGTGCTGAGGATGAGATCTATGAGGCAATCTCGGACATGACGCTGAGCATGCGCACCTCCGACCGCCTTCAGCTGCCGGAGCTAACGGTGACAACCACGAAGGTCAAGCTCTCGAATAAGGAGCGGGCGGTTTATGAGCGACTCAAACAAGACCTTGTGGTTGAGCTGGACGGGCAGGTTGTGGATGCGGCGAACGCAGCTGCGCTGTCTGGCAATCTTCTGCAGCTGTCCTCCGGGGCTATTTACAACGAGCAAAGCCAAGCAATCACTGTTCATAGCGCGAAGCTCGATGCTCTCGAAGATTTGGTTGAGGCTGCGAACGGGCAGAACCTTTTAGTTGTCTACTGGTACAAACACGACTTGCAACGCATCATCGAGCGCTTCCCTGAAGCAAGACCTTTGAAAACCAGCACCGACATTGAGGCTTGGAACAACAGCGAGATCCCGCTCGGTCTGATCCATCCAGCATCTGCTGGGCACGGCCTCAACCTGCAAGTAGGTGGGCACCTGCTCATTTGGTTTTCACTCACGTGGTCTTTGGAGCTTTATCAGCAAGCCAACGCCCGCCTGTACCGGCAAGGACAAACCCAGCCAGTCACCATCACCCACCTAGCAGCTGAAGGCACTCTCGACGAAGCAGTCCTCAAAGCACTCGATACCAAGAACGTAACGCAGACCGCGCTGATTGAAGCGGTCAAAACCCAACTAACAACCACGAAGGAGAATTCATTATGCATGTGATGACCAAATACCTCGATACCCGCAAAGCCGCGATCTGCGCACTCGAAGACTACCCACGGATGGAACAGGCCGCCGGCCAAGACACCAGCGCCGAAGCCGACCAGCTACGCGAGGACCTGACCAGTCCTACGAGCGCGAGGATTACGGGTGTTCACCTGCACGCGAAAGATCCGCATGCAGGTGAACACCGCATCGCAGCCACCCTCGACAAAATCAACCTGCTCGCTGCCCGCGAAAAGGAAGCACGCGAGTACCTGGACTGGTTCCTACCCGTCTGGGCGATACTCAGTGAGGACGACAGGTTCGTGCTAGAGAACTTCTTCTTGGGTGAAGGCAGTCAAGACGAGCGAGTGGCAATGATCGGCGACCACTTCTATATTCAGCGCGACAGCGTCTACCGGCGAAAGAACCGGGCCCTGGATCGCCTCGCCACCGCGTTGTATGGCAGGCGTTAGGTAAGGAAATATGTTGCAAAAAGATCCCTCCGCAACCAAGTTTCCCGTAAAGTTAGGATTATCTAAGGAGGAAGTTTTTGGGCTTGAAGGTTTTCAATCGTCACATAATTCATAGGAAGGAAGATCCATGATTTCTGGATTAAATGCTTTGAAAAAGGGCGCAGTCGTCGTATTTTCTGTAAGCGCTTTAGTGCTAGGCAGCGGTGTTGCTAACGCGAGTCCTCCCGATGAGGGAACACGTGATGATCAAGTAGTTTCTGCTGCTGCAACGACTTCTTTTGATGATCAATATGTTCCAAGGAATAGGTCGTCTGCGGCAAGCGAGGCCGATCCGCGTGTTATAGACTATTGGACTCAGGACAGAATTGATAATGCCATCCCAGCAGACGCTTTCGCTAGTAGTAACAACTACGCAACAAGGGAAGCACTCCCTCCAACCGATGCAGTCTCGCCGCAACGAGTGCTAAGCGATCCCGTTTCTGGGCGTGTCGGAAAAATTCAGGAACGCAGCACGCGTTCAGTAACTAATTTTTCTGAAGTTAACGGTAAGGTTCTCTTCACTAATGCGAAAGATGGGCAGGATTACATGTGTTCTGGGTCTGTTTAAACAGTCCTTCGAAGCGCTTGGTTATCACTGCTGGGCACTGCGTGCATGGTGGTGGCAAGAACGGGGCATGGCATAAGAACTGGGTGTTTATTCCGGATTATCACTATGACCATCGGCCTTATGGGACGTTCCAAGCGAAAACTCTCACCACTTTTCAAGGATGGATAGATAACGGCGAGGGCAGACGGGGCTTCGAAAGAGACGTAGCATTTGTTACCACCTACACGAATGCCTCAGGACAGAAGGTCGTAGATGCCGTCGGTGGATACGGTTTAAGGACTGGGGGATCGCGGAATTTTGATGTCACCGTGTTTGGATATCCTGGAAACCTTGATGAGGGCGAGAGAATGTGGGCTTGCTGGGGAAGAACTACAACGCACAGGTGGTGGACGAGCAGCTTCCCTAAGATTACGGGATGCGATTTTGGAGGCGGATCTTCCGGAGGCCCTTGGATAGATGACTACAACAATTCCACAGGCTTGGGGCTCGTTCGCTCAGTTACATCGTTCGGGCCAGAAGATAACTCCTATAACGGTGGCCCGTATTTTTGATGATGCGGTAATGAATCTATATAACTCCACCCGAAACGATTAATACCCACCAAGATGAAAAAAGGAAGACGACTCATAGTATTTCTGGGAGCCTTTGCTATGCTGTGCGGGTGTTCGAGCAGCGACGCTAATCTGCATTCGGAAAAGATAATAAACTGGACAAAGCATGAAGTTACAGATTCACATGAGCTGACTTTCACTGCTAACACGGGTGACCCTAAGTGTTTCAAACTACGCATTGTTACCAAGGAAGCTAATGGGCGCATTGAGGTTGCAATTGTCGAGGGAGTGCTACCGGATGCGCCAAAGCACTGCACGGCTGTAGGTAGGATCGAAAAACTTACTGTTACAACTGAAGCTCCAGCACAAAACTTAGACGTCCACGCTTTGCCTGCAAGAGAAGTTGAGCTAAACCCCTAACTACTCGAGTGCGGGACATTCCTGCACGGATACTCGCTAACGCACCCATGCGTTAGCGAGTATCCGAACCCTGCTATGGATTTAGTGGTGCGGGCCTGAAATACTGTAAGTGGTTGAAAATATAGAAAAGCGAAACTCTCCGGGACGACAGCACGCCAGCTGACCGGAGGGTTTCGCTTTACCCAGGCAGAAAGGGTGGTGGGTGCGATGCCGAAGAAACCAGCCCGCCCCTGCTCGGCTCTCGGTTGTCCAGAGCTAACCCACGACCGCTTCTGCTCCAAGCACGCGAAGACTGAGGTCAAGCGCTACCGCAAGTACCAACGCGACCCGAAGATCAATCGACGCTACGGCTCGCGCTGGCGCAAGATCCGTGCCGCCTACATCGCCGCCCACCCATTGTGCGAAGACTGCCTAGCAGCTGGCCGCATCACCCCAGTCCAAGAGGTTCACCACGTCCTGCCCTTGGAACATGGCGGCAGCCACGACTTTGCTAACCTACGGTCGCTTTGTAAGCCCTGCCACTCGCGCCAGAGCGCGTTGGACGGTGACCGGTGGAGGCAAGCACCCCAGGTCTACACCTACTGATTTTTCTTGGAATCGCGGCCTGTGCGCCTCAAATACCGCCGACCTCAAAGTTGTCGCCCTGCTTCTTGTTCGACGTTTACGGCGCAACGTGGCGCGTCTGGTTTGGGGTTGGGGCCATCGGATCTCTACGACCTGTCTGGAGGTCAGCGGGCGGGGCCAACCGTACACAAAAAGACCGAATCAAACGGGGTATTGACCCGCGCATATTTTGAAGGCCGCTTCTTCTGGCCACCGTGAAATGCCCCGGGTTTTCTTCCTAGGTGTTTACCTTGTTTTTATTATTGCTGATTCTTTTTGTTGCTGCCAGTACTCGTTCTCGACCTCGACCGGCGTGCGGTAGTCAAGGGCTTGGTGGAGACGGATCTGGTTCCACCAGTGCACCCACTCGAATGTAGCGATCTCTACCTCGAGAACATCAGCCCACGTACGGGTATGGATGATCTCGTTCTTGTATGAGCCGTTGACGTTCTCGGCCAACGCGTTGTCGTAGCTATCACCCACGCTGCCGGTTGATTCAACGATGCCAGCATCCACGAGATGCTGATGATAGGTCAAAGAGACGTATTGAGAGCCGTGATAGCTATGATGAATCAAATCCTTGGTTGAGTGGGCGTTCCAGATCGCTTGCTTGACCGCCTGGAGCGGTAAGGCTTCAGTTTTCATTGAATCTGACAGTGCCCAGCCCACAATCTTGCGGGAGAACACGTCGGTAACAAAGGCAGCGTAGACGAAACCCTTCGATGTTCTCACGTAGGTAATATCAGCAACCCACAGCCGATTCGGGCCTGTAGCCTTGAAATCGCGCTGAACCAAGTCTGGGCGAGTATCAACATCCTTACCCTTGACTGTGGTGACAGGGTTCCTCCCCTTACGCTTACCGGTTACTCCAGCAAGGCTCATGATCCGCCGGGTTTGCTCACGACCAATCTCGATCCCTTCGCGTGTCAGGGCGTGCCACATCTTGCCTACCCCATACACCCCATAATTCTCGGCGTGAATCTCCTTGACTTTCTCAGCAAGCTTACAATCACGCAATGCTCTACGAGAACGTGGTCTTGCTTTCGCATCACGATAACCACGCGAGGTAAGGAAGCCGCCCTCACGCTCCTTGTTTAACGTCCTACAGATAAACTCGACACTGAAACGATCACGATACTCATCAATAAACGCGATCATTTCCGACGTTGGGAGTCGAGTTCGGACGCGAAAAAGCCGAAGCAGCTTTCAATAATTCGTTCGTATCACGCAGCTCCCGAACCTCTTGTCTCAGGCGGGCGTTCTCAGCCACGAGATCGATTTCGCAGACACGATCGCGATTCTCGCGCCTAGACTTTTGCAACCACTGGCGCAACGCGCTAGCACTAACACCAAGCTTGGGTGCAACCTGCTCGCACGCACTCACAATTGAACATTCCTGAACACGAATACGATCCTCAACCAAACGAACCGCTCGATCCTTGGCTTCCTGATCAAAAATCTTTGACATAACCCAAATTCCCCCCCCCATACTCTCAAACGGAAGAAAACCTAGACCATTTCAATACAGGTGGTGACCATGGATGGGTTTACCGGTTATGCCACCGCAGTCGAGGAGCAACTACCACAAGCAAACAAAGTCATAGACCCCTTTCCATGTAGTGCATCTAGCAGCCGACAAACTCACCAGTTGCCGACAAAGACTCCAACGCGAGACCACCGGGTGTCGCGGACGCAAAGATGACCCACTGTACAAGCACCGACGCACCCTGTTGACCAGGACGAACTATCTCACCCAGCGACAAAAGCAACGCTTAGAAATGTTGTGGGCCACCGATGACGACTACATGCCCCTAGAAGTAACATGGCTGCTCTACCAAGACATGATCACAGCGTACGCACATCCGAAGAAAACGGAAGGCAAAAAGCTCATGGAACGCATCATCCACACCCTGCATAAAGGATTACCGAAAAGTTTAGAAAAGCTCGCCCAACTGGGACGCACCCTGTGGCGAAGACGCAAAGATGTGCTTGCCTACTTCGATATCGGTGCGTCCAACGGCCCTGTCGAGGCAATCAACGGCAGACTCGAACACCTACGCGGCATCGCCCTAGGATTTAAAAACCTCAACCACTACATCTTGCGGTGCCTAATCCACTCCGGACAACTACAAGACAAAATCAACGCACTCTAAAACCGGAAGGGCCGGTAAAGGAAATATAGTCAGTTTCCGCATTCACCTTATTTAAGTCATGAATACGAAACTCTACGAAATTACACGTAATGATGTAGTCAGGTCGCAGTTTGTTCGGCATAGTGTTGGCGTAATTCAATGCCTGCCTAAAAGCAGTGACCACTCGCCCCTGACGGATATCAGCTTTGTCCAAACTAACATCGGTGGATTTTTGTCCAATGAACGTTTTGGCGTCTGGGATCACCACATCGATGTAGCCGCGTTGATTCGTGCGCGATTCGAATCGCACATTGGTAGTCACATCTTCCATACCTACAACATCACGAAGAAGCTCCAACCAGAAACTGTGAGTGTCGCTTTTCTCATTGCCACGGTCTGCCCACTTTTCAGCAAATAGCTTGGTGGCCAGTTTCTTTTCGCTTGGAGAACACGATGTCATGGATAGCATTTTATCTAAATGCGTTCATGCTTTTGTAACACCGTGGAGATCGTGAGCAATTTTTGTGCCTTAAGGCCGTTGTGGAAAAACGTGACCAGCGGAAATAGAAAATAAGGGTGCAAAAATTGCTCACAGCCACAGCCCTACTGCTTGCGCTGCTTCCACCAGATCTGGATGAACATCCATGCCAGTAGTGCGATGGTGATCCAGTTGATGTAGCGGTTGGCTTGTTCGAGGACTCCTTGGACTTCCATGCCAAAGCGCAGGCCAAGGTAGGCGTAGAAGCCTTTTAGTGCGATGGCGCAGATGAAGGCGAGGCCGCCGATGAGCCAGGGGTTCATTTTTTTGATGCCGGCGAGCACGAGGAGGATTGTTGCGGGGATGGGGGAGAAGGGGATGAATGCTGCGGCGAGCATGAGGTAGAAGTAGCGGTAGATGAAGCGTTCGGTGACGCGGTACCAGCGTGGGGGGTGTCCCATGAAGGAGTAGTGGAGGAATTCGGTTCTCCAGCGGTAGCCCATGAGGTAGAACAGGGGCAGAAATTTGATGGCGGAGGCCGCAGCGAGAACTGTCGATAGGCTTAGGAAGCCTATGCGTTCTGGGTTGGAGGCTGCTAGGGAGACTAGGGAGAAACCGGATCCGGTGAGCATCGCATAGAGGAAAGTGTGGTTCAGTAACAACACTGCACGGAAGGGGATCAAACCGAGCTGGTAGATGCCGGTTAGTGCGAAGGCCCACCATAGCATCCAGTCGTGTTTGCTGGCGTTGGTGAGAAAGTTGGGAAGCTGGGATTTCTCAGTCACGGGGAAACACTACCTATGGCGTAGGCGGTGGTCAACTAGAAGGTGTCAGGCACGCTCTGGCTCAATGAGTCCTAGGCGTTGGATCATGCCGTCGAGAGCAGTGTCCATGACCGGCGCCATGAAGTTGAATTTGGCGGTGTTGTCGAGGCCGCTGAGTGGCCCGTTGACGCACATCATGGCGAGCCCGTGGGCGGTGGCCCAGAGGGAAATGGTTTGTTCGAAAAGTGTCCATGGGGATTCTGGTCCGCCGCCTTCGATAATGGATTGGCGGACGAGGTCCTGCGGTGTGGCAAAGGCGATGCCTTTGGGGAAGCGGTCGTCGTCGGCGTCGAAACTCTGCGGTAGTTCGGTGGTCGGGTTGAGCGTCGAAAGTACTGCGAACTCGTGCGGGTTTGCTGTTGCGAATGCGAAGTATCCCCGTGCGCTGGCTAGAGCACGTTCACGTACCTTTTCCGTCGAAGTCAGCGAAATGGTTTCGGCGTCAATATACGTTTGGCAGTGCTGGATCAGGTACGTCGAGATGGTCAAGCGGAAGTCTGCTACCGAGTCGAACTCGGAGCTATAGTCGACTGATTCTAGAAACGGTGAAACATCAGCGCACCCAATATGCTTATCTGCAATAGCTTGGACGCCTTCACGGATGAGCTTTAGTTGGGCTGGTGAGAATTTTCTGTCATTTCAAGAGCCGATCGTTTCACATCATGACTATATGCGCTCCGGTGTATCGAATAGAAGCGATGCTGCGAAAAAAGGAGGTACCTTCTGCTGACTGTTTAGGTTGAAACTTTTACTTCTGCGTGGGCGGATAGCGTGATGCAGGCCCCGAGGGTTAGTGCGAAACCGATGAGCGCTATTGGCCACAAGCCGTCGCGGATGGCGTCGCCAAGCAGGAGGAGCCCGATGACAGAAGGGATGATGGTTTCCACCGTGAAGCACAAGGACGCGGCTGTGGTGGTGGGGAGTTTGTCGAGGGCGAATCCGTAGACGATAACGGCGAGGCCACCGTATGCGATGACGGACCACGTCAGCGGTGAGACAAGGAAGCCATGGGTGGGCACAAGCCTAGCGGATACACCCACCATTCCGAAGGCGAGTCCTGCGATAAGGGCTAAGGATATTCCTGAGTTAGCGGTCAGGCTGAACCACGCGGCGGCTGCAAGCGGTAATACTGCAGCAAGAATGCCCCATGCAAGATACTGCGGTAGTGCGATGGCGGTGCCTTCGTGGGCGGTGGCACCTAGAGCACTCAGGCCTATGACGAGCACGGCTAAGGCAATGATTTCTACACGCCGGAGGCGTTGTTTGAGTAAAACTACTGCGAGAAGTGCTGTGACTGCGACGGAGGAAGCCACGATGGATTCGACGAGGAAAAGTGGCAGGACACGTAGTGCGAGTGCATTGAGGAGGAAGCCTGCAGCGTCGACTGCGAGGCCTACTCCGTAGAGCCAACCAGTTCGGACTCGCGTTAGCAAGGTTGTGGATTCTGGCATGGCAGACATCGCCGCCACGGCTACGGCCTCGCAAATGGTGGCGATGCCGTAGCAAAGTGCGGCAGCTAGGGCTCCTATTAGTGCTAACACATGGGCTAGCTTAGTTCTTTGACAGCGCTTTCAACCAAACCCCAGAACTTGTCAAAGTCGAGGGCGACAGCTGCTTGAGTGTGGCAGTCGTCGGGTGCCGGCGCGCGGAAATCGGCGACGGTCATGCCGGTGGTCAGTGCACCGGTTAGTTCGACGTCGATAGGCACCTTGACCGTGGTAAATACTGTCGGGTCGATCACGTAGGCCACTGCGCAGGGGTCGTGAACTGGTGGGTTATCAAAGCCTTGTGCGTCTTGGTAGTTTTTGCGGAACGCCCCGAAGAGTGCAACTACAAAATCGGCCACGTCGGAGCCGATTGCGCTCAGGTGTGCTTCTACTTCTGGGGTTGCAAGTGCTTGGTGAGTAAGATCGAGGCCCACCATAGTCAGCGGCCATTTTTCGTTGAAAACGATGTGCGCTGCTTCGGGGTCGATCTTGATGTTGAATTCTGCAACAGGGGACCAGTTACCTACGTGGTATCCGCCGCCCATGAGCACGACTTCTTGGACGCGTTCGACAATGCGGGGTTCTTTGCGCGCCGCCATAGCAATGTTGGTAAGCGGACCGGTGGGAACAAGGGTAACGGTTCCTGGTTCGTGGGACATGATGGTGTCGATAATAAAGTCCACGGCGTGAGCATCGGAGACTTCTATCGCTGGTTCTGGCAGCGTGTAGTTGTGAATTTCCATTCCGGTATCGCCGTGAATACTCTCGGCAACTTCAACGTCACGGACTAATGGACGGGAACAACCAGCATGGATAGGTGCGGTGATTCCCGCGATAGTGGCAACAACCTGCGCATTGTGGGTTACCTTGGGCAGGGTTTGGTTTCCGCCGATGGTAGTAATTCCCAGCAGTTCGATGTTGGGGTTTGCTGCGGCGAGCAGCATAGCTACGGCGTCGTCGTGTCCTGGGTCGCAGTCGAGAATAATTTTTCGGGTCATAGTGAGCGTCCTTGTGCAGTTTCGGCAGCGGTGACAGCTGCGAGCGTATCGGAGATTGTTTCCGGTTTGGGGATCAACAAAGAAGTGCCCAGCGCGCAGGCGACGATAACGGCACCTGTGACAATGCCAAGCTGGTAGCCGCTAGCTGTGGTTACCGCAAACAATACGGCGAAGGATAAACCAGCGCCGAGGTTAAATGCACCGGCGTTCATTCCTGGCAGATAGCCTTGGTTATCTGCGGGGGAGAGTACGATGCCGAGTCCGTTGAGCATGATGTTGGCAATGCCTGCATAGGTAACACCAACAAACAGGCTGATGACGAGCAATAGAGCTGGGGTCAGTGCATTGCTGAGCACGGCAGTGGCGATCAGCCCGAAGAGTGTTCCCACCAAGCCGATCCGAAGCACCAAGGTGTATCCCCAGCGCGCTGCGAGGGTACCGGCGATGGGACCAAAGAAAAGGCCGGCCAAGGCGTACGGGGTCAGCGTCCACCAAGAAACAACGTCCGCGGCAAGGCCTGGGCCTTCAGCTGCTTGCGCAATGTTGGGGATAAGGCCATTCATGACCGCGAATACGCCTGTCATGGTCAACAGTGTGGTCAGCAGGAGTGCCCACGTGCGACGCTGCGCTAGGTAGTCGATGGTGACCAGTGGATGGGCCACTTTTTGTTCAATTTTCCAGAAGATCATCATACCGGCCACACCGACGACGGCAAGTGCAGCTACGAGCAACCAGTGGGCGTCGCCAAGCTTGCCGGCCTCGTTAAATGCGATCAATAACGCGCCAATTGCTACGGCTAACGGCGCTACGCCCGCCCAGTCCATCGGTGAGGTCTCTTCAGCCGTGGATTCGGTAGTAAACAGTTGTGCGACGATCACCGCGACGACACACACCGCCGCCATGACCCAGAAAATCGAACGGAAACCAAATGATCCTGCCAGCCAGCCGCCTAGCAGCGCATCGACGCCGCCAATGCCGCCATTGACTGAGGTGAGAATCCCCAGCAACAATGCATATTGCTTCTCATCAGGTATCTGTTGACGCAGCATAATGAGACACAATGGCACCGTCGGCCCAGCAACACCTTGGATGACGCGGCCAATGAACAGCACCGTGACATTAGGCGCAAGAGCAGCAACCACACAGCCGATAGCAGTAAGAGCCATCATTCCCACAAGAACTTTGCGACGCCCAATCAAATCACCCCAGCGAGGCAAAAACAAGGAAAATAGTGCAGCCGCGGTAAAAAATGCGGTCTGGGTAAGCCCAATTTGGGCAGAGGTGGCGTTAAGTTCTTTTTCCATGGTGGCCAATGCCGGAGAAAGCATGGACGCATTTAATTGGAACGCAAACACTGCGGCGAGTAACGCCAACATGAGGGGGACCGTGCGTACCTTCATAGGAGGGGGTTCCTTCTCGTTGAGAAATAAAGACGTGATGATTTTAAAGGCGTTACTTCAAAAAACCTAGAGATGTGACATGTGGTTATAAGTACACAAACGTGTGGAATTCCCGCGGAATGAATTACACATTAAGCGTGGCGTCTTTACCCCAGAGGTACCACATGAGTGGGCCTAAAAATGGGAAGCTGAGCATCACTAACGCCCACAGTAGCTTTCCCACTTTAGTGAGGCGTTCGCAGGCGAGTACTTGGGTTATCACGATGATGAAAAAACGCAAGTGCTGCGATGAGGACGATGCCTACAACGAACAGGGGGGATAAATTCATAGGACATGCTTGTCACAGTATCGTGAAAGAGTGGAGTCTATCTATTTAATCGCGATTGTGTTATCTATTGCTGGCGGCTTAGGGGCGTCGATACTGCGCTTGCCCCATTGATTGGTTTTCTTGCTGCCGGTTTTGTGATGAGCGCACTAGGGTTGGAACAGATTCCCTTTATTGATTACATCGCTGAGCTGGGCGTGACCACGCTTCTTTTTACGATCGGTTTAAAACTAAATCCGCATGATATTGCCAGCCCTCGCGTTGTAGGTACGGCCACCGCACATGCAGTGGTGAACACCGTCGTGTTCGCCGGCTTGTTTGCACTTTTTGCGATTGTGGGTTGGACCGGTTTGTTATATATCGGCATTGCGGCGTCGTTTTCCTCCACAGTATTTGTGATGTCGCAGCTGGAAGTGCATAGCCGCAGTGGCTCGGCGGTGGGGCATATTTCTATTGGTGTGTTGGTTCTGCAAGACATCATTGCGGTGGGTGTCCTTGTGGTGTCTGCTGGTACCACCCCGCAACTGTGGGCACTGTTTTTGCCTTTGATTTTGTGCTTACGCCCGTTGGTCACGCGGATACCGGATCGAATGTTTCGCACTGAACTGCTCGTTCTCACCGGCGTGGGGATTGCTGTGGGTGCCTATTCATTCTTCGAGCTTGCAGGTGTTTCTGGTTCGCTTGGTTCTTTGGTTGCCGGCATCGTGTTGTCGGGGCATCCTGTTGCGCAACGCCTTTCCCATGCGCTCATTAGTGTGCGTGAGTTGTTGCTCGTGGCCTTCTTTATTCATATTGGGCTTGGCGGAATTCCTGATGCTGCAGGTCTTGGCATCGCCGCGATTTTGGTGGCTTTCCTCGCGGTAAAAGCCGCAGTTTTCTTTGCGATTTTGCCACTGATGGGGATGGGGGTGCGTACGACGATCCTGGCAGGTTTGACTTTGGCCAATTATTCAGAGTTCGGGTTGATTGTTACCGCAGTGGCAGTATCGCATGGTGCGTTGCCAGATCAATGGTTGCCCATCATGGCGATCGCGGTGGGCGCAAGCTTTATTGTTGGCTCGATCGTTAGCGCCCAAGAAGAAAATCTAGTGCGAATCTTGGCACGCTTTGTTCCTAAAGTGTCTGAGCATAGAAAAGCCCCCAACGAACGCCCTGTTATTGTCGCTGGTGCTGATGCCATTGTGTTAGGCATGGGGCGCGTGGGAGTTGGGGTTTATGATCGCTTGACCGAAGAATACGGAATGCATGTTTACGGCATTGAATTCGACGAAGACCGTATTATTGAGCTCCGCGACAGAGGCTACCGCATCGTCGCCGGTGATGTGACCGACCCCGAGCTGTGGCGGCGCATCGAACTGCTGGATATTCCGCAGCTTTTTGTGATGTCGCTGCCACGCTACACCGACAGCGACAAGGTTCTGGCACGTATTCATCATGACTACCCTGGGGCGACAGTTGCCACCATTACGCAAACGCGAGGTAGGGAACAGGCCTTGCTCACTGCTGGTGCCGACGTAGCCGTGTACCTCTACGAGGGCGTGGGCGATGAGCTCGCTGACCAAGCTGTTGCGCACTTACGCCAAAGATAGGAACAGTTTTTCTAGACGATCCTGGTCGAACTGTTCGCCACCTTCCATGAAACACTGCTGCATGCCACGGGCAACTACCAAATATGCAGCGCGATCGATTGCCTTGGACACTGCCGCAAGCTGCATAACCGTGGATTCGCATTCTTCGCCGTTTTCTAGCATGCGGATCACCGCTTCAAGCTGGCCTTTCGCCCTTTTGAGGCGCGTGATGGCTGGTTTAGACTCTTCCGGCGAGAGTTTCATGGTGTCGCTCCTTAAGAGGTGGCAGTTTTCCATGTGAGATAGCCACCGTCGAGGTTGGCGGCGTTGATACCGCTATTAGTCAAAAGAGTAGCGGCAACGTGGCCTCGTAAGCCAACCTGACAATGCACCAGTACATTCTTACCCTGCAGCCCGTCGAGGTGCTCGCGCAGTTCGTCCACAGGAATATTGATGGCTCCTGGAATCTGGCCCGCAGCAAACTCTCCTGGCGTACGAACATCCACCAAGGTCCAGCCATCGGCAATCTGAGCATCAAGCTCATGCCATTGCACACTGCGCTCACCAGAGCGGATATTGTCGTTGACCATGCCAATGAGGTTCACGGGATCTTTTGCAGAACCATACTGTGGGGAGTACGCCAACTCGAGATCTGCCAGGTCAGTGGCACTTAATCCAGCACGCATGGCTGTGGCGATAACGTCGATACGCTTATCGGCGCCGTCTTCACCGACTGCCTGTGCGCCCAAGATAGCGTCGGTATCAGCATCGACAACTAGCTTGAGGTGCAGCTGAGCCGCGCCGGGATAGTATCCTGCGTGGTTTGCCGGATGAGTGTGAATAACGCGAACGTTTTTGCCTGCTGCCACGGCGCGCTTTTCGCTCCAACCAACGCTGGCGGCTGCGAGGCCAAAAACTCCAACAATGGCGGTGCCCAAAGTAGAAGTGCGCTTTACATCGCGACCGGTGATGATATCTGCTACCAAGCGACCATGGCGATTAGCGGTTTGTGCGAGTGGTACGAGAGTATCGGCGCCGGAAATAGCGTCGCGTTTTTCAGCAGCATCGCCAAGTGCAAAGATCTGGGGGTCGTTAGTCCGCAGCTGGTCATCGACAACGATACCGCCGCGCTGTCCAACGTCCAGACCTGCCGCACGGGCGAGATCGCTTGCTGGGGCTACGCCAACTGCCGCAACGACGATATCGGCGGTGACGGAGCCGTCGGCAAGCTCAACGCCGGTGTCTGTAATCGCCGCGGCGTTGGCGTTAGTATGTACGAGGATTCCATTGTCACGAAGACGCTGCTCCACAAAAGCTGCCATCTCACTATCGAGTGGGCCAAGAATTTGTGGACCACGCTCGATGATCGTGGTGGAAATGCCACGGTGAGCGAGGTTTTCCGCCAGCTCGATGCCGATGAAGCCGCCGCCGATGATGGCTGCTGAAGAAGCGCCAGCAACGCGTTCGATGATGGTATCTACGTCTTCGACGGTGCGGAGCGTCAGAGCTTTTTCGATACCAGGAAGCGGTGGCAAGATCGGGCGCGCGCCGGGAGAAAGCACGAGGTGATCGTAATGGTGATCGCTCACCACGCCGGTGACAAGGTTTTTCACGGAGACGCTGCCAGCTTCGCGGTTGATTGCGGTAACCAGATGATCGACGCGCACATCGATGTTGAATCTAGCTGCAAGTGACTCGGGGGTTTGCAACAGAAGTGAGGAACGCTCGGGGATTACGCCACTGACGTGGTAGGGAAGGCCACAGTTGGCAAAGGATACGTGGTGTGAAGCTTCGAATACGAGGATGGTCATGTCCTCGTCGCGCCGACGCAGACGGGCTGCGGTAGACATGCCGCCGGCAACGCCGCCGACGATAATTGTGGTGGTCATACTTGGTCCTTAACGTCCGAAGAGGGAAGCGAACAGTCCTTGTTTCTGTGGCTTTTTGCAGGTGCACCACTGGCCTTTAGGAACTTGGGCTTTCACTTGTTCGATGTGCTGGCCGCAGCCGGCCCATGTGGTTTTGTTACAAGCGGTGCAGCGTACTGGGCGACACATGTGGGTTTCTCCTTAGGTGAATAAACAAACGATAGTAGATACCCTAGGGGGTATTTTTTAAAAAGTAAACCCCTATAGACCAAGCGGTATACTTAACCCTAAAAAGAAATTTTTGAATTTATTAAAACCGCAGATAGGAGGCATTTATTTATTAAAGACAGTTTAGTTTGCAAAAATGTTGCGCCAATAGACTGATGGGTCTACGGTGTGGTGAAACGTCTTTACAACATAAGGATCACATCATGATAATTATGGGACTAGCCCTCGGTGCCGTGCTGCAACACGGACGATTTTGCGTGACCGGAATGCTGCGCGACATAGTGCTATAAAAAAACGTGGCGCAGCTTCGTTGCACTCTTAATAGTCATTTCCATACATGCAGTAGGCCTCGCTGCCCTCACCAGCGCTGGCATTATCTCGCCCCGAGGTAGATCCCCTTGCTCCCATCGCAGTAATTCTCGGCGGATTTATCTTCGGCGTAGGCGCTGCGCTTGCAGGTGGCTGCACGGCGGGTAACGGCATGGTCCAGACCAGTCTGTTTAGCTACCAAGGCTGGATCGCGTTGTTGTTCATCGGCCTTGTCGTCGCTTTTGCCACCAAGATATGGCTCAAACCCACTACGCCTGCGAAGAAGCAACCCGCATTCGCTGTCGCACCACTTGGTTTGAGCGTTCCCAAGGGTGGCCTGCGCAACATTGCTCCAGAAACCTATGCTCTCGATATCCTCGGTGCGGTGTGTCCTTTCCCGCTTATCGACGCCAAAGAGGCCATGAATCAACGCGACTCGGGGGAGAAGCTGGTCATCGATTTCGACTGCATTCAAGCAACTGAAACAATCCCACGCTGGGCAGCAGACGAAGGCCACGATGTAGCAGACTTCCACGAAGTTGGTGATGCCGGTTGACAGATCACCGTGGTGAAAAGCTAATAGCTTAAGGTTGCTGCGAACCGGAATAGTTCAAGGTGCTTCGCTATGAGCGGCTCAAATGAAGCGACAACTTCTGGCTCGGGCTCGATCTCTACGATCGCCCGAGCCGCAAGCGTAGGAAGATACTCGCCAGATGTTGCGTAGGCGGCAAGAGAAGCAGCACCATGCAACGCAGCATCCTCTGAAACAGTGACGTGAATGTTGCGATTGGTCACGCTGGCCAAGATACGCATCCACGGAACCGATCGGGCACCACCGCCTGTTGCTGGCAAAATTCCACCAGGCTTGATGTCATGAGCCAAGGTCATACAAATGTCCTCGATAACAGCGGTGTAAAGAGTAAGCGGATCCTGGTTACCACGCATACCTAGGATGCAACCGCCAACGCTGTGGCTGCGAACGGGAAAGCTTTCGCCTTGGATGGATGGCAACGATAACAACCCTGTGGCGAGACGTGGGCGCTGTAACATGAGTGCGTCGGCATCCTTCGCGCTTACTCCAGGCAGAAGAACTGAACGCGCCCAGTCGGCTGTGCCACCCACGCTGAGTACTGAGGCTATACGTAGAATCCCGCCGTCAGGCAGCGCAAACTGTCTCACCTCTGAAGGATCGGACACTGTAGACACCACCCGAGCATGCCACCCAGACGTGCCAAGTGATACGAAGTCGTCTCCTGCTCCTAATCCCACGATTCCACAGGTGGTTGAGGCAGCATCGCCGAGTGAAAGAACCACTTTGGTGCCGGCAGGTAGCCCCAGGCAATTATCGGCACCCACGGTATCTAAATACCCGCTTGCAATAGTGGGCAGCATGTCCATGCGCAATCCACAGGCTTTAACAATGTCATCTGACCAGCAGCGATGGTGAATATCGAAAAGACCGGTGCTCGACGCAGTGGTTTCGTCGCACACCAGACCACATCCGAGTTGACTCACCACAAAGGACGCCGGTGAAAACAACACCGAGGCAACATCTGATACATCCGATTGCTCCATTAGCCGCAACCACATTGCCGCCGTCGACGTGGCAGTTTGTCGATTCCCCGTAATGTCTTTCCATTCAGGTACCATTGTGTTCAGTCGTGCTGCTTCAGCGGCAGCGCGAGCGTCGTTGTAAAGAAGCGCCTGACCACGGGGTCTGCCTGCGTGATCCAAACAAATGAGATCTTGCATTTGACCAGTAAAACTGACTACGGAGTAGCTGCGTGGCAACCGAGTGACTGCTTGACGCGCCGCTGAAACCCACTGCATGGGGTCTTGTTCCACGCCGCCATTGGGAAGTTTGGTGGTGGAGTAGGGCACGAATGTTTGTTCATGCACAGCTCCAGCTGAATCGATGATGGCAGCTTTTGCTCCGGAAGTTCCAAGGTCAATGGCAAGAATCATAAAAATAATGCGCTTCCTACTCGAACAGAAGTGGCACCTTCTTCAATGGCCCACTCGAAATCGCCCGACATACCCATGGATAGTTCACCGTGGGGAAGGAGGGCGTCGCGAAGCTCTCTTAGTTCGCCAAACGACGCTCTGACAACACGCTCGTCGGGATCGTTGCGGGCCATCGTCATAAAGCCGCGCACATGTAGATGTGAAAACTGCGTTAGGTCTGTCAAGAACTGCTCGGCTTCACGCGGGGCAATGCCACCTTTTTGTTCCTCATGAGAGGTATTTACCTGCACGAATACATCCAACTGGTGGTCAAGCCGTTGATCCAGTGCCTGCGCTAGCCGCAGCGAATCCAATGCATGAAACTCTTGCGCGTAGCGAACAATATCTTTTACCTTATTACGCTGTAGCCGACCAATAGCACACCAATAGGCGTTGGGGATCGCCTGCGCTTTCTCTACCAACTCTTGGGGCCTATTTTCGCCGAACACCGTCACTCCCGCGTCCATGGCTTCCTGAACTGCCTCAACTGGATGGTTTTTACTCACTGCGATAAGGCGAATATCGCTGGGCTGACGCCCAGAACGTCGCGCTGCTGAAGCGATTTTTTCAGAAACGATCTGGTAGCGGGTGCGAAAATCGGACATGAATCCTACGATACACATATGAACACACGGACTTCGCGCTATCTGGGCCTGACAATTCACGAGCACATCGTTGGGCATATCTTTGCCAGAGAACTTGTCCCCGATGGTGGGGAAGACTGGCCAGCGATGGTGTATTTCCAAGGCGGCCCAGGATTTGGGGCACCGCGGCCACAATCGATCGACGGAGTGATCGGGCAAGCACTAAAAACTCACCGCGTAATTTTGCTTGATCAGCGAGGCACTGGTCGCTCGCAGCCTATCGACGTACCCCTCGCACAGCTGCGTCAAGAATATATTGTGCACGATGCAGAGGAATTGCGAAAAGCCTTGGGCATTGAGAAGTGGTCCCTCTACGGACAAAGCTTTGGCGGTTTTTGTATCACTGCCTATCAATCTATGTACCCAGAATCGGTCACCGAGGCTTATATCACCGGTGGGTTACCCAGCCTTGACCGCCACGTGGATGACGTCTATCGAGCAACCTTTAGCAAGTTGTTGTACCGGCACCGCCTGTTTTATACCCAGTTCCCGTGGGTAGAAGATAAGATCCGCGAGGTATGTCACCACCTTGATGTTTCCGAGGAATTGTTGCCCACAGGGGAGCGGTTGTCGTCGAGACGCCTGCGCACCATTGGTATCGATCTTGGTCGCAGTAGTGGTTTCTACTCGCTGGCCTATTTATTCGAAGATCCCTTTGTGAACATCCACGGCGAAAAACGCCTTCGCCCCGAATTCCTCGTGGACGTGGGACAGCGCGTCAGCTTTGCAGGCGCACCGTTGTATGCCGCAATCCACGAGTCAATCTACGGTGGAATCGGTGGAACAACCACTAATTGGTCGGCACATCGTATCCGCGAAGAATTCCCCGGGTGCGAAGAAAACGCAGATCCAAGATCCGCAGAACCTTTCTATCTCACGGGCGAGCACATCTTCCCTTGGCAGTTTGACGAAGACCCAGCCCTGCACCCCTACAAGGCTGCCGCTGAGCAGCTTGCCACTACTCAATGGGAGCATTCTCCTTATGATGCCGAGGTGCTAAAGGAACAAGCTTCGGTAACAGCTGCGTGCGTGTATCTCGAAGATGCCTTTGTTCCCTTTGAACTATCTATGGACACCGCACACACATATCGCGACCTACGTCTTCACGTAACTAACCGCTTCCAGCATGACGGAATCCGATGGAATGGTGCTGGAATTTTAAGCACGTTACGCGACAAGGTTTTAGACCACTAGGTGTTAAAGTATCACCCATGAACAAAGTGGTTCTTAGCGGCGCAGAACGCCAAGAGTTCGAGGAACTGGTGGAGCTGTTTCATGTAGAGCGCACCGAAGAGCATCTGTTAGATGATTCGGTGCTGCTGTACATCACGTCTTCTTAGAGGCTGGGAATCGCCTCGATGAGTGCCTTTGTGTACTCGTGCTGAGGATTGTTAAACACGTCCTCAGTGGCACCGTATTCTACGATTTTTCCTTCTCGCATGACCGCGACGGTGGTGCAAAGAGAACGCACTACGTGCAGGTCATGCGAGACAAAAAGCATGGTGAGCTGGCGTTCGCTGACCAATCGGTCGAGGAGTGCAAGAACTCTGGCGCGTACGGAAACATCGAGCGCTGAGACGGGTTCGTCGGCAAGCAAGATGTCGGGGGAGGACACAAGCGCACGCGCAATGGAAATACGCTGGCGCTGACCACCGGAAAACTCATGAGGCAAACGATTCATCATGTCTGCATCGAGCCCCACTTCTTCGAGCGCACGTTCAACCGCCTTGAGATCCCGATGCCCTAGTGGCTCGGATACGATGTCGGCGATGGACATGTGGGGGTCGAGGGATTGCATGGGGTCTTGGAAGACAATGCGCATAGATCCCTCAGCGTTAATGTGTCCGCTGGTAGGAGAGCTAAGCCCTGAGATCATTTTCAGCAGGGTGGTTTTTCCGGAGCCGGAGCCACCAACGATTCCGAGGCGTTCGCCACGGTGAACTGTAAGGGTCACATCTTCGACCGCTGTGGTGCCGCGATACTTTTTGGTCACGTTGTCGATGTGTAGCACCTCGTCGCTACTAAGCGGTACCTGGGGTGCAGGAGCTAGTGTCGATGCTTGGACGAGCATGGCGGTGTAGTCTTCACGCGGGTTTTTCAATACGTCTTCAACCGTGCCCGATTCAATAATGCGCCCCTCGCGCATGACGAGTACGCGTTCACAGGTGCGTGCCACAAGACCCAGGTCGTGGGTGATAAATAGCAATCCGGTGCCGCGTTCGGCGACGAGTCGCAAAATAAGATCCACGATTGCTTTTTGAGAAGTCACATCCAAGGCTGTGGTGGGCTCGTCGCAAATGAGCAAATCAGGATCGTGGGCGAGTGCCATCGCAATGAGTACGCGTTGGCGTTGACCGCCGGAAAGCTCGTGTGGGTAGCGCGACCGCAGCTCAGGATCAAGTTCAACACTGTGCAGCAAAGAGTCAGCCTTTTTGCGGGCTTGAGCACGAGATACCGAGGAATGAATCCTGATGGCGTGACTGATCTGAGTCCCCACTTTCATCAGCGGATCGAGCGCCGTCATGGGTTCTTGAAACACCATGGAGATGCGCTTTCCACGCAGGACACACATTTGTTTTTCGCTGAGGCCTTGGATGTTAGTACCATCGAATACGATACTGCCGCTTGAGGGAATTAATCGCAGGATAGACATCGCGGTGATGGTTTTACCTGAGCCAGATTCCCCGATCAGACCGACGCGCTCACCGCGTTCGATAGACAGAGATAGGGCTTCGACAACGTCCATGATCTGAACGTTGGACATGTTCAGCAAGGTCATGAGTTGCGTCTCCTTGTGCGGGGATCGATGAGGTCACGTAGGCCGTCGCCAAGCAAATTGAATCCGAGAACCGTTAAGGCGATAGCCATGCCAGGAAAGACTGCAAGTAGCGGGGCAGTAGCCAGCGACGACTGCGCCGACTGCAGCATGCGCCCCCAGCTAGGATCCGGTGGGGGAGTACCGAGGCCGAGGAAGCTAAGACCAGCCTCAGCCAAAATAGCCAGTGCAAAGGCAACAGAAGCCTGCACGATAACCACGCCCATGATGTTGGGCAACACGTGGCGACGCGCAATGGTCAACCAGCCTTGTTCGGCGTTTCGGGCGGCCAGAATGTAATCCTGCGACATGACCTGCATAGTCGCCGCCCGTGACATCCGCGCGAAGGTGGGAACACTAGCAACACCAATGGCAGCCATCGCGGTGACGGAGCTTGCGCCAAACATCGCGGTAGCAACAACCGCCATGAGTAGCCCTGGAAAAGCCAGCAAAATGTCGGAAAAACGCATGATGATGGTATCAACCAGGCCACGACGCATGCCTGCCCACATGCCGAGCGGCGTCCCAATGAGTGAGGCGACGGTCACAGCAACCACGCCGACGAGCAGCGTGATTCGCGATCCCACCATAATCTGAGAAAACACGTCGCGGCCGTAGCGGTCAGTGCCTAAAAGATGGCGTATCGACGGGCCCTGTAGACGGTCATCGGCGATCACATGCAGGGGGTCGTAAGGTGTCCAGACCAAGGACACGAGGGCGAGAACTGCTACGGCGATCACAATCGATGCACCGATTTTTCCGCCTATAGAAAGATGACGCATTTCTTATGCCTCCCGACGAATACGCGGATCGATGATCACATACAACAGGTCCACGATCGCATTGATAACTACAGCGATAACCACCAAGAGCATCACAATCGTTTGAACCGTAGGAAGGTCACGATTGCTAACCGCAGACAACAGCATGGAACCCAAACCAGGAATGACAAAAACCTTTTCAATAACCACTGCGCCGACCAACAAGGTGGCAAGCTGCACACCCGTAACTGTAAGTACTGGCAGTGCTGCGTTGCGTACGCCGTGACGTCGTAACGCCTGACCCATGCTGAGCCCTTGGGCGCGTGCGGTACGCATGAAATCGGCGTTCATAACTTCCAACGCCGCCGATCGCACATAGCGGCTCATAATCGCAGCCTGCACGATACCCAGCGAAAACACCGGAAGAATCAGGCGAGACACAAACCCAGAAAAATCAGAAGACGGAACAACCCAACCATTCGCGGGGAACCAACCAAGGTGTACCGAAAACACCGTGATTAGCAAGATCGCAGCCAAAAAACTAGGGATCGCAATACCGATCTGGCCAAGTGCGGCAATAAAGACGCCATCTGCCTTATCAACACGGCGAGCGGCCCACAAGCCTAGTGGTACAGCGAGACACAAAGCCGTGGTCATACCCAAACCGACCAAGATCAGGCTGACCATGAGCTTGTCGACCACCTCCGTAGAAATATCCGTAGAGCTCAATAGCGAGGAACCAAAATCACCGCGGAGCATATCGCCCACCCACGAAAAATATTGCTCGACAATGGGTCGATCCAAGCCCATCGACGCACTTAACTGTGCCACTGCTTCCGGAGTAGCTGTGACGCCTAACGCCACCTCGGCAGGATTGCCCGGTACGATCCGAAGCGCAAAAAAGATCAGAATGCTAGCAGCGATCAGTGTGGTTACGTACTTCACCGCACCGCGTAAAAGAGTAAGAAGCATGAGCGGCTAGTCCTCCGAGCGGGAAATGTTAGACACAACGAGGCCATCAGCGACCAAGTTTGTGGGAACTCCAGAAACATCAGGTTGAGTGACCACGATATTAGGAAGGTTGAACAGGGTATCTGCACCTGCTTGTTCCATGATTCGGTTGACTACCTTTTTCATTGTAGGTACATAGGAGTCTGCGTCACCGGAGTCAGCCTGAGCTAAAAGTTCTCGAACTTGTTCATCATCAAAACCCAAGTAGTAATCGGGGTTGCCAAACAAGTTTGGAATATCGCGAGCCTCAACGTGCGCCACAACGGACATGTCATAATCCTTGGCTTTATAAACTTTGGATAGCCAGACGGAAGGGAATTCCGTGGATTCCAAGCGAACATCGAAGCCGATGTCGCGTAGCTGAGAAAGTACAATTTCCGACGCCGAATTTGCGTAGGGCAGTGACGGTACCGAAATCGTAATCGGGGTACCTACTGCACCAGCTTCGCGCATAAGCTCGCGAGCCTTTTCTAGATCATATGGGTACCGATTCATTTCTTGGTACCACGGATCTGTAGGAGGAACCGGCTGGCCACCGGTGTCAGTTCCGTAGCCCTCCCACGTGGTGTTAATGATGTCTTGGCGGTTTACTCCATACATGACTGCTTGGCGAACGCGAACGTCATTAAAGGGTGCACGGTTGTTATTCATACTGAGCACCACTTCGCCATTAGTGGAACCAACATGAACTTTCAGGTCACCACGAGAAGTTATCGACTCTAAAAGCTCAGGATTTTGCAGACCAATCGCTGCATCAATATCACCCGACCGCACGGCATTTGTTAGTGCGATGGCATCCCCAAAATAGCGGAACACTACGCGGTCATTGCGTGTTTGTTCCCCCCAATAATCAGGGCGTGCAGCTAACGATAGGGAAGTGCCAACTGCCCATTTATCTACAATGTAGGGGCCAGTGCCTACTGGTTTCGTTGCTAGCTCAGACACACCGTTGGGAGTCATCATCGCGCCAACGAGCGTTCCCATGGACCACAGCCACGTATTGGAACGATCCTTCAACGTCACTTTTAATGTGTGGTGGTCGATGGCTTCGGTGCTTTCCACCTTGGCCATTTGTTTTTTCAATCCGTTCGTCCATGCGTCGGATTTAACGGCGTCGATGGAAAACTTTGCGGTTTCTGCTGTGAAAGCATCTCCATTGGAGAACGTCACGCCGTCGCGAAGCCGGAAAATATACTCCTTGCCATCAGGCGAGACAGTCCAGTTCTGTGCCAACCACGGGACGATGGTGCCGTCTTGTTGGATTCGCACCAAGCCTTCGTACACGTTGCCCATGAGTGCTTGGGGGATTGCTGCGCCCGACACTGTGGTGAAGTCGAGAGAAGCAGGTGGTGCCGTTAGTCCGAGGGACACAGCCTTGGCAGAAGTAGAGATGTGACGTGTTTGAGATGAAGTCGATCCGGCCGAGCATCCGCTCAGCCCTACAATGCCGGCTAGCGCCAGTGTTGCCACCGCGTTCCGGGAGAAGGAAGTCATAAAAACACAGGGTAGCCGGTGGTGTGTTCGGGGTTGAAACTGCACTGAACGTGATCTTAGGCTGATCCCTAAATCGGGGGAGAGTTGGTATTTATATGTCTGAAAACCAAGCAGAAATGGGTATCGTACGCAACGTTTTATTAGGGTTTTTATCATGTCCGACCCAATAGTTGCAGAACCTGTTTCTGCCAAAAGACCTTTTTTAGGTCTTAAAACAGACCCGTTCATTTTCCTTAGTTCACTTGGATTCGTGATCCTTTTCGTAGTGGCCACGATCCTTCTTGGCGAAAAAGCCAGCAGCGCCTTCACCACCATTGCACAAGGCCTGCTCAAAAACACCGGTTGGCTTTATATCGGCGGTGTGAGCTTCATGTTCATCTTCCTCATCGCAATTTTTATTTCCCGCTACGGGCGCTTGCGTCTAGGCGATGACGACGACGAACCAGAGCACGGCCTCATCGCATGGTTCTGCATGCTATTCGCAGGCGGCATCGGCGCCGTGCTGATGTTCTGGGGAGTCGCGGAGCCACTCAACCACTCCGTCAACGTTCCACAGCAAGATGCCGAGCCGATGAGCGAACAAGCCATCACTGAGGCATTTGCTTACACCTTCTACCACTTCGGTATCCACATGTGGGCGATTGTCGCCCTGCCAGGTTTGGCACTGGGATACTTCATTTATAAGCGTAAGCTGCCGCCACGTGTGAGCTCTGTATTTGCCCCGATCCTAGGATCGCGAATCTACTCACTGCCTGGCAAGCTTATCGACGCCCTCTCGATCATCGCCACCACCTTCGGTATCGCCGTTTCGATTGGATTAGGCGTATTGCAGATCAACTCTGGCCTGAAACGCTTGTGGGGAGTACCCGAGGTGAGCTGGGTTCAGCTCACCATCATTTTGGTCATCACCGTTATCGCTTGCATCTCCGTGGCCTCCGGTTTGGAAAAAGGCATCAAGCTGCTGTCCAACATCAATATCGGACTCGCAGTGCTACTAATGATCTTTGTGCTGGTCACTGGCCCAACGCTGACGCTTTTGCGTTTTACCACCGAAGCTTTCGGCATTTACGCTGACTGGCTGCCAAGCCTCATGTTCTGGACCGACTCCTATGGCGACAACCCAGACTGGCAGGGTAAATGGACCGTGTTCTACTGGGCGTGGACGATCTGCTGGTCACCCTACGTGGGCATGTTTGTGGCTCGCATCTCTCGCGGTCGTACAGTCCGCGAATATATCGGTGGCGTGTTGGCACTGCCTGCGATTTTCTCCGTTATCTGGTTCGCCATTTTTGGCCGTGCAGGTATCGAAATTGAGCTCAACAGCCCAGGCAAGCTCACCGGCCCTATTGTCCACGACGGCGATGTGCCATTCGCACTCTTTGGCTTCTTCCATGAGTATCCTCTGTCAGGACTAGTTTCCGCGCTCGCACTCCTTGTGGTGGTTATCTTCTTTATCACCTCCATCGACTCTGCCGGAATGGTCAATGACATGTTCTCCACTGGCGAAGAAGAAGTTTCACCAGTCGGCTACCGTGTGCTGTGGGTCGTAGCAATCGGTGCCGTCGCTGGTGCACTGCTCATCATTTCTCCGAACTCTGGCATCGCTACCTTGCAGGAAGTCGTCATCATCGTGGCGTTCCCGTTCTTCATTACACAATTCGTCATGATGTACTCCCTAATCAAGGGCATGACCGACGACTCGGCTGCAGAACGACGCATCCAAACCCGCCAGTGGCAAAAGACTGACACTGCCGAAAAATTGGAAGTTCACGAAGCCATGCCAGCACCAGGCTACGATCTCGAAGGCAACGAACTTCCTGTAGTCGCCCTAGCTCACGACGAAGACGGCAACATCGTCATTCCTGGCAACGTGGTCATCGAAGGCGACCTTGGTGTGGTTGGCGACATGGTGGAAGAGGAAGAAGAACCAAGCTTTAAGATCGTGGAACAAACACGACCTAAGACACAAGAAGACTGGTAATTTCCACAGCCCGCATGGTGTCCTCCCACGAAGTGGATAACAAAGACACCATGAGCTCATCAGCCCCACAATGGCGCTGAAACTTGGTGAGGTAGTCACGTACTACCTCACCATTTCCGATTGCGGTGTATTTCAGCATCTGGTCAATGCGCTGAGCTGCGACGGTATTCATCAAAATGTGGAGTTGGTCGTCGCTGAGATTTCTCCCCGCACGAAGACGATGCCGTTTCACTTCCTCCAACTGTTCCTGCGCCTGCGATACCGTGTCTGCAGCAACGACATTGACCGCTGCAATCACATATGGTGCATCCAGCTCTTGGGAGGGAACAAAGTTGTCTCGGTATGCACGAATAGCTGCATCAAGATGCGTCGGAGCAAAGTGGGAAGCAAAACCAAAAGGCAACCCAAGTTTTGCCGCCAGATGTGCGCCGAAGAGTGAGGAACCCAAAATATAGAGTGGGACGTTTGTTCCTGCGCCGGGGATCGCAGCAATGCTGGATGTGCCGTTGAGGTACTGATACAGCTCAACTACGTCTTCAGGGAAAGATTGTGCGGCGTGCGGGGAGCGTCGTAACGCTTGGGCTAGGGTGGTGTGATCCGTTCCGGGTGCGCGACCTAAGCCAAGATCGATGCGGCCTGGGTAAAGCTCTGCGAGCGTGCCGAATTGCTCAGCGATGGTGTAGGGGGAGTGGTTGGGGAGCATGACTCCGCCAGCGCCGAGTCGGATCGTAGATGTGTGAGCTCCCACGTGCGAGATAAGCACTGCGGGGGCGGAGGAAGAAATCGTAGGCATGTTGTGGTGCTCGGCGTACCACACGCGCGAAAAACCCGCCGCCTCAGCTTGCTGTGCGAGGGAGACGGAGCGTTGGAAGCTGTCGCGTGGACGCTCGCCTTGGTAGATTGTGGCGAAGTCGATGAGCGACAGCTTCATGGGGGGATCCTAACTCTTGTAAGCGAGGGCCTTATCAATGCTCAGACCGAGAACGAAGCCGATCAAAGCGGGCCAGATCCAGGACAAGCTGTTGTCGTGGAATGGGGCCCAAGCAAGGGTATCGCTTGCGATAACTGTAATTGCAGACCACAGCGTAACAGCCCATGCAGGAAGGCGGAAGCCCCAGAACAGGTTCAGGTTCTTCACAAGCATTTCGATGACTGTGATGGCGACGAGGGTGATCGCGATGGGGTAGATGAAGGTGATGACAGGTGCTGCCACTGCGAGGACCTTGGCCAGACCCAAGCTGCCGACCGCGAAGGATACGAGGGCGAAGATGAACAGCCAGCCCTTGTAGGAAATGCCCGGGATGAGGCGGTTGAAGAATTCGCTTGTCGACGCCAGCAAGCCGACTGCGGTGGTCATGCATGCGAGCAACACGATCAGGCCGAAAATGACTTGACCTGGGGTTCCCATGGTTTGCTGTGATGCGGAAGAAAGCAGTGCCGCACCATCTGCGAAACCTTGACCGTTCGGAATGATGTGGCCCATGTAGCCCAAGCCGAGGTAGATAATGCCGAGCAGACCTGCGGCGATCAGTGATGCCTTGACGGCTGCGCCAATAACTTGGCGCTCGTTGTTTCCGCCTTGGTAGCGCAGGGAGGAGATCACCAAGATACCGAAGACCAGTGCCGCGATGGAGTCCATGGTCATATAGCCTTCGAGCAGGCCGCTGGTTAGTGGGGCTTGTCGGTAGGAATCGGTGGCAGGTGCTGCGGTTCCATCGAGCTTGAATACTGCCAAGGTGACCAAGATGACCAGCAGGATCAGCAGCGCAGGGGTGAGAATTTTGCCCAGCTTATCGACGATTCCCGTTGGGTTAAGCGACAACAGTAACGCCACGGTGAAGAACAGTGCATTGAATCCTACTGAGGCTACTGTGGATGGCTCCGACATCACTGGTTGGATAACCGTGGAGTAGCTCACTGCACCTGTACGTGGGATGGCGTAAAACGCGCCGATGGACAGGTATGCGATGACTGCGAAGGACAAATTGAACCATGAGCCGGCGCGGGAGCCGAGATCACGGATGTCGTTTCCGGACAGTGTCATGGCAACAATGGTGATTGCTGGCAACGCGACACCACCGAGGAGGAATCCGATGATAGCGGGGGTGAAGTTTTCTCCAGAGTTAGCGCCAAGCACTGGTGGGAAAATCAGGTTTCCGGCGCCAAAGAACATGGAGAACAGCATGAGTGCGGTGGCGATGATTGCGCCACCGGACAGCTTCTTCTCAGAGGTGGGAGAGGCCATGGTTATTCACAAACTTTCAAATACGGGTTAAAGATTTCCCACAATATAACACTAACTTCCCATAAGGTGAGATTCGGGGGTTATGTGTGATGGGAGACTGCTGTCGCCATGCGGTCGATTGCCTCTTCTAGGATCTCTCGGGAGGTGGCAAAGTTGAGGCGACAAAACCCTGTGCCATCTTTGCCGAACCATGCACCATCATTCATTGCTACCTTGGCTTTTTCAATAAAGAATTCTGATGGTGATCCTTCAATGGTGGTATCTCTGAAGTCAATCCACATCAAGTAGGTCGCTTGCATTGGGGTGATCTTGGCACCTGGGATTCTTTTCGGAATCTCACGGAGCAAGAAATCATGGTTGCTCTTGAGATAGGCCACTTCTTGATTAAGAAAATCTGTGCCATGCCGGTAAGCGGCTTCTGCTGCGATAAGCCCGAGTGTAGAAGCACCATCTTTAATCACTGGACTAAGCTGCTGCCAATGCTCAGCATCGGAGGGGTTGCTGAATATGATTTGGGCACATTTGAGGCCGGCGATGTTCCATGCTTTGGATGGTGCCGTAATCGTAATGCACATGGACGCAGCTGTGTCGGATACTCCTGCGGTGACGGTGTGCTGCCCGTCGAAAACTAAGGGTGCGTGGATTTCGTCTACAAGTACGCGAGCATCGTAGCTTTGGGCTAGATTGCAAAGCTCGTCGAGCCATTCGGCTGAGAAAATCATTCCAAGTGGGTTATACGGGTTGCACAGCAGGATGGAACGTGCACCAGCTTGGAAACCTTTTTCGACTTCGTGTAGGTCGATACCTCCAGTGGCATCGATAAACACACCTTTGCGTTGGGTGGCGGAGAGTAGATGAAAAAATGGGGGGTAGGCGGGGGTCGGAACAATGACCTTGGATTGTGCTGGGGTGAAATGATCGATCGCTAGATAGAGTCCGCGTACTACGTCGGGGATTGGAAATATCCATTCTGGGCGTGCTTGGTAGCCGTAGCGATCTGCATAGAATTCTGCGGTTGCTTGCGAAAGCAGGCAGCCATCGGGTTGATAGCCGAAGGCTTCTCTTTGAACTGCGTCAGTTATGGCTTGGTGTACGGCGGGGCAAGTGGAAAAATCGGATTCTGCTACCCACAGCGGTAGGACATCTTGTCCATACCGTGTCCATTTCATGGTGTGGCGAGCGCGGAGATCTTCAATTGATGGGAATTGCATCGGTTGGCCTTTCTTTGCTCATGAATGGAACCCAAAGCGCTTGAGTTGTTCTTTACTGTCATCGGAGGCGTTTGCAGTCAGTTTAAGAAGTTCCGCGTAAATTCCCCCTGAATGTGCGAGTTCTTGTGGTGAACCAATTTCATCGACTGCGCCGTTTTTCAAGGTGATGATCATATCTACGTCCGCAATTGTGGAAAGTCGATGGGCGATGATAAGCGTTGTGCGTCCCCGCATCAGCTCTTCGAGTCCAGCTTGTACTGCCAATTCCGACTTTGTGTCGAGCGCTGATGTTGCTTCGTCGAGTACGAGAATCGGTGCATCTTTGAGCATTGCACGGGCGACTGAAACACGTTGTTTTTGCCCGCCAGATAGCCGCAAACCACGTTCGCCGATTAGGGTGTCGTATCCCTGTGGGAAGTTCACGATGAAGTCGTGGGCATTTGCCCGCTTTGCGACGGCGATGACTTCCTCTAGGGATGCATCTGGGCGGGCGTACGCTATATTTTCTCGAACGGTACCTGAGAACAGGTTGGACTCTTGGAAGACTACTCCGACGGTTGCGCGTAGATCTTCTGCTGAAATCTCGGATGCTTGTTGACCGCATACATTGAGTGCGCCTTGGGTTGGATTATATAGACCTAGTAGCAGATTAACTAGTGTGGATTTGCCGCCGCCTGATTCTCCTACCAGGGCGATTTTTTGTCCAATATTTGCATGAAAAGACACATTGTGGAGTACTTCTTCGCCTTCGTTATAAGCGAAGGAAACATCGCGGAAATCTAAGGCAGGTTTACCGGAAACAGGAAGGAGTGGCTGGGTGGGTGCTGTATCTAGTTGTGGCAATCCTGTGGCGGTGGTGGCTGCGGATATTTCAGGATTTACTGTTGGCTCGAGGTGCTGCTCCATTACTTCGAAGTAGTCTTTTGAACCTGTAATTGCGCGTTGGGTTGTATCGACCATCCAGCTCATCATTGTCATAGGGGTGCGTGCCATATTGACCAGCTGGATGAGCAGGACCATGTCTCCCAGGGTGAAATATCCATGGAGGGTGCGATAGAAAAGAACGAGGTAGATGGCAAAGAATACGAGATTCATGCTGCCGGTGCGCAGCGTGTCCATGAAATGCCAGAATCGGGATTGCTGGCGGGTAAAAGTTACTGTTTCTTCGTAGTGTTCACCAAAGGAATGCAGTTCTCTAGTTTCGGATACGAAGCTCTTAACTACCTTGACCTGGCTTACAACCTCAGCGAATCGACCTCCTGCCAAATCAATTTGCTCGTTCTTTTTCCCCTCTATTACTTGCCATTTCTTACTCGTTAGGGAAGTAAGCCACATATAAATAGGAATGATTGTTGTTAGAAGAACGGCCAAAGGCCAGTAATAGGTGGCAGCAATTCCCAAAACCGCGGCGATAGATATCAGCATCGGAAAGAAGTTATTAGCCATTGCTTGAAGTGCCTGGGTAATCGAAGTGATCGAGCGGTCTAGGCGGGCGATAATCGTTCCGGTAACTTGGTCGTCAAAATACCGTTGCGGCATTCCGAGTAGCTGGGCGAAATACCGTGTTGAGAGAATTTGACGGAGCTTAGCTGCGAGTACGTCACCGACGTATCCACCGATATTGTTCAAAATCGTGTTGGCTAGCTGTACGATCAGCAATGCTATGGAAAGCCAAACGACACGCCTTGTGGCGTCGTCGATCGGCATATCGCTGTTGACGGCCTCTACGATCGTGTCGGTCGCGTCTTTAATAATGAAGGGAGTGATCAGCGCTAAGACTGCAACAGTGATTGCAGAAAACACCACGCCGACGTAAAACGGCCATAGTGCCGAAGCACTACGTAAGATTCTTGCTATAGATCGCACGGTTGAAGTTCATCACTTTCGATAGTTGAGAAGTCAGCAATTTCTAATGGTGCCATACAAGGCTGATGCGTAAAATTGAGCGAAGTCCGATTTATTACCGATGAGGAAGTTATTGATGATGTCCGTTTCCCTTTCACGTTTAACAGTAGGGGTAGTGCTCGTTGCCTCTGTGGCGGCACTTGCAGCGTGTAGCTCTGATAAATCAGACACCCCTAACGTGGCGGTGACGACGACTTCTGAGTCTGCGGCAGAGTTTAAAGAAAAAAATGTCAGCCCTGTCAAAGTTGAATTTATTAACGCTCCGGAAAAAGACCCAGGCTTAAACGTCGAATGGGAAATCCAAGGAACTGGTTACAACAACGAAGGATCTGGGTCGGTCATATATGTTCGAATGAAAAATTTGAATGACGTAGCTATCCCCGCCGATGCTTTTGATGATCCTGTGCTCACCATTAACGGTACGGAGACACCACGGGTTGAAGCCGGCACCGTTGACCTCGATCTTCCTTTAGGGCCTGGCGCCACTACGAACCTGCAGTTCGCTTTCGATGCTGGATATGGCAGCTTGAGTGATGCCAAGTTAGTACTTGGAAATTGCATCTTCGAAGGAAATCTAAGCAACATTTAGAGCAGCCCCTGAGTATCTAGAGCTCTAATTATCAGAGACCCCTAGTGGGTCTCTTTTATAACATTAGCATAGTTCGAAAAAAATTGCGAATAACGCTTGTATGTTTTACGGAGGGGGAGTAGTGTGGAGGCATCCAAAGGGGGAAGGATGAGATAATTAGGCCATTGAGGAGGGGAAATGGAATTTTTTGAAACTGCAACCCAGGTGATCCGCTGTGTGTAGATGAATGTAGACTGCAGAAATTCGAATATTTGCGCTGGGTTCGTTTATTGTCTAGTGGTGATGAGAACGTGCTCTCATACTGTGCCTCCATAGGCGCGAGGCTGGGGAAGTCTGAGAGGTATGTGTTACGGCGTATCGACGCCTTCTCTATGCTGTTGAAGCTGTCCAAAGTGCATGAATTGCAGCTAAAAATGTGGCATTTGGATATCACGCGTTTGATGGTTATCGCGCAGGCATTGTCGGGAGTTGAAAGGGAAGTAATTGAGGAGATCGATGCACCTTTATCGAAGTTTTAACTCCCAAGCGTGATAATCAGAAAATGCCCGGACCAAAAGCGATTAAGAATTTTATTGTCGACTAATTGGTGAGGGTGGAAGATGCTGTAGAAGAAGCGGAATCGCCTCCAGAATTAACAATAGATTTTTATGAAGCTGGAAACGGAAAACGGGCATTAATGCGGTTGTGGATAATGTAACTGCCTCCATATTCCGAGAGCAGTTAATGTAGTTAGCAAAAGCGCATGAATGTGATGATTCTTCGGCATTGCTATTAATGGCTACTAAAGAAGGGAAATCCGTAACTATCAGCCTCTACAAGGGGGATAATTTTGGCGAGCTCATGACCGCTGGCGGGTATAGGTTGGATAAAAAGTCGGTCGACCTTGTATTCCTCAATACTTCACGACGCTCTCTGGAGGGGGTCGAGAATGCGGAAACTCGTGGATATAGTTTCACTCCGTCGATGCGTGCATATATCCAAGCTAGAGATGGAGTATGTAGGTTTCCAGGGTGTTCGATCCGCGCTGTCAACTGCGAGATAGACCATGTTGAAGAGTACGGCCTAGGGGAAACTGCCGCGCGAAACGCTGAATGTTTATGTAGAAGGCACCATAACCTGAAAGCCTCTAAGGCTGTTAATTGTGAAATAAGCGATGGTGCATCCGTGTCATGGATCCTAGAAGATAGTACGAAAGTTGTAACACTTCCGGAGGGAATATAATCCACGGACCGAATATTAGGTCAAACTTTTGCATAAAGGGTTGCAGATAGGATTCGTTGCCGCAAGCTGCGTATGCATAAAAATTCATGTGACGATGTGCCATTTTGTCGGGGGTAGCGCATATTCTACTGACCTTGGGTTTTGCGTGATTTGGGGCTAGACGAAAGATGGAGTGGAACCTAGTTTTGGTCTCACAACGTCTAAACATTGTGAGTGCGACTGCAAACTGTTTCCTTCACAGGTTGAGGAAACGGTGGCAGGCGGACCGTTCAATTTCCATTTGTGGGTACGCCTCCGGCCTCTAGGCTTAAGGACAGGGAAGAGCCCGTCATGAGATTTCTAAATAAAGGGGGAAATAACCTCATGCGCCACCTCATCCGAGGAAAACATGCACAGTTGCACTCGAAACCAGCGGTGCTTTTCGCACTGCTGACCACGCTGGCCCTCGCAGGGTGCGAAGGGAGTTCGCCTTCGAGCTCGGCTCAAGGAACCTCAACCCCGTTGAGTCCTGAGTCTGCTGAAGCAACTTTCTTCAATCCCTGCGAGGTGCTCAGTGCGGAAGATTTCGCTGAAATGGGATTGGTTCGTACTGAAGATCCAGTGCATTACGAACGACCCCACAATGTGGATTGTAATTTTTTGAAATTTGGAAAGAATTCAATTGATGGGTTCTATATGATTGTATCTGACGACTTGAATAAAGAAAGAATTACGCCCAATGTGAGATTTATTGAAGGTGATTTTAAAGATGAAGTAGAAGGATCATATTCTTATGACAGGCAAGGCGGTCTATTTGTTATCGATTGTGAAGCGGCGATCGAGACACCGTATGGACGATTAGCCGCTTCTGCAAGTTCCATTATTCCTGATCGTTCTGAAAAAGAATTTTGCGACGAAGCTAATGAAATTTTAGCTAAGGTATATAAACATTTAGGGGGATAAATGTTGATCGAAATAAATCCACAAGTTCTAAACCAAAATGTACAGAACTTGGATACAGTTCTTGGTTTTGCTTCCAGGGGCGCTGGTCGTGCTGGGAGGACAACCCTAGATGGCCATTACTCCAGTATTTCTGGTTTTGATCAACTTGGTGCGAGTCACGGTGCTGTCATAAAGGGTGGGATTGGCTCTGCGATGAAGACCATGCAGCAGTTGACTGAACAAGTCAATTGGCTGAAAGAGGCGCTAAATTCGAGTCGATTAGCATTTTCATCGCAAAATAATTTTGTTTCTAGGGGGATGGATATTGCTGATGAGGGTGGCAATGTCGGTGGGGAAGAAGTAGCTTTCCCGAATCGTCCGGATGTTGTCTATGAGGATTTCTCTTTCCCTCAGCCGGTGGTTCAGAAGGCTTCGTCAATTGATGAACTTGCGGCTGCGTTTGCTTCGACTAACGATTCAGAGGTTGAAGAGGCTGTCGCGACTTGGAAGTCGTTGTCCGAGATGGCAACTGAAGCTTCCCAGAATTTGCGTAATGTGGCAGCTGAAGTCGGAGAGCACAATCACGGAGCTGTCTTTGATAAGGCGGTGGAAAGAATCGGTGAGATTGCAGCGAATGCGGAATCTTTCGCGGCTAATGCCTCCACTATGGCTAACCATGTCGGTTTGATGTCGCAACTAAAAACTATGCGAATGTCGGATGTATTGTCGGCACAACAAGCGCTAAGCAAAATTGAGAATCCGATGGAGCGCAAGGTTCTTGAAGAAGAACTCCTTTCGCGGCTGCGATCAGCGATCCAGTCAGATGTTGGACAAAGCGTACCGGTGATCCGAAACTTAGTAACAATGCGTTCGAACGGCGGTAATTCGGGGCAAAGCATCGCAACGGGCATGGGAACTATCGCCGGTGATGGAAAGTTTTCTCATGCGGGGCTTAGCTCAGCATCTGGTGCCACTTTGCAACCTGCAACAATGGGGCAACATCCTGATAACTTAGGCGACTTTGCTGCTGGCAATAGTAGAGCCGGTCAGTCGATTGATCCTTTTAGCTTGTCAACACAGCAGGCTGGTTGGACAAGCCCTGAATTCCAACAGAGCGGTGGAGCATCTTCTGGTTTGAACTCGATAAAAGCTCCGCTCACCAGTACTTATTCAAGCATGCCTGCATCATCGGGTACGTTTGGTGCACCTGTATTAACACCGGCATCTGCGCAGACGGTATCCACACACCCCAGTTCTGCTACTGGATGGGGAGCTACTCCGATCGGTTCGCGCGCAGCCGCGATGGCAATGCATCCAAGCGCTGGGGGACCGCATAACTCTAAACTGCACAATTCTGGTCTAAACGGTACCTCGAAGATGGGTAATTCCAGCATTGCGCAATTGGGTGCGTCACCGCAGTCAGGTGTGTCGCGTTCTGCTCCGTTCGGTGCTGCTGGCACGCAGTCTGCTAATAGTGCACGTATGTCTCCGATGATGGGTGCCCCGATGGGGGCGGCTGGTTCAAAAAGGCGGGGTAAAACTAAGAGCGTGACTAGCAGTGTTGAGGAAGACAACAATATTGCGGCGCTGCTGGGAGAGTCTCCCGCTGTGGTTCCTGGCGTCATCGGAAGCTGGGTGCGCGGATAACCGTTAAGGTTATCTGTTATGAATGACGTTGAACTGGTTGTGCTTGCCGATGAATTCGGTAAGCCGTCCGGCACTGCAGTGAAAAGCGAAGTACATACCACCGACACTCCTTTGCATTTTGCGTTCTCGTGTTATGTGCGAAACCGCAAAGGCGAATTGCTCATTACTCGGCGAGCACTGAGCAAAAAGACGTGGCCAGGTGTGTGGACGAACTCCGCTTGTGGGCATCTCATGCCAGGTGAAACTCCAGAACAAGCCGTTGCTCGTAGGGTTCCTCACGAGATTGGGATTTCCCGAGACAAACTGGTCAATATCGCTTGTGTCTTGCCCGATTTTAGTTATCGTGCTGTGGATTCACGCGGCATTGTGGAGTGGGAAATCTGCCCGGTTTTCATTGCAGAGGTGAGAGACGATGCTCTTTTGCCTGAAGCTGAAGAGGTGGACTCACTAGTGTGGGTCGAGCCCAGCAAACTCATTCATGCAGTGCATGCTGCGCCGTTTGCGTTTAGCCCATGGATGGTAGAGCAATTGCAACATGAATCACTTCGTACAGCGCTTATTACTTCATAAAACCAGTACGCACGTGGGCGAGGGGATCGGTGATGGTGTGGTTATGGGAGCCGTCGAGACGCATACTCAGCACTGTGCGTCTCTGGCCGTAGGGCTGCCAAAGTGGGTCATATCCGCGGGCGAAGATGACGGCGATGTCGTGAACTTTGCCTGTGCCGAAAATCTCGGGAAGGTCTTCGCAGTGCAGTGCTGGTTCCCCAGCGAATTCAATGACCCAAGAATTTCGTGCGGCAGCGATTCTCTCAACCCAGCGGCGGATCATGGAATCTGAAGTCAGCTGCGCAAAGTAGGTGTCTTCAGGAAGTTGCTCGATATATTTAGGCAACGCGTCGAGTCCTTTGGCGAAGTACTTTCGTATGTACCTGGACCAACGTGAGTTCTGGAGTTTTTTTACCCCGACAAAGTCGGCGCATTCGTCGGTAGTGTAGGTGACCACTGTAGGTAGTGTGACCAGTTCTTTTGCGTTGAAAGGATGGGGTCCAAAAGCGAGGTCGGTGAAGTAACGGCGGCGTAGTGAAGTTTCAGCACGGACTACTTTTCTGCGTGGCAAGCGCTCGAGCCCTGTCTGAGTAACTGGTGCCGACAACGCCCAGCGGGTAGCGCTTCTGCGATCACCGCCGCGAGGGAATGCTGGGGAAGATACCCATAGACGGCGAAACAGCCCTGTGTAGTGATCGCGGCGTGCAAGCCATAGGGCAATTCCGCCGCCGGCGCTATTGCCCATGACCGTGACATTTGTGGGGTCGCCACCAAAGGTTTCGATATTTTCTTGGACCCATGTCAGCGCCACTGCGCAATCGTCGATGCCACGATAATGGTGGGGTTCTTCCGCGGCAAAGGGGGTAAAACCTTGGATTCCCAGGCGGTAGTCAATGCTGACCACCACGACTTTGTCTTCGGCAAAGGTCAGTCCCGAAATATCATCGCGGGAGCCTTCGAAATAGGCGCCACCGTGGATATAAACAATGACGGGGTAATCGGCGTAGCGATGAGCTGCTTTAGGTGCGGTGATTGTCGCATGGAGCTCAGTCCGGTAATTATTGTGATAATCGCCTTGGGTGGGGGTAAAGCAACGAACTGCTGCGGAGTACTCGGAGGGCAAGGTGGCGTAGGCGACGGCGTCGAAACGCGCTGCGTTGCCGTGGACGGTTCCGACGTACGGTCCTATGGTGATCTGCTCGGACATGGCGTTAACTTTAGTACGATTGCACTTTATGACTAATCCTTTGCTTCAACCTTCAAACTTGCCGTACCAATTGCCTCCCTTCGCGGAAATCCGTGTGGAGCATTATCTTCCTGCTTTTACGGAGGCTCTTGCACGACACAGTGCAGAAATTGCTGCGATTGCAAACAATCCAGAACCTGCCACGTGGGAAAACACGGTCGAGGCTTGGGAGCGAAGCGGTCGCGATTTGGAACGAGTGGCGGCAGTCTTTTTTAACTTGCATGGCACGGATTCCAACGCGGAAATGGATGAGATTGCTGCGGAGATCGCGCCAGTACTGGCGCAGCATTCAGATGAGATGTATCTCAACGCTGAGCTGTTCGAAAGGATTAAGCAGTGCACTCCACCAGCGGATTCAGAGTCGCAGCGCCTGCATGAACACATCATCAGGACGTTTACTCGCCACGGTGCTGGCCTAGAAGATGTTGCACGTTTGAAAGAAATAAATGCGCGGTTGTCGGTGCTTTCCGATAAATTTGGCCGCAATTTATTAGAGTCCACGCAGAAATTAGCGGTGGGATTTGCATCAAAAGATGAGCTCGCGGGGCTAAGTGAGGCCCGCATTGAGTCGGCGGCTGCTGATGCGAAAGCTTTGGGACGCGACGGCTATGTGCTTCCGCTAGGGTTGCCGACGGTCCAAGGGGAACAGAGCGCGTTGGAGAATCCGCAATCTCGGCAGCGGGTATATGAGGCGTCGCAACGCAGAGGCGCTGATAACAATCTTGATGTGTTGGTGGAAATGGTGCAGCTGCGGGCGGAGCGGGCCGAATTGCTGGGATACCCCACGCATGCTGATTATGTGATTTCTGAGGAAACCGCCGGAAGTGCAAAAGCTGCGCGAAAGCTTCTTTACGATTTGGCACCCGCGGCGACCGCAAATGCCCTGGCGGAAAAGAAGCTGTTGTCAGAAGCTGCTGGTCAAGACATCACTCCTGCCGATTGGCCATACTGGGAATCTCACGTACGACGCCGCGATTATGCGCTCGACGAGGAAGAACTGTCGCAGCATTTTCCGTTGAAGAAAGTGCTTGTCAACGGAGTCTTCTTCGCCGCACATCGCCTCTACGGTATTACTGTGGAGCCGCGCCCAGATCTGGAAGGCTATGCGCCTGGCGTTGAGGTATGGGAGGTCAAGGATGAAGACGGCAGTGGCATCGGCCTATTGCTGACTGATTACTATGGGCGGCCGTCGAAACGCGGTGGTGCTTGGATGAGTAGCTTTGTCGATCAGTCAGAGTTGTTGGGCACAAAACCTGTTGTTGTCAATGTTATGGGGCTTACCGCGCCGACTGATGGTTCGGATGCTTTGCTGAGTATTGATTCTCTGACCACCGTATTCCATGAGTTCGGCCACGCGCTTCATGGTTTGCTGTCTCAAGTGCGTTATCCCACGTTCTCGGGAACGAATGTGCCACGTGACTATGTGGAGTTCCCGTCACAAATCAACGAAAACTGGGCATTCGAGCCGGAAGTCTTGCGTAACTATGCGCCGAATCTTCCTGCACATGTGGTTGACGCTATTGAAGAAGCCCGCCAGTTTGGTCAAGGATTCGCCACAACTGAATACCTTGCTGCGGCGATCATCGATCTCGCGTGGCATTCGTTGACAAGTGCACAAGCTCAAAAGTTGTCGGCCTCAGACATTGAAGAATTTGAGCGTCGTGCACTCGAAGACGCCGGAATCGAAGGCATACAACCTCGCTACAAATCCACCTATTTCAATCATATTTTCGCAGGTGGATACTCTGCTGGCTATTACTCCTACCTATGGGCCGAAGCACTTGATGCTGACGGATTTGATTGGTTCAAGGAACAAGAAGATCCTCGTCAAGCAGGGCAACGTTTCCGCGACCTTGTGCTTTCACGAGGCGGGGCTGACGATTTTACCGCGGCCTATGAAGCGCTGCGGGGACGCGAAAAAGATGTCGCACCACTGCTACGTCGCAGGGGTCTAGCGGGAGCCATGTGATGTCCATCTTTGACACCCCCAGCCAGATACTCACCACAGCACCACTGTGGATTCAAACCCCTGTGGTGCTGATCGTGTCCGTGCCGTTGTGCGCAGCGCTGGCACTCGGCTGGTTAAGGCTTATCGACGTCCTTGGTGCAAGGCTACTGCGCGTAAAACGGTGGGCAGAGGCTAAAGTAATGAAGCACACTGACGAGTAGGAAAGCAGGAAACCATGGCTAATCCAGAGGAGCTAAGAAAGCAGGACCAACGCCTCCCTAAACGAAAGAGGAAATATCCTCAATCGCGGGTGACGCAGGCCCTGTATCTCCTGATTATCCTCGTCGTAATCGCGTGGCTTTTAAGCCTAATGTAGGCGAGTCGACGCCTTTGTTACCGTTTGATAGACGGGGTTTTCGGCCAAGTCCTCGATAAGGACTGGAGTGCCGGACTCGTCGCAGAGCGGAATACACCAGTTTGGGTACTGATCCGAGGTCGTACCCGGCTGGTTTTGAGCGCGCTTATCGGCTACAAGATCCACCAATGCGGTGCAGGTCAGAGCTGATGGCGTACCTGCCAAGAAGCGGTGAAGTGCGGAAAGCAATTCGACGGACCTGCCGCGGTCTGCACGATCTACACCGTGGAATTCGGCAGGAACGATGGACTCAAATGCACCAGAGTTGCGAACTACATTGAGGATGTCTGCCTGCCAGTCCAAATCCTCGGCATACTCAGTTGCTACATCGGTGGTAAGAATTCCGAGTTCCTCACGCAACGCAATGTGCTCGCCTGCAAGGTAGCCAGCTGTTGGTGGCAGATCATGGGTGGTTACTGAGGTCAGCGCCAACTGACGGTACTCGTGCTGCCTGCGTGGGCCACCTTCTGGGGAGCTTTCGAACCACAGCACTGAAGTACCCATGATGCCTCGGGATGCAAGGAAGTCTTGGACCCATGGCTCGAAGGTACCGAGGTCTTCACCGATGACCACTGCGCCTGCACGCTCTGCCTCAAGAGCGAGTACGCCCACAAGTGCGTTGTGATCGTAGTTGACGTAAGTACCCGTTTGTGGGGACTGGGTGCGAGGAATCCAGAACAAGCGGAAAAGACCAAGAATGTGGTCAACACGGACACCACCGGCGTGGCGAAGTACCGTGCGCAGCAGGTCACGCCAGGGGATATAGCCGGACTCTGCTAGGCGATCTGGGTGCCATGGTGGCTGCGACCAGTCTTGGCCTTGATGGTTGTAGCTATCTGGTGGCGCACCCACAGAAGCGCGGGCGACTAGGGTGTCGGCAAGCGAAAGTGCATCGGCACCAGCAGGGTGAATACCCACGGCGAGGTCGGCGACAATACCAATGCTCATACCAGCATCCGTTGCTCGGGTTTGAGCGGCACCCAGCTGCTGATCGCAGATCCATTGCTGCCACATATAGAACTGAACCAAAGACTCTTTTTCTGGAAGAGCGGCATGCGCTGCGGAGCTCTCCAGAACTGCTAGCTCCTGATCTGCACACCATGAAGCGAAGTCGCGTAGGCCTTGGCCTTCGTTGGCAATGAAGTCTTGGAAGTCCTGTTCACGTGCTGGTTCGCGCTCTACGTTGAATACCGCGTGCAGAACTTGCAACTTGGCATCAAAAATTGCATTGCGCTCAATCTTTTCAGAGGTGAGATTAAGCGCTGTGAACTCTGCCGCGAGCTCGGCGATATCGTCTTGCAAGTCATCGTCGAGAAGCAAGTGCTCAGGGATATCCTCAATGCGGATATAAATCGGGTTGATAAACCGCCGCGTAGTAGGCAAGTACGGGGAATCCTCAACAGGTGGCATCGGCTCAGCAGCGTGAAGAGGATTAATCAACAGATAGTCAGCCTGAGGAGCAAGCGTCTCAGCCAGCAGGCCGAGATCGTTGAAATCGCCCATGCCCCAAGAATTCTTACTACGAGCAGAGTACAGCTGTGCCATAACACCGCTGACAGGATTTTCTGCGTACTTATCGGCGGTAGATAGACGCGCTGGGGTTACGATGAGGAAGCAGCTTGAGGTCAGCGTGTCGGAGGTCAAGGTGATGGTGTGCCAGCCCAGTGGAAGGTCGGACGGCAGCTGGAAGGAAGCTTCGCCCCAAGTAATGCCATCTACTTCACGGGGTGGGGTCCAGTTTTCAACCTGGGTAACCTCCGCGGTTGAACCATCTTCCAAAGTGATGGTGATGTCGGCGGGGGCACCGTCGTGAACATGGACGTTGAACACGTAGGGATCACCTTCGACGGCAACCACGCATCGGGGGAGGGGGCGGGTTGCTTCGGCGTCGTAACGCTGTTGCAGCGCATAGCGGATTTGATCCTCGCTAGGCATGGGCCCAGTTAAAGGCTCGTGGTCGGTGGCGGGTTCGTCCTCATTTCCGAAGCAAACTCCGAGGGATCGCAGTGTCTTGACCAGCGTGTCATCGGAAACTTCTACGTGTGCTCCACCGAAACCGGAGTACGACGAAGAGATTGCGTGGGCAGCGGCCAGCTCGCGTAACAAATCTGAGTAACTCACAGTTAACTATTCTGCCATTAACCGCCTGTCTCAAACGGTTTTCGGTTAAACCGACTACATTTGTTGGCGATAGCAGTCGTACAAGGAGAAGCATCGGTGCAAGAAGTAACCGCAGAGGCTAAATACACTATCGGCCCAAATGAGACCTGTTTGACCGCCATGTTGGACACCGCTAAAGCGCGTCCTTTTGGTGTGATGTTTACTCGTCCCAAAAATTATGAGTGGATAAATGTCACATCACAAGAGTTCGTTGAAGAGGTCTTTGAAGTGGCAAAAGGGCTGATTCAGTCCGGCGTGGAACAAGGCGATCGCGTGGCGTTGCTCTCGGAGACACGCTATGAATGGGCGTTGCTTGATTTTGCTATCTGGGCAGCCGGCGCAGTATCCGTGCCAATTTATGGATCATCCTCGCTACGCCAAGTTGAGTGGATTATCGAAGACTCCGGTGCAGTGTTTGCAATCACTGAGACACGAGAGCACTCCGAGTTGATGAAGAACCTCGTGCTTGGCGACGACGGCCACCCGCCGCTCAAGGGATCCCCCTCGCAGCTCCGACGCATCCTAGAAATCAACTCCTCGGCAATTTCGACTTTGAAATTCGAGGGACGTGATGTCCCCGATTCAGTTGTTGAAGAACGCATTGCCAACACGTCGTCAAGCGATCTAGCTTCCTTGGTGTACACCTCGGGCACTACTGGCCGCCCAAAGGGATGCCGTCTCACGCATTACAACTGGTTGTCGCAGGTACGTGGTCTTCTGACAAACGATATTGGTGCTATTGCAGTTCCAGGTAATCGTGTGCTGACTTTCCTGCCGCTTGCGCACGTGCTCGCTCGCGCGGTGTCGCTAGCTGTTGCGATCGGTGGTGCAACGCAATCTCACTGGTCTGACTTCTCAACCATTTCAGTGGAATTCCAACGCGCTCGCCCCAACCTGATTTTGGGAGTTCCGCGCGTATTTGAAAAGGTTCGCAATGGTGCTGCCGCAAACGCCATGGCGTCTAGCCCTATCAAAGGCAAGCTCTTCCTTGAAGCAGAAAAAGTCGCACAAGATTACTCGCGTGCACTGGATACTTCCGAAGGCCCAAGTCGCGCGCTGCAACTGAAGCACAAGGCATTCGACAAACTGGTCTACCGGAAGATTCGTGAGGCTATGGGCAACGCGGTGCGTTACTGCATTTCCGGTGGATCGGCGATCAGCCCAGATCTTATGCACTTCTTCCGCGGGCTCGGCGTCCCTGTCTACGAAGGCTACGGCTTGACCGAAACCACAGCAGCAGCGGCCGTGGACTTTAGCAACCAAGAAATCGGCACCGTCGGCCCACCAATCGGTGGTACTTCGATTCGCATTAACGACGACGGCGAGATCTTGGTCAAAGGCAACATCGTCTTCGACGGTTACTGGAAAAACGAAGAAGCCACTGCCGAAAGCATGCATGATGGCTGGTTCAATACTGGCGACCTAGGCGAAATCCTTGAGTCGGGACACCTAGTGATCACTGGACGAAAGAAAGACCTCATCGTGACAGCAGGCGGAAAGAACGTTTCACCTGGACCGCTGGAAGACTCTCTGCGTTCACACCCACTGATCAGTCAAGCGATGGTGGTAGGCGATGGCAAACCATTTATCGGATTGCTGGTCACACTCGACGAAGACATGCTCAAGCGTTGGAAGCTCAACCGCAACATTCCTGAAGGAAAAACAGTGCGGGATTTGTCTTCCGATCCAGTACTTCGAGCCGAAATCCAAGATGCTATTAACTTGGCAAACTCCACTGTTTCGCATGCTGAAGCGATCAAGAAATTCTATATTCTGGATCGTGATCTGTCAGAGGAGGCAAACGAGCTCACTCCAACGATGAAGGTGAAGCGCAACGTTGTGGCACGTCGATACGCAGACGCTATCGACGCCCTCTACGGGCACTAACCCCACTAATTGACATCGGATTCCAATAAGGTAAATTTGTGTACAAATTGCACATCTAAATCAATAAGGAATCCGGTGTCACCCCTCATCCGCCGTCGCGCCTTTGCAGTGCTCGCAACCATATCCCTCGTTGCCCCCGTACCAGCACTCGCTGGCCCAAATGACAATCTCACCGTCCGCACCAAAGTGCATGTGGATTCACCTAATGCATTCTGGGATAAGAAGGAAAACAACTTCACTCTCAAATCAAAGAGCGGTGACGTTCTTCCGATTGAGGAGACAGTTAACTGGGTAAGTAAAGGTGCGAAGGATCTAGGGGAGTATGTCTACCGCGTACCTAATGACGAGCGATTGAAGTTTTTGGGGAAACCAGGAACTCGACTTTACGGTGGTGGAAATCCTGCGGGAGGTAAGGGCACTCCTATTTGGGCAGGCTTTGGTGCGGATATCAATTTGCCTACCGAGAAACTCCGCGATGGTGCTTTCAACATGGAAATTGTTGATTTCAAGGGCCCCGGTAGAATGGAACTGTTCCGTGGCACCGGTGATCCGACTGATCCAGTAGAACGCTTTTGGTCATCGCATGAAAAAGGCTTGCGAGCCACATGGATAGACAAGGGGAACCATACCCACAATCAGACTACATACACCAAACCAGGACAGTACGAAGTAACTTATCGAGCTTCTGCTCGTACTACAGATGGCACCTTGATTGAATCCAAGCCACAAAAACTTGTCTGGCAAGTTGGCGGAACTGAACCTCGAAAAGATGGCTTAGGCGATGTGAAAAAAGCGTTTGATGCTGCTGCTGACTACGGAGAAGAATCAAAAGGTACCTTCACGATAGAACCATATAAGGGTGATAAATTTACGGCCAGTAAGGATATGACTCGTCTGTCATTGGACACTGGCAACAAAGAAGATTCTGGGCATGCCGTGTTTTATATCGATGGCTTCTATTTAGCCGAAGTTCCGGTTACAAACGGTAAAGCTGAATGGATCGAAATGATCGGTGATGAGGAATCCGATTTCCAAGCCGTCTATATACCAAACGAGGATGCTAAGAATAAGCCTTGGATATCTGCACCTATTACTTTTAAAACCGACGATCAAGTGCAGACAACAACTCGATCAGAAGACGAATTTCCACGAACCTTTGAACAGGATGAAGCACCTGATTTTGATGCTGAAGAGAAGACTCCTACTGGAAATACGGTAAAAGTTTCATCTACTTTGAATGACTTCATCGCAAACGAGGACGAAGACGGTGAATCCAGTACATTTAAAGCTGTTGATCTAACTGTTCAACCAGAAGATGATTCATTGGTAGTGCAGGTAAAAGGTGGGTACTACGAGGTTGAATCTGGCGAAGATATTAACGATGTTATGTCTTCCTAAGAACCTACGTGTATGACAAATTTCATCAGTTTCCCCGGTAATCGCACCACGCGGCACTCCGTTGATGATTGTGAAGGAGAAGGAAATTATGTTCTTGCACTGGATATTATTCCAACTTCGAGAACGATTGCTGGTGGAAAAGCTAGATTTGTTGCTGAACTGAAAGATGGTATCGCAGATACTGAAGGTGGTATTGCTGAGTTTAAAAAAAGCCGATTTAGTGCCCGAAAAAGCATCCTCAACATCTCAAGATGTTGAGGATGCTGGGAAGACTCCAGATGACGAAGAATCTAAACGTGCCGGTTTCGACGGAACCAATGATGGCTCTCTTGTCGGTTCACTTCCTGAATTAACTGATCCTAAGGATGCCGGAACAGGTAGACCACAAGCTGAGTCCGCAGGCGAAGACTTAGCTGTTATTGACATTACTCATGGCCACGTGGATATTGCGCCCCGTGAAGATGGTAACGAATTAACGCTGCGGCTTAAGGACGAAAGCGGTATTGCAGCAAGAGAAGCTACGTGGCGTGAACCGAAGAATGTTCGCTTCATTGTAAAAGAAGACCGTTTGGTTGTTCTCAAGAATGATACTGGTCTACTCGGCAATGAAGGGGAAAAAGTATATATTCTTCCCGAAGATGGTCGCTTTATGAGCAAACACCCTTGGCCTGGTCTAAGCACTGAGGAGCTTTTTGCCAAGACAGGAAAGAACTACACATTCGATTTTAAAACTAAGTCTAAGCCGAAAAACGGTGCATGGATGGCGTTTACTGGCGGAAATAAAGTTAATCCCCTTAAGGTTATCGCCGATTCCTCCGAACCTGCATCTTTCAAAGCCGAAGGCTCCACACACAAACACATGTCGTGGGGTTTTACTGAGCCTGGTATCTATGAAATCGAAGTAACTGTTACTGAAGACGGCGGTAAGACGACTAAGCCTGAAGTTCTTACTTTCGTCGTTGGTGATGCTGCGAAAAGTAAGAAGAACCAAAACGAGAAGAACGGCGCAGCAGCGAAAAAGCCACTGTTTGCTAAGCCAGCCTCGCCAACTGCGCCTAGCCAGGAAACTTCTGATAACGAAAAGGGAAGTCTGCGTCGTATTGAGACAGGCCACCTTGATTTCGGACCAGCGTTTGTCAACGACAAACTTGGTTTCTACATTGGCGACGAGTCGGGGCGCACGACGGACAACACCGATGCTAGCGGCCACCACGTGCACGACCCCAGCAAGGTAGTACTCGTTGTCGGTCCGAACCGGAAGCGCACTCTTGGTAAAGATGTTGAGCTAACCGAGGATACGGAATTTATTGGCAAAGAAGGGGATACCTTCTACCACCTGCCGCTATCTGAGGATCACTCGGCTATCTGGCCTGGCTTTGACACCAACAAGATTGCTCATGCCTTCCCTAAGGGAATGGACATTGAGATCAAGCCAGAAAGTCAGCCTGAAGTTGCACAGTGGTATGCGCATCGATTCTCTAACCTAGGAACTGCTTCCGAGCGAATCGCAGACTCCACGGGTCCTGCTCGCATCCACAACGATGGGCCATTCCATTCACACCTTGATTGGATCTTTACCAAGGCTGGTACGTACAAGATCCAAATGCGTGCAGTCAATGACAAGGATGAGACAGATTGGACCACGATTACCTTCGATGTTGACTCGAACAACGCCACTGCGGGAAGCGTCGATAAGCCTCTAAAGGCTGCTACTCCACTCAGCGGAGCTCCAGTGTCTAAGGCATCGGGGTCGGCATCCAAGAAGAAAGCTGACTCTACAAACAAGAAGAACGAGAAAGATAAGAAGAAGGCGGACAAGTCCAAGTCGGGTCTGCTCGCCAACACTGGTCTAAGCGCAGCAGAGTGGCTGATGGCATTGGCCATGCTTTTTATCGGAGCCGGATTCTGGATTTTGGGCATGAAGCGCATGCGCGACTAAGAAACCTTTTCAACTCACGGCGGGGCATCACCGATACACGCACCAACTGGTTTACAGTTCAGGTTCGTAGCCGGTGATGCCCTCACGTCATTGGTAGTAGTGCATAGTTTCGTCACATTTGGGAAAAGGGGTCAGTGAATGCAGGTTATTCATCGCCACCGTGAGCTGACCCAAGAAATCTTCAACATTGGCGACGAAGTAGCAACCTACATAGAAAACCTCGGGGAAGCCATCGCTGATTGGGATGCTGAACTCGTAGAAGACTGCGTAGCTGAGCTCAAAGACATCATCGCCGAGGCCCGTCACGATTCTCGCGTAGTGATCAACGAACTGGTGGGAATTCGTCAAGCACTAACCTCAGGCTTGGCATCAGGAACAGTAGGAATTTCCGACCCAGTAGTTGAAGACATAATACGGCCAGTGGTCGTCACTGCAGATTCCCTGCGTGATCGCTTTCCCATCCGTAACTCGCCAGTGATCGTACGAGAACTCTCACTCGCCCTAGAAGCCCGCACAGATCTGGTGTGCTCGGTACTCGATAACGCCGTGCAGTGGGAACTCCAACAAACTGAACGCGCAGCTCGCGACCTCAGCTCCGTCAACGTTGCACTGCTTTACGCCCGCGTCGGGGAAATCGTGTTGTCGGCTGCGCAAGCGTGGCTCGACGTCGTTGCCGTAGAACACCCAGGCTTTACCCGCACCATGCGCGGTGCGCACCCGCCACGCTTCCTTAACGAACGCGCACGGATTGACGCGATCGTGGCTAAAGTAGCAGCTAAACGCCAAGATTCAGGAAAATATGTCGGATAGTTTTGGAGTTTATGTCCACGTCCCGTTTTGTTCCTCACGCTGCGGATACTGCGACTTTAATACCTACACCCCTGGTGAACTCAGTGGAACAGCATCGCCCGAAAGCTACCTCGATGCACTTGAAAAAGAACTTGAGCTAGCCGCAGCCTCGGGGACCACACGCCCTGCAACTACCGTGTTTATCGGCGGCGGCACGCCATCGATGCTCGGTGCTCGTGGCCTAACACGTGTTCTCACCGCTGTGCGTAACACCATCGGGATTGCACCAGGCGCAGAAGTCACCACTGAATCGAATCCAGAGACAACCTCCCCAGAATTTTTCTCGACACTGCTGGATTCTGGGTACAACCGCATATCTTTGGGAATGCAGTCGGCGTCGTCAAGCGTGCTGCGCGTATTGGAACGAAAGCACACCCCAGGACGCGCCTTCGATGCCGCCCGCGAAGCCACGAGCGCTGGGTTCGTACATGTGAACCTCGACATGATTTACGGCACGCCCACGGAAACTGATGACGACGTTCGCCTTACCCTCGAGCGCGCCCTCGACACCGGAGTTGACCACATCAGCGCCTATTCGCTGATCGTGGAAGACGGCACCGCCATGGCGCGAAAGGTACGCAAAGGCCAGCTGCCTCCTCCGAATGAGGATGTATACGCCGATCGCTATGGGCTTATCGATACCGCGCTGCGTGCCCACGGTTTTGACTGGTACGAGGTATCCAACTGGGCAAAGCCAAGAGGCGAATGCCAGCACAACCTCGGCTATTGGCTCGACGGCGATTGGTGGGGTGCAGGGCCTGGCGCGCACTCACATATAGCGTCACGACGCTTCTTTAACGTGAAGCACCCCAGCACTTATGCACAACATCTTGCTCAAGGGCAGCTGCCAATTAAAGAAGAAGAGCTACTGAATAACACTGAGCGGCACGAGGAATCAGTCATGCTCGGGCTACGCCTGCGTCACGGACTTGAACTCACCCGTTTTACAAAAGCCGAACGCGCAGTAATCGATAAGTATGTGAGCCTAAAACTCCTGCATATCCATGATGTTCGCGTTGCTCCTACACTGGAAGGGCGACTGTTGATCGATGGCATCATCGCCGATATTTTGGCCGCCTACTAAGGTAAATAGGGTAAACCGTCAGCGACCTTAGGGGAGACAATGGCTGGAGCTACCGATCAGCGTAGGCAAGAGGTGATGCGTGCGATCGTTGCCGATTACATCGCATCCCAAGAACCCGTGGGATCAAAAGTACTGCTAGAACGCCACAACCTCAAGGTCAGCTCGGCGACGATCCGCAACGATATGGCCGTGCTGGAATCAGAAGGCTACATCGTTCAGCAACATGCAAGTTCAGGGCGAATCCCCACCGAAAAAGCATACCGCACCTTCGTCGATTCCATCAACGACATCAAGCCGCTCTCCGTTGCAGAACGGCGAGCCATTTTGGGATTTCTCGAGCGAGGCGTGGATCTTGAAGACGTGCTCAAACGTTCCGTGCAGTTGTTAAGTCAGCTCACCCGCCAGGCAGCGGTCATTCAGTTACCAAACCTCAACGTTTCTCGCGTAAAACACTGCGAGGTCGTACTGCTGAGCCCAGTTCGACTTCTGCTCGTGCTTATTACAGACAACGGCAGGGTAGAGCAGCGCAATGTGGAAGTAGACCACATCTGCGAACCCGATCACGTGGCAAAAATGCGAGATGTTCTCAACCGAGCATTGGACAACAAAACGCTCAGCGACGCCTCAGCGTCTCTTGCCGAACTCGCATCGGGGGAGATTCTGGTCGATCCCGATATTCAGCCGATGATCCTGCGTTGTGCCACTGTGTTGATTGAAACGTTGGTGGAACAGCCCAATGATCGCCTCATCTTGGCAGGGGCTAGCAACCTCACCCGTATCGCGCGGGAAATGCCGTCCTCTCTTCCCGCCATGTTGGAGGCGCTCGAAGAACAGGTCGTCGTGCTCAAACTCCTAACTAATGTGCGCGACCTTGGGCGTGTAAGCGTGCTCATTGGCGAAGAAAACGAAGACGAACAGCTCCGCGGAACCTCGGTTGTCACAACCGGTTATGGTGCACAAGGTGCGACGCTCGGTGGGTTAGGGGTAGTAGGACCCACTTTTATGGACTATTCGGGAACAATGTCCAAGGTCTACGCCGTTGCACACTATGTGAGTCGAGTACTCAGCGGGGGCTAAGTTAGGTCTTTGCTTGTGATCTCGATAATATTATTTGTTTCACTGATCAATTGAGAGGGAAGTTTTTCGTACCGTGGCACGTGATTATTACGCAATCTTGGGCGTCGAGCGAGACGCCACCGATAATGAGATTAAAAAGGCCTATCGTAAGTTGGCCCGTAAGTATCACCCAGATGTAAACGATACGGAAGAAGCCGCTGAAAAATTTAGCGAAATCTCCATCGCCCAGGAGGTGCTTCTCGACGCCGAAAAGCGCCGTATCGTCGATATGGGTGGCGACCCAATGGCCCAAGGTGACGGCGGTGCTGGCTACGGCGGCGCTTATGGTGCAGGTGGCGGACTCGGCGACATCTTTGAAGCATTCTTTGGTGGCGGTGGCGGCAGCCGGGGCCCACGATCGCGTGTTCAGCCAGGTAGTGACGCCCTCCTACGCACCGCCCTGACGCTAGAGGAAGCCTACCTAGGCACGAAGAAACCCATCACTATCGATACAGCAATCTTGTGTGACCGCTGTGAGGGCACTGGCTCGAAATCCAAATCAAAGCCAAACGTATGTGGCACTTGTAACGGCAGCGGTGAAATCCAGCAGATGCAGCGCTCTTTCCTCGGCAATGTGATGACGTCCTCGCCATGTCCAACCTGTCGAGGCACGGGTGAAGTCATCCCAGATCCATGTGATAAATGCGGTGGCGATGGCCGCGTGCGCACCCAGCGGGATCTCATTGTTAACATTCCAGCAGGTATCGCAGATGGCATGCGTATCCGCATGGCTGGTCAGGGTGAGGTAGGCCCAGGTGGTGGACCTGCAGGAGATTTGTACATCGAAGTGATGATGCAACAACACCCTGTATTCCAGCGTGAGGGCAACGATCTGCACATGAGTGTGCACGTGCCCATGGTGGATGCCGCCTTGGGTACGACCACCTCGGTGGAGTCCTTGTCTGGCGATGCCATTGACTTTGAGATCCCTGCGGGCGTTCAGCCAGCCGAAACCATCGTTATCGAAGGCAAGGGTATGCCTCAGCTACGAGGCGAAGGACGTGGCAACATGATTGCTCACGTTGACGTATCCATCCCTACTCAGCTTGATGAAAAATCCAAGGAGCTGCTGAATAAGCTTCGGGATCACCGTAGCGATGAATCGACGGTTCGGACTGCTGACGATTCTGATGATTCCCTCTTCGGTCGCCTCCGCAATAGGTTCCGCCGCTAACATGTCGCTTCCAGTTTTTATCTATAACCTCGAAGACCTCGTCGCCGGTAAGCACAGTGAGATTCCTACCGGCAATGTTGTCCTTGATGGGGCAGAAGGGCGCCACGCGGTCAGCGTTAAGCGGATGACAGCAGGCGAGCAGATCAAACTGATCGACGGCCGAGGTGGTTGGGCAACAGCTACGGTGGCGTCGACAAGCGGTAAAAGCACGCTGCATCTTCATGTTTCCGAATGCAATGAAGAAGCCGCCCCCACACCTACAGTGACTGTTTTCCAAGCGATTCCGAAATCGGAACGTTCAGAACTGGCCGTTGATCTGCTTACCCAAGGCGGCGCCGATGCGATCGTTCCGTGGAAAGCGCATCGATGCGTTGCAAAGTGGGTGGGCGCAAAACGATCCAAGGGCGTGCTCAAATGGCAGCAGGCAGCGATCGCTGCTGCGAAGCAGTCGCGACGCACTCGAATCCCCGAGGTTGCCGAGCCAATCACCACTGCTCAGATCGCAGAACAACTCGAGCAATTCGACGTTGTGCTGGTGCTTCACGAGGACGCCGCAGTGCCGTTCGCTACGGTTGATGTCAATACGGCAAAGTCAATTGCCTTAATCATCGGCCCCGAAGGCGGAGTGAGCCCCGCAGAGGCAGAAGCATTCCGCAAAGCTGGTGCTCGCGCCGTAAAACTCGGCCCCGAGGTGCTGCGGACTGCATCAGCAGGAATCGTGGCGTTGGCTGCTCTCGGTGTACAGACTTCTCGCTGGTAGTGTGGCAAACAACGAATATTTTCTCTCAGATAGGTTGAACCGAAACGTTGGCTGACTTTATAACTCGCGCTATTGAATTAGACGAGCAATACTCCCAAGCAATTTTGGGGATCAATGATCAAAACCTCAAAGTGCTGGAAAACCTACTCGATTGCACCATCTTTGTGCGCGGTACTCGAGCAACGCTCAGCGGACGCGATTTTGAAGTTTCTCGTGGCATTCGCGTGCTACAAGAGTTGCAGTCCATGGCGAAACGCGGGCATGCGATTAGCCCAGATGCTGTGAAAAATGCAGTGGCAATCGTCGCAGAAGACACCCCGCATTCTGTGAGTGCTGTGCTGGCAAGTGACATCGTGGCACGTCGCGGCAAAGTCATTCGCGCCAAAACCCTTGGTCAGAAAGACTACGTTGATGCTATCGACCACAACACCATTGTGTTTGGTTTAGGTCCTGCCGGTTCCGGAAAAACCTATTTGGCGATGGCTAAGGCCGTGCAAGCTTTGCAGGCTAAACAAGTCAACCGCATTATTTTGACGCGTCCTGCGGTTGAAGCCGGCGAAAAGCTGGGATTTTTGCCTGGCACGCTTAATGAGAAAATCGACCCCTATCTGCGTCCGCTTCACGACGCTTTGCGCGACATGGTGGACCCAGAAATTATTCCTAAGCTCATGGAGGCCGGAATCGTTGAGGTAGCTCCGCTGGCTTATATGCGTGGCCGAACGCTCAACGATGCGTTTGTGATTTTGGATGAGGCCCAAAACACCACGCCTGCTCAGATGAAGATGTTTTTAACTCGTCTCGGGTTTGGATCCAAGATGGTGGTCACAGGTGACATCACGCAGGTGGATCTGCCCAGTGGACAAAAGTCTGGTTTGCGGTTAGTTCGCGATATTCTTCGTGGAGTAGAAGGCGTTCACTTTGCCGAGCTCGGTTCGGACGATGTGGTGCGGCACCAACTTGTGGGCCGGATCGTTGATGCTTATGACGCCTATGAAGAACAACTAAAGGACAAATAGATGAGTATCGAAGTTGTTAACGAATCTGGCTTCGAGGGTGTTAACGAAGAAGCGCTTATCGACGTCGCCACGTTCGTGCTCGGCGAGATGGACGTGCACCCTGACGCCGAAGCCACCATATCCGTCGTTGATGTTGCCACTATGAGCGATCTCCACGTGCGCTGGATGGACCTAGAAGGGCCAACCGACGTAATGAGTTTCCCCATGGACGAACTAACCCCAGGCATGGGGCGCCCCGACGCTCAATCTTTTGGGCCTGCGATGCTCGGTGACATTATTTTGTGCCCCGAATTTGCGGCTAAGCAAGCAGCCAAGGCCGGCCACGATATAGGGCATGAATTGGCACTTTTAACCACTCATGGATGCCTGCACTTGCTAGGGTACGACCACATCGAGCCGGAAGACGAGCAAGAAATGTTTGCCCTGCAGAATGAGTTGCTGCAGGACTGGTACACCTACTGTGCACGTCGTGGCGTGGAATTCCAGCCAAAACCGAGCAACGCAGGGGCATTCCCCTCTGCTGCTGATCGTGCAGAACTAGACAAACTTGTACCAGGTGGCGGCATTCCGGCTATTGGGGAACCGCAGTGAGCCCTGTAGTTTTAGGGCTGATTACCCTTGCTGCTTTGCTGTGTTCAGGATTGCTAGAAACCGTCGAAGCAGCAGTCAGCTCCATTTCGCTTGCTCGTGTGGAGCAAATCGACAAAGATAAAGAAACTCGTGCGTCACGAGTGCTCCTCAACGTCGTAGAAAAACGAGCAGAGCACATCAATCTCTTGGTGCTGCTCAAAACTTTTCTTGATGTCACTGCTGCGGTGTTTGCCGCCATGCTCACACTGGAAATCATCGATAATGAGACGTGGGCGCTTACCGCGGCAATCGTTGGGGTGGCCCTAGTAACGTTCACCGTCGTCGGTGTGTTTTCTCGAACTGTGGGGCGCAAAAATCCTTATACAGTGTCCTTATCATCGGCATTTTTGCTCAGTGCACTTGCGAAACTGTTAGGGCCTATTGCGCGGTTACTCATTCGAATTGGCAATATCATCGCACCAGGGCCTGGCTTTAGAGACGGCCCCTACAACACTGAAGTCGAACTACGTGAAATGGTAGACATCGCCCAAGAGCACGGCGTGGTGGAGATCGAAGAACGTAGGATGATTCAATCCGTTTTCGATTTGGCGTCGACAACCGCGCGATCTGTGATGGTTCCACGTACAGATATGGTATGGATCGAATCAGGTAAAACTGCGGGTCAGGCCACCAGTTTGTGTGTGCGATCGGGTTTTTCGCGTATCCCAGTGATCGGGGAAACTGTTGATGACATCATAGGTATCGTCTATCTCAAAGACCTAGTTCAGCGCACCTACTATTCCACGGATAGCGGTCGTTCTGTGCTGGTAGATGACGTTATGCGACCGGCAACTTTTGTTCCCGACTCTAAAAACCTTGATGCGCTATTGCACGAAATGCAACATGATCGCAACCACATCGCCATGCTGGTAGACGAGTATGGCGGTATTGCCGGTTTGATTTCGATTGAAGACATCCTCGAAGAAATCGTCGGTGAAATTGCCGATGAGTACGATGACCGAGAAATGGCTCCGATCGAACGACTAAACGACACGGAGTTGCCTACCTATCGCGTTGTGTCGCGATTGTCTTTGGACGATCTCATCGAGACTATCGACGAGGAACTTGACCGAGAAATCGAGTTCAGCGAGGAAATTCTCGATCAGGTTGACACTGTGGGCGGACTCATTGCCTTTGAAAAAGGCAGAATCCCGTTGCCAGGTACTACAGTGACCACGTCTGGTTTGCAGCTTCAGGCCGAAGGCGGACGTGATCGGCGCGGTCGGATTCAGGTTCGATCTGTGCTCGTGTCTGTTTTGCCTGTCGAATCGCTTTCCGAACTATAGGATGAACCCCATGAACATTTTGTCGATCCAGTCCCATGTTTCCTACGGCCACGTTGGTAACTCTGCCGCAGTGTTCCCATTGCAGCGCATTGGGCATGAAGTATGGCCGGTTCATACGGTGAACTTCTCTAACCACACCGGCTATGGGCAGTGGGGCGGCGAGCTCATTCCTGCAGCGCAGGTGCGTAACGTGATCGACGGCATGGAACAGCGTGGTGCTTTCGGGCGTATCGACGCTATCTTGTCCGGTTACCAAGGCGGTTCTGATATTGCTGATGTGATCGTTGACGCGGTTGCGCGAATCAAAGAGGCGAATCCTCAAGCTGTGTATGCCTGCGATCCCGTCATGGGCAATGCCAAATCTGGTTGTTTTGTATCGGATCTCATCCCGCCATTGCTGCGCGATAAGGTGGTTCCAGTAGCAGACATCATCACGCCTAACCAGTTTGAGCTGGAGTATTTGACCGGTGTACCAGCGCACGATACTGCCTCGACGCTTGAAGCCATCGCTGCTGCACAGGAAATGGGGCCCAATACCGTCCTTGTGACCTCGGTGCGTCGCCCAGAAACTCCCGCTGATGCGATCGAGATGATCGCCGCTAATGAACAGGGTGCATGGTTGGTGCGAACTCCGTTTATCGACTTTAAACGCAATGGTTCCGGTGATGTGACCGCTGCACTGTTTACAGGTCATTACATTCGCGAGCGCAATGCTGCAGACGCTCTCGCACGTACAGCATCGTCGGTATTCGATTTGATCGAAACTACCTTTAAAGCAGATTCGCGAGAATTGCTTATTATCGAGTCCCAAGAAGCCATTGCACATCCTCGCCTTCAGTTTGAGGTTGAGCAGATCGCCTAACATTGGCATAGAATCACTTTTTAAGATCTTTCACACAACATAAGGAGATAGGTGAGCTTCACCGACACACCCGAGGGATTTCGCTCTGGGTTTATTAGCTTCGTTGGACGACCCAACACCGGAAAATCCACGCTGACCAACGCTTTGGTAGGGGAGAAGATTGCGATCACGGCTAACCAGCCGGAGACAACGCGACACCCCATTCGCGGCATCGTGCATCGCGAGGACGCGCAGATCATCGTGGTAGATACCCCTGGTTTGCATAAGCCACGTACGCTGTTGGGTGAACGCCTTAACGAGGTTGTGAAAGATACCTATGCCGATATGGATCTTATTGCCATCACGGTTCCTGCTGATGAGAAAATCGGCCCAGGTGACCGCTGGATTCTTGATGCGGTAAGGAAGGTAGCACCAAAGACACCGCTGCTGGGCATCGTTACCAAGGTTGATAAAGCAAGTCGTGATCAGGTGGCAGTGCAGCTCATGGAGCTTCACGAGCTGCTCGGCGGTAATTCTGAGGTGGTGCCAGTTTCTGCCGTTACCGGTGAACAACGTGACGTGCTTCTCGACGTGATCACGCGGCTGCTGCCAGAAGGACCGAAGTTCTACCCCGATGATCACATCACTGACGATGACACGGATACTCGACTTTCTGAGCTCATTCGTGAGGCCGCATTGAGCGGACTTAAAGATGAGCTTCCGCACTCCGTAGCAGTGCAAATTGATGAGATCTTGCCAAACGATGAGCGTGAGGGAGTACTCGACGTTCATGCGGTGATCTATGTTGAGCGTCCAGGACAAAAATCGATCCTGATCGGTAAAGATGGTCGCCGCCTTGGTCGCATCATTCACAATGCGCGCCCAGAAATCATCAAGATTTTGGGAAGCAATGTGTACTTGGATCTTCGTATCAAGGTGCTCAAGAACTGGCAGCAGGATCCAAAGCAGCTAGGCCGACTAGGGTTCTAGTGCGTCGAGAAAGTTATCGGGAGCGAGCCCTTGTGGTTCGCTCCTACGACTTTGGTGAGGCGGACCGCATCATAGTGCTTTTTACCCGCGGTCGTGGCATCGTGCGTGGTGTTGCTAAGGGCGTGCGTCGGGCAAAAAGTCGATTTGGTTCAAGGCTACAACCCTTTGTTGAGCTAGACGTTCAGCTCTATCGTGGCCGTAATCTGGAGTCCATTACAGCAGCCGACACCGTGGCATACTTCGGTGCCAAAATCATTGATGATGTCACACGTTTTTCGGCTGCCAGCTCGATCCTGGAGGGCGTCGAAAAGCTTGCTGTAGGCGACGAGCCTCGACTTTTTGATCTCACCGTCACAGCGCTGAAAAACATCCAGACATGTGCATTTCCCATCGCAGAACTTGACATCTTTCTCCTGCAGGGAATGCATATTGCGGGTTGGGCGCCGAGCCTTTTTGACTGCGCTCAATGTGGGACATCAGGCCCGCATCATGCTTTTCACCCCAGCCCAGGAGGTGCGGTATGCGTGCGCTGTCGGCCGCTAGGAGCCCAAGAAGTCGATCCAGAGACATTGCATATGATGTGGCTCATGCAGCAAGGCCACCGTGGCGCTGTAGCTGAAATAGGTACACCAGAGAGGTATCAGCAATCGCACGCATTAATTCGGTCCCACCTGTCGTGGCATGTGGAACGCGGTCTTGCCAGCCTCAATGTGCTTGACCAAGTGTGATAGTGGCAGAATAGTCGGGGTGACCAAGCAACTCGTACCTCCACAGATTCCGCAAGAGTTCCTCCCGCGGCACATCGCGCTCGTCATGGACGGCAACGGACGATGGGCAACTAATCGGGGACTCAAGCGCACCGAAGGCCATAAGCGCGGTGAAGCTGTCCTCCTCGATATGGTTGACGCTTGTATCGCTATGGGTATTTCGTATCTTTCTGCCTACGCCTTTTCCACCGAAAATTGGCGGCGCTCTACCGACGAAGTCCGCTTCCTCATGGGATTTAACCGCGACGTCCTGCGGCGCCAACGCGATGCCCTTAACGCAAAAGGAGTGCGAGTCCGTTGGGTAGGACGGCGCCCACGACTGTGGCGCAGCGTTATTAGAGAATTGGAAGCTGCAGAAGAGCTCACCAAGGACAACACCACCATGACGCTTGCTATGTGCGTTAACTACGGTGGCCGCGCAGAAATCGTCGATGCCGTTCGTGAGATCGCTCGTCGATCAGCAGCCGGAACACTACGCCCCGAAGACATCACTGAAGATTCCTTCACGCAGTTCCTCGACGAGCCCGATATGCCCGATGTTGATTTGTTCTTGCGCCCATCAGGTGAAAAGCGCACATCTAATTTCTTGTTATGGCAGTCCGCTTATGCGGAAATGGTGTATCAAAACAAATTGTTCCCTGATTACACACCTGAGGATTTGTTTGCGGCAGTCGAAGAATACGCACGACGTGATCGCCGCTTTGGGGGTACTAAATGACAACTACGCCGCCCACATCTCAACAGATCAGGCGATGGCGCCAGTACCTTGCCAACGAACGTGCTGAAGCCGCATTGTATCGGGAGCTAGCACACCGCAAAGACGGTGAAGAACGTGAGATTCTGTTAGCGATTGCTGATGCTGAGGCGCGACACGAACAGCATTGGCGTAATCTTCTCGGCGATTATGTTGGCATGCCCAAAAGCCCTGATTTGTCGACTCGAATGCTGGCATTTTTGGCGCGGAACTTTTGGTCGGTCTTTGCCCTCGCACTAATGCAGACTGCGGAGCAGCGTAGTCCTTATGCAGATGATGACGATGCCACTGAACAAATGAAAGCCGATGAGGCCATTCACGCAGAAATCGTGCGCGGACTTGCAGCTCGTGGCCGTGAACAGATGAGTGGAAACTTCCGCGCTGCAATCTTTGGTGCCAATGATGGTTTGGTGTCCAATTTTGCGTTGGTGCTTGGCGTGGTTGCTTCAGGTGTCAGCCCCAATATTGTGTTGTTGACAGGCATCTCTGGTTTGCTTTCCGGTGCGCTATCGATGGGCGCGGGGGAGTACATCTCTGTGAAGAGCCAAAACGAGCTTCTCGAGGCATCGACACCGCACCCAGGGACGAAGAATTATATTCCGCAGCTTGATGTGGATGCCAATGAACTAGTACTTGTCTACCGTGCTCGTGGTATGTCGGAGGCAGACGCGGAGCAAAAAGCCGCAAAAGCATTTGCCAATTTGCGCAATGCTGAAGACCAAGCTCTTATCGACGAACCCCGCAACGACGAACCTAGTAACGGTGCATGGTCGGCAGCGGTATCGAGCTTCTTCTGTTTTGGTTTCGGCGCGCTGATTCCTGTGATTCCGTATTTCTTTAACGTTTCAGGGGTTGCGGCAGCAGTGATCGCAACCGTATTAGTTGGTGCGGCCTTGATGATCACAGGAAGTATCACTGGTATTTTGTCGGGCAAACCGCCACTAAAAAGAGCGCTACGCCAGCTTTCCATTGGTATGGCCGCAGCGGGTGTGACCTACCTCTTAGGCAAAGCGTTTGGAGTGGCGCTCGGATAAAAGGATTTATTTGGCAGCTGCAGTGCAGCTTTCGCAGAGGCCGTAGATTTCGGCATCGTGACCAGTTATTTGGAATCCATGTAGCTGGGCTACTTCTTTGGCCCACTTTTCTACTGGGCCGCCATCGATCTCCACGGTGCGTCCGCATTGAGTACACACCAAGTGGTGGTGATGTTCGTCGCTCAAGCAGTGGCGGTAGAGGGTTTCGCCATTGGACATATGGAGAACGTCGACTGCTTCGATTTCTGAAAGTGATTGCAAGGTTCGGTATACAGTGGTCAGACCGACCTTGAGATCGCGTTTTGTTAGTTCTTGATGGATCACCTTGGCAGAAGCGAAATAATCAAGATCTTTGAGGACCCCAACGACAGCAGTGCGCTGACGGGTGCTACGAACCCCCAACTTGGGGACTGAACGATCAATGGTACGATTCATGGAGCATTCCTTAAGTTTTCGCGATGTGGCAGTTAAAGAGACTGTGGCAAGAACTCTTTCAACGCTAAGCGTACTCCTTTTTCAATAGAATGTTGAGATGGTGCCCGATTGAAAACACTCTGTTTAGCTGGGAATGCATGGTAGCGGGGGTGTTAACGGTGTTGAATTGAAAATATTTAGGCTGTTACTTTTGAAACTTTTTGAGCAAGTAGGCCGACCTTCGCAATGATGTCTACGATCATCGGTTCCTTAAGGCGATAGATAATTTGACGCCCTTGACGCTCATTGTCAATGATATGTGCCTGCTTGAGAACTCTCAGATGTTGGCTAATCAAAGGTTGGCTTCCGCCGAGGGCTTGAACTAGCTCAAAAACATAATAATCGCGTTTATGTAGAAGAAGTAGGATTTGAATTCTGATATTCGAGTCGAGAGCACTCAAAATGCCAGAAATCAGTGATGGTTCTTCTTGGATCATGTCGAGATTGTGATCCGAGCTCATCACAGTGGCATCTCCCGGCGCATTCAGTGATGATGGTCGCGGAGAAATTTCCATTGGGACTGCTACTTTCTGATTGTTGAAAAGGTGCGATGTAAAACGATTGCATACTGCCGCTGTGTGAGGGGCGAAACGGAGTAGCAATAGTGATTACTTAAAATAAACTATGCCACGGGAGGCTATATCGTCTAAATTTCCTCATTTTTTGCCTAACCAAATAGGGGGAATTTGTGCGAATTTGCGCTAAGCGGCTTACAGGTCGAAGAAAAAGTGCTTGACGGGTTAGACTGTCACGAAGGTACGGATATAAAAAGGAATAACCTCCGTCGCCGTTTTATCTCGCTACTTAAAAGGAGCTGTTCAATCCCGTGGCACAGAACAATGTCATTGACACGGTCGTCAACCTCTGTAAGCGTCGTGGCCTCGTTTATCCCTGTGGTGAGATCTACGGTGGCACTCGTTCCGCATGGGACTACGGTCCATTGGGAATGGAACTGAAAGAAAACATTAAAAAGCAATGGTGGCGCACCTTTGTCCAAGCACGTGCAGACGTTGTAGGCCTTGACTCGTCCATTATCTTGCCTCGTCAGGTATGGGTTGCCTCCGGACACGTTGCCACCTTCACCGACCCGCTCGTGGAATCCCTTCATACTCACAAGCGTTACCGCGCCGATCACCTGATCGAAGCGTATGAAGCAAAACACGGCCATGCGCCAGAAAACGGCCTAGCTGATGTTCCAGACCCAGAGACTGGCCAGCCTGGTAACTGGACCGAACCACAGATGTTCTCAGGTCTGATGAAGACCTACCTCGGCCCCGTGGACAACGAACAGGGGTTGCACTACCTGCGTCCGGAAACCGCACAGGGCATCTTTGTAAACTTCAAGAACGTGATGACCACGGCTCGTATGAAGCCACCATTCGGCATCGCGCAGGTCGGTAAGTCCTTCCGAAACGAAATCACCCCAGGTAACTTCATCTTCCGTACTCGTGAATTCGAACAGATGGAGATCGAGTATTTCGTACCAGAAGAACTGGCTGATCAGAAGTTCAACGAATGGGTCGATGACTGCTGGAACTGGTTCGTTGATCTAGGCATCAACCCAGACAACATGCGCCGTTTCGACGTTCCAGAAGAAGATCGCGCACACTACTCCAAGGGCACCATCGACATGGAGTACAAGTTCGGCTTCCAAGGAAACCCTTGGGGCGAGCTCATGGGTGTTGCCAACCGCACCGACTATGACCTCGGCTGCCACATCAAGGAATCCGGTGAAGACTTGAGCTACTTCGACCAGGCCACCGGTGAACGCTACGTGCCATGGGTTATTGAGCCTTCCTTCGGTCTAACCCGTGCACTCATGGCTTTCCTCGTCGACGCATACTGCGAAGACGAAGCACCAAACGCCAAGGGCGGTGTGGACAAGCGCGTTGTGCTCAAGCTCGATCCACGTCTTGCACCAGTCAAGGTTGCTGTTTTGCCATTGTCCAAGAAGGACACTTTGACTCCAGTCGCAGAAGAAGTTGCTGCAAAATTGCGTCAGTTCTGGAACGTAGACTACGACACCTCCGGTGCAATCGGTCGTCGTTACCGTCGACAAGACGAGATCGGCACCCCATTCTGCGTGACCGTTGACTTCGACACTCTCGAAGATAACGCCGTGACCGTTCGCGAACGCGACACCATGACCCAAGAACGTGTGGCACTCGACGATCTGCAGTCTTACCTCGCAGCTCGTCTGATCGGCTGCTAATATCTCCTATCTCTGGAAGGAAGCTATGGACTTCACTAGCTGGGGTAATCGTCGGAAAAATCACATTGACCTTTTCGACGACGTTGACAACACCATTGCGACATTCCCCATCGACATTCATGCGGAGCAAACCGTCGACGTCGATGGAGTTGCATGGACTCTAAGCTCCGACAAGAAAATCTTGCGCGCCGCCATCGCCGGCGGTGAGGAGTTCGTTGCAGACGCAGGGGAAAAGGGATTCGCCCGCTCAAAGCGAATCGAAATCTCTCTCGGTGATCGAAACGTTCGCGCTATCAATGAGAACAGAAACGACTGGGTGTATGTTGACTCTGATCCAGAGGAAACAAAAATAGGTCAGTTCTCAGGTGGAAACAGCGGTGTTCGAAAAAGCTACACTGAGTTTGAAAAAGATTCTAGACTGAACCTACAGCAGAAAGTGTTCCTTTCTGCTGTCACTAGGATCGAGCTAGAGGCCAAACTCAACAGCTTCACCTTGGGACTCTTCTTCTTCATCCTGCTTCTCATGCCAGCAGTCGTGTGGGCACTGCTCTAACGCACATGACCACGTACCGCTGGTGGGGAGAAAAGCTCCTCGACCACCAAGGGCACATAGTTGCCCAAGGCAGTCGAGGAGCTTTATCGATTGCAAACCAGAAGATTCCGGTCGACGTTGCACGGCCGACCCCCTGGACTTGGCAATGCAACGCCAAAGATTTGCAAGCAACCGCGCACACACACGCCGGAATGAAGAGCATCACCGTCGAATGCGCTGGTCGCAAGTACATAATGCGGCGAGTAGGGTGGCGTCGCCGCGAGCTCGTAGACTCAAGTGGACACTGCCTTGCGCAGATCAAAGGATTATCCATTGACGCCGGCAGTGCGATTCCGCCAACGGATCTCGTCTTTGCCGTCTACGTAGCTCGGCTTATCGACGCCCCCTTCGACGTGCGAATCTAGAATGAACCGCCTCGGAAACCTCCGCCTCCTCCGTCACCGCTGAAGCCGCCTCCGAAGCCACCGCCAAAACCGCCACGGTGATTATTCGACAAAATCTCGTTGAGTACCATGCCGGTGATAATGCCGCCCATACCGTCGCCACGATTAGACGATTGACGCTGCTGGTAGTCGCGGTAATCCCGCTTCGCCAGCGATAACGCTGAGCGTGCTGTGCGATCAGCCTCGCGCGCAAAATCTGTCGCCCGTACCACGTCAGAAGACGCAGCATTGTGTGCTTGGGCGAGAAGCTTCTCGGCCTCGGCGAGGCGAGTTCGAGCAGCCGACTTAATTACTCTGCCGCGGGTGCTAATAAAATCTGCGGTCGTCTGAACACTTGATTGTGCTGAGGACAGTTGCTGTTGGAACACCATCGAGCGTCGCTCGTGGTCGGCAGCAGCATCGCGTGCATACGCCAACTGAATATCAAGCGCGGAATCTGCTGCAGTAAGTGTGGACCAAGTCTCAAGAGGATCCTGGTCTGCATGCGCGTGGGCGAACTCAAGTGCAGATCGGGCATCAACAACGCTGGCATCAAAAGCCGCCCAACCGGCTTCAGGCGTGATCTGATCACTAGACTCCCGCAATTGTTGTGCCTCGGCGATCTCTTCAGAAATCTCAATAATTAAAGCAGGGATACCGGATCGAGCCGTTGAAATATTGGCATCGGCATGTTCGATGGCCGCGATGAGTTTGTCAGCATTATTTGCCGCATTTTCCGCATGACGGATGGCGTCGACAAGCCCTGCCTGCTCGCCGGCGGGGCGCGAGGACAACTCGCGGGCGGCATCAAGGCTTCGATCCGCCTCAGCGATACTCACCTTCGCTATATCTAGGTTGTCCTTGATCGAAGAGATTACTGAATCGGAGTATTGCGTACTCACGCTCTCCAAGGTGCTAGCTGCGCCAGGCAGGCGTTGGCGCAGATCCACAATACATTGAGTCAAGTTGAGCAGGACGGAGTCGGCATTGACTAACAAATTACGGAGTTGAGCAAAGTTAGCGGCCTTAGCATCAAGGGCGTCGTCGGCAAGCCCGCACGTAGACACTATTTGAACGTAGAGAGCATGGCGTTCCGCGGGATTCGAGGTGCTTTGAGCCTGCTGATTGAGTGCGAACGCCTTTTGCAAAGTAGTTGTGGAATCGTTCATTGCTTGGCGGAAAGCGCGCGTACGCTCCGCACCAAATTCGGCAACGGCGATCTCGAGTTCTTCTTTTGCTCGACGAATCGACTCATCCGTGCTGACCAATTCTTCCTGTGCTCGTGCGGCTAAGGTATCCGTCGACAAAGCATGAAGCGCTTGGGTATCCCTAGGGTCGATCGAGCGGGCAGACTCAAGGGTGTGCTTTTGCGAGGTGGTGCGCTTACGGCGGCTATAAGCCCACAGCCCGCCACCAGTAGCGGCGATGCCAAGGGCACCAGCACCCAACCAAGCATTGTCGACCGAGGATGTGGGGCCGGAGGTAGGAGAGGACGAAGTCGCCGAGGTGTTATTGGCTTGATCTACAACGCCATAAGCTGCGCCTGCCCAGTCTTTTTCTAAGAGGTGGTCGTAAGCAGCGTTGTACATGTTGTCGAGGGCATGCGGATCCCAGTCGTCGCCACCGTTTATTCCAAACTCGCGAGTCTTTACCGCGACAGCGAAAACTGCCACATTCCTATCGCCATTGGAGCGAACCGCTTGAGTTGTCCAGACTTCTGGGGTGACATCGTCAAATGAATCAACGAAGATGATGCGGATTTGCCGACGAGCTTCTTGCTGGAATTGCTGAACCTTCTCAGTAATACCGGCAATGTCATCGGGACTGAGCACCCCTGACTCGTCAGTAACTATGTCAACATAGCGCTGTGGCGCGGCGGCTTCCACATGGATGGATGGCTGTGGCAGCGCTAGCGCGGCAGTGGGTAGACCCACAACGGAGGCTGCCAGTGCGATGGCGGACAATCTGGATGCCTGCTTCATACTCCAATGCATGTTCACAAGCTTAGTCAAAGTGGGTAAGAACATCGCGGGGGAGAAAATCTGGCATGCTAATGTGTATGAAACCACTTCGGTTATGTGCAATTCTTGCAAGTATTCCACCACTTGTGATGGTGGTGCGCGGCCGCATTCGTCCTAAGAACTCCCGTAAGCGTTTTCCTACGATTGTTGTGCTAGGTACCGCGCAGTATGACGGCGTGCCATCGAGGCAATTCGCTGGCCGATTGAAATGGGCCGCGGAGCAGTGGCATACGCAACGGAGCCAAAAAGTTGTCACTGTGGGTGGGAAACTGCCAGAGGATCGCTTTACTGAGGCTGCGGTGGCGCGGGAATACCTGATTAAAGAACATGTGGATTCCGATTTGATCGTTGCTGTTGAGCAAGGGCACGATACACGGGGATCTCTTCGTGCGGCACTGTCCGAGCTAGAGCAACCTATTTTGATCATTACTGATCCAAACCACAGCTTGCGAGCTGAGCTTATTGCTCGTTCGGAAGGCATTGCTGCATGGGCGTCACCTACTCCTTATTGCCCCACGACTTTTCCGCGATGGCAGTGGTGGTGGACGTTTGTGCACGAACAAGGTGGTCTTTGTGTCGTGTTGATTGAGCTAGTTGCTGGAAAGAATGTAGCGCAAAAAGTAGAAGATGCGTTACGACGTCTCCAAGCCTGGTTGCGGCCGTCGCGACGCGCACGCCATGAGCAGCTGCGCGAGGAACGGTGATCGAAAATGTTTAGCTATTCCTCTTCCGATTGGCAGCGGCGTTTCGACGAACCCGAAAAGCCCAGCCGAATCATTGCGCATCACGATGAACGAGGCCCTTTTGCCAAGGATCGCGCTCGAGTATTGCATTCGGCAGCATTGCGTCGGCTAGCTGATAAGACTCAGGTAGTAGGACCACGTGACGGAGATACCCCGCGGACTCGATTGACGCACTCACTCGAAGTTGCACAAATCGCGCGCGGGATCGGTACGGGGCTTGGCCTTGATGCCGATCTTTGCGAAATGGCTGGTTTGACACATGATATTGGTCATCCGCCCTATGGACACAATGGTGAAAAAGCCTTGGCAGAAATTGCTCAAGATTGTGGTGGTTTCGAAGGAAACGCCCAAACACTGCGTATTTTGAGCAAACTCGAGCCCAAAATCGTTGATGACCACGATCAGTCCTACGGCCTTAACCTCACTCGTGCTGCCCTTGATGCTGCGTGTAAGTACCCGCGGACCAAAACTAATCCTGATGGCAGCGTGAATAAAAAATATGGCTGCTATGACGAAGACGTCCATATTTTGCAGTGGGTGCGTCAAGGCCACGAGGACACTTCGGCGTGTGTGGAAGCCCAAGCAATGGATTTTTCCGATGACATCGCCTACTCCGTTCACGATGTCGAAGACGGGATCGTGTCGGGGCGAGTACACCTTGGGGTGCTATGGGATTTTGTTGAGCTTGCAGAGCTTGCAGAAAAAGGTGCACGAGCTTTTGGTGGCACTCCAGAAGCGCTTGTCGACGCCGCTGACCATCTTCGTGAACTACCGATCATTTCTGCTGCTGCTGATTTCGACGGATCACTGTGTGGCTATGTTGACCTTAAAGCCATGACATCTCAATTAGTTGGCCGATATGTGGGTGCGGTTATTGAAGCATCGCGCGCAGCGAGCCCGACGGGGGTGTTTGGACGTTCCACAGGACAAGTAGTTGTTCCAGATCAAGTGCTGGCTGAAGTCACCCTACTCAAAACTATTGCCGTTTTATATGTCATGGATGATCCCGCACACCTACAGCGCCAAGATCGCCAGCGTGAGCGTATCTACCGTGTGTATGACTACCTCGTAGCCGGTGGTAGGGGAGCATTAGATCCCATGTTCCACCTGTGGTGGGAGCAAGCAGAATCTGAAGCTCAGCGCCAGCGAGTCATCATCGACAATATTTCTTCGATGACAGAATCACGCTTGGAACGCGTCGCAAAGCAATCTGCCGAACTCAGCAGCTTTATGGGGTGACGACGAGGGAAACGCGCTCGTCGACAAGCACATGCATCACGCGCTCTGAGTCAGCCACCGAAAGTTGCCACGAGCTGCAATTGATACGAGTTACATGGAATTCACGCAAGACATCCGCCAGCCCATCAAGGTTGCGCGGTGCGCTGCGAGAAGGCCCTAACTGGGCCATCACACTCGCGTAAAACTCGTCGAGGCTGCGGATACGAGAAACAGAAATACTAGTGGGCATTAGGGATCTCACAGAAACTCTCATAATGGTCATCGGTGTAATACCATTGTTGCGGGCTCGTCTTAGAACCACCACCCGTAATAATGCGGCGCTCACCGCGATGACGCAGACCTGGGGTTTCTACCGTGTACTCACGATAAAAATTGCGATCCTTCCGCGGTAAATACCCCTCATAATTGCCAAAGCGCACACCGTCATTGTCTGGGTAATCAAACGGGCCGCCCGCAGTGATATCCGCGATCGTATCTTTTACCTGCGATGGTAAGGATTCTACAGGGCATTCGCCCTCGTGAGGCCGGATAGCAGAGGTGGCTGGTGCCTTCTCAGGTGAGTCCTGAGAAGGCTGCAGGCCGAAGTATCCAGCGGCAACTGCTATGGCAAGACCCGCAACGGCGGCAACCAGCGACTGTGGTTTTTTATGAGAAGGCGTAGATTTCGCACCAGACATGAGCACCATTGTCGCACATCAAAGAATGAGATGCTGACCTACTACCTGCAGAAACTGCACTAGCACAAAGAATGCAATATAGTGCGATGTATGTGTGGAATCGTTGGATTTGTAGGCAGGGCATCGGTACCTGACCGTGATTATTTAGCTCTCGATGTGGTTCTCGAAGGGCTGCGTCGATTGGAATATCGAGGATACGATTCCGCAGGCGTTGCCGTAGTTGCTGACGGTGCTGTGAGCTTCCGTAAAAAAGCTGGCAAGGTGCAAGCCCTAGAACAAGAACTGGAAGCAAGCCCCATGCCGCAATCGTGCCTAGGTATTGGGCACACTCGGTGGGCAACCCATGGTGGCCCTACCGATGCCAATGCGCACCCACATGTTGTCGATGGTGGCAAGCTTGCCGTCGTACACAACGGCATCATTGAAAACTTTGCTGAACTAAAATCCGAACTATTGGGCTTTGGGCACAACTTCGTCTCAGAAACGGATACGGAAGTAGCCGCAACCCTGCTCGGGCACATTTTTAATAATGAGGCCAACAAAGACCTCACTCGTGCCATGCAGCTGACCTGCCAGCGCCTAGAGGGAGCTTTTACCCTTCTAGCAATTCACGCAGAAACTCCGGATCGCATTGTTGCAGCGCGTCGAAACTCCCCACTTGTTATCGGCGTGGGCGAGGGCGAAAACTTCCTCGGCTCAGATGTATCTGGGTTTATCGACTACACCAAGAACGCTGTGGAGATGGATAACGACCAGATCGTGACCATCACTGTCGATGGCTATGACATCACCGACTTCCATGGCAATCACGCCGAAGGCAAGCCATTTGTGGTGGAGTGGGACGCACAAGCTGCTGAAAAGGGTGGCTATGAGTTCTTCATGGAAAAAGAAATCCATGAGCAGCCTGCTGCCGTTCGAGATACCCTCATGGGGCGTTTCGACGAGTCCGGCAAGCTCACCCTAGATGAGTTGCGTATCGACGCATCTACGCTGCGCAGCATTGACAAAATTATTGTGATTGCTTGCGGTACCGCAGCATATGCTGGTCACGTTGCGCGTTATGCCATCGAGCATTGGTGCCGTATCCCAACCGAGGTGGAGCTTGCACACGAGTTCCGCTACCGCGACCCCATTGTGAATGAGAAGACCCTCGTGGTGGCTTTGTCACAGTCGGGCGAAACTATGGATACGCTCATGGCTGTTCGCCACGCACGCGAACAAGGCGCGAAGGTGATTGCTATTTGTAACACCAATGGTTCTTCCATTCCTCGCGAATCAGACGCCTGCCTATATACCCATGCAGGACCAGAAATTGCTGTGGCCTCTACCAAGGCATTCTTAGCGCAGATCACCGCAACATACCTTTTGGGTCTGTACCTAGCTCAGCTGCGTGGCAACATGTTTGCTGACGAGGTCAATGCTGTTCTGGGTGAGCTCCGCAATATCCCTGACAAAGTATCGGCAGTTCTTGATGGGGTAGAAGACCAAGTAAAGACCTTGGCGCAGGACATGAAGGATGCAACCTCGGTGTTGTTCCTCGGCCGCCATGTTGGTTTCCCTGTGGCCCTAGAAGGCGCACTGAAGCTCAAAGAGTTGGCTTACTTGCACGCCGAAGGTTTTGCCGCTGGTGAGCTCAAGCATGGTCCTATCGCACTGATCGAGGAAGGACAGCCCGTCTTCGTTATCGTTCCGTCGCCACGCGGCCGTGATTCTTTGCATGCGAAGGTCGTGTCCAACATTCAAGAAGTCCGCGCACGTGGTGCCATCACGGTCGCTATCGCAGAAGAAGGCGATGATGCTGTGGAGGCATACGCAAACCACATCATTCGCATTCCACAAGCGCCGACCTTGATGCAGCCACTGTTGGCCACCGTTCCACTGCAGATTTTCGCATGCGGTGTTGCAGCAGCCAAGGGATTCGACGTGGATCAACCACGTAACTTGGCCAAGTCTGTGACGGTGGAGTAGAACACTCACTATGGCAGGCAAGGGTCGAATACCAGATAGTGACATTCAGGCGATTCGTGAGCGAACCCCCATCGAGGAAATCGTAGGGGAATACGTTCAGCTTAAGCCTGCCGGAGCGGACTCTCTGAAAGGTCTGAGTCCGTTCAAAGAAGAGAAAACGCCGTCATTTCATGTGCGGCCCAACCATGGATACTTCCACTGCTTTTCTACCGGAAAAGGTGGCGACGTTTTCTCCTTCCTCATGGAGATGGAACAGCTAACTTTCCCAGAGGCTGTAGAAGTCTGTGCCGAAAAAATTGGCTACCAGATCAATTATCAGGGTGGAACCACTGGGGCTCGACGCGAAGAACCAGGAACACGCAAACGCCTTATTGAGGCAAACCGTGTGGCCCACCAGTTCTATCGACAACAACTAGAAACCCCAGAGGCAGCAGTTGCTCGCCAATTCCTCCTCGATCGGGGTTTTTCACAGCAGCATATCTATGGCTTTGAGTGCGGTTATGCACCCGAAGGCTGGGATACCATGACCAAATTTATGCTGCGCAAGGGCTTTGAATTCAAAGAACTAGAAGCAGCAGGACTATCCACTATGGGACGACGCGGCCCAATCGACCGCTTTCATCGTCGATTGCTCTGGCCGATTAAGTCAGTGTCCGGTGATGTGATTGGTTTCGGTGCACGCAAGCTTTTTGACGACGACAAACTCGGCAAGTACATGAATACCCCCGAGACGTTGTTGTACAAAAAGTCAAAAGTGCTCTTTGGTCTAGATCTGGCGAAAAAATCTATCGCTAGCCAACACCAAGCTGTAGTCGTGGAAGGCTACACGGATGTGATGGCGATGCATGCAGCGGGAATCACCACTGCGGTGGCAGCCTGTGGCACTGCCTTCGGCGAAGAACACCTACAAATCCTGCGTCGATACATGCTTGACGACGCCTACTTCGCTGGATCCCTTATCTACACCTTCGATGGTGATGAAGCCGGGCAAAAAGCTGCCATGCGTGCCTTCGAGGGTGACCAGAAATTCAGTGGACAGTCCTATGTGGCCGTTGCCCCCGATGGCATGGATCCATGCGATCTGCGCCTAGCAAAAGGCGATGCTGCAGTTCGTGACTTGGTGGCACAGCGCGTTCCTATGTTCGAATTCATCATTCGAACTTTGATTTCGGAATATCCCTTGGACTCAGTGGAAGGCCGGCTCCAAGCGTTGCGACGTGCCGTGCCCATTGTGGCGTCGATACGCGACCGTGCTCTAAAAACTGAATATGCCAGATTGCTTGCCGGCTGGGTGGGTTGGCCTGATCCTAACGAGGTTTTGCAACAAGTCCGAGCCGAAGAACGCCGACCTAAAACCCAACCTCGTCAGCGCAGGGCAACCCGTATCGACTCTAATAGTCAGCCAGCGATGATTCAGTCCATGTTGGTCATGCCGGACCGAAAAGAGCCACGGCTATGGCCGCAGCGAGAGGGCCTCAAAATAGCGCTACAATACCCCGAACACGCAGGGGAGCACTTTGATAGCCTTCCCGACGATGTGTTTACCCACGAGTCCTATGCGGCAGTCAGGAAAGCAATCGTGGCCGCTGGTGGATGCAGCGATGCGATTCGTGGATCGACGTGGCTCGACGCTGTCCGTGACAATGTTCACGACATGGTGGGTAAATCGCTGGTCTCTGAACTGGCCGTAGAAGACATCATTTTGGACGAGTGGGGGCTCGAAGCTCACACAGATACCACGCTGGCGCGATTGATGGAACAACGCATCGGCAACCAAATAGCCCAGCTCAAAGGGGTGATGCAGCGCATGCGTCCTTCAGAAGATATGCAAGCGTATAACTCCTTGTTCGCGGATATCGTGGCTCTGGAACAAACCCGCCGTGAACTTCTAGAAAAGATTTTTAAATAGAAAAAGTGCCGCAAAGGTGTTGTCCTTTGCGGCACTTTTTCTATCTTCTTAAGAAGCGAAGGTGACAGGAACCTCGGTCACATCGCGGAAACCTTCAGTGTGATCGCCAAAGACCTTGATTACACACTTATCGGTCTTGCAGTCAACACCCTGACCGGTGGCTGCAGCGGTCAGGGTCACCGTAGCAGTGCCATCGGAGTTAAGTATGGTGGTGCCCGTGCCGTCAGCCTTGATCCACGCCTGTGCGGAAGTGTCTGCGTGCTGTCCGGTGCATAGAGGTGCTGGAGCACCAGTAGGCGTAGCGGCGTTACAGATAGCGGCGTAGTACCCAACTTCTGGGTTCAGGCCAGAAAGCTCTACAGTGATGTTTTGGCCATTGGTGAGGTTCTCGGTAGCGGAAGCCTTAATTTCAGCATTCTTGTCGTCGCTAGGGGCTGCCATAGCAGATTCAGAAGCCGCAGAAGGCTGAGCAACCTTGGCGCTGGTAGCGGTATCTACCTTGGTGTCCGAATCTATTTGGTGCGGGGGAGAGCAAGCAGAAATTGCAGCCCCGAGAGCCAAAATAGCAGCTGCGGTAGTGAGGGAACGGCGAATGCGGTGAGTCATAAAGACTTCCAACCTTTCAGGGAGTAAAGACGTATCTACGTTGGTATCGAGCATACGGTAAGGGGGCACTTACTACCACCCCCGCACTCTCCTAATCGTGATCGGGTTCCAAGATCACGGAGTCGTCGTTACGTCTGAGGTTTTTGACCTCTTTCATACGAGGCTGCGGATCAAGCTTATTGGCAATCGCCTTGCGAGTAGCCGAAACAGCCTTGTGCGTCACTGGAGAAGAGACTGCCGCCTGGTAGCCCCTCTTGATTTGCTCGTAGCGACGACGGCCCGCCTTCGTTCCAAAGACATATCCGGCGGCTGCTCCGACGATGAACTGAATCATAGTTATCCCTCACATGTCGATATAGGTAGTCACACTCAGATCAACTTCCCACAATAGCGAGATTCGAGGCTGAGGGAGTGTAGAGATGAAATAGCCGGTGCTCTTTGTTGAAAGAACACCGGCTATTTCTGTGGGGCCACCGGGGCTCGAACCCGGGACCAACGGATTATGAGTCCGCGGCTCTAACCGACTGAGCTATAGCCCCACGCCTTCATGTGAAGACTGTAGTCATTATAAACAGAAAACTAGCCTTAAGTGTTAACCGAAATTTAGTGTGTTTAAAAATGCCCTTTGACCTCGTGATTTGCCACATGTGTACTTGAGTGGATATAGTTTCATCTCGTTGCAGGGAACATCGCAAAGGAAGTTCCAAGAGCAACTGATCCCCCATAGCTCAATTGGCAGAGCATTCGACTGTTAATCGAAGGGTTACTGGTTCGAGTCCAGTTGGGGGAGCAGCATTCCCCAGTGTTTAGGCGCTGGGGAATTTTTTTATGTTGGGTTTATCGCAGTGGGCTCCGTTATGATTACCCGCGTGCATTCAGTAGATCCCCATATCCTGACGATGTATCAGACCTTTGATCTCATTGGCGTCGTGCTCAACGGCGTGATTGGTGGGACCATTGCGCGACAACGAAACTACGATGCGGTCGGCTTTGTCTTCCTTGCGCTGTTTTCCGCCCTAGGAGGCGGTATGCTTCGCGACGTCCTCATGCAACGCGGTACTGCTGCTGCCATCGCCGATTCGCGCTATTTGGCACTTGCAAGTGCAGGTGCGGTACTCGCCTTGGTGATCCACTTTCAAGGCCGTGCGTGGGAAATTTTTAAATCTACGGGCGACGCCATCATCTTAGGAGTGTGGGCTGTAACTGGGTGCGTGAAAGCACTGAGCTTTGGCATGCCACTGACAAGCGCGGTATTCATGGGTGTGCTGACAGCTGTAGGCGGCGGAATGATTCGCGATATCTGTACTGGACAAGTACCGGGAATTTTTGGTGGTGGCCCGCTCTATGCCGTGCCTGCGCTGGTTTCAAGCGTAGCAATGGTGGGATTTTATACGCTCGAGCACAACGCGCTGGGGATGATTATTTCGCCGATTCTAGGTAGTGGGCTCGCCATCATTGCATATTGGCGTGGTTGGATTCTATTCCGCAGCACCGAGTGGGCGCCCGTCAATATGACTGCGGCTCAGGTGGCAGCCTTGGTGCGGAGATCGGAACGACGTGGCTTTAGGCGCGGGCGAAAAACTCACCAGCCGATAACTGGTGAATTCCCCGTACAATCGGGAGAATGAACTACCTTGAGCGTTTGGTTGAGTTGTGGCCTGTAGAACAATGTTCTGCAGCTGTAGTGACATCTGATGCGGTAACTACCGCAGGCGGTGGAAACATACGCTATGAACTCGCAAGCGTGACCAAACTCCTGTCCACTTATGCGGTGCTCATCGCCATCGAGGAAGGCGCGTTTGCTCTCGATACTCCATGCGGGCCTGAGGGTGCTACAGTGCGACATTTACTTGCTCATGCGTCGGGTGTGGGCTTTCGAAGCACCGACGTGTGCAAGGCGCCGGAGCAGCGTCGGATCTATTCTTCCTATGGTTTTGAGCTTCTAGCCGACGCAATCGCTCATGAGGCCGATATGCCGTTTGCGCAGTATCTCGACGAGGCGGTGTGCCAGCCGCTAGGAATGACGCATACTCAGCTGTGGGGTTCGGCTGGGCATGAGAGCTATTCCACGGTCAACGACCTTGTGCTCTTTGTCCGTGAGATTTTGCAGCCAACTTTGATCGCGCAAGAAACATTTGTTCAGGCATGTACTGTCCAATTCCCAGAGCTTCATGGGATCGTGCCAGGCTATGGCATGTATAAGCCGTGTCCTTGGGGGCTCGGATTCGAGATCAAGGGAGAGAAGAACCCGCACTGGACAGCCGCGGTCATGCCACACACCACCGTGGGGCATTTTGGCCAAACAGGAACGTATTTGTGGGTAGATCGAGAATCTCAGCGTGCAATGGTTGCACTAACCGATCGTCCCTTCGGGGATTGGGCAAAGCCGCTGTGGGCTGAAACAAACGCTGGAGTGTGGGAGCATCTCGATCAGTTAAACCTCTAGTTGTACTTGAGAAAACAGGGGATGAAGTGACACTTTAGGGTTGGAAACTGCCCCCAGAGCGCGGTAAAAAGGGCATACCTTTTCACGACAGGGTCCGTTGGGGAAGACGAAACCCGTCTTACAGTGCACACTGTGCGGTGCGCTGGTTGACAGTGGAAACGGTTTACCCATGCACGAAGAAACATATGCAGTGCTTCGCGTAGAAGCAATGCCACGACAATGGCGTCAAGCGCTAGAAAACGTGATGGCAAAAACTATTGCCAGCCCGCCGCCCAGCGCGATGCCAGGGACAGATCCGCTAGAAGCGGTCTGGTTTACCCCGTGGCGCACCAACTCGTGGCAGCCCAACACAGTGGACTGCCGTCAGGTGCTCAACGGGACGTTGGATGAGCTTCGCGTGCTGAGCCAAGAAATAGCTGCATTGGCAGCTACCCAGGGTTTTAGCGCTTGCGTAGAGTTTGTTTAACGCGGTTCGGAGTCGGCGTAATGGCCGTCGCCGAAGGGATCGAGGATGCAATCCGCTAGGTCGGCGATCGAGTTGACGATGCGCGTTGGACGGAACGGATATTTGTCTACTTCAGCGTCGTCGGAGATGCCGGAGCGTACCAAAATAGTGCGCATACCGGCTTCAAGTCCGCAGCGCACATCCGTGTCCATGCGGTCACCAATCATCACCGTTGATTCTGAGTGAGCCTTGATATTGTTCAATGCGGTACGCATCATCACGGGGTTTGGTTTACCCACAAAGTAAGGGTTCTTACCGGTCGCTGCGGTAATCAACTGAGCTACAGCACCCGTCGCAGGCAAAATTCCTTTGGGGGCAGGGCCTGTGACATCTGGGTTAGTGCAGATGAAACGAGCACCCTCACGAATGAGATTGATGGCTGTAGTGATTGCTTCGAAAGAATAAGTACGGGTTTCTCCTAATACGACGAAGTCAGGGGAGGAGTCGGTCAAAATCCAACCGGATTCATGTAACTCTGTGGTTAATCCAGATTCTCCTACCGCATAGGCAGTTCCGTGCTTCGTTTGTTGCGCTAAAAATGTTGCTGTCGCCTTGGCCGATGTCCAAATGCGGTCTTCGGGGATGTCGAGTCCGGTAGCGCGCAAGCGAGCAGATAGATCTCGTGGGGTGTGGATCGAGTTATTGGTCAACACCATAAAGTTGATGTTGTTATCTTTGAGGCGTTTTAAAAAAACATCGGCACCAGGGATCATGTCGCCCTCTTTGATGAGGACACCATCCATGTCGCTAAGGTAAGAAACTGTCATGCGGGGTTCGCTTCCTTTCTTCGAGGAGCTATTGGTTTATTGATCAATCAAGTGCATCAAGTCATGCACCGTACGAGCCGGAAACACGTCGGCGTCGTGAAGCTCGATGCCACTTTCTTGCTCAAGGCGAACTGTGATCTCAATACGATCCAAAGAATCGACCCCAGCATCTTCTAAAACGGTATTGGGAGTCATCTTCTCGGGATCAAGACCTACGCGTTTGAGCACCGCACATACCCGCGAAAAAGCGGTCGCTTCCTCTTGAGAATTTGAAGAGGGCTGATCGGATTGCAACTTCAGTAGTTGGTCTTGCAAAGATGCCAAGGGGATACGTCTCCTGCACAGGGGGTAACAACAAGTATGACTTTACGCAGGCGTAGCATTTAATGCATGCGACTGCCTCGATTGACTTCCAAGGGACGGCGTCGGCAAGTCTTAGCACGCGCTAAAAAGATGCCCGTCGGTCCCGTTCATTTTTTCAGTGAATCCCGCGTAGCCAATGGTATTCATTACTACCTTGATGGACCCGATGACGCAGAGGTCACCATCGTTTTTATCCACGGTTTCACTCTCGCTGCTTCTGCATGGCACCTCCAAGTCGCGCATTGCGCTCCGAATGCACGCTGCTTGCTGATGGACCTAAGAGGTCACGGTGACACCGGAGAATTCTCAGTAGGAGAGTGCACTATCGACGGCGCAGCTGACGACGTCTCCTCCGTAATCGCTGCAGCACACATTAAAGGGCCGATCGTCATAGTTGGACACTCACTCGGCGGAATGGTGGCGATCAACCTATTAGGACGCTACCCAGAAATTAAGCAACAGACTGCCTCTGTCATCTTGGTCGCTACCGCAATTGAGTCTTTTGCCAGCCAAGGAGTCCCCCAAGTCCTTGCTTTACCAGTGGTAGAAAAAGTGCGCAATGCCGTAGAAGCATCACCCACAGAAACTGCTCGATTACGCGAACAAATCGCCGCCCTCGTCGCACCCACCCTTGCTATGACGGTATTCCAAACACCGATGCCACGCGAGATCGTCGACTTTCACGCAACGCTGATTAACGACACACCATTGTCAACGTACGTAGGGTTCTTGGACGATTTGCAAGAACACGATGAGATCGACAATGCGCGGGCGCTAAGCGGCATCCCAGGGGTCGTAATTGTGGGAGAACAAGACGCTGTGACTCCACAGAGTCAGTCGGAACGCATCGTATCCCTGTGGTCCGACGCAGGATTACAAATTGCACCTAACGCTGGACACATGATCATTCTGGAACAACCAGCGATCGTCAATAAAGCTATCGACCAGATGGTGCAACAAGCAGCTCAGAATGTGCAGAAGGACGACTCATAAGCGCCCATACTACATAGACGACTGGAATAACGAGCCACGCCAACACAGAGCGCATGTCGAGGAAACCGCGTGCCCATGGTGTGTGCTCGTAGAACCATGAAGCGTTATAGAACAACGCCCAAAACGCCAACCACATCACAGGGTGACGCATGGGGGAATCCTTCCTCACAATCGTCATAGCAAGTGGCAACAACCAAATGCAGTAATAACCCTGAACAAGGCCACTCGACATCAACATTGCACAGAACAACACACCGATGGAACTAAACGCCCAAAAGACGGCGTCGGAACGCTTCCATTTAATAAGTGCAACAACTGCGATAAGCGTAACCAGCCACAACAGAACAATTGCGGTGGTTGTAACACCCGAACTCCAGCCATAACGCATAGCAACACCCTGCAACGAGCCATTATCGTAACTACGAGGAGTGCTGATATAGGGCAACAATTCCGAGAAATAGTCACTGGGTTGATTCATAAAAACCCATCCCACAGCAAACAACACAATCACTACACCTGCGCCCACGAACAGCACTGAAAAATGTAATGTTAGCAAGCTAATCAACGCCATGGCGAGGAATTGCGGTTTGATGGTGATACATACACCCAGCGCAACACCTGCGATCCAGACCGGATACTGTTGCAGTTCGCGGAAAAATGTCCGCACAAGTCCTACAGGTTCAGTTCCCACGCGAAGCGTACCCCACACATAAACCACCAACATGAGCAGCAAAAAACCATTAATGTTGGTCAGCCCTAGGGTGCTCACTATCGGCTCATGAGGATAGAAAAACGCAATGACAAAAATCGGTAGCCACAGGGAAGACCACGTACCCGTGAGCATTCGCGTGGCTAGCGCTAGAGCAAACAAGATACAGACAGCTCCGAGGAACATCATGACCCACGTAGCAAAGGTTTTATCGCTAAATAATCCAATGGGACTCAAAAGTGCAGTCGCGCCGGGTGAGTAGAGATAGTGGGGATCGACAGTGGAATAGTCTTCGTCGTAAACCCGCGCACCAGCAGTAAACTTTTTGACCGCATTCCAAATGGGCGTGAAGTCACTTCCAATTCCTTGAGAAGGCAGCACATATACAGTACGAACCACAAAAGGTACCGCTATGATCCATGCAATGATGGTGGCAAAGTGTTTCTTCCACGTATGTACGTCCATGCGTATATAGCTCCTCGTACAGCCCCAGCTAGAGAGTCGGTGTGCGCCACCTCGAACCAGCTGATTTAGACTGGCAAGGTACATCTCGCTCAAGGTGCTGCTTCTCGAGCGCGCAACGAGGGATTTTATCTACCGTCCGCCAAGTTCGCCACCGACACCTGATCAAAGTTGAAATCGAAATCGTGATCCTGCCTAACGAGCCCACCCCCATAACCGCCACAGCCCCACGGAAAATTTACCGCACAGACATTGACGGCCTGCGAGGTCTTGCCATTGCACTCGTTGTGATTTTCCACTGTTTTGTCGGGCGAGTTTCCTCCGGTGTGGACGTATTCCTATTTATCGGAGGCTACTTCTTTTTTAGCTCCCAGCTGAAAAACGCTCTTTCTGAGCAAGGAACCTCCTTTGTTTCTGCCGTGGTACGAATTATGCGGCGCCTATTCCCAGCGCTGTTAACAGTCACACTTGCCACGATGCTGCTCGCATTAGCGCTATTTTCCAAGGCACGATGGAAGCACGTAGGAGAAGATGCCATCGCATCGCTGCTCTACGTTCAAAATCTCAACTTAGCTAGCGACGGCCAAGACTATGCGGCGATTGGCCGTGACGTGAGCATTTACCAACACATCTGGTCGATGTCTGCCCAACTCCAGATTTATTTGGCTAGCCTTATTGTCATCGCTGCATTTGGGTGGCTGTGGCGTAGCGCGATCAAAGGGAAAAATTCCACAGCGCAGGCGATTATGGCAATTATTTTGGCGGCGGCAACACTGTCGAGCTTTGCTTACGCTGGGTACTTGCATCAGATCAATCAAGGGCTTAACTACTATTCGCCATTGAGCCGTTTCTGGGAAATCGGCCTAGGCGGACTATTCGGTATGTTTCTCGGGCTTAAGAAGGTCCGCACTGTGGCTCAGGGGAGTGCGTGCTGGTGGCAACTTCCCACAGGGATAGTTGGTATTGCAGCAATTCTCTTTACTGGTTTGTTTCTCAACGGAAGCCAAGAATTCCCAGGACCGCTAACGCTTATCCCGTTGGCTGGTGCGGCGCTGGTTATCGTCGCCGGCACAAATCCTACGCGGTGGAGCGTTACCACTGTGCTGGATATGCCAGTCTTCCAGTTCTTGGGGCGTATTTCTTACAGCCTTTACCTGTGGCACTGGCCATTGTTGGTTATTGCTACGCGATACTTTTCTTCGGGCCCAAGCAACGGTGAGGCTCAAGGCATGGGTATTACTCGTACTTTGGGTATCCAAAAAGGCATCGTGGTGGGTGTGAGCGTTATCGTGTTGTCGATGCTTTTGGCATGGTGCACTTTGCGATGGGTGGAGTCTCCCTTGCGTGGAAAAGTGAAAGAACCACGAACAGCCGTGTTTGTTTTCCCCAGTAGGTCGATGCTGGCCCAGCTGGGCGGAACTGTCATTGTGACCGTGCTGACGCTGACTCTTGCTCAGCAAATTCAAGAATTACGTCCGAGTGCTTCGGCGCAGAAATTCACCGGTGAGCCGAGCGTGGTATTTCCTGGTCCCTATGCATTTTTGATTAATGCAGATGCGCCTGAAGTTCCGCCAGTACCCGATGCAGCTAACACAGCGGAGTCCATGTATCCACCCACTGATCGTGATCAGTGCTCTTCGCTTTACGACAGCTCCGAGCTGGTGCTTACCCACGGCCGAAATACAAAAACAGAAGAATGTGCGTTTGGCGATGCCACAGCATCTCGAACGATGTACCTCTATGGCAGCTCGCATGCAGAGCATCATCTCCCTGCGCTGGACATTATTGGTCGTCGACAAGGCATCAAGGTTATCCCGTTGATCAAAATGGGTTGTTACCCAGGGTTGAGCCTGCCGCGAAAAGATGGCCAACCTTATCCGGAATGCGCCGAGTGGCAAGAAAAAGCTATGCAGCACATGATCGACAACCCGCCGACTGACGGCGTCTTTATGATCAACACTTTGCCGCATTTTGGATTTATGAATAACGGAATTGTTCCTGATGACAAAGCAGAAGTCGTTCCACCACAATTCGAATCAGTGGCGCGACGATTGAGCTCCAATAGCATTCACATTTGGGGTCTACGTGATACTCCATATCCGCGTGACGAAAAAGGCCAGCTGGATGTTCGTCTCTGCGTCTCCGACGGGTTTTACCAGCCAGGTAACACTAAAAATGACTGCGGTATGAGTCGAAGCGATGCACTGGCCGAAATAAATCCCGCAATCGACGCATACCAAGGAATCGAGATCACTAATCTCGATCTGACCAATGGTCTGTGTAACGAAGAGCGGTGCCCAGGCGTGATCGGCAACATGTTGGTGTACCGCGATTCCTCCCATATTACGAACGTCTATTCCGAAGCATTGGCAGGGGAGCTAGAACGACAAATGTTCGGCACCGCACTGCCGGAATTAGGCGGGCAGTGGTAGCCGAACATAAAGTGAAAGGAAGCGGGCGTTAGCTCAATTCAGCGGCGCCGAAGGAGACGTTGAAGTCATCGCACCACAGCACGATTGAGGTCCACTCGTCGAAGTTGACGTCGTCAGGCAGCACGTAAACCTGGTTGCCTACGTTGCCCTTAATCGGTGCAACATCAAAGTGCTCGTGATCCTTGGCAACGAACCAGCCGTCCTTGCCTGGAATGACAGGCGCCTTGCTCAACCACACGTGAACGTCAGGTCCGTTCGATGTAGCCAAATCGGTCAATACCAGTTTCTTTTTGCCATCGGTATCCACGATCAAGGTTGCGGTTCCGGAAGTCTCGTGTTCGTGAGATATGAACTGACCTTGCCTAGACTCAGCTTTAGGCGGGGCCATAGCCTCCGGCTCGGTTGGCTGAGCGGGTGTCATCGTCGCGTGCGCAGCAACGGCGGCCGGAATCTCATCATCGACGTGCTTATCGACGAACAACAACCATGGCTTAAACACAATCAACGCTACGACGAACAACACCGTAAAGACGCTGATAACACCAGCGACAGCTTTTTTATTCTTGATAAAAAAAGAATTCAACGCGGCCATTTTAATATCTCTTTTCTTTCCACCGAGGCCAATAGTTTTGCTCGGTAACGATGCTTACATTGAATACTTCGGAGCACTCATTACAATCGGATTGCTCAATTTTTAACGGCGAAGAAACATGGCAAAGAAACCACCAAAAATAGCCATAAGACCTGCGGTAACAGTCATCAAGATTCTCCACAACGAGCTAGACGATTTCTTCTCTGTGCCTGGTGTAGGTGTTCCAATATCGTGTTTTTGTTGCGTGCCTGGTGTGTTCATCGGAGCGGCAGGGGCAGCAGACTGCTGGTTCATAGTTTCAGGGAGCTGGGGGAGCTTGTCGATCTCTTTTTCAGCGTCTGCAAGTGCCGAATAGGTGGGTGCTTGGGTGATTTTTACACGAAGAGTTTGTTTCGCGGCTTGATCGGTAGAAGGGGCGCTATCCAGCTTGGATTCGATAGATTTCTTCTTGGCCTCAAACTTAGCGGGATCGTTAGCAACGATTGCGTATTGTGCAAACTTGAAATCAGTAGGAGACAACCTTGAATACGATGGTTCTTCGTAAGTGCTGCCATCACGATCAATAGCGTAGGTGAAAGTTCCTGCCTTAATTCCATTTTGTGGCTGCCACTTTGCACGTCCTACAGCTCCAGATTTTTCTGGGTTACCTATCCCTGCGATAAATTGACCTTTATTAGTTTTATCGTTTTCCTCTGGGTTGGAGTATCCCACAAGAAATTGGCACGAATTCACTTTATCTCTGAAGTCATTCCACGCAGCTTGAGGTGTTTCTGTTTCTCTATATGTTTGAACAAGAACGTAGTCAACGAGGTCGGCCACAAGTCCGACTTGGTATTTTTCGCTGTCGGAGGGGGTATCGAAAATTAGATATTTATAATTTGGATCATTTTGGGAGCGTCCCCTATTTTCGATAGCTTGAGGCCCTGCGATTTCTGAAAGAGCAGTCATCATGTGGCGAAGCTGCCACTTTTATTTATCGATTTGTGTAGATCGTGATCTTCCATATCAATGTCGAGGCCATCCAAATTATTGGCAGTCACAAATTGTGAGTAAATTTCGCGGGCAGCATCCCGATAACCGCGAGAGGGTTCGTTATATTTTTCGTGCAACCCTTTTTCAGTGGCTTTTTTTAAAAGCGTAGAGACGTCAATTGTTGAGGGTGTCAGGTGTTTTGTGTGTGAGGCTCTGATCCAGAAGGAGTTTCACTGATAATGACTACCGTGTCACCGAGGAAAGGTCATGACCCGAACAGGGTCAACGAGATCAGCACTAAGCTGATGGAAAATCCGGAAATCGCCGAACTGATCGGCGAGTTGTCGACTTCCACCGATGATGCCAGCGACCTGGTCAAAGGTCTTTTGCAGGCATCGATCAACGCTGGTCTGCAGGCTGAAATGGACGCGCATCTGGGATACGCGCACTCTGATCGTACGGCGAAAGCCCAGCTGGGCACCCCGGATGGTGGCAATCACCGCAACGGGTCGTACACCAAAACCGTCAACTCTGGCTACGGCACCTTTGATGTGACTATGCCCCGGGATCGAGCTGGCACGTTTACGCCGCGGATGCTGCCTAAAGGCACCCGCCGTCTGACGGAGCTTGATGACATGATCATCTCCCTGTACGCCGGTGGGATGACCGTGCGCGATATTTGCCACCACCTCGCCACCACCCTCGGGGTGGATATGAGCCCAGATACGATCAGCACCATTACCGACGCGGTGTTAGAAGAGGTCATGATCTGGCAAAACCGCCAGCTCGACGAGTTCTACCCAGTGATCTTCCTCGACGCGCTGCGAGTGAAGATCCGCGATGGCCACCGCGTGGTCAACAAGGCCTGTTATATGGCGGTAGGCGTCGACATGGACGGCATCAAGCACATCCTGGGATTGTGGATCGCAGACAATGAAGGCGCCAGTTTTTGGGCATCCGTGTGCGCTGACCTTGCCAACCGTGGGGTCCAAGACGTGTTCATCGTCTGCTGCGACGGGCTCAAAGGCCTGCCGGAAGCCGTGGAGGCAACCTGGCCGAATTCCATGGTGCAGACCTGTATCGTGCACCTGATCCGGGCGGCCAACAGGTGGGTGTCCTACCAAGACCGCAAACCCGTATCAAGTGCGCTACGGGAGGTCTACACCGCACCGACCGAGGACACCGCCCGCGCCGCCCTGGACGCATTCGAGGCCAGTGAACTGGGCCGTAAATACCCGCAATCGGTCAAAGTCTGGCGCGACGCCTGGGACCGGTTTGTGCCATTTTTGCAGTTCCCGCCTGCGGCACGGCGGGTACTCTACACCACGAATTCGATCGAATCGCTGAATGCTGAGCTGCGGAAAGCCACCCGCAACCGCGGCCAGTTCCCGAACGATACCGCGGCGCTGAAAACGCTGTGGCTGATGATCTGCAACATCGAGGACAAGCGCGCTGCCCAGCGAGCGAAGAAAGCCAAGCGCGAGATCGAATGCAACGGCTATATTGAAGGAGCGAAAGCCACCGGGTGGAAACAAGCCATCAACCAACTAGCCGTGGCTTACCCCGACCGATTCGCGGACTACTTGTAAACCAAGCCCCCCCGCACACAAACAATCGGACACTCTCCAATTGTTCGGACTACCTTAATATTGCGCTCTTTTAATGAAGGGTGGTACTCATTCTTAAAAGTAGCCCAAAAATTAGCATCATCTTTAAAATTGCTTGGTACATGGAAAAGGGAGACGAAATTTACTCCTTCTGGTAAATCAGTCAGCTTGACTTGAGGCTGAAGTAAAGGAGACTCGTCATCCTTTAAGGTGATTGCCTTATCTCGCCAAGTTCGGTAGTACGCAAAAAATATGGGATCGGAATCGCATGTCGATTTTGGTCCAACTTCCTTAGCCCTGCCAGGGCTTTGAGGGAAAGGTTGGCTGTCTGAGATGCTAACCGCCTCCGCAGCAGGCACTGCAAAGCTAGAGGCGATCATTGTGGTGGCCAAGCCTGCGGAGAGGAGATGTTTTCCCCAGCGTGCGGAGTTGATCATGGGCAGTTCTTTCTATGTCGGATAAAGATTCACTTAGTCAAATCTTTATAATTAATTGGCAATCTTAGTAAAAATATATACTAAATTGCTAATTAGTTCTGCGTTGCAAAATATCACGGTGAGTCGTGGGAATAATCTGAAAATATCGATTGAGGAAACGAAAACACCGTAGAACTTCCGCTAATAGTGAAGAAGTTCTACGGTGTTCAACCGAGCTATTATTTAAGCTTTGGTTGGGTCGGTGAGGTTGAAACGCTGCGCTGCATCGGCTGCAACGCTGCGATCAATCTTGCCTTGCTTTACCAAGCCGTTCAGTGCTGCAACAACAACGGACTCGGCGTCGATGTTGAAGAAGCGACGGGCGGCTGGGCGGGTATCGGAGAAGCCGAAGCCGTCGGCGCCCAAGGTGGTGTAGTCGCCTGGAACAAAGCGGCGGATCTGTTCTTGCAGATCGGTAGCAAAATCGGAAACGGCGATGTACGGTCCGGAGCCCTTCTTGAGCTGGGTGGTGGCAAACGCCTCTTCCTGCTCAATTCCTGGGTTGCGCAGTGCCTCACGCTCCTTGGCGTGTCCTTCGCGTGCCAACTCTACCCAAGAGGTAACCGAGAAGATGTTAGCGCCGATGTTGAACTCGTCGCGAAGAATCTCTTTGGCGTGCAGTGCTTGTTGCATACCAATGCCGGACGCCAAGAGGGACACCTCGTGCTCGCCACCGTCGGCCTTTTCGTATAGGTAAACGCCCTTGTGCAGGCCCTCAACGTCCAAGTCCTCTGGCTCAGCCGGCTGTGAAATTGGCTCGTTGTAGATGGTGAGGTAGTACATCACGTCCTCACCGCGGCCTGGGCCGTACATGCGGTCGATACCTTCGCGCAGAAGGTGGGCAATCTCGTAGGAGAATGCTGGGTCGTAAGAAACGACCGCTGGGTTGGTCGAGGCCAAGATCTGGGAGTGGCCATCCATGTGCTGGAGACCTTCGCCTGTCAAGGTTGTACGACCGGCGGTTGCGCCCAGGATGAAGCCACGTGCCATTTGATCGCCTGCGGCCCAGAAGGAATCGCCGGTGCGCTGGAAACCGAACATTGAGTAGAAGATGTACAGCGGGATCATGGCTTCGCCGTGGGTGGCGTAGGACGTAGCTGCAGCAATGAAGGAAGCGGTAGATCCGGCTTCGTTTATGCCCTCGTGGAGGATTTGGCCGTCCTTGGCCTCACGGTAGGAAAGCATGAGGTCATGGTCTACTGGCACATAGTTTTGACCATGTGGGTTGTAGATCTTCATGGTTGGGAACCACGAGTCCATGCCGAAGGTACGTGCCTCGTCAGGGATGATCGGGACGATGCGCTTGCCCAGCTCTGGGTCGCGCATGAGTTCCTTGAAGGCGCGAACCACGGCCATGGTGGTGGCGACTTGCTGCTTGCCGGAGCCTTTACGGAGGCTGCGGAGCTTGTCGAGCTCGGGGACATGCAGCGGGGTGTAGGATTCGCGACGCTCCGGTACGAATCCGCCCAAAGACTTACGACGCTCCAAGAGGTACTTGATCTCTGGGGCATCCTCGCCTGGGTGGTAGTACGGAGGAAGATATGGATCCTTTTCCAATTCTTCGTCGGTAATTGGTACGCCTTGCTTATCGCGGAACTGCTTGAGATCGTCCAAAGTGAGCTTCTTCATCTGGTGGGTGGCATTGCGGCCCTCGAAGTTGTGGCCCAAGCCGTAGCCCTTAATGGTGTGAGCAAGAATCACGGTTGGGCGATCCTTTGTCTCAAGCGCGCGCTGGAATGCGGCGTAGATCTTGCGGTAGTCGTGACCACCGCGGCGCAGCTTCCAGATGTCTTCATCCGACCAGTCTTCGACGAGTTTGGCGGTGCGTGGATCGCGGTTGAAGAAGTGCTCGCGCACGTAGGCGCCGTCGTTAGCCTTAAAAGTCTGGAAGTCACCATCAGAGGTGGTGTTCATGAGGTCAACGAGAGCGCCATCTTTATCGGCTTCGAAGAGTTGATCCCACTCGCGTCCCCAAACAACCTTAATAACAGACCAGCCGGCGCCGCGGAAGAAGGACTCCAGCTCTTGAATGATCTTGGTGTTACCGCGAACAGGACCGTCGAGGCGCTGCAAGTTGCAGTTAACAACGAATGTCAGGTTGTCCAAGTTATTCAACGCTGCCATCTGAATGAGGCCGCGAGATTCTGGCTCATCCATTTCGCCGTCGCCAAGGAACGCCCAGACGTGCTGTTGTGAGGTGTCCTTGATACCGCGGTTGTGAAGGTAGCGGTTAAAGCGTGCTTGGTAAATAGCGTCCATTGGGCCGAGGCCCATTGACACGGTCGGGAACTCCCAGAAGTCCTTCATGCCGTGAGGGTGGGGGTAGGAGGGGAGTCCACCCTGTGGGCGCGATACTTCTTGACGGAAGCCGTCGAGATCGTCTTCGGTCAGGCGACCTTCCATGAAGGCGCGGGCATACATTCCTGGGGAAGCGTGGCCTTGGAAGAACACATGGTCGCCACCGCCTGGGTGATCCTTGCCGCGGAAGAAGTGGTTGAAACCGACTTCATACAGTGGCGCTGCGCCAGCGTAGGTGGAGATGTGTCCACCTACACCAATGCTTGGGCGCTGGGCGCGGTGAACCATGATGGCAGCATTCCAGCGGATCCAACGACGGTAGCGTTTCTCAATTTCCTCGTCACCGGGGAATTCAGGTTCCATCGTGGTGGGGATGGTGTTGACAAAGTCTGTCGACGTCATCGGTGGTAGTGGAACGCGACGGGCCGAAGCGCGCTCGAGGAGACGCAGCATTAGGAATCGGGCACGATCGGGACTGGAACCCTCGAGCATGCCATCGAGAGATTCCATCCATTCGCGAGTCTCTTCTGGGTCGGCGTCGTTGAGATATGAAGCAACACCGTCGCGGATCATCGCGAAGTTGCTGTCTTCAGGGCGCATACCCTCATTGGGGTCTGACATTCGCCACCTCCATAGTTGTACGTGTCGTGTGGGTGTTGGCCACGAATGGGTGAGTACTCCAAACATGGTGACAACACCACAGGTTTTACTACAGGATACTGTGATTGCCCCCGTCGTGTTGTTTTCTGGGGGAACTGTTCTCCCTATCACGGTGCAAAATTGCGGAGATTACACAATAAAAGCGGTAAAACTGCTGGAATAGCTGTAAAGTCCTTAGACGATGAACGCTCAAGAATTCAAGGAGAAAAAAACTGAGACGACTGGAGCTCACCACGCTCAGCGTCTTGGCATCGCAGCCGACATGACCGTCCAAGAAGTTGGATGGGACGAGGATTGCGACAGCACAATCAGCGAAGCCATCGAAGATATCATCGGCGAGGAGCTTCTCGACGAAGAAACCGACGAGGCTTGCGACGTAGTCCTGCTGTGGTGGCGGTCTGACGATGGCGATTTGGTCGATGGTCTTGTTGACTCCATCCGTCCGCTGGCAGACAATGGTCGTATTTGGCTGCTCACCCCAGGGGCCGGCAAACAGGGCGCCCTTGACCCCGGTGAAATTTCTGAATCTGCTCAGTTGGCCGGTTTGGTGCAAACAAAGGCCGAACGTCTCGGTGCTTGGCAAGGCTCTTGCCTTGTGCAAAGGGGTAATAAGCAGTAGTTTTTCTTTTCTGACGTGTTGTGTGTTAGAGTTTCTTCCGTTGCCAAGACAGTCACTGGAAACAAGTGGTTATAGTTTTGATAACGGTCTGCGCCTTTAGCTCAGCTGGGAGAGCAGCTGGTTTACACCCAGCAGGTCGGCGGTTCGATCCCGTCAGGGCGCACAATGGTTGCAAGAGCACCTCCTCACACACTGTGGGGAGGTGCTCTTCGTATTTGGGAGAATGGTTATGCTCGCAGGTCTTGTATCCGGAGTAGTACTCGATCGTATCGTTGGTGATCCAGGGGGATCGCTGCATCCTGTTGCAGTGTTTGGCCGATGGGCTACGCGGGTGGAAAAGAAAATCTATGCGCCATCGAAACTCCGTGGTGCGATCTACGTTGCCGTTACGGTGGTGCCACCGACCGCTGCCGCTGTGATGATAGGCAAGAAATATCCTAATGCGGCTTTAGCTGCAAGCTTGGTGGCAGCTGTTGGCGGCAGCACACTGGAAAATACCGGAATCCGGATGGCACGTGCCTTAGAACGCGATGATATAGAAGCTGCGAGGGATCTGGTGCCGTGGTTGTGCTCACGGGATCCAAAGTATTTGGATGAATCAGGCATAGTGCGTGCCACTGTCGAATCATTGGCAGAAAATACGTCAGACTCCACGATTGCCCCCGTCGTGTGGGCGGCGTTAGGTGCTGGTGGGGTAGTGGCACATCGTTGTGTCAACACCCTTGACGCTATGGTTGGATACAAAAACGACCGTTATTCTGAATTCGGGTGGGCTGCAGCCAAACTTGATGACGCCATGGCGTGGGTGCCAGCACGGCTGACTGCGGTGGCGCATGTGGGTGTGGCCGCAATGCGGGGGCGTAGTCGCGCCGCTCTACGCGCTTGGCGTGTTGACGCACCCCATCACCCGAGCCCGAACGCAGGGCCAGTAGAAGCGACGGCAGCTGCTGCGCTAGGGGTCACATTAGGCGGTGAGACTCGCTACTCCTATGGCATAGAAAAACGGCCGACACTAGGTGTCGGCCCGTCGCCAAGCGTGGCGACGATACGTCAGGCAGTTCGGTTATCGCGCGGTGTACAAGCTGCAGCGACGGTTGCTATCGCCGGACTGATGCTGTGGCGATGCTACTGATTATGCCGTGAGCTACCGTAACGATTACGCATTTTTGTTGCCACTCGATCTTCTGGAGTCTCTGGTTCAGCCGCCGCGGCAAGCTGGGCCATGTGCTCTTCTTCCTCACGGCTGCGACGACGCTCACGAATCTCAGCCCACACAAAATAAGCAACTCCAAGAGGTGCCATAATTCCAAACGCAATCCACTGCAGGCCGTAGGAAAGGTGATTGCCGCGGTCGAGCTGTGGAATAGGCATGGCGTTGAGCACACCAGGTTGGTCCTGTGAAAGCTGCGCGAAATCAGTGCCAAGAGTTGTATGCGTGATCTCACCAATTTGTGTGGTGTTAATGCCGTAGACCTGCTGGTAACCATGAGCTGTCATAGGAGCACTGGCAGGCATTCCTTCGTTGGCACGCGCATGCGCCACGATAGTGACCGTTCCAGTAGGAATAGCTGCTAACTCCGGAACGTTGGCGGCATCACCTGGAACAAAGCCACGGTGGATGAGCAGGGATTCACCGCTTTCAAGAGTAAACGGCACTAAAGACTGATACGCGGGGGTGCCTTCTACAGGACGCATGCGCAGAAGCACTTCATTGTTTGCGTCGAAACGCCCTTTAAGCGACACCCGCATCCATTCTTGGCCGTCTTTAATACGTCCCTGTGCATCGTAGACAGACTGATAAGAGGCAGGGTCGGACTTGAAAGCGTCATCAATTTTCTCGTTACGCTCCACGATGACATGGTCTTTGCCCAACTGCCACGGAGACAACACCGTGATAGCAAAGTAAGAAAAAGCAATAGCAAGTACCGCGGTGAGAACCCACCCAGGGGTAAGAAACACCTTCCAGCCGGTGGCAGTTGTGTGCGTCCTAGGCATGAACGGCCTCCCGAAGCCAATCCATCAGACCTGGCATAGCTGCCTCGATATCACGGCGGGTGGTTTTAAAATCAGCGGCGGTGCCATAGTAAGGATCCGCAACATCTGGAGTATGAGAATCCGGATTAAAAGACTGCAATAATCGCACCTTTTCTGCTGGATAGCCCATTCGCAAAAGCGCATTGCGATGGGAAGAATCCAACGCAATAAGCAGGTCAGAACTCCTATGCTGGTCACCGAGTTGGCTTGCTCGGTGATGCGTGCCATCGTAGCCCGAGGCGCGCAGTTCGTTGATTGCTCGAGAATCAGCCTCTTGGCCCACATGCCACCCACCAGTACCGCAGGAATTAGCACGAATAGCGTGGCTTAACCCTTCGTCTTCTAAAACGCTTGTGCAGATCACCTCGGCCATCGGAGAACGGCAAATATTGCCGGTGCATACAAAAGTGATCACAAAAGCTGGATTACTGGAGTTATCAGTTGAAGAAGTCACGTACGATTCCTTTCGCCTCCGCCATATTACGTGCATGATAATCCGCTTGGAACCACTCTTGCTCGTTACCGTAGCCCCATGTGACCAGCATCGTCGGAATCCCAAAAGCTGCAGCACCCTCGGTGTCATGACTACGATCGCCGATCATCAAAATAGGGGAGTGCTCATAAGTCTCAGTCGTAGCTAAAACGTGCGCAATCACATCTGCCTTAGTCTCACGTCCCACCGTGGGGTCTGCGCCACCAATGAAGTCAAACAAGTCGGCAACGCCTAAGTATTCAAGGGTAAGTTGTGCCAAGTGCTCGTTTTTACTCGTTGCGGTAAACAATCGAATACCTTGAGATCGCCATTCACTAAGAGCGTCATACCAGCCGTCGAAAAGCTGAGAGTTACGCCAAGAAATCTGATCGTATTGCTGCCTAAAACATGCCAATGCAGCTGCTGTAACTGAATCGGATTGCCCAAGCGCGCGCATAGTTTCTGCCATCGGTGGGCCGGGGATACGGCGCAGCCACGATTCCTCCGGAACCGGAATACCCACCGTTGTCATCGAGTGAATAAAAGCCTCACGGATACCGGGATAGGAATCAACCACAGTCCCGTCAACATCGATTAATAGAGTTCCCACACCCAGTAGTCTCCCACTAAAATCAACGCAGTGTCACTTTCTAGGATTCACGGCGACGACGATGCCTTTGGGGCCCGTCTCGACTTTGCCGTCAACGTTGCCGAGGCCCAACCACCTACATGGCTCATTCAACGTCTACAATCTGCCGTTTCTGATCTAGCCGCCTATCCGCATTCCAGCGATCTAGCAGTAGCGACCGCTATGATCGCCCGCTACCACGGAGTGAGTGAAGACCACGTACTCGTACTATCGGGAGTATCAGAAGGCTTCGCCATGTTGCCGCAGCTAAAGCCTGAAAACGCGGTGATTATCCATCCAGGTTTTAGCGAACCAGACATCGTCTTAACCGACGCCCACATCCCTGTTCATCGCTGCATCTTGGCGCCCCCATTCGAGCTTTCTTTTGAAAAAATCCCCGCCAACGCAGACCTCGTGGTTATCGGTAACCCCACCAATCCCACAGGAGTTGTACACAGCAAAGAACTCCTCGCTCAATTATGCGCGCTGGGGCGTACCGTGGTGATCGACGAGGCATTTTTGGACATCGTCGGCGAACAGTACTCGATGATCGATCAACTTGATGCGGTGGAAGGTGAACTCATTATCTTCCGCAGTCTGACAAAGACGTGGTCAATCGCGGGGCTTCGAGTAGGCTACGCCATTGCCCGTCCGGAAACACTTGCGCGCTTAAGTGCGTATCGACGCCACTGGCCCATGGGTACCCTGCAGCTTCGGGCCATTGAGGCAGTTTTTGACACCGGTATTATGCAGTTGCCTGAGCGACGAACAGAGATGATAGCGCAGCGTACCGAGATGATTGAGATGTTGACCAACAGTGGCTTTAGGTGTGTGAGCAGCTCTCAAGCCCCGTATATCTTGATGCGACCGCCTTGCACGCAACCAGAAAAGCTACGAATGGCGTTAAAAGCTCAAGGAATCGCTGTTCGCCGATGCGATACTTTCCCAGGACTCGATTTTTCCTATTGGCGCCTTGCGGTGCGTCCTCGTGACCAAGTACAACGGCTACTAACTGCTATCGACAACATTATTGGAGTAAAGAAGTAACGATGATCACCGTTTCAGATGTAAGAAAAGTAATGGATCGTGCGTATCCACCATACCTCGCGGAATCTTGGGATGCAGTAGGCCTTATCTGCGGTGATCCTGCTGCGCCAGTATCCAAGGTGATGCTTGCCCTTGACTGCACTCAAGAAGTTGCTGATAAGGCAGTTGATATCGGTGCCGATATGCTGATCGTGCACCACCCATTATTACTGCGGGGAGTGAGCTCGGTTGCTGCCGATACCCCTAAAGGCAAGGTTATTCACACACTGATTACTGGTGGGGTGGCATTGTTTGCAGCCCATACCAATGCGGATTCGGCACGACCAGGTGTTAATGACAAATTAGCTGAGTTAGTGGGAACTACCCCAGGTAGGCCGGTGAAGCCCATTCTTAAAGGCCTTGATAAATGGGGAATTTATGTACCGGAATCTGCTGCACAAAGTGTAAAAGACGCTGTTTTTGAAGCAGGGGCGGGTGCTATCGGGGATTATTCCCAGTGCAGTTTTGAATGGAAAGGTACTGGACAATTTCTACCGCATCATAACGCGCAGCCTGTAGTAGGACATCCAAGACAACTTGAGCGCACCGAAGAACTACGGGTTGAGTTCGTGGCACCGGCGCGTCTTCGCACCACGCTTATCGACGCTATCCGAGCAGCGCACCCCTATGAGGAACCGGCATTTGATGTGGTGAGCATGCAATCAACTCAAGATCTTGAGACGGCTGAAGGACTTGGGCGAGTTGGCACTTTGCCGGAGCCAATGCGTTTTGGTGACTTTGTGCAGCAGGTAGCTGATGCGCTTCCGGAGACATCGTGGGGGATTAGGGCAGCCGGTGATCCTGAGCAGATGGTGCACACCGTTGCGGTTTCCTCTGGTTCCGGTGATTCCTTCCTAGACGCGGTTGCAGCCCTAGGTGTTGACGTCTATGTCACGTCCGATCTACGGCACCATCCTGCTGATGAGTCGCGACGTGCTCAAGGTCCGTTGCTGATTGATACCGCGCACTGGGCGAGCGAGTTCCCGTGGACGTATCAAGTTCAAGAACTGTTGGCACAAGAGTTTGCGCAGCTCGATGTCGAAGTTGCTACTTTGCGTACGGATCCTTGGAATATCTCTGCACATCCGCAACTTCGTTAAACCACGTGGGTGGGACTAGTATGCAACAGGAAAACTCAACAATGAGGCTCGCACGAATACGTGAAGATGAGGAATTCTGATGAAGCTGGATCGCCACCTACAACCCCTATTGCTGGAGCTTGCAACGCTCACTCGGGCCGAGAACTCGGGGGTAGCTCCCAAGGTAAGCGACGAGCGCAAGGAACTCGATCGACTGCTGGCGGAGCAAGAGGGTAATCGCCGTGCGCTTACAGCAGCCAACGTCGCCGTTGATGACATGGAGCTCGAGATCCGTCGTGTTCAAGAAGACGAGCGCAAACTGAGGCGTCGTGAAGCAGAAGGTAAGCGCCAGCTTGCGGCGGAGGTCGACGAAGAAAAACGACGCGATATCAAGTACGACATTTATGCCGCTAAGTCGCGTATTGCGGATCTCATGAGTGAATTACAAGAAGCACACAACGAGATCCACGCTTTGCGCAACAACCGCGACCTCAACCAACAACGCGTGAGCGATACTGAAGCGCGTATTGATAAAGCCCGTGCAGCCGTGGATGCCTTGGGTGAGGACACTACCGCCGCTGATCGACATGAGCGCATTGAAACCCTTCGCTTGGAATTACCTAGTGTTGTGGTAACTCAATTTGATGAGCAGCGCGATGAAAACGAAGTCGGCGTAGCCTCGTTTAATAACCGCAGCTGTGGCGGATGCTTTATCATCTTGCCGCCGGCAGATATTTCTATCATTCGTCGTGCGCCAATGAACGTCTTGCCACAATGCCCAGACTGCGGAAGCTACTTGGTACGTCAAGGAGATTAATGAAGGTCATCATCGAGGCAGACGGCGGTTCCCGAGGAAACCCCGGAATCGCTGGATCCGGCACGCTTATCTACAACGCCGATCGCTCCCAAGTTCTCAAGGAATACTCCTATGTGGTGGGTAAAGCTACCAATAACGTAGCGGAATACCATGGCCTGCTCAACGGGCTACGTGGAGCAGCGGAACTCGGAGCCACCGAAGTATCGGTTCGGATGGATTCCAAGCTAGTTGTTGAGCAAATGTCGGGGCGGTGGAAGATCAAGCACCCAGACATGAAAGAACTGGCGCTGGAGTGTAAGAAAGTTGCCTCGTCGATAGGTTCCGTAATCTACGAATGGATTCCGAGAAGCGAAAACTCTCATGCGGATGCACTTGCAAATAAAGCGATGGATGCTCTTGCTGAAGGCGCTGCAGTTGGATTTCTTGAATTAGAAGAACCTGCAGCGAAGACTGCTTCTGAAGAAAAGGTAGTCGAAACCAGAACATCTCCTGCGGTGTGGAATGGGGCGACTACCCAGGCGACGCGTTTCGTTTTGCTTCGCCACGGTCAAACAGCGATGTCGGCGGCTCGCCAATATAGCGGTAGGAGTAACCCCGAGCTCACCAGTGTTGGCCTTGAACAGGCGCGCCGGGCTGCGGCATTTATTGGTCGTCGTGGCGGAATCGATGCGATCGTGGCCTCGCCTTTGCAGCGTTGCCAGCAGACCGCCCATGAAGTCTCTGAACAACTGGGGAATATGCCAGTGCGCACTATTGATGGCCTGATTGAGATGGATTTTGGTCAGTGGGATGGACTGTCGTTTTCTCAGGCACACGAGGCTGATCCGAAACTTCATAGCGCGTGGTTAGATGACCCGCGAACCGCACCACCAGCTGGAGAATCTTTACAGCAAGTTCACCGCAGGGTGAAGAAAGTTCGTGAAGAATTAGAACGCGAATATGCTGGTAAAACCATCGTCGTGGTAAGTCACGTGACTCCGATTAAATCCATTTTGCGTCAAGCTTTGGATGCCTCCGCGTCGATGTTTCATCGTATGCATTTGGATTTGGCGTCTATTTCGGTCGCTGAGTTTTACTCCGATGGGCCAACATGCGTGCGAAACGTGAACGATACGCATTATCTCTACGGGTAGCCGGAAAAAGAACTCAACCATGTTGACAAGTCAACGTGGTTGAGTATTGTGGCAGCCAATCAACTTCTTAGAAAACGTGAAAGGTTGCCATCATGGCTAACAACAAGATTGCAAGCATGTTCCTTCGAAGCATTGCAGGTGCCTTTATTCTTAACACCGGCATTGGCAAAATGAACTTCCCAAAGAAAGCGCAGAATACATTCACGGCATGGCAGTAAGCGGTATCCCTGCTGTAAAAACATCGACCCACAGCTTTTTACCAAGGTCATTTCTGCTTCCGAAACCGGCATTGGCGCCTCATTGCTCCTTCCGGTCGTTCCCAACAAACTAGCCGGATTGATGTTGGGTGCCTTCTCCTCAGTCCTGTTGAGCATGTACTTCGGCGAAGAATCCAACACGGAAAAAGACGGCATTCGTCCGTCACAAAGCGGGCTGCCACTTGCTAAGGATTCGTGGCTGTTTGCTATTGCCGGCGCATTGCTCACCATGAAAAAGTAGCGCCTAAGAGCACAATGGGGGTAGAGTAAACCGCGCGGATGAGCCGGCTGGGCGATCGCGACTTTGCGTACCACATGCGATGAACATGGTGGCGCAAGGACGAGGAAAGTCCGGACTCCACAGAGCACGGTGATTGTTAACAACAACCCGGGGTGACCCGCGGGCAAGTGCAACAGAAAGTAAACCGCCTAGAATTTTTCTAGGTAAGGGTGAAACGGTGCGGTAAGAGCGCACCAGCGAGATAGGTGACTATCTCGGCTAGGTAAACCCCACTGGGAGCAAGGCATTAGGGCGTACCGTTGTTTCAGACGGTATGTCTGCACGAACGCTTGAAGGCTGCTCGCCTGAGTTCGTGGGTAGCTGCTTGAGGCGGCCAGTGATGGTTTCGTCCAGATGGATGATCGCCGCTGATCTCCGCTTGTCGGGGGTGAGTACAGAATCCGGCTTATAGGCTGGCTCATTCGTTTTTATACACTGGGGGACATGGCAGCAACGACACGCCGAACGAGTCTGGTTTTAAACATTGCGTCAACGCTGGTAACACTCGTCGTTATCAGCATTGCTATCGGCCGATTTGGCTCTGTGCCTGATCCCATGCCTATTCATTTTGGTGCCAACGGGCAACCTGATGGATTTCAGGCTAAAACATGGGGCGGGTATCTAGCGACCTACTTAATTCTTGGGGCAATATTTCTTGGCTTTCAATGGGGGATGTGGGCGTTTCAGCGCTATGGTGAGGGGCAAACGTTACGCGATAGGTCTTCTAGAGAAGCGACGCTACCGTGGGTGCAGGTTTTCCTCCTTATCGTATTTACCGCTGTCTTTTTTACTCTCTTGGCATCGATGTCCTTTCAGTACTACGCGGCCTGGCTTTTCATTTTTGTGATAGCAGTGACGATTTTGGGCAGCATCGCTATCATCGTTGTTCTTTCTCGGAAACAGCGCGACATTGATAAGAAGCTGCCGCCAACGGCCTATCAGCTAGACAAGATGAAATATGGCTTCTACTTCGATGCTGACGATCAGCGAATACTCATTCCCACGAACGACGATCGCTCACATTTTACGTTCAACCTATCCAAGCCTATGTCGTGGTTTGTCATGGCTGTATTATTTTCCCCAGGCATCCTTGTTGTACTTCTGGTGTGGCTGAACTAATCGCCGATGGAGGGATTCCGTGGCAAAATGGTGCAATGAAACTCTATGCGCACCCCTTGGATTTCTCCGCTATTGCCGAAGAATTTCATATCAGTACTGAATTTCCCAGTGATGTGATTTCTGTTGCCCGCGAACTGGACGATCAATTCGCGGGTCAACGTAGAGACATGCGCGACTACGAGTTTGTCACCATCGATCCTGCCGGTTCCATGGATCTGGATCAAGCAGTAGTCATAACGAACCACAACGATGGTTATACCGTCTACTATGCGATTGCCGACGTTGCAGCTTTCGTAGAATTTGATGCACCTCGCGTGGTGGCAGACGAATCCTTGCGTAGAGGGCAAACAATTTATCTTCCCGACCAGCCAGCTCGGCTGCACCCTGCCGAACTATCCGAAGACCGTGCAAGTTTACTACCGGACTGTGACCGCCCAGCGGTGGTCTGGACAATCAATCTTGACCATGCTGGCGAAGTCGTAGGCGTTGAAGTAACACGTTGCCTTATCTGCAGCGTGCAGCGATTCAACTATCAAGAAGTAGAACACGATATTGCTGCCGGTACATTGCATCCCTCTATCGCGTTGCTCCCTGAGGTCGGACGCCTCCGTGCTGCTACGAAAAGCCGTTCGCAAGCTATCAACTTGCGAATGCCCAGCCAAACGGTAGAAATACGCGACGGAGCAGCGGAACTCGACATCGAAGAGCGTCTGAGCAGTATGGACTACAACTCTGAGCTCTCGTTACTTGCCGGAATGTGTGCTGCAGACATGATGGTTGCCGCAGCGACTGGAGTATTGCGCACGCTTGATGCCCCTGAACAATCAGCTCTTGATGCTTTCCGTTCGGCTGCAGTTTCTTTGGGCTATCCAGAGAATTGTGATCTCAATGAGGTCGATATGAGCGAGCCTCGGTCCTTAGCGCTCATGCGAGAGGCCCAAAAGCTACTCCGTGGGGCAGATTACGAGATTCTGGGAGACGGTCCAGCGCATCAACATGCCGGAGTAGGCGGCTACTACACACATGTCACCGCTCCATTGCGGCGTCTGATCGACCGCTATGCCACCGAGATTTGCCTTTCGATTTCTAACAACACGCCCGTTCCGGAATGGGTAACCAGAAACCTTGAGTCCGTTGTGGCATCCATGCGTTCTAGCAGCTTGACTGCTAGTGCTGTGGATCGAGCATGTCTTGACCTCACAGAAGCAACTGTTTTGCAGCCATGGGTGGGGCACATTTTTCCGGCGGTAGTAATTGATAGCAGTGAGAAAAATAATGCCTGTCGGGTTTTTATTGAAAACCCACCTGTGATCGCTGCATGTGTAGGCGCTGCGCCACGAGGAAAGCAAGTCGACGTTACTGTAATCGAAGCAGATCCCAGCACCAGCAGCGTGCGGTGCGCATGGCCTGCAGACTAGGTTGCTAGATTTTTTCGCCGTCGATGTCAGCGTCGTGGCCGGATTGCAGCTCAATCACGTTGAGGCCGTCTGCTCGTAAATCCGCAGCAAAGTTTTGGGCATGGTGTAGCGGAACGATGGCTGCGATAGCGCAGCAAATTCCGGCCTCGGTGCTGCGGGCGCTGACTGCCCCGCGAGAAAGACAGAGCTGGCTGAGCATGGCATCGGTCGTGGTGATGGTATAGAGGTTCTCAAGATTGCGCTGTGATTCCGACACGATGTCGAAGCAGGCCGCGTGGCGGCGCGATTTGATTGCTTGAGCCGCGTTGATGGCTGCTTGAGTTTCGGTTTCCATAAACTCCAACCAGTGGGCAGCTTCAGTGATCGTGGGAACATTGTCGGTTCCACAGACTTCATGGACGGCCTGAAGCCATTCGATGACGCGTTCTCGGGCGTCGGGAAGCGCGCGGAGGGAGTCGGTACCGAAGGCTTTTTCGGCTGAAGTGATAAAAGCTTGTCGACGTTCGACCTCTGCGGTTTGTTCTGCACCCACAGGAGGGATGACTACAAATGCCGCATAGTCTGATTGGGTATTGAGCGGGTGTGGGAAATGAGTGACGGAACCATCGGAATAATCAACAATGTTGAGGTCGCTTGCTAAGCCACGAAGCGCGGAATCGAAGCGAGCACGTACGTGTGGCCTACCGGTTGCCGCTTGAGAAGCTTGGAAACACACATCTGCAAACTTTGCTTTGATGGGAGCGGTATGAACATCCTCATAATCATGAGCAAAGGCCAATGCTGCAGCCATGATAAGAGCCTCTTGATCTCCCAAACCTGCATCTTCGGGAATCGTGCTAGTTACGGTCACATTAAAACCGTGGGTATCACGGGATAGCAGTTGGCGATGCACCATATAGTAAATCAGCACGGCCACAGTGAGCGCTGGGCTAGCATCACCTGGTGATTCCAAAGGTTCGTGATCACCGCTGAGACTGTTTTGCCATTCGAAAACATCACTCAACGAGATAGTGGATTGTTGGACTGGCATGTCGGGATCAGCGCTGTAATAATCCACCGACACAATATCGTCTGCACGAGTGGTGGCCTCAACATGGGTGCGTAACTGGGCAACACTCATCAGCACAACGCCACCAGCATGATCGGTATGTTCACCAATCAACGACCACGTCGCTGGAGCAGAAGCAGACACAGGGTGCTCGAGGACGTCGGCGTCGGTGTGCTGCCTCTTAAACATTATGCGGGGGCTCCTTATAAAACGTGAACAAGATCTAAGCGCACAGATGCGCTGTGAATACTCTAGTGCTTTCAGCACTTCGGTGCGCACTGGGGTAGCGAGATACCCCAGTGCGCTGGCATTCTGGCAGAAAGAACTTACCATCATCACATAGGAGGATATGCACTATGTCCAACACAGATGCTCATTGGTTTTTTAACATTGAAACCGGAGAGGTTGAGCAAGGAAAAGCATCAAGCTTTAGCAACCGAATGGGGCCATACGCCTCCGCAGAAGAAGCCCGACATGCTCTCGAAATAGCTCAAGCACGCAATGAAGCCGCAGATGCGGAGGACGAAAAAGACGACGAGTGGGATTAAATCACTCAATCACTTCTTCTTTTTGCCCTTCTTGAGCTGTTTCTTGGCCTTCTTTTGCAAGTCCTTATACGCCTGGGCTACTTCTTTGTAGCTTTTCTTAGCGGCATGCAAATGAACCACAGCGCGTTGATACTCATAGGAGTAGACGATGCCGAGCTCGAAGCTAGACACTCCACGCAGCTCGGCATGTCGTGCTGCCTTATGGATCATCACCCGAGACGTTGCCGTGTCTTGGAACTCACCGAGGTCTGTTTGTAGTTTTTTACAAGCGCGAACTAGTTTCTTTGTTTCTAATGGAGTAGAAGAGCCAATCGCATCGGCAGCATAGCGGAATTTTTTAACAGATTTACGCAGATCATGGAATGTTTCCTCATATTCGGGCAAGGATTTTTCCAAATCTTTGTAGCACGGAGCCGCCTTGGAATATCGGCGCTGCATTGCTGCATAAGCCTCATCCAGACTTTCCACTAACGCAGGAAAACTCGAATCGGTGCTCTTGGTTTGAGCAACCAGCGGAGGATACGCTAGAAAGCTATCGATGTCGTTTAAAAGATCGAAATAGCGTTGATCGTTCAGCGCTAAATTAATCCTGCGATGTGCTTTGGCGTAGTCAGCATCCAAACCATGATGGAGGAAATCTCTCGTTGACTCATCCAACAACGAAGCAGCAAGATCATCAGCAATAAAACGGAATCGAGCCTGTACTACTTCGCAATCCCGCGCATTCCCAAGCACAGCTGCCAACTCTTTTAGTTTGGCCTCCAGCTTTTCTGTGGAATGTGGAGCAAAAAACTCTCTAAAAGTGTGCAGATTACTGCGCAACTGACGGGTTATCACACGCATTTGATGAACCGCATCGGGCTCATCACGACGAACACGTGGATCCCATTGAATAAGTGCAGCACTATCACGTTGCAAAGAAGCCAGCACTGGAAATACAGGGCTTGAAGAATCAATAACTGCAGGTTGCGGAGGCGACGGAATATAGAACGCCGAGTCGCCTAAAGCACTTTGTAATTTCGAACCACTCTGCGGATCTGTCGCGCCTTGAGCACGAACTACTGAGTCGGCAGCCTCCAACAAACTATCTGCTTGACCTAATTGTTGCGCACAAGCAGTAGCCTCGATTTCCCACTCACGCCACCGCTGTTCCGCGCCCTTTTCCAGATACGAAACGGAATGCACGTGATCGTCGCAAAGCTCAAGAAGCACACGATTCTCGGAGTCAGAAGCAAAAGAAAGATGCCGCTCATTATCCACGCGTGCCACCGCAATCAGTGGACTATTTCGTACAATCGCGCGGACCTCCTGTAACAACTCAGGCGGTACATCTTCGCTCAACGGAGCATGCGTCTCCCTCCGCCCCTGCGGAGTCGAAGCCTTAATATGCCAGCCTTCGTCGTGACCACCGGTGCGGCGTCGTAACGCAATTTTGGCACGCGAAAGCCGCAAATCCTCCGTATCAAAATACGTAGCAGACAACCGAACAACCTCTGGCGCAGTCACCTGAGTAATGCCCGACACTGAACTAATATCCGGCGCCGCTGCCATAGCGTCAACCGAGTATTTCGCTTCTACTTCCAACTGGCGCTGTAATCCCATGACATGAGTTCTACCAGTTTGTTATGACACGCGATAACAAAACATGAAAATAACCACGCAACCCTCACCCAAAAGAGCCTATATACTGCGAAAACAATGGGGCGACCGCACGATGTCACGAGCAGAAAGTATCGTATGAGATATGAACTCCCAACAAGAATTCGTGCTACAAGAAATTGAAGAACGAGACGTCCGCTTCGTACGACTTTGGTTCACTGACATCCTCGGATTTCTCAAATCAGTAGCAGTCGCCCCCTCAGAGCTCGAATCAGCCTTCGAAGAAGGCATCGGGTTCGACGGCTCCGCGATCGAAGGATTCTCCCGAATCTCAGAAGCCGATACCATCGCGCTTCCTGACCCCTCGACCTTCCAAATGCTGCCGAGCCTCAACTCTGACCCCACTATGCGCTCGGCCCGAATGTTCTGCGACATTCTCAACCCCGACGGCCAGGCCTCCAACTCGGACCCACGCCAAGTACTTCGCAAACAAGTACAACTCGCTGCCGACGAAGGATTCCACTGTGTCGTATCCCCAGAAATCGAATTCTTCCTAGTCCAAAACCTTCGCACGAACGGCCTACCACCAGTATCAACCGACAACGGCGGGTATTTCGACCAAGCAAGCCAAAATGACGCCCCCATGTTCCGTCGTGAAGCCATGCTTGCACTCGACCGCATGGGCATCCCCGTCGAATTCTCCCACCATGAAACCGCGCCGGGACAACAAGAAATCGATCTCCGGCACGCTGATGTGTTGACCATGGCAGACTCGATCATCACCTTTAAACATTTGATGAAACAAGTCGCTATCGACAACAACATTGGTGCCACCTTTATGCCAAAGCCGTTCAGGGATCACGCCGGCTCCGCGATGCACACGCACATGTCCTTGTTCGAAGGTGACATCAACGCATTCCATGATCCAGACGATGAATACGGACTGTCCGTGACCGCAAAACGATTCATCGCCGGCATTATTCACCACGCCAATGAGATCTCAGCTGTGACTAACCAGTGGACCAACTCCTACAAGCGCATCCTCTTTGGCAACGAAGCACCCACTGCAGCCACATGGGGCGCCTCGAACAGGTCAGCTCTCATTCGCGTTCCTACCTACCGGCTAGCAAAAGCAGAATCACGTCGTGTGGAAGTACGTTCACCAGATTCCGCATGCAACCCTTACCTAGCATTTTCTGTGTTATTAGGCGCCGGACTTAAAGGCATCCGCGAAGGTTATGAAATCCCAGACGCAGCCGAAGAAGACATCAGCTCGCTTACACGTCGCGAGCGCCTCGCCATGGGATACAAAGACCTACCAACCAGCTTGGATCAAGCGCTACGAGAAATGGAGCGCAGTGAATTGGTAGCCGATATCCTTGGCGAGCACGTCTTTGAATACTTCCTACGTAACAAATGGCGTGAATGGCACGACTACCAGCAGCAAATCACCCCATGGGAATTGCGCAATAACCTCGACAACTAATACATCGTCACGCTCGTTTTCATCGGTGACAAAACTCGGAGTACCACCACATGCGAAAAACACTTCCATCTATCGGAGCCCTAGGCTTTAGCAACGCCAACGCCGAAAAAGATCTGTGCTGGTTGGGGTGGTATTCCAATGATCCAGACACAGCAGCCGACGCCCCAAAACAATCCGCCGAAATCTTGTGGCACCTCAGCGGAACTGCAGATCCGGACTTAGCGCTGAACACCCTTATTCGATTGATGGAAGCATTGGGGGAACAACAACAAGGGCAATTGCACAATGCACTTCGCGCTGACCCAGAGCTACGCGTAAAGCTGTTTTCCCTCCTTGGTGCATCCACGGCGCTGGGGGACCACATTGTGGCGCATCCGCATACATGGCCGGAATTACAAAGGCCAATGCCGACGAGGCAAGAGATGTTTCGGCTCATGCTCGGTTCCGTCGGCGCCGCACCTGCGAGCTTTTCTTCAGAATCCCAGCAGCCGCAGGGTTCGGACTCAGACTCGGAATTTTCCTTTGGTGCTGATCTCAGCGCGGATGATACCGCGAATACTGATCTATCCACACCTGGTACTTACCGTGCTGAAATTACTGGGGATCGTGCAGAAGTTGCACTAAAAACTACCTATCGCTCGTTGCTGCTGAGGATCGCAGCGGCTGATCTTGCCGGCACCTATCCCGAAGACATTCATCGCACCGGATTGCCGGAGGTTTCATTTGTGACCGTCACCAAGGCATTAGCTGATGTGGCTGATGCTGCGTTGACCGCTGCATTGGCCGTCGCTGTGGCACATGTGTATCCAGAAAGTGAAGTGGATACACATCTGGCTGTTATGGCGATGGGCAAATGCGGTGCTCAGGAACTCAATTACATTTCAGATGTTGATGTTATTTTCGCTGCTGAGCCGGTAACCCCTAAAGCTATTCGGCTAGCAGGGGAGTTTATTCGCATTGGTTGTGCTTGTTTCTTCGAAGTCGATGCAGCACTTCGCCCCGAAGGCAAACATGGGGTGCTGGTACGCACCCTAGATTCCCATGTTGCGTATTACAAGAGATGGGCTGAAACTTGGGAGTTCCAAGCGTTACTCAAGCACCGGCCGATGACCGGATATATTCCGCTTGGGCAAGCCTATAGCGAGAAAATCCAGCCAATGGTGTGGGAAGCAAGTCAACGTGAATCTTTTGTTGACAACGTGCAGCGAATGCGCCGCCGAGTTTTAGAAAATGTCCCAGCCAAACTGAAAAACCTCGAACTTAAACTTGGCGAGGGAGGGTTGCGCGATGTGGAATTTGCAGTGCAGCTTTTGCAGCTTGTTCATGGGCGATCCGACGAATCCTTGCGTACGCTTTCTACGATTGACGCCCTGAACGCGCTTATTGAGGGCGGATACGTTGGGCGCGAAGACGGTGCTGAGCTCATTCGTGCCTATGAGTTTCTCCGATTGTTGGAACACCGCTTGCAGCTGCAAAAAGTAAAGCGCACCCATACGATGCCGGAGGCAACGAAAACGAAGCAACTGCGTTGGCTGGCGCGAGCTGCAGGGTTTAAAACCTCCAAACTGGCGAGTGCTACCGATGAGATGAATGCGATGCTAAAAACATCGCGCCTTCATATATCGAGCTTGCATCGAAAGCTGTTCTACCGGCCGCTGCTCGATTCCGTCGTCAATATTTCGGTGGGCACCTTGAAGCTTTCCCCAGCAGCCGCGAAGCTTCAGCTCGCTGCGTTGGGCTATGTATTTCCTGATCGCGCCATGGACCACCTTCATGCGCTTGCCGCGGGAGGTAGTAGGAAAGCCAAAATTCAAGCGATGCTTTTGCCCACGCTCATGGAGTGGCTCTCGGAGACAGCAGAACCTGACGCGGGTCTTTTGAACTACCGCAAACTTTCTGAGGCTGCCTACGATCGCACGTGGTTTTTGAGGATGCTGCGTGATGAGGGAGTCGTCGGCCAGCGTCTCATGCGAATTTTGGGCAATTCTCCGTACACGGCTGATTTGATCATCTCCGCGCCAGACATTGTGAAACAGCTTGGCGACGGCGCCACGCGTCCGAAACTTCTAGAAACCTCAGAAGACCGCGTGACCAAATCGATCGTGGCAGCTGCGGCTCGTCACGATGATCCGGATGTGAGTATTGCAGTTGCTAGATCGCTTCGCCGTGCCGAACTGGCTCGCATCGCCAGTGCAGATTTGTTGCAAATGCTCAGTGTGCAACAAGTGTGCCGCCGATTGTCGTATGTGTGGGATGCGGTATTGGAAGCCGGTTTGCAAGCCGAAATTCGAGCAGCGTTAATCAGCTCGACAGGGGATAAGAACTCGGTGCCACCAGCGCGCATTGCTGTGATCGGCATGGGGCGCTTAGGTGGTTCAGAGCTTGGTTATGGTTCCGACGCTGATGTGATGTTCGTATGTGAACCAACCGAGGAGGTATCGGATGAAGCCGCGGTAAAATGGGCAATTGGAGTATGCGATTCGATGCGATCGCGTCTGGCCAAGCCGAGTGGCGATCCGCCGCTTGACGTGGATTTAGGGTTGCGTCCTGAGGGGCGTTCGGGTGCTGTTGTACGCACGCTGGAATCCTATAAGCAGTATTACAAGCGTTGGGGTGAAGTGTGGGAAATCCAAGCGCTTTTACGGGCTGATTTTATCGCCGGTGATGCAGAGCTCGGCGCTCGATTCCTCGAGATGATCGAGTCCTTGCGCTATCCCGAAGCTGGTGTGAGCCAGAAAGTTATTAGGGAAGTCCGGCGGATGAAGGCACGCGTGGATAATGAGCGATTGCCGCGTGGTGCTGATCGTAATACCCACACCAAACTCGGGCGGGGTGCGTTAACGGATATTGAGTGGACCGTTCAGTTACTGACCATGATGCATGCCCACGAGTTTCAGGATCTCCATAACCCGTCCACGTTGGACAGTCTCGATGTGATTGAAAAGCACGCTGTGATCGAACCAGAAAAGGTTGAGGTGCTACGTCAAGCGTGGCTTACTGCCACGCGAGCGCGAAACGCCATTGTGCTGGTGCGCGGAAAACGCGTGGATCAGCTGCCACAGCAGGGAACCCAGCTTGCAGCGGTAGCGGGTGCGGCTGGTTGGGAACCGTCTGATTCTCAGCAGTACCTTGATCACTATTTGAAGGTCACCCGCCGTGCACGACAAATAGTTGATGAGGTGTTTTGGGGCGTCGATAGTATCGAACATGACTATTAGCGGTTGATGAGGTGAGGTCGATCGCTTGGCGCGGTTAAGAATCAACCATCTGGTTGACGTAAGGGGAACCTAACCTAAGTATCTTCTAGGTTATTGATCAGAACGCATGATGCGTCCATACGAAAGGTTTCCTTCATCTATGACTACTGCAACCGCAGGCCTCGCTGTTGAACTCAAGCAGTCCACCGCACAAGCCCACGAAAAAGCTGAGCACTCCACGTTCATGAGCGACCTGTTAGAAGGTCGCTTGGGGGTAGCGGAGTTTACTCGTCTGCAGGAGCAAGCATGGTTGTTCTACATGGCACTAGAGCAGGCAGCAGATGCTGTGCGTGCCAGCGGATTTGCTGAGTCCCTCCTCGATCCCGCTCTCAACCGTGCTGAGGTTTTGGCACGCGACCTAGACAAGCTAAACGGCGGTAGCGAGTGGCGCTCACGCATCACAGCATCGCCAGCTGTTATCGATTACGTGAATCGCCTTGAAGAAATCCGCGACAATGTTGACGGCCCAGCGCTAGTTGCTCACCACTACGTGCGCTACCTCGGGGATCTTTCGGGCGGACAGGTTATCGCGCGTATGATGCAGCGCCACTACGGCGTTGATCCTGAAGCCCTAGGTTTCTACCACTTCGGGGGGATCGACAAGCTCAAGGTCTACAAGGATGAGTACCGTAAAAAGCTCAACAACCTAGAGCTTAGCGATGAACAGCGTGAGCACCTTTTGAAAGAAGCAACCAATGCTTTCGTTTTCAACCACCAAGTTTTCGCAGATTTGGGTAAAGGCCTGTAAGTAAATCAGGGATTGCCCCGATGCAAGATCCTTAAGCTCCTCTCTATGCTGGTGAGCATTCACAGTTATTGAGAGGAGCTTTTTAGTATGTCCATGAAACTAAGTCTTGATCTAAGCAATGCCACCGTAGGTGAGCTGTATGCATTTGCTACCGCTATCGAATCCACAGCGACCGGGGCAGACACGCCGTTGACCTTAGAAGGAAACATACTGAGCGTGACCGCCAAGCAATCCGTGTCAGGACGGCGTCAGCGCACTGATAACGACGCCACCTCTGGTGGGGCGGAACAAACCTTAACGTCGCTTATCGACGCCCTCATCGCACGTCGAACCAACTAAATCAGTTGGCCGGTCACAATAACGTTGTATTCAAGGTCAACGGACCCGTCGACCGAGCATGCGATCAAGACGATGCGCCCTGGGATGGAATCGTCGACAAGCTCGGAGTCGTCGATAGCCTCGTATTTGTTGACTAAGTAAGCACCAGTTACTTCCCATGCGCGGCCATGTCCGTCGGCGTCAGTCATGGTCACCACTGAGCCATTTAACACGCTTGTGTGATAACGAGTGACCTCGATGCCATCGTCGCCGCGGACAATAGTAGGGCGATCAAAATCGACGTTGGACGTTACTACCTCAGAAATTGGGTTAAAAACCAAACGTTGCTGTCCCCACGCGTGCCCTAATACATAAGTCGTGCCCTGTTCAGCGGTGGCAGGAGACTGGCCCCAGCCATCTACCCAGCGCACCATCGTTGCCTGTGGGCCAGCGGGGTTAAGGGGGAGCTCATAGGGCATTGAATCATAGGAAGCGGCCTCTATATGGGCCGGTTCGGTCATCGAAAAGGTACCCAAACCGGCTGGGGATACTCCAGAATTTAAAGTTTTCAGATCGCGGTAGGGGTCTGTTTCTACAGGCTTTTCCTCGGATGTAGGTCGTGGCTTGTTGGAAGTTGGAGAAGGAGAAGACACCGGTGTGCTTGAAGTAGCGGTCGGTGGAGCAGGATCGTCTAAAGAATTTTTTAGTGCAGCACCGCCTGCCCAAAAACCTGCGGTGACCAAAGCGATTGTGGTGCCCAGAGCCGCGATAGTAATGGCGTAGCGGCGGGGAAACGATGACGGTTGCGGCATAAAAATTCCTACTGTCCGATTTGTAAGCCCTAACGCTATCAAAAATGGTGATAAGTGGCGCGCTAGGTTCTGGGCAGACGAGGTGTTCTTCGAATAAAACCTGCAGTATGGGGGTATATGTGGGCACAATTGTCGTAGTGTGCGCGGTGTCACCGCTAGGGTAGGAGAGATGAAATATATTTCAACGCGCGACGCATCATCGACTCCGGCTCGATTTACCGATATCTTACTGGATGGACTTGCCCCCGATGGTGGCCTTTACCTGCCAGAACAGTATCCACAACTTACCGAAGAGCTGCTTGACCAGTGGCGTACGTTGTTAGAAGACAAAGGGTATGCGGCACTCGCTGCTGAAGTATTAAAGCTTTTTATCGATGACATCCCAGCGGCCGATATAGAAAAAATCACCGCCCGTGCATACACAACGCCGAAGTTTTCTGATGAAGACATCGTTCCAGTGACAAAACTGGAGAACAACATTTATATCGGTCATCTTTCAGAAGGCCCTACGGCGGCATTCAAAGACATGGCTATGCAGTTGCTCGGCGAACTATTCGAATATGAGCTAGGGCGTCGCGGCGAATCTCTAAATATCCTCGGTGCAACCTCCGGTGACACCGGATCGTCTGCGGAATACGCCATGCGTGGCCGTAAAGGGATCCGCGTCTTTATGCTCACCCCTACAGGGCGTATGACCCCATTCCAGCAGGCACAGATGTTCGGTCTTGATGACCCGAATATCTTTAATATCGCGCTCGATGGTGTATTCGACGATTGCCAAGATGTAGTTAAAGCAGTGTCGGGGGATTCGGAATTTAAAAAGAACTACCGAATCGGAGCGGTGAACTCCATTAACTGGGCACGCCTTATGGCCCAAGTTGTGTATTACATTACTTCTTGGCTTCGCGTTACCGATAGCAACGACCAAAAAGTGAGCTTCTGTGTGCCAACCGGCAACTTCGGTGACATCTGCGCAGGGCATATTGCAAAACAGATGGGTCTTCCTATCGATCGCCTCATCGTTGCAACGAACGAAAATGATGTGCTCGATGAGTTTTTCCGCACCGGTGATTACCGTGTACGCAGCTCCGCAGATACGTATGAAACGTCATCTCCGTCCATGGACATTTCGCGCGCTTCTAACTTTGAACGCTTTGTATTTGATCTTCTCGGACGAGATGCGGACAGAGTAGCTGATCTATTTGGTACGCAAGTCAAGCAGGGTGGATTCAGCTTGGCTCAGGCTCCCGCATTCGCCGAGGCCGCGAATCGTTACGGATTTGCCTCCGGTAAATCTACCCATGCTGATCGCGTTGCCACGATTGCAGACTGCTATGAAAATCGTGGCATGATGATCGACCCTCACACCGCGGACGGTGTGAAGGTAGCACGAGATTGGGCCTGCGATATTGATTCGCCAATTGTTTGCCTTGAAACTGCGCTTCCAGTTAAGTTCGCTGACACTATCTGCGAGGCAACAGGACGCGAACCTGAGATGCCAGAGCGTTTTGCCAGCATCATGGATGCTCAACGTCGTGTAACTGATCTTCCTAATGACGTAGCAGTGGTCAAAGACTTCATTGTGACTAGCATCGAGGAAACCGAAAAAACTCAGTAGTGCTTTTTGTGGTCGTTGACTACGCATACATTCCCCATGTCATCCGGTACTGTGACCTGACTTGGCTCAATTTAGTCAGACGGTTGGGGCAGCTTTTCGGTGAGTTCGCGGATGTCAGCGGGCAGGTCGGTTTGTGCATGGAGGGTCTGGCCTGCGATTTCGACGGTAAACGTCCGGTATTTCTTCAGGGTTCGCACTAATCGCTTCAACGATAGGCCCGTGGCTTGTTCCAACACGTGGCCTGTGGCCATCGCGGCCATCACAATGGTTAGGTGTGCGTGGATGGAGTCTTCTTTACGGTGATAAATCGGTCGGGCTTTCAGGTCTGATTTCGCCATTCGGAACGATTTCTCGATCGTGAACAGGCGCCGGTAGGCACCGATGACTTCCTGGGGTTTTAAGTCTGTGCGTGAGGTCTCGTATCCTTTAATCCCGGCCAGGGTTAGGTGCTTGTTGGCTAGGGTGTGGTTGACCTGCTTATTCGGGGCCTTGAGGTTGACGTATCGATTCCGCTTGACGGGTATCTTTCCGTCAACAGCACGCTGGGCTTTATCTAGTTGTTCGCCGATGCCGCGCCTTGTGCGCCGAGCCCTATCGTAGGAATACTGGTAATAGGTCACTGCCTGCGGTTTGCCGCTGGTGCGGCGTTTGTCGCTGTGGTGACGGTGGGTCCAGATGTGTCCGTCGTCGTAGTCGGTGTAGCTGCGCCCTTCCGCTGCATCTAGCCAGGCTTTAATTGGTTCTGGGATTTCGCGTTCTTTCGTGCCCAGAATGTAGTCCAACCCGGCATCGATAATCGCGGTCTTGTTGGCGGCTGAAAACATGCCAGCATCAGCAACAATCGTGATGTCGTCAAGGTGGTAGGCGTCTTTAAGACGCAGGATCATTGGCAACATGGTGTGCGTTTCCGCACGATTGCCTTCAAACGCGCCGATCGCCAAGGGCAAGCCGGTGGAGTCGGTGAGCATCCCGACAGTGATCTGGGGTTCGAGTCGGCGTTCTTTACTAAACCCGGGTTTGCGTAGCTCGTCGGGCACGTCAGTTTCAAAATACAAGGTTGTCACATCGTAGAGAACCATCACACCAGGACCAATGGCCGCGTGTGTGGCTAGCGCGTGGGTTATCTGGTCGCGGAAGTCTTTGTCGGCATACCGCGGAAGGTAGCGCTTTATAGTCGCGTATGAAGCCGAGGCCACGCCGACTTCTGCCAGAGTTTCAATGGAATCAAACTTGGAACCCGGCGAGATAATACGGGCTTGGACCAGGTTGAAAAACACCTCGTCCTTGCCGCTTGCCGTATCCAGGCCAAGGAGTTGGAAGGCCCCGCGAATCGCGTCTAGGAGAAGACCTGCGCGTTCACCGGATACCGTGACGGGATTATCAACCGTGCCTGTTCCAGACACAGCAACCGCAGAAGGCAACACTTTGAGGTCAAGTGAAATTTGCTCGCCATCGACAAGCCGCTGAGCCTTGACCATCAGCGCTGCGAGATCGTGGTCGGTATGGGCGGAGCCGACGTGTTCGATTTCAGGTTTGCGGTTGCGGTACCGCCAGATGATTTGAACAGCGGTCGCACCCGACGCCGTCGGGACCCGGCGGATACTCGGTGACATATTCAACAGCCTACCGGCACCCCCACCGCTACCCGCTTAGTCAGACAAAACCCGCACTCTGATACCCAACCCCACAGGCAGAAACGTCAATATGAACTACAACACACCAAAATGAGCCAAGTCAGGTGATCGCGTTGCCACGATTGCAGACTGCTATGAAAATCGTGGCATGATGATCGACCCTCACACCGCGGACGGTGTGAAGGTAGCACGAGATTGGGCCTGCGATATTGATTCGCCAATTGTTTGCCTTGAAACTGCGCTTCCAGTTAAGTTCGCTGACACTATCTGCGAGGCAACAGGACGCGAACCTGAGATGCCAGAGCGTTTTGCCAGCATCATGGATGCTCAACGTCGTGTAACTGATCTTCCTAATGACGTAGCAGTGGTCAAAGACTTCATTGTGACTAGCATCGAGGAAACCGAAAAAACTCAGTAGTGCTTTTGTGGTCGTTGACTACGCATACATTCCCCATGTCATCCGGTACTGTGACACACTGACGGATGAAGTGGGGATTTTTCATAGCTAGACTGACACCCATGGCACAAGAGCAATTCGCTGGACCGGAATACTTCACTGACTTTGATCCCAAGGCCTTTGCCGAAAAGATCAAAAAAGAAGCGGCGTTGCGCCAGCAGAACGAAACCAAAGCATTGGATAAGTCAGACTCTCCACAGCAACAATAACTTTTAAAGAATCGAAGGAATGTTTCCACGATGCCTACACCGGATTTTGTACTTCAACTGCGGGAAAAGATCGGCAACGATCCTCTATTTTTACCTGGGGTTACCGCCGTTGTTATTAAGGATGTTCCAGAGGGAGCTCCAATTACCGCTGTTCCAGAAGTGCTGCTTGTTAAGCGAGCTGATAATGGCGAATGGACGCCAGTAACCGGAATCGTCGATCCAGGCGAGCAACCACACAGTGCAGCTGTACGCGAAGTTAAGGAAGAAACTGGCCTTGACGTCACCGTGGAAGCACTGCTTGGAGTAGGTGCGGTAGGGCCAGTTACCTACCCTAATGGGGATGTTTCGCACTACATGGACACCGCCATGCGGTGTGTAGTTGTAGGAGACAGCACCCCACGTATCGGTGACGACGAAAACACCGAGGTGCGATGGTTCTCTGTGATGCAAATGCCTCCTATGAAACCACGTTTTAGGTTGGTTGTCGGAGACGCCGTAGCCCAGTTGCGGCGACCAGAAGGCTTCCGGCCGCGCATGGGATACGAAAAACGAGAACGACGCCGCTAGGCAGCTACCGCGATATGGCGAACACCTGGTAGGTGGGCTCGCCATGCGGTGGTAACCGCAATCAAACATGCGAGTGCGAGCACGGTGCCTACTGAAAACAGCACCGTGTAGCTAAAACGCGCATTTAATGCTGCGAAGGCCATCGGGATGAAAAGCCTAGGTAAGCAACCGAATAATAGACTGCTGTGAGGCCTGCAAGATCATCTGCTTGGACAATGCGTTGCACCTCGGACAAGCCAGCCACCAATGCTAGACCGTAGCCCATGCCCATCAGCATGGCCGAGAGAATTCCGATCCAAATTTAAGGTCGGAGGCTGCGACGGCTCCAATAGTAACTCCAACAGTAATAATCGCCATGGCAACGACCGACGCGCGCGCAGACTCGCGGGTATCAATCAGCTTGCCGACGAACTGAATTCCAGCGCCACAACCAAGAGTCAGAACCGTCACCAACCCAGAAAATGCGATAGGGGTATTTCCTGCTGAAGTAGCAAGTAGCTGGGGGAGAATCGCATAGGCTGCGCCCGCACAACCAAAAACCCAAGGCGCAACGGGAGCAACTACGCGTAAGAAGCGCTTGTGTGCAGCAGCGGAGATACACAGATCTTGGAAGAAACATCGAAAGCCAACTGTTTGCAACGTTGCCTTGGGCGGATTCTAGGGGTGGTTGCAACGGTTGATGGTTTTAGGCAAGCAGCTTGAGGATCCGCTCGCTGGGTTTATCGTATTCTAACGTCTTGCGTGGTCGATCGTTTAACTCTTCTGCGACTGCGTCCAGATAGTCTTCTGGGTACTGGGATAGGTCGGTAGCTTTTGGGAAGTACTGTCGTAGTAAACCATTGGTGTTCTCGTTTGTGCCTCGTTGCCAAGGACAATGAGGATCGCAGAAGAAAACATCCATATCTAAGGAGGTAGAGATTTTCTTGTGCAGCGCCATTTCAGACCCCTGATCCCAGGTAAGGGAGTTACGTAGTAGTTTTGGAAGTCCTTGCATCTTTTTCACGATCGCTTCTTGAACGCTGCCGGCATCATGGTGATTAGGAAGATGTAGCAAAATTGTGAACCGGGTTGTACGCTCTACCAACGTGCCAATCGCGGACTTATTGCCGGCACCGCATATCAAATCCCCTTCCCAGTGTCCTGGAATGATCCGTTCATCGACCTGTGCTGGGCGGCAAGCAATCATTGTCATGGGGTCTTTAAAACGGGGTGTGCGCTGCTGGGGTTGTTTATGCGGTTTACGCCTGCTACGCCCTGTACGCAGCATCTTTTTAACCTCTAGCTTTAACTGTCCACGGGCATGAACATACATCGCTTGGTATGAAATGGTCTAGTTTTTCTTCTGTTTGAGAGGATGGGGGAATTGGGGTTATGCCAAAGATTTTTGATCAGGAAGCCAAGGATCGAGCGGTTCGTTTGGTTGAGGATCGTATTCGTGTTCAGGAGTGTTCAATTGTGAGTGCGTGCGAGCAGGTTGCACCCAAGCTTGGTGTTAGTGCTAGCGCGTTGCGCCAGTGGTTGCAAAAGTCTAGGCGCGAGAATCGCGATCGTGTCTGCGAAATCGATCTCGTGGCTGAGAACGCCCGCCTGAGACAAGAGGTTCGGGAGCTGCGTGATACGAACGAATTATTGAAAGCTGCTTCGGCTTTTTTCGCGTCCGAACTCGACTCCCAACGTCGGAAATGATCGCGTTTATTGATGAGTATCGTGATCGTTTCAGTGTCGAGTTTATCTGTAGGACGTTAAACAAGGAGCGTGAGGGCGGCTTCCTTACCTCGCGTGGTTATCGTGATGCGAAAGCAAGACCACGTTCTCGTAGAGCATTGCGTGATTGTAAGCTTGCTGAGAAAGTCAAGGAGATTCACGCCGAGAATTATGGGGTGTATGGGGTAGGCAAGATGTGGCACGCCCTGACACGCGAAGGGATCGAGATTGGTCGTGAGCAAACCCGGCGGATCATGAGCCTTGCTGGAGTAACCGGTAAGCGTAAGGGGAGGAACCCTGTCACCACAGTCAAGGGTAAGGATGTTGATACTCGCCCAGACTTGGTTCAGCGCGATTTCAAGGCTACAGGCCCGAATCGGCTGTGGGTTGCTGATATTACCTACGTGAGAACATCGAAGGGTTTCGTCTACGCTGCCTTTGTTACCGACGTGTTCTCCCGCAAGATTGTGGGCTGGGCACTGTCAGATTCAATGAAAACTGAAGCCTTACCGCTCCAGGCGGTCAAGCAAGCGATCTGGAACGCCTACTCAACCAAGGATTTGATTCATCATAGCTATCACGGCTCTCAATACGTCTCTTTGACCTATCATCAGTATCTCGTGGATGCTGGCATCGTTGAATCAACCGGCAGCGTGGGTGATAGCTACGACAACGCGTTGGCTGAGAACGTCAACGGCTCATACAAGAACGAGATCATCCATACCCGTACGTGGGCTGATGTTCTCGAGGTAGAGATCGCTACATTCGAGTGGGTGCACTGGTGGAACCAGATCCGTCTCCACCAAGCCCTTGACTACCGCACGCCGGTCGAGGTCGAGAACGAGTACTGGCAGCAACAAAAAGAATCAGCAATAATAAAAACAAGGTAAACACCTAGGAAGAAAACCCGGGGCATTTCAGTTATAGAGGTGCGCCAGAATTTCGTTACCAGCAGCTTTCATGATGTGTTGATGAAACTCTGCGTCGAAGTCGGTGTAGAGGTCGAGGCTTTCGCGGCTTAAGGCCTTTTCTTGCTTTTCGATGGTGGCTTCTAGCGCTGCGACGATCGCCGTTCGTTGTGCGTTTGGTAGTTACGCAACTTTTTGGGCTGAGTGAGCCTCGATGAGGTAACGGGAATCGTAAATGTCGCGGATGTCCTCTCCTCCGAGTGCACGATCAAGGCGCCACGTTTGGGGTAGAGGCGTAAGAACCCTTCGGTTTCTAGCCTGATAAAAGCTTCACGTATAGGAGTGCGGCTCAAACTGAGTACTTTGCCTATGTCGCCTTCACTGATCATGTCGTTGTCGCTGAGGTGGCCGTGAGTGATCTGTTGTTTTAGATAGAGATAGGCGCGCTCAGCGGCAGGCAACTCGGATGTGTCATCCAAGAGTCCTGCGACATGAGGATCATGCTGTGAATACGACATAGATACAAGTTAGATCTAACATGGATCCTATGCGAGTATGGATAGTCAACTGGTGTTTTAAAGCATGTAGAGCGCGGGGGTAATTTCTATCCAGCTATTAATAATTTGCGTAATAGCGTAATTTATTCGCTATGAATGCAGTGTTACTAGCGGTCGTTGTCATGCTGGTGCTCGCAGTCTTGCGAGTTCACGTGGTCTTGGCCCTCTTTATCGGTGCCCTTGTGGGTGGTTTGACCAGTGGAATTGGCCTTGACGCGACAATGGTTGCGTTTCAGGAAGGCTTAGCCGGTGGTGCGAAAATTGCACTGAGCTATGCCATGCTGGGTGCCTTTGCCATGGCGGTAGCAAGCTCGGGGCTACCTAAGCTATTAGCCGACTTCATTATGAAAAAAATTAGTCGTGAAGAACAAGGCGCAAGTAAAAAAGCAGTTGCTGTAACCAAATGGCTCATGCTCATGGGAATCCTTGCTATGAGTGTGATGAGTCAGAACCTCATCCCAGTCCACATTGCCTTTATCCCACTGATCGTGCCACCGCTTCTCAGTGTGATGAATAAGCTGCGATTGGATCGTCGTCTTGTTACCTGCGTGCTTACCTTTGGCTTGGTCACTACCTACATGTGGATTCCGCTGGGATTTGGTTCAATCTTCCTCAACGAGATCTTGCTCGGTAACATACGCAAAGCTGGAATGGACACCAGCGGCATCAACATCATGCAGGTCATGGGAATCCCTGCGTTGGGTATGTTTGTTGGCCTGTTAATTGCTGTGCTCTTTAGCTATCGCAAGCCACGGGATTACCAGACTGTGGCCATTGTGGAGACTGATGAGGAAGAAAAGCCGGTTTCTCGATACAAGGTTATTGTTTCTCTAGTCGCAATCTTTGCCACCTTCGCTGTTCAGGTCGTTATGCAGTCGCTGGATACCGAGGCGGATTCATTGTTGATCGGTGCTCTTACTGGTTTGGCCATCTTTATACTCACTGGTGCGGTGAACTGGCGAGAAGCTGATGATGTTTTTAGCCAAGGTATGAAGATGATGGCCATGATTGGCTTCATTATGATTACGGCCCAAGGCTTTGCCTCGGTCATGAGTGAGACAGGCGAAGTTGAATCGCTTGTCAACGCCTCCGCTGCCATGTTTGGTGAAAACAAAGCTGCAGGTGCTCTTGTGATGCTTTTGGTGGGGCTTGTGGTGACTATGGGCATTGGCTCTTCGTTTTCCACGCTCCCGATCATCGCAACGATTTATGTTCCGCTGTGTGCCACCATGGGATTTTCTCCAGCAGCAACGGTTGCGATCATTGGTGCCGCCGGCGCTTTGGGTGATGCGGGCTCCCCAGCTTCGGATTCTACACTTGGTCCTACATCAGGTTTGAATGCGGATGGTCAGCATGACCACATTCGAGATTCAGTTATTCCGACCTTCCTCCACTTCAACCTCCCGCTTATCGCAGCTGGTTGGGTGGCAGCGATGGTTCTGTAACAATTACCTTGCGGGTTGATAACAATGTGCGCACATGGTGGCGGGCATCTTTAAGGCGACCTACGGTGGGAATTGGTATTAATCCCACTACGCCTTAAGGAGGCACGTCACCATGAGTGATTTTGAGAACAAGATCGAAGAATTGGGCGGCAAAGCAAAAGAGGCAGTAGGAGATGCTACTGAGAATGAGCAGCTTGCCGACGAAGGTCGCGCCGATCAGACCAAAGCCGATGTTAAGCAGGCCATCAGCGATGCCGGCGATAAGATCAAGGGCGCTGCAGATAAGGTTCTTGGATCTTTCCAAAAAGATGAAGAGAACTAACGCTTAACGCTTGAGTAAAAATAAAACCGAGACATTCCTTTGAAGGAGGGGATGTCTCGGTTTTGCTTTGTGGATTTATTCAAAATCAAGAGTGTAGTTTTCTGAACGCACGAGTCCTAGCGCTGAGCAGATCTTAAAAGAGGCAATGGACAACGCGATGGGAACGATGACGAACACTGTAAAGATGATTGCAATGTTTGCGGCAGACCAGCCCCATCCCTCGGCATTTAGCGCAGCAAGCGGTCCCACAAGCCCTGAAATTCCAAAACCTGCTGAGATTGGGGTACCGGAGATTCCTAAAGCACCACCAATTGCCCCCCAGGGTCACGGATGTGAGAGCTAGTGGCAAGAAGTTGAGGGGGCGGCCCCAAATACTTGCCATGTGTACTTTTGGGGAACCTAGAACAGGTAGCAAGGAGGTAGCCATTCCGTTGGCTTTCCACCCTGCAATGGCTAGTCCAAAACCTGCGGCAACAACGCCGAGATTGGCAGTTCCTGCTGCCACGCCGGACATGTAGATTGCAGTCGCAATACCCACAGTGGAGATCGGGGATACTATTGCTAGACAAAACGCTAGTGAGAGTATGGCGCCCATAGCGATGGGCTGGAATCCGGTAGCTCCGTTGATGACGTCGCCTAGCCAGACGCTAAAAGCGCGCACGGCAAGATAGGTGACTACCCAGCCGATCGTTCCAGCAGTGATAACCACAATCGTTGACAGCAATAAAATGGTGTAGTTGCCAAGGCGTGGGCCTACCCATAACACCGCAGCCACGGCGAGGGCTGCAGTAATGCCGGTGTTGATCACTAGTCCTGTTCCTTGGAGATGGAAGCCGCCATCAGGGTCGACCGTCGCAACGCCGGAACCGAGGACGACTGCAATGCCGACGCTCGCTGTCTGGATTAGGGTGAGCTTGAACTGCATGCCCACGAGCATCAGGATAGGCAGCATTGACGACGACAGCGTGACCAATGTGATGATCGTTTTAAGCTGTGGCGCTATTGGAAGGAGTGCTTTGAGGAGTTCTCCTAGTAGAGCCTAGGGTACAAGAGCAACTACTACGGCAATGGAGATGCCGTTCAAGGCTTTCATGATGAAGTCGCCGATGGAATTATGGAGAGAACGGACTGCTGCGTGTTCTGGGTGGTCGATGGAGTCTGAAATGGCTTCGGGAGTGGAAGTGTGGTGAGGTGGTATAGAGTAAACTTTCGTGGATTAGATGAGAGTCACAATATCCTACATTGCAGGATTTCTTGTTGTACGCCGCGGGATGAAAATGTGATGTGTGATCTAAGTCAACGAAGCGTACTATAAAACCCATGAAACGCAGAGTTCCTGCGAAGCTTAAGATCATCATCGCTTCTGCAGTGGGCATTGTCCTAGGTATCCTCGGCGGCGCTATCGCATTCCCAGGTGCACCTGCAAAAATTGATACCGTTACACAAAAATTCTCTAGCACGTCCCACGATGGCGACATCGACTACGGGGAGATGCACAGTTTTACCCACGATAATGTGACAAGCAATTATCGAATCTACGACACGGGCTTGGACTACTCGCGAACCATTGGACTCGTGGTGCGCCTACATGGTGACGGCGAAGATGAGTTTGACGATCCCGGCCAAGGGCTATCTTCTATGGCCGACGTGGCACGTAGCCACAACATGATCCTCATCGTGCCGCTTGATCCTTCCGCGGACAACGACTACGCATGGTGGAAACCCTCGGAAGGTAAAACCAAATGGCTCAGAGCACTCATTGAACAACAATTAAGCGACCATCCCGGCATTAACCAGCATAAAATCTGGTGGATGGGCTATTCCGGTGGTGCAGAATATCTAGCGCAAAAAGTTCTGCCGAAGCTAAGCCCCCTGGTTACCGGTGGCGCGGTCATGGTCAGCGGTGGTGAAGTACCAGAATCACAGGTTCTTCCCGAACTTCCGCATAAGCTACCGCTTTATTGGGTAGTAGGGCGTGACGACGTCCCCGAGGCGACTCTAGAAAACTTCGATGCCGTTGGTGCCGCGCTCAAAGGGTACAGTGCTTACACCACGCAGGGATTTACCCAGACGTCGTTTAGCTTGCTGCTTGGGCACGATCACTTTGATATGCCTGATAGTGACATTCTCGAAGCAGCTCTGAGCGGGACAATGGAGCAACTGGTGGCAGATACAGCCGCGGAAGAAGGATAGGAAAAGGGCGTGGCTCCGAAGCAATATTGGAACCACGCCCTGAAGAGCATTAACGACACATTTGAACAACTTCCTGACCTGCACGAACGAAAATCCCCAGGTCAGCATTTCCCACGAAACCTCTCCGCCGATTCCCATTCCAACTTCTTCAATAAGACTCATGTCAGACAATTATTCAGAGACGTTAATCGGTTACGTCCACTAGTGTGGTGTATCTGTAACTACCGGTGCGGTCCTGATGAATGAATGAGGCGACCACCGCGGGTACCTTTCGAATCAACTCTTACCTATCCTCGAAAGGAAGTAAACCCGCGATGGCCACTAACCCTCATCATATCGACCCGACCGCGTATCTGGAAGAATTGCTCACCCAGGCCTCCCCAGACTTGATGCGCCAGATGCTCACAAACTTCATCAACCAGATCCTTTCGGCCCAGGCTGACAGTGTTTGCGGTGCTGACTACGCCACGGTATCTCCACAACGGACTAATACCCGCAATGGCTACCGCCACCGCGACCTTGATACTCGCGTCGGCACCATTGATATCGCTGTACCCAAATGACGTACCAGATCTTTCTTCCCAGACTGGTTATTGCAACGACGAACCCTAGCCGAACGAGCACTAACAACCGTAATAGCCACCTGCTATGTAAAGGGCGTATCCACCCGCAGGATGAACGATCTCGTCGCCAGTTTAGGAATCAATAATCTCTCGAAATCGCAGGTATCTGACATGGCAAAAGACCTTGACGAGATGGTCGAAGACTTCCGCACCCGACCACTTGATACCGGCCCCTACCTATATGTCTCGTGTGATGCGTTGACCATGAAAGTCCGTGAAAGCGGACGAGTCGTTAAAACCTCTGTGCTACTAGCCACCGGGGTTAATGCCGAAGGTTACCGGGAGTTATTGGGCATGCAGATTGCACCATCTGAGTCTGTGGCCTCGTGGACCAGGTTCTTTAGGGATCTTCAAGCCCGCGGACTTGATGAAGTCTATCTTGTCACCAGTGACGCCCATCTAGGTATCCAACATGCAATTAGTGAGATATTACCGAATGCGTCCTGGCAACGGTGCCGAACGCACTTCGCCAAGAACCTCTCTGGCATGGTGCCCAAAACGCAGTGGCCAACCCTATCGGCGATGTTTCATACGATATTCCAAACCAGACTCGGAATCGGTGTGGTCCCAAGCCCGTGAGGTCGTAGCATTTTGTGAAGAGAAATTCCCCTGCGTTGCTAGCTACCTGGAAGAAGCTTTGGATGAGCTTCTGGCGTTTACTAACGCCCCGAAATCAGTGTGGAAGAAAGTCTGGTCGAATAACCCCTACTGAACGACTTAACCGTGAAATCCGCCGGCGCACAGATGTCGTAGGTATTTTTCCTAATCGTGACGCTGTCGTGCGCCTTGTTGGCGCGATACTAGTTGAACAACATGATGACTGGATTCAGCAAAACTGCTACATGTCACTGACCAGTCTGGCACACACCAAGGCGATGATCACCGCCAACGTCATCGACGCTGACACCACCAAGGAGGTCGAGTGAATCAATTAGAGCACTGGGTACGTGCTGGCCCCTGACACCATCGCACTGCATGCTTTATCGAAGGGTAGAAACACCACTCAAACAGACTTGACCAGGCTGGTCCGCGTCCGCCTCGGGGTGGTGCCCGCGTAAGGGGTATGCCTGCGAAGACAATCTCGATATTGCTGGCGCAAATGCCCCGCCGCAGATTGGCGAGGCAGCATAAGAGGTCACGACCTTTCTTGGACCTATTCCAGGAGGCCGTGGCCTAGAAGTCGTGGGGTGCCGAAAATGGCGATTAAAGCCGGTAAAAATGAGGAGTTTCAGGCCGAAAACAACTCAATTCGGGTACAAAAATAGCGGACCCCTCGGAAATTCTGATGAATTGTCGAGGGGTCCGCTTATGCTTAGGAGTTGTACAAATAACCGCAGGTCAGATGTGCAAAAATGCCCTTAACTCTTAGCAGTCGAAGTACATCTCGAACTCCTGCGGGGTTGGGCGCAGGCGAACAGGTGCAATTTCATTGTCGTACTTGAGCTTGATGTAGGTGTCGATCAAGTCGTCGGTGAAGACGTCGCCGTCGGTGAGGAACTCGTTGTCCTCCTCTAAAGCCTTCAGGGACGCCTCGAGGGAGGTTGGTGCCTGAGGGATGGAAGCAGCTTCCTCTGGGGGCAGCTCGTAGAGGTCCTTGTCTACAGGTGCGTGTGGCTCGATGCGGTTCTTGATGCCGTCGAGGCCTGCGAGCATCATGGCAGCGAAACCGAAGTATGGGTTGCCTGATGGGTCTGGTGCGCGGAACTCGATGCGCTTTGCCTTTGGGTTGGAGCCGGTGATCGGGATGCGGATCGCAGCCGAGCGGTTGCGCTGGGAGTACACGAGGTTGATGGGAGCCTCGAAGCCAGGAACCAAGCGGTGGTAGGAGTTGAGCGTTGGGTTGGTAAACGCCAAAACTGCGCCTGCGTGGTGCAGGATACCACCGATGTAGTAGCGGGCCATGTCGGAAAGGCCTGCGTAGCCGACCTCATCGTGGAACAGCGGCTTGCCGTCCTTCCACAGTGACTGGTGGGCGTGCATACCGGAGCCGTTGTCGCCTGCCAGTGGCTTAGGCATAAACGTTGCGGTCTTGCCGTTGCGGAAAGCGGTGTTCTTGATGATGTACTTGAAGGTCTGTAGATCATCGGCAGCGTGGAGCAGGGTGTTGAATCGGTAGTTGATCTCTTGCTGTGATCCGGTACCGCATTCTGGGTGTTGGCGCTCAACGTCAAAGCCTGCGTCGCGCAAGGTGAGTGTTATCTCGTCGCGAAGATCTTCGAGGGTGTCGTATGGCGCGCACTGGCCGTAGCCGCCCTTGAATGGGGTCTTGTAGCCGCGGTTATGGGTGCCATCGAGGTTTTGGTCTACGCCGCGGTTCCACCAGCCGTTGTCGGAGTCGACCTCGTAGTGGGAGCGGTTACCTTCAATTTCATAGCTGACTTTGTCAAAGACGTAGAATTCAGCTTCCGCGCCGAAGAAGCAGGTGTCAGCGATGCCAGTAGAAGCCAGGTACTGCTCGGCTTTGCGGGCAACGTTACGTGGGTCACGGGAGAATGGCTCGCGGGTGAATGGGTCGTGGACAAAGAACTTCATGTTCAGTGTCTTAGCCTTGCGGAATGGGTCGACCATTGCGGTAGCAACGTCGGGGTGTAAGTTCATGTCGGATTCGTCGATGGTGGTAAATCCTCGGATAGAGGAACCATCGAATGCGAAGCCATCTTCAGCAGCTTCCTCGGTGAACATCGATGCAGGGATGGTGATGCGCTGTTCACGGCCCGGAACGTCGGTGAAGCGAATATCAAGAAACTCGACGTTTTCTTCTTTGATGTACTTAATGACGTCTTCGTTGGAAGTAAAAGCCACGTTGACTCCTCGTTATAAGGTGTAATGGGTTTAGAGCGTGAACGCTGACACATTGATAGGCGGTCGTAGGTTACTCGTAGGTTATACGCGCGACTAGCTTAACCTATTATCTATAGGGCTATCAAAAAATGGTGACTGCGGTTACTCCAACCATCATGTCAGAAACCACGTTCGTGTGATTGCTATCATCCATATTAAGGTAGGAGACATGGCAAACCCCAAGCGCAGCTGGCTCGACGGCCCACAGATCCCTGCAGAATTCGACGGAAACCGTATTGCTCGTTGGCCAGGTGAATTCCTCGGCCTCCCCAAAGAAGGGCCAGGAGCCTTAGCCTCTGTAATGCGCCGTGCATTGGGAGTAGCAATTGACTGGATCATATGTCTTATCGCCGCTGTGCTGATTACCAACGTAACCCATGTTCTTGGCGGTACATCGACTGTCGCACTGATTCTCTTCTTTATTCTCGGAGTCGTGAGCGTGTGGCTGTTTGCACGCACCCCAGGACAAGCATCGGTTGGCATTGGCGTTGCGCGTATCGACGCCCGCGATGCGCACGTGGGCTTCGTGCGGGCACTTGCGCGTACTGCATTTACGTGCTTCATTTTCCCCGCAGTGCTTGTCGACGCCGACGGGCGCGGCATGCATGACCGAGCTACCGGCACCGCAGTTGTTTTCGGATAGCAACAAAAAATTCCCACGCACATGTGCGTGGGAATTTTTCTATCTTCTTACTTATTGCGTTCTGCCGAACGACGAGCGCGACGATTCATGCCCGACACTTTGCCGCCCTTAGGAATTGGCCCCTTGGGAAGGGCAGCCCCACCGGCATTAATGTTGTCCATGGACTCGATGCGGTTAGCGATACTGTACACGTCGTTCTTCTTGTACACGCGAGGCAACTTCATCAAAGTGCTCTGAAGCTTCTTCAGTGAAACTTCGCCCTCACCGGAACCAATGTAGATCTCATGCACTGGCACACCTGGTGCGAGGCGCTCCAAGCGCTTGCGCTGCTGGCTTACCAGTGGGCGAAGGCGGGATTTGTTGCCCTCGCCGACAAGTACGATGCCGCACACGCCAATGGTGCGGTGAAGCACATCCATGTTCTTGGTGAAAGCAACACCTGTCTTAGTACGCCATGCCATGCCATAACCGGAGCGCATGTTTTCCAAAGCCCAGCCTGCTGCACCTGCTTGGCCTTCTGCACGGTCGTACACGCTGGCCTGCAAACGGCGACTAAACAAGAACATTGACAATGCGGCACCAAGGATCAAGCCGGTAACCAGCATGAACCACTGGTGGTTCCACAACAAACCGATGAGGAAGAACGCCAAGCCGGTGCCAAAGAAGGCAGCAAGCATAATCGGGATCAGCGCTTTATCCTGCTTGCGTTGGATATTAAACGCCTGCCAGATCTGTGCCCAGTTCTGGCGACGTTGAGCACGCTTAGCGGCGCGTTGCTCCTTCTTTGCGGCCTTTGCGGCCTGCTTGTTCACGTCAGCCATGCATACCACCTTAGCGGGGCAAGGCAGGATTCATTAAATAACCCACCGGCTACGCCCCAGTTTTAAGCTTTCGACGACAACACAGGGGTGTCTTGAGAAGGACCGTACTTTTCCAACAAAGTATTTGCTTCTTGTGCAGTACTGCCATCAGCAGTCGTGGCCAAATGAGCCAAGTTTTCTGGCAGAGATTCCCCACGAGCCGCGAGAGCCTCGGCATAAAGCTTTCCGGCACGATAAGAAGAACGCACCAATGGCCCAGACATAACAGCACCGAATCCAAGTTCACGCGCAAATTTGGCGTGATCGATAAATTCCTCAGGTTTTACCCAACGGTCGATGGGATGGTACATCGGACTGGGGCGAAGATACTGGGTAATCGTGATGATGTCACAACCTGCCGAGTGCAGGTCAACCAAGGCATCACGGATTTCGTCGACAGTTTCTCCCATACCCAAGATCAGGTTGGATTTGGTAACCAATCCAAAATCACGGGCTTGACGGATTACGTCTAAGGAGCGCTCGTAGCGGAATGCGGGGCGGATCCGCTTGAAGATGCGAGGGACTGTTTCAAGATTATGGGCAAAAACTTCGGGGCGAGCCTCGAAAACCTCTTGCAACAAGTCAGGCTTGCCGGAGAAATCAGGGGTGAGGTTTTCTACGCCGGTGTGGGGGTTGAGCTCATGAATCTTGCGAACAACTTCTGCATATAGCCAAGCGCCTTCATCTTCAAGATCGTCACGGGTTACACCAGTGATGGTCGAGTAATTCAGCTGCATTTCGCGTACTGATTCTGCAACGCGACGTGGCTCGTCGCGATCGAGCGGTTCGGGCTTAGCAGAATTAATCTGGCAGAAATCGCAACGGCGTGAGCAGTTAGCGCCACCAATCAAGAAGGTAGCCTCACGCGACTCCCAGCATTCGTGGATATTAGGGCAGCCGGCTTCTTGGCATACGGTGTGCAGGCTTGCGCCCGACACCTTCTTTTTCATGTCCTGATATTCAGGGCCAGTTTTAACAGCGGTGCGGATCCAACGTGGTTTGCTCTCGATGGGGGTTTGCGAGTTGCGCGCCTCAACTCTGAGCATTCTGCGTCCTTCGGGTGCTTTAGTCACCCTTTGCAGAGTACCCGTGATTGCTGTGGTCGTCGACACGCACGTAAACAACCAGCAAGAAGCACCCCTTAATTTGTTGTCGTATCTGCAATTAGGGGCGTCGTGGAATCTTCGTAGGATCTGGAGCCGTAGCAAAGCTATGATCAGCAACGACGAGCCGACCGGCAAACGCATCATCGAGGGCAGCCAACAGAGGAGCGGTCATTGACGCGGGAGTGACATCACTTCCCGCTTCTTGCGTCATCGTGGTCACCCCAGCATCGGAGATGCCACACGGAACGATGTAATCATAGAACTCAACCGTATTGTCACAGTTCAAAGCTAAACCATGCATGGTCACGCCACCGGCAATGCGAATACCTAAAGCGGCAACCTTGCGGTGTTCTTCCGGAGTCTTTCTTGGAACCCACACACCTGAGCGCCCGTCGATACGCCCTGCGTTGGGAATCCCATGAGTGCGGATGACATGGATCAGGGCTTCCTCCACGCGGCGGACATAATCGACAACATCGATGGGCTCGGCAAGTTTGATGATCGGGTACATCACCAGCTGTCCCGGACCATGCCACGTGATCCGGCCCCCGCGATCCACATCAATAACCGGTAGGCCGTTCTGTGGGCGATCAGAAGGCTGCGTGCGCTTGCCCGCGGTGTAGATACTGGGGTGCTCCAGCACCAAAATGACGTCATTGATTTCGTCGCGTTGGCGTTGCTTGTTCAGTTCTGCTTGGAGATCCCATGCGCGTTGATAATCCATCATGCCGAGTTCGCGCACTTCTATGGGGTTGTGGGAAGCGCGGATGGATTGGTCGGCTGGAAAGAACGGATCTCGAACAGCAGTCATGGATCACACTATAGTCCGTCATTACTGAAGCAACGAGGATAAAACGAAACGCCTAGTGGCAGGCTTTGTTGTGAAAGCAAGGCCGGCCACTAGGCGTTTGTAAAGCGTGCTACAAACTAGGAGAGTTCGAGGTCACCTTCGAAGTTGGCAGTCTCGAGGCGATCCTTGATGGTGGTCAAGAAACGACCTGCATCGGCACCATCGACGATCTGGTGATCGTAGGTCAATGGCAAGTAGACCATCTGGCGAATAGCAATCGAATCGATGCCGTCTTCCGTGATGACTACTGGACGCTTAACAATAGCGCCGGTGCCCAAGATTCCTGCCTGTGGTGGAACCAAGATTGGGGTATCGCTGAGTGCGCCTTCGGAACCAATGTTGGTGATGGTGAAGGTACCGCCGGAAAGGTCATTCGGCTTGAGCTTGTTGTTACGAGCGCGGTCAGCCAAATCGACAATTGCCTTAGCTAGCTCCGGCAAAGACAACTCTTGAGCCTTGTGGATTACAGGGGTAAGCAGACCAGCTGGGGTATCAACAGCAATAGAGAGGTTGACATCAGCGTGGTAGGTCATCTCCTTGGTCTCAGCGTTGTAGGACGCATTGACGTTCGGATGGGCAACCAAAGCCTCAACAATTGCTTTTGCAAAGAATGGCAAGTAGGTGAGGTTCACACCGTGCTTTTCCTGGAAGGCTGGCTTGTTGGCCTTACGCAGTTCCGCAACCTTGGTCATATCGACCTCATGCAGCTGGGTGAGCTGAGCAGAAATCTGCAAAGCCTCCACAGTCTTGCGCGCGGTGATCTCGCGGATACGGTTGACCTTCTGCGTGGTACCGATCAGCTTCTGCTTCTCTGGATCCACGGACTTGGTGGATGCTGCAGAAACTGGCTGGGCAGGAGCGGCCTGTGCTGCAGGAGCTGCGCCAACACCAGCGGCAGCCAAAACATCCTGCTTGCGGATGCGTCCACCGATACCAGTGCCTTCCACAGTGGTCAGATCAATGCCGTGCTTGTCAGCCAGCTTGCGGACCAGCGGAGTGACGTAAGGGACGTTCTCGTTGTTGATGTTCTTGGCCGGAGTTTCCTTCTTTGGTTCCGCCTTTGGTGCCTCAGCTTTTGGCTCTTCCTTGGGAGCTTCTTGCTGTGGCTCCTCGGCTGGCTCTTCCTTGGCAGCTGGGGCAGATCCTGGGGTGCCAACGCGAACGATTACGTCTCCGACGTCGACGGTGTCGTCTTCGTTGAAGAGAATTTCGAGGATGGTGCCAGCGACTGGGGATGGGACTTCGGTGTCTACCTTGTCGGTGGAGACTTCGAGGAGTGGTTCGTCAACGTCGACGGTGTCGCCAACGGACTTCAGCCACTGGGTGATGGTGCCTTCGGTGACGGATTCGCCGAGTTCTGGCATGACTACGTCGGTGGAGTCAGCTGCTTCAGCCTTTGGTGCCTCAGCTTTTGGCTCTTCCTTGGGAGCTTCTTGCTGTGGCTCCTCGGCTGGCTCTTCCTTGGCAGCTGGAGCGTCGCCTTCTTCGCCAATAATCGCAATAACGTCTCCGACGTCTACGGTGTCATCTTCCTCAAACTTGATCTCAAGCAAGACACCGGAGACAGGCGAAGGAACTTCAGTGTCGACCTTGTCAGTAGATACCTCGAGCAACGGCTCGTCGGCAGTGACTGTGTCACCAACGGACTTCAGCCACTGGGTGATGGTACCTTCGGTGACGGATTCGCCCAGTTCAGGCATTACAACGGAGTGCGCCATTGTGTAAAGACTCCTCGCAAGTCGAGTGTTAAGAACTTTAATAACATACGAGGATACCGTTTTGTCCGGCACAGTGTGACTCGGATAGCCCCAAGATTGCGATTTTGCCCCTAGAATTGTGGATTGTGTTCAACCTTTTTGGCAGAAAATCTCCTCGTTCCAACATTAAGCCTGCCCGTGGTCCTGGAGAAACGGTGCGGGAAACAGACCTTCGCTACCTCCAAGAGTGGGTAAGCACACATGCTGTTGTGGAAGCTTTTGTCGAACCGGAAACGATCGTGAATGAAATGTCCGTAGTGCTGGTTGATATCACTGGCGAATTCACACGTCGTCGCATCGGAGGCCCCAAAAGCATAGATGTGATCAGTTCCACTTTGGGAGTACCAGTCTATGACGTAGAAGAAACCGGATACCCGCAGCGGATGCGCGAAAAAATTGAACGGGATCGAATCTTGCGTAAACGTGAAGAACAACGTGAACGTCGCGAAAAATTACAAAGAGAACGCGGGGAATCTCAATAGCAAATAAATAAAATAAAGTGGTCAAGGACTAATGATCCTTGACCACTTTATTCATCTTAGGTGTTACTGCTCAGCGAGGTTAGAGAGCACCTGCACGAATGTACGTACCGGAACACCCGTGGCGCGCTTAGGAATGTATCCGTAGATGCCTGCTTTGTTATAGGCAGGTCCCGCAATATCGACGTGAGCCCATTCGATGCCTTCGCCAACGAAGTGGCTAAGGTACCAGCCAGCTGCCATCATGCCGCCGGAACGAGAACCGGTGACGTTACGGATATCAGCAACAGGGGATTTCACTGCCTCGCCAATTTCCTCTGGCAGCGGCATTGCCCATGCTGGTTCACCAACTGTGCGGCCGGTGAGAGCTACCGAATCACGGAATTCCTCGGAGCCCATAACTCCGGAGGTGCGATCACCTAGTGCAACGATTTGTGCACCCGTCAGCGTTGCGACGTTCAGCAAATAGTCGGGCTTGTCTTCGCTAGCGCGTGCAATAGCGTCCGCGAGCACCAAGCGGCCCTCAGCATCAGTATTAAGGATTTCCGAGGTAATTCCGCCGTAGTGGGTAATCACATCACCTGGGCGGAAAGCATTGCCGCCTGGCATATTTTCTGCCAACGGGATAGTTGCTGTGACATTGAGCTTTACGCCAAGACGAGCAGCAGCAATGATCGTGGCCACCATGGTGGCAGAGCCGCCCATATCGGAGATCATGTCGTCCATGCCAGCGCCTGGTTTGAGAGAAATTCCACCGGTATCGAAGGTGATGCCTTTACCCACCAGCGCGATGGATTTTTTGGCCTTCTTTGGTGCCCAAGTCAACCGGACCAAACGAGGTTTACGGGAGGAGCCGGTTCCCACAGCCAAGATGCCGCCAAAGCCCTGCTTTTCCAGCTTCTTTTCATCCAAAATTTCTACACCGAGGCCGAATTTCTCGGCAGTGTCTTGGATAATCGCCGCGTAGGACTCTGGGTAGAGATGGGAGGAAGGCGCATTGACTAGATCGCGGCACAAAGCCACAGATTCCGCAATAATCTGGCCTGCGGTGAATTCTTCTTTCGCAGCCTTTTTATCACCAAGGGAAATGAACGTAACCTTTTCCAAAGGCAGTGGCTTCTTTGGCTCCGAGCGCACGCCGGTGTAGTTATAGGCACCCAGCGCAAAGCCCTCAACAGCAGGTTGCAGACCGAAAGCTCCCAACGTCGTAGCAACATGCTGAACACCCGCCAAGCTTCGAGCTGCATCGCCAGCTGCACGGCGCAGGGTGTCGTCGTCAAGCGAATCGTTATCCCCTAAGCCCACGCCGACGATGAAGTCGGCCTCAATGCCCTCGATGGATGGGATGCGTACAACTTCGCTCTGCTTACCAGTGGCTCCGACCGCTACGAGCAAATCCCAAATGGCGATCTCGAGGTTTTCATCGAACAAACCGCTGGCTGCGAGTTCAAGACCATCCTCGCCCTTAAAGGTTGGGACGACAAGGGCATCAATATCCTCGGGGAGTTTCTTAGACAGCTCGAGTTGAGTAGTTAGTCCGGTCGCCGGCAGTGAGAACTGTGTGCTCACAGGTATTTACCTCCAAAAGTTGGTAGTTGGCGCAAAAGCCAAGGAAACATTTTAGTGTTGTCCAGCTTAGCCAATGGCAGGTGAGGATGTCTGGTGTACGTTGAAGTCCATGAGCTCTATTACGTTTAAGAAAATCGATCATCCGAACCCAACGCCAGCAGACAAAGTACAAGAAATTGTTGCCAACCCTGGTTTCGGCAAGTATTTCACCGACCACATGGTCACTATCGACTGGAATGAAACCGAAGGCTGGCACAATGCACAGGTTCAGCCATATGCACCCGTGTCCTTGGACCCTGCTACCTCGGTGTTTCACTACGGACAAGCAATTTTCGAAGGCCTGAAAGCCTACCGCCATGCTGATGGCACCATCCGTACCTTCCGTCCGGAAGCAAATGCGGCGCGCTTCCAACGCTCCGCTCAGCGTTTGGCCATGCCAGAGCTTCCTATCGAGGTCTTTATCGAGTCAATCCAGCAGCTTGTCTCAGTAGACCGCGACTGGGTTCCCGCTGCCGGTGGTGAGGAATCGCTCTATCTGCGCCCATTCATGATCGCTACCGAGACTACGTTGGGTGTTCATTCCTCGAAGTCTTACCGCTATTTTGTTATTGCTTCGCCAGCTGGTGCCTATTTCTCTGGTGGCATCAAGCCTGTGTCGGTATGGCTGTCTGAAGACTACGTTCGCGCAGCTCCTGGTGGTACTGGTGCGGCTAAGTTCGCAGGTAACTACGCGGCATCGCTCATCGCACAAACCCAAGCAGCGGAAAAAGGCTGCGATCAGGTAGTATGGCTCGATGCAATTGAGCATAACTACATCGAAGAGATGGGCGGAATGAACCTCTTCTTCGTTATGGGCAAAGGGGATCAGGCTCACGTGATTACCCCGAAGCTGTCCGGTTCACTGCTTCCTGGTGTTACCCGTGATTCATTGCTTCAGGTTGCTCGCAATCTTGGCTACACCACTGAAGAACGCTTGGTGTCTAAGGGCGAGTGGGAAGAAACTGCTACGAGCGGAGCTATGAGCGAAGCATTTGCTTGCGGTACTGCAGCCGTGATTACCCCAGTTGGATCTGTGAAGTCCACGCACGGTGAGTTCTTGGTTAACAACAACGAGGCAGGTTCGATCACCATGCAGCTTCGTGAGGCACTTACTGGAATCCAGCGCGGCAACGTTGCTGATACTCACGGATGGATGCACACCCTCGTAGAGGCGTAAATTATTTCTTTCCTATAACGAGATTGAGCCGACTCCTTCTGAAAACAGCGGGAGTTGGCTCTCGAGTTTTTGTGGCTTTAAGTTACTATGCCCACGCCTACAGCAAAGACTAATGCACAAAGCGCAGTCGCAGAATGCATGATAAAGCCGGTGGTATCGCCATTCATGCCTTCAAACCGGCGATGGAGATGGCGAATTTCTACCAATGCTAAAGCTACTGAGCACAGCAACCCCAGGATAGTTATGGTGATCAGCTCACCGCGATCCATTGCGAGGGGAACGCCGATGCATATTACAAGGTGCACGCATAACCACGCGATAATAGTGCGAGTTTTCACTGTGCCAATGAGCATTGCACCAAAACCAGTAGGGTTCATGGGTTTGAGTCGTGAATGAGCCCCGAAGATGGCACAAAACCGTCCGATCATCGGGGTAATCAGCACCATCCACCAGAGGCGAGCATCGAGAAGTGCAGTGAAAGAACTGATATGGATCAAAATTGAAATCAGGCATGCGCCCATACCGATCAGTCCCGTTGCTGGGTCCGCGATGATTTCACGTGCACGCGCGGGTGGTGCATAGGAACCTAAAGCATCGGAGACGTCGGCAAGCCCGTCGAGATGCATAAATCGTGTAAATAGCTCCCAAAAACACACGATGACCGTCGCAGTGACTATTGACGCCACCCCGAGCGACGTTGCAGCGAACGCAATAGCGCCGCCAACAATTCCCAACACAATGCCAATAAAGGGAACAGATGCCATAACGCGTCCGCCTGTGACACGATCGAATGCCGTGGCGCTGGGAACAGGCAAAATAGTCAACCAATTCAGTGCGGTCAGTGGGCCTTCGATAATCGCAGGCCCATGCTCACCGTTGACAAAATATGCTTTGCCAGACATATGAAACTACTGTTTCATCGAGCGATTGGCAGGGACTGCACCTTTGCCAGAAACACCCGCAGTATCAAAAGTGGCCATGTCCGTCATGATATGAGCAGCAATCTGAACCAGAGGGAACGCTGCAGCCGCGCCTGATCCTTCGCCCAAACGAAGTCCCAATTTAAGCAGAGGCTCTAGACCTAGGTAGCTTAAAGCGAACTTATGCGCAGGCTCGGCTGATTGATGTCCGGCTTGCATCCACTTACGCGCACCAGGCGCTAGGTTCTCAGCCAAAATTGCCGATGCGGTAACAACAACTCCATCCAAAATAACTGGGGTGCGGCGCACTGCAGCTTGAGCGATAAAAGCGCCCATAGCAACCAACTCAGGGGAGGTTACTTTCTGCATAATTGCTAGTGGATCATCGCGATGTTTGCGCACACGGAACATCGCATCGCGAACGGCTGCGACTTTACGCTTCCATCCTTCATCGTCCACTCCAGAACCGCGACCAGTAACCACGACAGGTTCCTGGTGTGTAAAAAGTCCAATGATGACAGCAGAAGGTGTGGTGTTACCAATGCCCAAATCTCCAGCCATAAGAAGATCGGCTCCAGCGTCGATTTCCTCGTCGGCGATACGCTTACCGATCTCAATGGCACGCACCAATTGTTCTTCAGTCATCGCATCTTCATGATCGATAGAACCGCATGACCGGGAAACGCGCTCTGGGCCGTCCACATCGTGGTTCAGTGAAATATCGGCAACTCGTATACCGATTCCGGAAGCATTCGAAATTGCGTTGATACCAGCACCACCATTGCGGATATTTTCGGCCATCTGCAGCGATACTTCGATGGGGTAGGGCGATACGCTATTTAATGCGATGCCATGATCACCGGCAAAAATGACCATGCGAGGGCGGGAAATTTGATGCGGCGGAACCTGACCTTGGCATGACGACAACCACACACCAAGATCCTCAAGCCGCGACAATGACCCCGTAGGTTTAGTCAGATTAAGTTGTAGCTCGCGAGCTTGCTGAGCTAGGTCTTCATCTGGGTAGTCAATCTTTGGAAAAAAGTCCGAAGGCTGCATCAGGTATCTCCTTGAAGCGTGGAGCAATAGGTAACAAAGGTTGTGGGCACTAGTCGCCACTTACGGGTTTCAACTCTAGTGCCAATCCCGCAACAACGAGCACCACTCGGTCGCAACAAGCTGCCACAGCAGCGTTTACTTTTCCAATAGAGTCGCGGAAGCGTCGGCCAGCTGGGTGAGAAGGAATAATGCCCATTCCAACTTCTGGACTCACCACTATGATGTTGCGGTTCTGGCCAGCAGTGGAAAACGCTGCAACGAGGTCGTCGCTCACAGTAGAAACTAACTGAGCGGGGTCATCCCATGCTTGATGAGTGTCAAGGATGTGCGTGAGCCATGTGCCAAGATCGTCGACCAATAGTGTGTCGTGATCTACCTGCTCGTTTTTCAGGATCTCGATGAGATCGTGTTGGTCATCGGTGTCCCAATATCTAGGACGTCGCTCGACATGTGTGGCAATCCGAGAACGAAAGTCAGCGTCGAATTCCCCTTCGAAAGGACGCGCCGTGGCCACATAGAGGCACGATTGTGCCCCCACGAGCTGTTCAGCGAACGCCGATTTTCCCGAGCGTGCTCCGCCCAACACTAGCGTGAGCATTTAGGAAACCTTATCTCCGATATTGACCTGCGGCTTTGGAGTGCGCCAGCGACGTGGCTGTGTTGCTCGACCGTAGGCATAGAATCCGAGAGAGAAAGCGGATTCAGAGGTGTGTGGGAATTTCTCACGAGCCATGCGTGCTGCCTTGCGACCAAGCAAAATACCTTCCAAAAGGAATACCAAGATCACGGCGAGGGCGCCGGTGGAAATCATTGCGGCGACGGCGGGGAACTTGTTGCCGAAAAGCATAACGACGAGCAAAGCTAGGGCGAGAGGCATCATTAGGTTATTGATGTATCGCTTGGAATCGACGAGGTTGCGGATATAGCGGCGCTCTTCACCACGATCACGAGGTAACAGATAGCGCTCATCGCCACTGTCCATAGCCATTTGGGCTTCGCGACGCCTCTGCTTGGAGGCATCAGCTTGCTTTTTCTTGTAAGCCTTCCACTCTTCTTTGGTCATAGAAGCTTTGAGTTCTTTACGCTTTTTGCGATCCTCGCTCCATGATTCGTTAGGCGAATAACGAGAACGGAAAGATCCAGCGTGAACCTCTGCTTCTTTACGCGTTGGGGTAGGGCGCCCCTTCTTTGGGGTATATGCCTTGGAAGCATGCGAGGCATAAGCGCTTTGAGTATTAGGCGATTCAGAGGAATTGTCACTTGGGGTTTTCACGGGTTCTAGGCTACAAGGAATCAGCTGAAAAGTGGAACAGACCAGCCAGATATGAGGGCATAGAATGACTGCGGAATAAACATTGGGGGTACGCCGTTAGTACCAGCATCGGTAACCGCATTATGCGATCACGCACTAAGGTGCGATACCCTAGGTTCTACCCACGGTGTTGCACAATATTGTGCGACACCGGAGCTATAAAAATTTGAAGGAGAAACATGACTGCACCTGCTTCCAATACAGGCGTTATTTTGAGCGATGCTGCTGCTGCAAAAGCTAAAGCTTTGCTGGAGCAGGAGGGTCGTACCGACCTTTCGCTGCGCATCGCGGTTCAGCCAGGCGGTTGCGCTGGTTTGCGTTACCAGCTTTATTTTGATGATCGTGACCTCGACGGAGATAAGGTTGATGAGGTCGGTGGCGTTCGTCTAGTCGTTGACAAAATGTCTGTGCCTTATCTTGCTGGTGCGACGATCGACTTTGCTGACACCATTGAATCCCAGGGCTTTACCATTGATAACCCGAACGCTACAGGCTCTTGCGCTTGTGGTGATTCGTTTAATTAAACGTAAATAAAAAAGTCCCGCTAGGTCTCCGTTACTTTTCTAGGAGAACTAGCGGGATCTTTTTATATGGAGTTGCTAGGCAAGCGGCCGCTTATAGGTACACAGGATAATCGCGTTTCTCGATGCTTGGATCAATGCGGTGCTCGACGAAAATTCCGTGCCAAATCATAAATGCAAGGACGGTCCATAGCCTGCGGGAGTGATCAGATACACCATTCTTGTGCTCATTGAGCATTGCTAAGACTGCTGTCTTGTCAAAGTATTGGTCGGTCATCGACTCATTGATGGTGTCTTGAGCCCAACCGAATAGCTCATCGCCGGCTAGCCAGTGGCGCATAGGCACTGGGAATCCGAGTTTCTTGCGGTGTAGCACATGCGGCGGAACGATTTGTTCCATAGCCTTACGCAACGCATATTTGGTCGTTCCGTTAGCAATCTTGAGGTCAAAAGGAATGGTTTCGGCAACCTCAAATACTTCTTTATCCAAGAATGGGACGCGAAGCTCCAAGGAGTGAGCCATGTTGATCTTGTCGGCCTTGACGAGGATATCGCCGCGCATCCACGTGAAAAGGTCCAAATGCTGCATTCGCGCAACGGGATCCATGTGCTCAGACTGGGCGTAGATCGGTGCGGTGACTTCGCGGTGATCCCATTCCTTCTTGGCCCATGGGATAACGCGCTTCATTTGATCAAAATTGAAGGAACGAGCATTTCCGTAATAACGCTCTTCCATCGTCATCGAACCGCGTTGGAGCAAGGATTTACCACGCATTCCGTCAGGGAAAACTTCGGCTACTTTGCCAAGGCCGCGACGTAGCGGGGAAGGAATCTTTTCAAATGGAGCAAGAGAAAGCGGCTCTTTGTAAATGGTGTAACCACCAAATAGTTCGTCTGCTCCTTCGCCTGACAACACGACTTTGACATGCTTGCGGGCTTCTTGAGCAACGAAAAATAATGGGACTAGGGAAGGATCGGCTACTGGATCATCCAAGTACCACATGATTTGAGGAATGGCATTGGCATATTCCTCGGGAGAGACAATCTTAACGATATGTTCCACTCCAATGGCAGCAGCGGATTCTGCAGCCACATCGACTTCCGAATATCCTTCGTGTTCAAATCCTGTTGTGAATGTCAACAGATTCGGATTATGGCGTTTTGCCAAAGTTGCAATCGCAGTGGAGTCGATGCCGCCAGACAGGAAGGAACCGACAGTGACGTCGGCACGCATGTGCTTTTCGACGCTATCTTCTAGGGCCTTGGCAATTTGATCGAAGAGATCCTGTTCCTTGTCCTTTGGAAATTCTTGTGCGGGGAACTGAGGAAGGAAGTAACGAGTCTGCTCGACATTGCCTCCCACAGAAACGAAAGCAAAGCAGCCAGACTCTAGGCGTCGAATGTGCTGATGAAGACTTTCAGGCTCTGGAACGTATTGGAGATCGATGTAGTGCTCGATAGCACGTTGGTCAAGCCCCAAATCTAGACCAATAGCATCTGCCATATCCAAGATGCACTTTTTCTCAGAGGCGAAAACGGTGCCAGCTTCGGTGGTAGCAAAGTACAACGGCTTGATGCCAAATTGATCGCGGGCCAAGAAAAGACGTTGTTCTTTGGTGTCCCAAATGGCTATGCCAAACATTCCGCGCAAGTGGAGAACTACATCTGCACCCCAGTGGTGGAAACCGACAGCAATAGTTTCGCCGTCGCCTGAAGTGTCAAAGGTGTAGCCGAGGTCTTGAAGTTCTCTTCGTAGCTCTACGTAGTTGTAGATCTCGCCATTAAAAGTCATGGCATAGCGGTCGGGCTCGCCTTCAGGCCCCCATCGCAAGGGCTGGTGAGAATGCTCGAGATCGATGATCGATAGGCGATTAAAGCCAAAAACTGCATGGTCGTCATGCCAAGTACCTGCTTCGTCAGGGCCTCGGTGGTGCATGCACGGCAAAGCACTTTCTATAGCAGCTACATACTTACTGGCCTGTCCTGTGCTGGAGAGCATGCCTAGAAGTCCACACATGTGAGCAGATCCTCCTCGTCTATTGGTAACTTCCGGATTGTCTTACGTTACCCCGAAACAGCGATGGGGGATTGAATCCCTACCGTGTATTGAGGGAAGAATTGGTGAATAATTCAGCCAAGTGGGTGATCCCGCGGGGTGGTTATACGTTTGGATGATACCGGCGAAAATCAATGTGACATCTATCACGTAAAAAGTCAATGAAATTTCGTTGCGTTAGGGCAAAGAGGTGAAAACCGTCGATTTCCGGCAAAATCCCATGAAAATGGCGGGGGAAGCCGTTGTTAGTTATTAAGGAAAAGACGTGACTATCGACTATCCTCGCTACATATAGATAGACCTCCGTGTGATTTTCTGCGCATTTACTGTGTGGGGAAGAGTGGTGGAGTGTCTCAAGAACTAGTGCGACAGGAAGGCAAACGCGCGTGGAACAGCAGGAAAAGCGTGGCACAGTCCGTAAGGCTCTGCTTGGCAGCGTCATCGGTTTTGGTGGCCTAGCTCTTGCGGGTTGTGACGTTGAGGCTCCAGGTGGCCCATTGGGTACCGCTTTGGGATTCGGGTGGCCAAAGGGCATTACCCCAGAAGCTACCTCGATGTACAACTTCTGGGTTTGGGTTTGGGTAACGGCGTGGATCATCGGCTTTATCATGTGGGGCTTGTTTATCTACGGCATGTTCTCATGGAGCGCAAAGCGCGCAAAGAAAGCTGGCAAGGATGAATTCCCACGCCAGACTCAGTACAACATCCCATTGGAGCTTGTACTGACCATCGTGCCAATCATCATTGTTATGGCATTGTTCTTTTTCACGGTGCAAACCCAGGACAAAGTCACGGCAATGGACAAGGATCCAAAGGTTACCGTTGACGTCACCGGATACCAGTGGAACTGGAAGTTCGGATACGCAAAGGTTGCCGGTGAGCTTTCCCCAACCGGTTCCGATTATGTTGGCACCGATGAGAAGCGTCAGGAAGCAGCTGAGAAGACCAAGGTTGATCAGGGCGGCGACAATCCGAACCCAATTAACGGTCGTTCCAAGACGGATACCTCTTACCTTCATTTCAACAAGATTGAAACATTGGGTACCTCTGAAGAAATTCCAGTTTTGGTTCTTCCTTCCAATACTCCAGTCGAATTCGATCTAGCTTCTGCAGACGTATCTCACGCTTTCTGGGTTCCTGAGTTCCTCTTCAAGCGTGATGCATACAACCACCCAGAGCAGAACAAGCAGCAGCGTAGGTTCCAGATCGAAAAGATTGAAAAAGAAGGAGCATTCGTGGGCCGCTGTGCAGAAATGTGCGGTACCTACCATGCAATGATGAACTTCGAAATCCGTGTTGTATCTCCTGAGAAATTTGCTCAGTACCTCAAGTTCCGTAACGACAATCCACAGGCAACCAACTCGGACGCTTTGAAGTCGATCGGTGAGGCTCCATACGCAACCAGCACCCACCCATTCAACTCGGAGCGCGCTACGCGTGACGGCGAGAACTTCGACGATACCGCTGCGGCGTAATTAATAAGGAGAAGTAAGAGAACATGAAGGCTACATCAAAGATCATGTACTCGATGGCAACCTTCCTTGCCATCATGGCGATCATTTACCTCTTCGCCACAATGCACGTTGAAGACTCTGGCTACATGGTTGGCTACGAGTGGGCAGGTGGAGTCTGCATGATTTTGGGTACTTTACTCACGGTCATGCTGGGCGGCTACCTTCACTTCACTGAGAACCGAATTGACGTTCTTCCTGAAGACTGGGAAGAGGCTGAAGTTGCCGATGCCGCTGGTACCCTAGGATTCTTCAGCCCAAGCTCCATCTGGCCATTGGCTATGAGTGGTGCAATTGCAGTGCTTGGTTTCGGTATCGTTTACATGCACTACTGGTTGATCGCGATCGGTGCTGTTTTGTTAATCTACACAACCACCATGTTGAACCTGCAATACGGAATTCCTAAGGAAAAGCACTAAGAGTTTTTCTTAACGCTAGTTCTGGCTAGTGTCATCCTCAGTAGAGGGTGGCACTAGCCTTTTTCTATTTTCGTATAGAGACAAAATGGCATTAAGTCTTGCGGTCGATGGGGCAGTGTAAAAAGTTCCCAGAATCTGTAGAAATATTTCCCACAGTATTTGAAATGGCTATCTACTAGGTTTTAGTTATAGGATTTATGCAGGTGGTGGGGGTTCGATCAAAAGTTGTAACTGGCCGATAATTCGCCATTCTTGATGTGAGATAACCCACATATGAACTTGTGGATTTTTGCAAAATAATCACACCCAGTTACCCCGATGGGGCGCAGGGGGAGCGTTGGTAAATCGTGAACCATAATTCAGGCCCTGTGACCTGCGAAAATATTAAGTCGGATGTCAGTGGTAAAAAGTTCCCGAAAATTTCTAAAAAATTTTGCAATCAAGTTTGCACTGTTAACAAATTATTGCGCCTACCAGCAAACTAAAGTTGCGGGGGCAAAAAGTGACTTAGGCCAATCAAAAGACCATACTTATTAGCGTGACGAGCGCAATTGGAAATAAAGATATGGCAGCACCACAACGTGTTGCGGCACTTAACCGACCAAATATGGTCAGTGTCGGCACGATTGTGTTCCTGTCTCAGGAATTGATGTTCTTTGCTGGTTTGTTCGCGATGTACTTCACCTCGCGTGCAAACGGTATTGGTAATGGTTCGTGGAAGGAAGGTGCACACCATCTCAACGTTCCTTATGCTTTGGTGATTACGATCATCCTGATTTCGTCGTCTGTGACGGCTCAGTTTGGTGTATTTGCGGCAGAGCGTGGTGACGTGTTCGGTGTCCGCCGCTGGTTCTCCTTGACCATCCTGTTGGGTGCGATCTTCTTGGTTGGCCAGGCATATGAGTACTTCCACTTGGTAGAGCACGGTATGACCATCCAGAGCAGTGTCTACGGATCGTCGTTCTTCATCACGACTGGCTTCCACGCGGCACACGTCCTTGCCGGCGCGTTGGCCTTCGTCGTGGTTTTGCTTCGACTGTCTAAGTCAAAGTTCACGCCAGCGCAGGCAACCGCGGCTATGGTTGTCTCTTACTACTGGCACTTCGTTGACGTCGTGTGGATCGGTCTGTTCATCACGATTTACTTCATTCAGTAACTCGCCGTTGTTGCAACATCACCTTGCATAACCGCAAGAAAAACTAAGACCCTCAATTTCCGTATTCGAGACTCTAAGGGAAATGATGGAAACCACCCCTAACCCAATCGACTCAGGCGCTGCCGAGAAGTCGATGACCAACACCAAGAAAGTCAGGGCACGCCGTAAATTCCGTCGTACCGCTGCTGGCGCTATGGCTCTTGCTGTCGGCTTGACCGGTGCAGGCATTTTGGTCAACGCAGTAACTCCAGATGCACAGGTTGCTACTGCGCAGCAAGACGAGCAGGCCCTTATCCAAGAAGGTAAGGATCTCTACGACGTTGCGTGTATCACCTGTCACGGTGCAAACCTTCAAGGTGTGAAAGGCCGCGGTCCTTCACTTATCGGCGTTGGCTCTGGTGCAACCTATTTCCAGGTTCACTCCGGCCGTATGCCAATGCTCCGTAATGAGGCGCAAGCAAAGCGAAAGACTCCTCGATACTCCGAGGCTCAGACTCTAGCAATTGCCGCATACGTCGAAGCTAATGGTGGCGGCCCATCTATTGTTTACAACAAAGATGGTTCGGTAGCCATGGAGTCACTACGTGGCGCCAACTACAAAGATGGAATCGATCCAGCCGATGTCGCTCGCGGCTCCGATCTCTTCCGTTTGAACTGCGCATCATGCCACAACTTCACTGGTCGTGGTGGTGCTCTTTCCAGTGGTAAGTACGCTCCGGTTCTAGATCCAGCTAATGAGCAGGAAATCTACCAAGCAATGCTTACCGGCCCACAAAACATGCCGAAGTTCTCGGATCGTCAGCTTTCTGCAGACGAGAAGAAAGACATCATTGCCTACATCAAGTCGGCAAAAGAAACCCCTAGCCAAGGTGGTTGGAACCTCGGTGGTCTTGGTCCTGTGACCGAGGGCATGATGATGTGGCTTGTTGGAATCGTGGTCCTGGTGGCCGCTGCCATGTGGATTGGATCGCGCTCATGAGCAATAACCCTGAAATGAATTACACCTCCAAAAAATTGGATGCAATGTCGAACGAGGAACTCGCTCGTCTCGGCACTGAACTTGATGGCGTTACCGTTGCTTACCGCAAGGAGCGCTTCCCAGTTGAAGGCGACCCAGCATCTAAGCGTGCATCTCGCACCGTTGGAATCTGGTTCGGCATTGGCATCGTTTCCGCCCTTGCTTTCCTCGCTGTTTATCTCTTCATGCCATGGGAGTATAAGGGTCTAGGCGAAGATGGTCTGTGGATTTACACCTTCTACACTCCATTGCTTGGTCTTACCTCCGGTCTTGCGATTCTTTCGCTTGGCATCGGCGTGATCTTCTACATCAAGAAGATCATTCCTTCTGAAATCTCGGTTCAGCGTCGTCACGACGGTCCATCCGAAGAAATCGACCGTCGCACCATCACCGCTTTGCTGAATGACTCTTGGGAAACTTCCACATTGGGTCGTCGCAAGGTATTGAAGTCCATGCTCGGCATCGGTGGTGTTCTCGCTGGTCTTACCATCATCGCTCCACTTGGTGGCATGGTGAAGAACCCTTGGAAGAAGGGTGAACTCGGTATTCAAGGTGATGGCACCTTGTGGACCTCCGGCTGGACCTTGCATGAAAAAGGCGTCAAGCTTTACCTGGGCCGTGACACTGGTGTTACAGCTGAGAAGCACGAAACGTCTGTTGGTACTCATTACAGCACCCAAGGCGTGTCCCGCTTGGTTCGTATGCGTCCTGAAGATTTGGCTGCAGCGGCTATGGAAACTGTGTTCCCATTGCCGGAAGAATTCGTCAACGATGGTGATAAGTATGATGCCAGCGCTGATGTTTACGAAGAGCAGATGCACTCTATCCACGGTCCACGTAACGCTGTTATGTTGATCCGTTTGCGTAACAGTGACGCAAATAAAGTGATCGAACGTGAGGGTCAGGAGGACTTCCACTACGGCGATTACTACGCATACTCAAAGATCTGCACGCACATTGGTTGCCCAACTTCTTTGTACGAAGCCCAAACCAACCGAATTTTGTGCCCGTGCCACCAGTCGCAGTTTGATGCATTGCACTACGGCAAGCCAGTCTTCGGCCCAGCCGCACGTGCGTTGCCACAGCTGCCGGTTACCGTTGACGAAGAGGGTTACCTCGTCGCCGCAGGCAACTTCATTGAGCCTGTCGGCCCAGCATTCTGGGAGCGTCGTTCATGAGCAACAAACTAGCCGAAATCGGCAATAACATTGATTCGCGTTACACCGCGGCTTCGGGTATCCGTCGACAGATCAACAAGGTTTTCCCAACGCACTGGTCATTCATGCTTGGTGAAATCGCACTGTACAGTTTCATTATTTTGCTGCTGACCGGTGTTTACCTGACCTTGTTCTTCGACCCATCAATCACCAAGGTGATTTACGATGGTGCCTACTTGCCACTTAACGGTGTCGAAATGTCTCGTGCCTACGAGACTGCACTGAACCTCTCCTTCGAAGTTCGCGGCGGATTGTTCATCCGTCAGATGCACCACTGGGCAGCTCTGACCTTCATGGTTTCCATGACGGTTCACATGCTCCGCATCTTCTTTACCGGTGCTTTCCGTCGTCCTCGTGAAGCTAACTGGATCATCGGCTGTGTGCTGTTGTTCCTTGGTATGGCTGAGGGCTTCATGGGCTACTCGCTACCAGACGACCTGCTTTCTGGCGTTGGTTTGCGTATTATGTCCGCGATCATCTTGGCTCTGCCAATCATCGGTACGTGGCTCCACTGGCTCATCTTCGGTGGCGACTTCCCATCCGATTTGATGCTCGATCGTTTCTACATCGCTCACGTTCTCATCATCCCAGGCATCATCCTTGGTTTGATTGCAGCTCACTTGGCTCTTGTTTGGTACCAGAAGCACACCCAATTCCCAGGACCAGGTCGTACTGAGAACAACGTCGTAGGTGTTCGAATCCTCCCAGTCTTCATCCTGGAAACCTCTTCATTCGGATTGGTTACCCTGGGCGTGCTGGCACTGTTGGCTGGTCTCACTTCCATCAACGCTATTTGGAACCTTGGTCCATACAACCCATCTCAGGTTTCTGCTGGTTCCCAGCCAGATATTTACATGCTGTGGACTGACGGTGCTGCTCGTGTCATGCCTGCTTGGGAGCTTTACATCGGCCACTACACAATCCCTGGCGCTTTCTGGGTCGCACTTCTCTGTGGTGTTCTGGTTGGTTTGCTGGTCGGATACCCATTCATCGAGAAGAAGATCACTGGCGACGACGCTCACCACAATCTGCTGCAGCGGCCACGCGACGTTCCAGTACGTACATCGCTCGGTGTGATGGCTATTGTCTTCTACTTCTTGCTCACGCTGTCTGGCGGTAACGACCTGTTTGCTTACCACTTCGAAGTCTCACTGAACGCAATGACGTGGGTCGGTCGTATTGGCTTGATCGTACTGCCTCCATTGGCATACTTCATTACTTACCGTATTTGCCTTGGCCTGCAGCGTTCTGACCGCGAAGTGCTTGAGCACGGTATTGAGACTGGCGTTATCAAGATCATGCCAAATGGTGCATTCGTTGAGGTACACCAGCCACTTGGACCAGTCGATGAGCATGGTCATGCTGTACCACTGCCATACGCCGGAGCTCCAGTACCGAAGCAGCTCAATGACCTTGGCTTCGGTGGCGAACCTGGCCGCGGTGGCTACTTCACCCCAGACAATGACAGCCTTGCTGCTAAGTATGCAGAGATCGAGCACGAAAACCATTTGGAAGAAATGGCAATGTACAAGAATCTGCAGAAAAACAACCGTGCACAAGATGGAGTCGAAGAAGACTAAGTCTGTGTAGATTGTTTCGCTAGAGTCTCGAAAAAGGGGCGTTGGTGCAAGATTTCACGTAAGTGGAATTCACCAACGCCCCTTCTTTGTATGTTCTCCTCCGATATATAGGTATGTAGCGTCGTTTTTAGCGGTGGTTTGCGCTTCACAAGTCTTGATTCCATTGGTTGGGGATGTGCGGCCTCCTTAATATAGGAGGGGTTCTCGTCGCACAAATGAGGACAATCTCATAGCTGTGAAAAAATCAAGTGTTATTGATGGTGACGATGATCCTTATAATGCGCGCAAAAACAGCGTGCTGTGGTGGCAATGTCCATTGGAGATGGCGTTGTTATGGGTATGTATTCGTGTGTTGTGAGCTCGGATTCGCACTACATTACAAAAATGTGACGGAACGCACAGTAACTTATTTTAGATTAGCGATAGTCCTGATTGTGGGTGTTTTAGTGGTGGTGGTGGCTGTGATGTCGATTTCTGTTTGTGCAGGTCAATTAGTTAAAATTCGGCTAGTTTTATAACAAATTGTTACAAAGTGGTGGGCGCTTATGAAACGTTAAGGAAAGCTCTATTTCTTTAAATTGCGGTTTGATAACAGCCAGTTGCGTATTTTTGCTAGACAAGCTCGTTGTACTTTCGTAACCTAATCGAGACATTGAAATTGAGCCCGAACTATGGGCCCCACGACTTACATAACTTGAAAAGGTCAATACCTCCGATGGTTTTAGAATCGTTGGAGGGTCCGCTAAAAGGACGACCTCGAAGATTGGGAGAATCTCCGTGGCTAAGCATCGCCGTAACGACAACTCAACCGCACGCAAGGCAGTGGCTACTTCCGCTGCAGTTGTAGGCGCCACAGCTACGCTTTCAGTGCCTGCTCAAGCAGCTGAGGTTGTTGTTCCAAGCACCGGTATCCGTTTCGAGGTTCCTGGTATCGAAAACGTTCCTGGAATTGCAAACGTTCCTAGTGCTGATCAGTGGATTCCATCCTTGGCTGGTCAGGGTGAACCTGCTAACTACCCGGCGCTCGTTGGAGCTCCAGTAGCAAGCAACGGTCAAGCAGTTGTGGATGCTGCGCGCTCTCGCATCGGCAGCCCTTACGTTTGGGGGGCAACTGGCCCTAACGCTTTTGACTGCTCCGGTTTGACCTCGTGGGCTTATGCTCAGGTTGGTAAGAGCATTCCTCGTACCTCCTACGCACAGGCGGCTGGTGGTATGCAGGTTCTTCGTGAAAACCTTCAGCCAGGTGACATTATCGCTTTCTACTCTGGTGCATCCCATGTCGGAATCTATACCGGTAATGGAACTGTTATCCACGCGTTAACGGAGGGCACCCCTTTGTCGGAAACCCCAATCGATTACATGCCTTTCTATAACGCAGTGCGTTACTAAAATACGAAGAGATAGAGGCCTCAGCATGTGCTGAGGCCTCTATCTTTTTATGTAGAACTCTTGGGACTAGCCACATCGATGATGGCATGTCTATAGTGGGAGAATCGCTTAAGACTGTGTAGATATCGGGGACCGTTCGTGGTTTTTTCAAAAATGACTCATAGGGTCATGCTTTCAACTTTTGTGTCGGCTTCCTTGTTGTTGGGTGGCGTGGCAGAGGTAGCTGCACCACAGGGGATTGCTCAAGCGGATCCTGTGGATGAGCTCATTGCATCGATGGGGGATACTTCCCGCCGTGCTAATGAGAAAAACGAAGAAGTTAAGCAGTTAGAAGTCTGGTTGGAAGAAGGCCAGGCCAAGCTAGGAGAGCTCAATCAGTGGGCGGCTGACCTGACTGCTCAGGCTGAGCAAGCGGCCGCAACTGAACGTGAATCGCGGCAGGTGGTTAATCGTTTGGCTTTATCACGTTATCGGGGCGCGATCACGGATCCGCTTACGAGTGCATTTGCTGCGCGAAATCCCCAGAATGCGATTGATCGTACGGCGTATCTGGCTACGTTGTCTCAGAAGGCAAATGATACGGTGGCTCGCTTGGGTGCAGTCACTAAGGATGCGGCTGATCGTCGTAATGAGGCCACAATGGCTATTGCGGAGTCTAAGTTCAAACAATCTGAGTTGGAAAAGAAGCATCGTGAGTTGGTGCAAGAACAAGAGGAACTCAAGCGAATCTCTGAGGATCTTCGTCGCCGTGTGGAATCGTTGAATGCTGCGGATCGTCAGCGTTGGATTGATAAAAATGGTCCGGTTGCTTACAACTTGGATGGTGTGGCGGGCTCGCCTTCGGGGATGAGCGCGCTTGAATCGGCTATGTCGAAGTTGGGTTCGCCCTATGAGTGGGGTTCTGCTGGGCCATCGCAGTTCGATTGCTCGGGGCTAGTGTATTGGTCTTATCAGCAGCAGGGTAAAACTCTTCCTCGAACTTCGCAGGCTCAAATGGCTGGTGGTACGCCAGTGTCGATTAATGATCTTCAGCCTGGGGATGTTGTTGGATATTTCCCCGGTGCTACGCACGTGGGTATCTATGCTGGTAATGGCATGTTGGTTCATGCTTCGGATTATGGAATCCCGGTGCAAGTTGTGCCGGTTAACTCTATGCCGATTTATGGGGCGCGTCGTTACTAGCTGTTTGCTACAGTGTTGGCGTGCCAAGGCTGTTATTAGTTACCAACGATTTTCCTCCGGCTGTGGGAGGTATTCAGTCCTATTTGCGGGATTTTGTGGCTCTTTTGCCACCTGAAGACGTTGTAGTTTTTGCGTCTACACAAGATTCAGTGGCAGCGCGGGAATTTGATAAGAATGTTCCTTATAAGGTGATTCGGTATTCAAATAAACTAATGCTGCCAACACCGCAGGTGAAAAAGCTGATGGTGGATTTGATTAAACGTGAAGGCGTATCGACGGTTTGGTTTGGGGCTGCGGCACCGTTAGCTGTCATGGCTCCTGCTGCTAGGGCTGCGGGGGCGATTCAAATTATCTCTACCACTCATGGTCATGAGGTTGGTTGGTCGATGGTTCTAGGTGCGCGTAGTGTGTTGCGTTTTATTGGTAAACATTCCGATGTGGTGACCTACATTTCGGACTACACATTGCGAAGGTTCCGACGGGCTTTTGGAGAGCATCCGAAATTTGTCCATTTGCCTTCGGGCGTTGATGTTGAACGCTTTTATCCTGTGGACGAAAAACTGAAGTTCGAGCTGCGCGATCAATTGGGGTGGGCGGAGAAAGACAAAGTTATTGTGTGTACTTCTCGATTGGTGCCACGCAAAGGTCAAGATACGCTTATTAAAGCGTTTCCAGGGATTGTTCAGCGCTGTCCTGAGGCGCGACTGGTGATTGTGGGGAAGGGGCGCATTGAGGGGAAGCTACGTCGATTAGCGGCGCGTGATCAAAAGGCGAGTTCTCGTATCTCTTTTGAGGGGCGGGTACCTGAGGAAAAGATGGGCATGATGCTGCGTGGCGCTGATGTGTTCGCTATGCCGTGTCGTACTCGCGGAGGTGGTCTTGACGTTGAAGGACTGGGGATTGTCTTTTTGGAGGCTCAAGCGTGTGGCATTCCGGTGATCGTAGGTGAATCGGGGGGAGCGCCCGAAACTGTGACACCTGCATCCGGTGTTGTGGTTAATGGTCGAGATTCGTCGAGTGTAGCTCATGTTATCGTCGACCTTGTGAAACAACCAGCTGCGCTTATATCGATGGGATATGCCGGCCGTCAACATGTAGTTGATCATTGGACTTGGGAGATTATGGGTGCTCGGTTGAAGTCTTTAATTCTCTAAATGTGATGAAACAGTGCGAGCCTAGTGGCTGCTGCGTTGTGAAGTTCTGCCGTGTCGTCGATATACTTGGAAAGCTATGGCTTGTGCCATTGTGGCGACCGCTGTTGTCTACCATTAACGAGGCGAAACAATGACGAATATGTCAGAATCTGTCACTGTCGGATTCGACATCGGTGGAACCAATATGCGAGCAGCGGCGGTGACGGATTCCGGTTTGATCATCGACTCCGTTTCGGTTCCTACCCCTAAAACTTCTGAGGCTCTGGAAAAAGGCATTATTTCTCTGGTAGCTCAATTGCGGGGAAAGCATGAGGTTTCGGCTGTAGGTCTTGCCGTTGCAGGTTTTTTGGATCCTGATTGCGAAATTGTTCGCTTTGCTCCTCATCTGCCGTGGCGTGATCGCCCAGTGCGTGCGGAATTAGAGGACGTGTTGGGACTTCCTGTTCGTCTTGAACATGATGCGAATTCTGCAGCGTGGGGAGAATACCGTTTCGGAGCGGCACGTGGTTCGCAAAACTGGGTCTTATTCGCGGTTGGTACTGGTATCGGTGCCACACTGATGCACGAGGGTGAGATCTACCGCGGTGCTTTTGGCACCGCTCCTGAGTTCGGCCACCTTACTGTTGTCCCTCAAGGACGGCAGTGTTCTTGTGGCAAGAGCGGCTGTTTGGAACGTTATTGTTCCGGTACTGCTATTGAAGCGACAGCGCGTGAGCTTCTCGACGCCGATCGTGGCCGCGACTCGATGGTTGCTGCTGCCTATCGTTCAGGCACATTGAGTGGGAAAACTGTGACCGAAGCGGCGCGCCAGGGTGATGCTTTTGCCATCGAGGTCTTTGATGATTTTGCTGAATGGATGGGTCGCGCCTTGTCTATCGTGTGTGATGTCTTGGATCCGGGGCAGATCGTGATTGGAGGCGGGTTGTCCACGTCAAGCGATTTGTTCTTGGAAAAGGCTACTCAGCACATGACACAGCAGATTGTCGGGTCTGGGTATCGCCCCCTTCCGATGGTGGTGTGTGCCGAATTAGGTGGCGATGCCGGTATGATCGGGGTATCTGATCTGGCTCGGCATCGCGTCTAGCTTGAGTTAATCGTGTTAGCACATTCGGCTCGAAAAAATAAGGATGAAGCCATGCATAACAAATGGTATTGGACGTTTAAGCATATTTTGTGGGGGCCTATCCTTCGGGTGTACAACCGACCTGAGATTCATGGGTTAGAAAATATTCCTGATAAGGGCTCGGCAATTCTTGCTTCAAACCATCAAGCTGTTATGGATTCGTTCTATCTGCCATTGATGTCGCCACGCCAGATCACATTCCCCGCCAAGCAGGAGTACTTCATAACTCCTGGATTTGTTGGTTCTTTGCAGCGTTGGTTTTTTACTGCGGTAGGACAGGTTCCTATTGACAGGACGTCGAAAAGCGCGAGTGATGATCTCCTTGAAACGGCGCGTACAATTCTTGATCGCGGGGATCTTTTTGGAATCTATCCAGAAGGCACGCGATCTCCCGACGGACGTATCTATCGCGGCAAGACTGGCATGGCTCGTATCGCTCTTGACACTGACGTGGTCGTGGTGCCAATTGCGATGATCGGTTCTAGCGAAGCCAATCCTATTGGTACGTGGATTCCTCGTCCGCACAAAGTAATCATCAAAGTCGGTAAGGCTATTAGTCCGCGCTCCTTTGTAATCGATGCTGGTTATGATCCTGATTCTTATGATGCTATGCGCTTTTTTACGGATCATGTGATGAAGGTTCTCGCGGATCTGACAGGTCAGCAGTACGTCGATTTGTATGCGGCCGATGTTAAAAAGTCGCTTGCTGCGGGTAAGGGATACCCCGAGGGGGCTTAGTGTTGTAGGAGTTGGATAGTCTAGAGTTTGAGAGCGATCCAACACCTTTTGTGAATGTGAGCATCTGTGCGTTTTTTTTACGATACTGAATTTATCGAAGACGGAGAGACGATCGATCTTGTCTCGATTGGAATTGTGTGTGAGGACGGCCGTGAGTATTACGCGGTGTCGACTGACGCAGATCATTCACGTGCGAACAAATGGGTCCGCGATAATGTTTTAGATAAAATGCCTAATCCGTCGAGTTCGCTGTGGAAAAGTAATGCGACAATTCGGCAGGAAGTCTATGAGTTTTTGACTTCTACGCTTGGTAACACTGAATTGTGGGCATGGGTGGGAGCGTATGACCATGTGGTTTTGGCTCAGCTATGGGGGGATATGCGCGGGTTGCCCAAGGAGCTGCCACGATATACACATGAGTTGAAACAGTACTGGGAGATGGCCGGTCGTCCGCGCCTACCTAAGATACCGGAGGGAAATCACGACGCGCTTGTCGACGCTCGCCATAATCTGCAAAAGTTCAAGATTTGTGCCGAATCATTGCCGTTGAACAAACGTAATGTAGTCAACAGATAATATGTCCATATGGGGGAATCTTTTTCCCGGCACATGGAAAAATTCGGCTTAGTGGCGAATCTATTTATAGCCAAGACGCTACTTCTTCCTGTTCCGTGCTAAACATAAAGATGTGAGTTGGACAGTAGATATCCCTAAAGAAGCCCTGCCTGATCTTCCTCCATTGCCGGATGGACTTCAGCAGCAGTTTGAAGACGTGATTGCTCGCGATGCGAAGCAGCAGCCCAGCTGGGATAAAGCAACTGCCGAGACTGTGCGTAAGATTCTTGAATCTGTACCGCCAATCGTCGTTGCTCCAGAGGTACGCGAGCTCAAGCAGCGCCTAGCTGATGTAGCAAACGGTAAGGCGTTTTTGCTTCAGGGCGGCGACTGTGCTGAGACTTTTGAGTCCAACACTGAACCACATATTCGCGCCAATATTAAGACACTTCTGCAAATGGCAGTCGTCTTAACGTATGGTGCTTCCACCCCAGTAGTTAAAATGGCTCGTATTGCCGGCCAGTATGCAAAGCCACGATCGTCTGACTTAGACGCTAACGGCTTGCCTAATTACCGGGGCGATATCGTTAATGGTGTGGAAGCCACAGAAGAAGCACGTCGACACGATCCGGCTCGCATGATTCGCGCTTACGCAAACTCTTCTGCAGCCTCCAACTTGGTTCGTGCATTGACTAGCTCAGGTACTGCAGATCTGCATCGTCTCACGGGATGGAATCGAGAATTCGTAGCAAGCTCCCCTGCAGGAGCACGCTACGAGGCATTGGCTCAAGAAATTGAACGCGGACTGCGCTTCATGAGTGCATGCGGCGTTAACGACCACACCTTGCATTCGGCGGATATTTTCTGCTCTCACGAGGCACTTGTGGTTGATTATGAGCGTGCGATGCTACGTCTGGCTGAAGACGAAGAAGGAAACGTAGAACTGTACGATTTGTCGGCTCACCAGCTGTGGATCGGTGAACGTACTCGTGGACTCGATGATTTCCATGTGAATTTCGCGGCCATGATCGCCAATCCCATCGGCATCAAAATTGGTCCTACAGCTACTCCTGAAGAAGTTGTCGCTTACGCTAACAAATTGGATCCGGATTTCGTACCAGGTCGTTTGACGATTGTGGCTCGTATGGGTCACGACAAAGTTCGTGACGTGCTACCTGGAATTGTCAAAGCGGTTGAGGAATCCGGTCACAAAGTGATTTGGCAGTCTGATCCTATGCACGGCAATACCTTCACTTCCTCAAACGGCTACAAGACTCGACACTTCGACAAGGTCATTGATGAGGTACAAGGCTTCTTCGAAGTACACCGCGCCTTGGGTACTCATCCAGGTGGTATCCACATTGAGTTCACCGGTGAAAATGTCACAGAGTGCCTTGGTGGTGCCGAAGATATTACTGACGTTGATCTGCCAGGTCGCTACGAGTCGGCATGCGATCCACGTCTGAACACCCAGCAGTCCTTGGAGCTGTCGTTCTTGGTTGCCGAGATGCTGCGTAACTAACGCGTATAAAATTAATGGGCCCGAAGCGCTGAACTGCTCCCCATTAGTTGGACTGAGAAATCAGTTTCCGACTAGTGGGGAGTATTTCTTTGAGAGCACGAAGTTCTCTAAGCCAGCAGCGAGAGCAACTCGTTGACTTGTTTAAACATGGAATAGGCTACAGCGCAGCGTCTCGTCAGTTGAGCGTTAGCAAATATGCGGCGCGAAAACTTCTACGCCGATTCAAACTTCATAGCAGGCTGTGTCTTGTGAAAAACCCAACGAAACAGCACCATTCCTTCGAAGTTAAAAAACAGATCGTTGATCGTTTCAACACTGGCCAGTCCAAGATAGATCTTGCCTTGAGAATTCGAGCCGTCTTCGCAGCAACTTGTCTCCCATTGGGTGCGTGCCTAGCGTACAGGTGGTGATGAGGCACTTCGGCCGAAACCGAAGGACAGACCTAAAGGCAGTGCCCGTTCGAAGCCATTGATTAAGGAAGACCGGCTGCACCGTGAGGTGGAGAAACTACGGGCAGAAAACGCGTACTTAAAAAAATGCGGGGACTTAAGGAGCCAGCGACGAAGCTAAAAGTCGAAGCGATCGTCATCCTCAAATCTGACCATCGCCTAGAAGATTTGTTAGACACGGCAGGTCTTGCCCGATCAACATTTTTCTATCACCAACAACGCCTGAACGTGCCGGATAAACATATCGATCTCAAGGAAGCGATCGTCGAGGTCTTCACACAGACGAACCGTCGTTACGGCTACCGGAGGATTCATACTCAACTTCGCCAGGACGGGGTGGAATATCAACCATAAGCTGGTCTACAAGCTCATGGACAAGCTAGGCCTTAAATCCAAGGTCAGAACAAAAAAGAAGTACAACTCGTACAAAGGCACTGTCAGTCACATCGCGGAGAATATGCTGGATCGATGCTTCACGCCCGATAAACCAAACACAGTGTAGACGAGTGATGTCACGAAGTTTCGCATTGCCGGTACCAAGGTTTACCTGTCACCAATCATGGATCTCTATGACCGCTCAACCGTGTCGTATAGTGTGTCTACCTCGCCAAATACAGCGTTTACGTCAAAGTCATTGAAAGATGCCATCACAAGCCAATCTCCCGGAAGCGGCTTACTGGTACACACAGATCAAAGGATCCAGTACCAGCATTCCAGCTGGCGTGACCTCATCACAAGTGTCGACGGCATCCAATCGATGTCCAGGAAAGGCAACTGCTACGACAATGCTGTAATGGAAAACTTCTTCGGACACCTCAAGTCAGAGACGTACCACGGTGAATCATTCGACAGTCTCGAGCACTTCAGGCAGGCCCTGGATGACTACATACACTGGTATAACCACGAACGCATTCAGAAACGGCTCAAGGGCCTGACCCCGATGCACTACCGGAACCAGACCCTTGAACCACTAACCACCTAGAATTAAACCAGTCCAACTTTCGGGGGCTAGTTCATTGCTTCGGGCCCATTAATGTTTCATTGAAGCCTTCTAAGAGCTCAAGGTTTTGAGTTTGATGGTAGCCCCTGGTTCAGCGCGTCCACCGGCAGGAGTCTGCCAATACACTCGCGCAGAAGACTTGCTCGTCCCGCTTGTGGTCACGCTAAAGCCTGCTGCCTCTAGTTCGCGTTTAGCTTCAGCGTAGCGTTTACCTACAACAGAAGGCACTTCGACTCTGCCCGCAAGAACCAATGAGACTTTGGTATGTGCAGGATCGATGAGGCTACCAGAACTTGGTGTAATCGATGTGACCTCGTCTGCAGAATTGCCTACTTCATTATCGGAACGAGAAATCGACTCCACGGTAATACCTGCATCAGCAAGTGCGCTGATGGCATCATGGCGCGATTTTCCACGAACATCAGGAATTTCTACAGAGGTAGAAACTTTAAGAGTTACTGAGCTGCCGCGGGGGAGAGTAGTGCCTGCTGCGGGGTCGGTACCGATTGCGTCACCGCCAGGGATGGTGTCACTAAATTCCTCGGCGATGGTGACGTCGAATCCTAGTTTTTCCAGCTCGCTTCGCGCTTGATCAACGGGACGTTCAGAAACATTGGGGATGTTCACAGGTGCTGGACCTTGGGAAAGTGTAACTGATACGGCACTGCCGACTGCGACTTCGTTGCCCGAACCTGGTACAACACGGGCGATTTTTCCTTCGGGCACGGAATCAGAAAATTCGGGGGAGCTTTCGCGGTACTCAAGAGTGCGCTCTTCGAGCAGGCGACGGTATTCGGAAGCCGAACGACTTTGAGGAACATCGGGTACGGTCGGGCGTCCTTGGGATACCAGCAACGTGATGTCGTCGCCTTTCACAGCACGTTGGCCCTGGTCTGGTTTCGTGCCAGCGATGGCATTTTTAGGAACGTCGTCGCTGTATACAGGTTCGGTGACTGCGCCAAAGCCGGATTCTTCGGTAACGGCTACAGCTTGTACTTGGTCAAGGCCAAGGACCTGGGGGACTTCACCATAGCGTCCAGAACCAAACCACCATGCGCCAAGGGCTACCGCGGTGGCTAGGGTAATGACAGCTATGAGCCACAAAACAAAACTGATTTTGGAGCGATTGGTGACGGGCTCATGCGTTGCAGCTGGGGCATGTTGTGGTGCTACTGGTTCAGGAGAATAGTCTGGTTTTCGTTGTGCAACAGGCCCGATGGGGGCAGCAGGCTGTGGCGTAATTGGTTGGAAGGCGCGAGTATGAGGGCTGGCGTCTTCGATAGGAAACAGGCCTTCAGTTTCTCGCGGCAGATCCGTGGTCATGAGGTCGGAGGTAGTGAAATGGCCAGTGAGATGTTCATTGGAACGATAAGCTGCAGCATTGGCAGGTACTGGCACTCTAAAATCTGGGAGACGTAGTTCTTGAGCTACGTCGTCAAGCGCATTGAGAAATTCTGCTGCATCGGCGAAGCGTTCTTCTGGGCGTAGCGCTGTAGCAGAAGCAACGAGGGCGTCGACAAGCGGTGGAATTCCTGCGATCATGGATGAAGGTGCTGGCACCGCACTATCGAGACGCGCGTAAGCATGCGCAATTTGATTGTCGCCGCTAAACGGAGTGGTGCCGGTGAGCAACTCGAACATCACGATGCCGGCGGAGTACACATCACTTTCGGGCCCGATGTCATCGCCAGAAACTTGCTCAGGGGAGAGATAAGACACCGTGCCGACGATTTGATTGGAAGTAGCTTGGCTAGCCGAAGCCGCCCGCACCAAACCAAAGTCCGCCAACTTCACCTGATGATCGGCGTTGATTAACACATTGTCGGGTTTGATATCGCGATGAACCATGCCCGCAGAGTGGGCTACGGACAAACCAGTCAGAACCGAACGCATGACGGCGACCGCTGCATGAGGAGGCATAGGCCCGCGTTCGGCCAAAAGCTCGCGCAAAGTGCCGCCGATGATCAGCTCCATAATGAGGAAGATGTTGTCGCCATCGGAAGAAAAGTCATAGACTCCCACCAAACATGGGTGACTCAACTGGGCCATGGATCGAGCTTCTCTACGGAAGCGGTCTTTGAAAATCGGGTCGTCCAGATAGCGCTGATCCATTACCTTCGCAGCGACAAGCCGACCCAAGCGGGTATCCACACACCGGTAGACCGTTGACATCCCACCCCTAGCAATAGGAGCCTCGATGCGATAACGGTTTTCTAGCACGTCGCCGATTGTCAGATCTGCCATAGCACATAGTATGGCTGACTGAGGTGGTGATTCGCTAACTCAGGGGGCCTCATTGCGAGGGAAAACAACACTATTGGCCAGATTCACGATAGATTAGGCAGAGTGAGTAACAATATTGTTCCAAGTTCTGTCCTCTCTGCCGGAGAAAACCTTCTTACCGTTCCGGATTACGCTGAGCGCATTGGCCAGCCAGTCACTCGAGTTTTCGACCAGATTGGTGCGCACAAGCTGATTTGTGTCGTGGATAACGGCATTAAAAAAATTCCGGAAGCATTCCTTTCCGAAAAGGGCACAACGAACAAATTCGTCCCTGGCGTTATCGCTTTGCTTTCCGACGGTGGATATACCGACCAAGAAATCTTCGAGTTCCTCTTTACCGAAGACGAAAGCCTCCCAGGCCGGCCTATCGACGCCATCCATGGGCACCTAGCCCGCGAAGTCATGCGACGCGCCCAAGCAATGGGCTTCTAATTACTGCACTGATTCGGCCGTGGAATGGGATGACGTTGTGCTCGCATTAAAAATAGAACGCGTCATCCACCACGCTGCCACGGTCGTAGCAAGAATCCATACAGGATTGTAGAGCTGATGATTGCCACTGCCCGTAAAAGCAAAAGCAACGATTATCGATGCCATCACTGTTAGCTTCTGTAACCACACAGGCGGTGTAAAAGTTCCGATGAGCGAGACTACGCTCGTGTAGTACCACGGCAGTGTCACCGCGTTAAAGAAAAACGCCACCATATATCCAGCAGCCGTGCCTTGGATAGCTGCGCGTTCCGACTTACGGAAATACCACCAGCAGCCGATAACGCCTAGTCCCATGAAGACCATGGAGATCTTGCGGATAACTGCGACGACGGCATTGAACGGGAACGGGTCGAGCCACAAAGAACCCACACCTGAAATCAGCGTTGCTACCAGGGAAGGGAAGGCCAGTGGGTTAATCACCTTAGTGTTACCACTAAGAGCTGCGATCCATCCCCATGATGCTCCCGATGCCCATGTAATGAGTGCAACGATGGTGATTGTTTCTACTGCTCCCACAAGAGCAAAAATCATAAAACGCACAATGCGGGAACGCAGCGTAGATCCTGCCTGTGCCACAGCGATCCAAACGACAAAAGGAAGCGCAAAAGCAGCAGTTGCTTTCAGCGCCATGCCTACAGCAATCACAGCGATACCAGCGAAGATCCACGCAGGAGAACGTCGTAACGCAAAAACAAAGCCAATGCTGACCAAGCCTACCATGAGTGCTTCGTTGTGCATGCCACCAATCAGATGAAACACCATGACAGGATTAGCCACGCCGAGCCACAGTGCGAACGTCGGATTTCCGCCAATAGCTGTGGCAATCTTAGGTACCGACCAAACGATTGCCCCAAAACCTACAAGCGAAACGAGCTTAAATAACAAAACACCAATCGAAATGTGGTTGCCGGTAACCGTGGTGATCCATTCTCCCAACCACAGGTGCAAAGGGCCGTAAGGGGTCGTCGTATTACGCCAATCATGAGATACCTCGTACAAAATAGGGCTGGGATTGACCGCAGCTCCCTGCGTATAGGCGTCAAAACCATCACGTAATAAAGTTCCCTGAATCAAGTAGGAGTAAACATCACGAGACATAATTGGGGCCGCGAACAACAAAGGCGTAATCCACAACCAAATACAGCGCGTGACATATCTGAGGGAAACCGCTGATTGCATCACGCGGCGGCCCAAAAGATACCACGCAATAATGAACAGAGCTGTTCCGATCCATAACGTGATATTGGAAAAACCAGCACCGTGGCCATAAGCCAGAAACTCGACGTGCAAAGACTCGAGCAACCCGCCGCGATTTCGAATGGCACCGCCGCCAAAGGAACCCAAAGCTATCAGTATTGATGCGCAGATTCCTACGCCCACTGGCGATAATGTTGAGCTAGTACGCAGAAGTTTCTGCAAAAAATCCATAGGTGTGTGATCTCCGGGGAATTAGAAGCTTCTCGACGTAGCCTTGATAGCTAGGTGTTTTAGAAAATCTTGGGCCTCTACATCAATAACATCATTGCTAATGTGTGCAAGACCAGAAGTTCGCAAGGCTGCGATGCGCTCTTCCACCGCATCGGCGGCACCAGAGGAGCGAATAATCGAAGCCAATTGTGCAATATCTTCGGCCCCCGACACTGCACCTAAGTCACGACGAATCGTTTCCGCCTCGTGGATCGAGCCCACAGACTCCAAGATTTCTAATGCCTTGGCCACTAATACCGTGCGCTTTCCTTCGCGCAAGTCATCGCCAGCTGGCTTACCCGTAACACTTGGGTCACCAAATACACCTAGAAGATCGTCGCGAAGCTGGAACGCCAAGCCGATATCACGGCCATAATTTCGAAGGCAGTGAACTGTCTTGTCATCAGCGCCCGCCAACGCCGCACCAATATGAAGAGGACGCTCAATCGTATAGGCGGCAGTTTTAAAACGATTGACGGTTTCCGCTAGTTCGATGCTCTCGCTACCAGTGGATTCAATGTAAATATCAAGAAGCTGTCCGCCAATAACTTCAGTACGCATGCCACGCCACGCATTCGAAGCACGACGAATCGCAGTATCACTGAGCCCAGAGTTATGGAACATATCATCCGCCCACACCATAGCAAGATCGCCAACCAAAATTGCGATCGACTCGCCAAAACGTGCGGAATCGCCCAAGCGATGGGATTCTGCATGGGTGCGTTCTGCAACACGGTGCACAGTCGGATTACCACGCCTCGTATCGGAAGCGTCGATAATGTCGTCGTGGATAAGCGCACACGCTTGGATCAGTTCCAGCGAGCTAATTGCTGTGAGTACCGCGCCGGGATCTTCCGTCTTATTAGTTAATCCGCCACTCGCAACAAAACCCGCCCACGCATACGTAGGACGAATCCGTTTTCCACCGCCAAGGACATATTCGACCAGCAGCTCGACCGCATTGCTTACTGGAACACCGATCTTGGCTACCTTGCGTTTACGGCCTTCGAAAAACTCCGCGAGTACTTCTTCTACTGCTGCTGGAACCTCCGAAAACGAAGGCAGTGAGTGATGGCATGCAGAGATACCGGCGGGGTGCGTAGACAACTGGTTCACATTCCTTAAAAACTGTAAATTCGGTGCAGACTTTAAACCCATATTAGAGGGTGGGGGCGCAGCTAAGCCAAGAGCTAAGAAAACTAGGGGGCATAGTGGTATCGGCGCTGGTCAATAACGGTGAATAAGAGCTGTATCGGTTACTTGTCTTTCCAAGGCAAGTAACGGCAACCTACAGTAAAAATGAATAAAATCCTTCAAGGTGGCAATATTTTTCAATTTTTCCCATACAATACGCCCGTATGTCTGCACAACCGCTACCTGCTGCGTATCAGCGCACGATCACCGATGTCATTTCCATGCCAACACCGGGCCAGGTTCCGTTTTCTGTAGAGTTTATGCCGCCACGAGATGAGGCAGCAGAAGAGCGACTCTGGAAAGCCGCCGAAGCATTTCACGACTTAGGCGCCTCTTTTGTCTCCGTTACTTATGGTGCAGGCGGATCTAGCCGCGAGCGTACAATGCGTGTCGGGCACAAGCTTTCTCGTCATCCGTTGACCACGCTCGTTCATCTTACGCTTGTGGAACACACCCAAGAAGAATTAGAAGAAATTCTGTGTACTTATGCGTCCCATGGGTTGTCTAACTTACTTGCCTTGCGAGGCGATCCCCCTGGCACTGACCCGATGGCTCCGTGGGTTCCTACCGCAGGCGGCCTAGATTATGCCAAAGATTTGATCGACCTAGTGCGCAAGACTGAGCAGACCTCACACTTTCAGGTAGGAATTGCTAGTTTCCCAGAAGGGCACTACCGAGCGCCTAGCATTGAGGCGGATACGCAATTTACATTGGAAAAGCTGCGAGCTGGCGCAGAGTTTTCGATTACCCAGATGTTTTTTGATGTCGATCACTATTTACGACTGCGAGATCGCTTGGTTAAGGCTGATCCTGAACACGGATCAAAGCCGATCATTCCAGGACTTATGCCCATTACCAGCTTGAGGTCGGTTCGTAGGCAGATGGAATTAGCAGGTGCTACCTTGCCTAAGGTTTTAGAAAAACGGCTTCTCGACACAGCGCGCGGCGATGAGGAAGCTCATCGCGACGATATTCGCAAAGTAGGAATCGAAGTCACTACTGAGATGGCACAGCGCCTTATTTCTGAAGGGGTCCCAGACATCCATTTCATGACCATGAATTATGTTCGAGCGACCCAAGAAGTTCTCCATAATCTTGGTATGGCGCCCGCGTGGGGAACACAGCAAGGCCACGACGCTATTCGCTAATTGCGATGGGCTTTCCGCTGTAGAACGGCGAAGGGGCGACGATCTCCTTCAAACATAAAATTCCGAAGGAGGTCGTCAAAACCGCAAGAGCGGTAGAGGTGAAATGCGGCATTTTTTTCGTCAGGTACTTCAGGGGTAGATAGCAGTATTAGCTCATGGCCACAGTGCTTGATGAGTGCATGGAGTAAGCTTCGGCCGATTCCCTGTCCTTGCGCACGGGGAGATACATGTAATTCTGCAAGCTCGAAATATCGCCTAGCAATAGGGGGACATTTTTGTTCAGCCAAACCACGGTGGATTTGTCGATCCCACCAGTGCTCGGATCGGCCGGTGAAACCATAGCCGATTCCTACGATGCCTTCACCAAATGCTGCAGGATTGTCAGAAGAATCATCAATGGCACACACGGCGACGAAGCCTTGTTCGGTAATGGCACTACGCCATACTCGAATTCGTGCTGGAGCAATTGTCGGTGAGTAACCCATTGCCTCGATATAGAGTCGTACGAAATCAGGGCAATGGTAGCTAAAGGCTGATCCAGAAACTCGAACGATAGTGATGGCCACGTACACCATCAAACCACACCTTTTAGCGGACTGTAGGGATGTTGATCATGCATCTTTTCGGTTTCGCAAGATTTGGTACCGGTGGATAATTTACCACTAATATCGAACAAATGTTCCATAATGATGGTAGAATGAGCTTTAGGTGTTGGAACTGTTTTCTATGGTCGACACAAAGCTTCAAGATGAAAGGGGATACGGTCATGTCGGTCATTATTTCTGCAACAACACGGTTCGCCGGTAAAAGTGGCAAGGGTCATGACTTTTTAGCTAAGGCTGAATTAATGCTCAATGAATCGCGGAAGTGGGAGGCACAAGGAGATAACGCTTCCGCGTTGGAGTATGCGTACAGGGCGGGGCTGCGTGCCGCGGGGGCGATGGTCACGTGCAGTCGGATCGCTTCTCGGAAGCGTAAGTCATCTAATGTGTGGGATCATCTCCGGATGATTGGCCCAGAAGGTATCCAATGGGCCGATCGGTTTCAAAAGTTTTCGCGCACTCGTTCTCGTGTGGTTAGTGGTATTGATCCAGGGGTTTCTGTTGAGGTAGTGCATCGCTTACAGCTCCTCGTAGATGAGTTTATCGTTTATCTTTTGGCAGGTGAATATCCAGGGCAAGAGGCTGCCTGACCATCTAGGGGTGTTTCGATTCTTGGCTTCTTACCTCGTGGGGAACTTACCTACTAGAGTGAGCGTTAGTACCTAGTAAAGCGGTTTATTTTTACTTGTAACCAAGACTTGGAGGTCACGGTGGCGCTTTCTGATCATGAGCTGCGTGCGCTCAGGGAGATCGAACGATCTCTTTTGGCTGAGGATCCCAAATTTGGCGCCTCTGTTAATGGAGTAGGAGTTAATGGTGGTCTAGGCATCGGAGTTTTGCGCTCTGTGGCCATTATGGTGTTGGGCCTCGTTATGTTGGTTGGTGGAGTGGCTCTTAGCCAGCACACTCTCTGGTTTATTGCATTGGCGATTGCAGGATTTATCGTGATGCTAGCGGGAGGTATCTGGTTTGTTCGTGGTTCTAAGGGCAGAGGAGAATTATTTGCTTCGGCTCCGCGAGGATCTAAGAACATGTCACAGAAAACTAAAGGCGGAATCGCCGACCGGATGGAAGAGAACTTCCGTAAGCGTTTCGAAGGATAAATTCATCGGGTAGCGCGCACCACTCGGGTGTCATCACTGAAAAAGTGATGACACCCGAGTTCTTTATGGGAGAGGTTCCCAAAATCTCCCCACTTTTCCCCACATCTACTTTTTGGGAGACTATCAATGTGTTTGTTGGGGGCTAAGTTATTGATGTTTTGGGTGTTTCTTGGGGTGTGGGGGTGTATTTTGGCATAGTTCAATATTTTTTTTGGAAGTTTAGGGAGCGTTCCCCATCGTAAAAACTGCAGGTAGTGGAAGTTTTTGTTTGGGGGATTGATAGGGAATTGCAAATTGTGGTGTAGAAGGTGGGGAAAAGTGGGGTAGAGTGGGCTGCAGTGAAGCGGTGTGGTGTGTTTTAGCTCATTCCGTGACGCGAGGTCGGGTTTTCTTTTTAACCAAAAGGTACTTGGCCGAAGAGGTTTATAACGCGAAGTTTTATCGAACTTTGTGGTGTGAACCGTAGATGGAAAACAGAATTAAATACCACTGCTGTTTAGCGACGCGGATGGCATGGAGCTGCAAAAAAAAGGGAGGTGGCCGTATCCCATGTTTTTGGGTACCTACACCCCCAAGCTTGATGACAAAGGCCGTCTCACTCTTCCAGCGAAATTTCGTGAGGAATTAGCTGGAGGGTTAATGGTTACGAAGGGGCAAGATCATTCGTTAGCCGTATACCCTCGGGAAGAGTTTGCTGCACGGGCTCGGAAAGCTGCTGCTGTGTCAAGGACTAATCCTGAGGCACGAGCCTTTATTCGTAATCTCGCGGCGAGTGCAGACGAACAGCGTCCCGATGGGCAAGGAAGAATCACTCTTTCTGCCGCACATCGTGCATACGCAGGCTTGTCTAAAGAGTGTGTGGTGATTGGTTCTGTGGACTTTCTAGAGATTTGGGATGCGGCTGCTTGGGCTGCATACCAAGAGGAAACAGAGGCTGCTTTCTCTTCTGCGGAAGGTGAGTTCCTTGGTGATTTCCTTTAAGTCAGTGTGAGTATGCGGAGTATACGCATGAACTCTGACTGGACGCCGTGCTCTGGTGTACTTCCCCGATATCAGAGCATGGAGCGTACCAGTCAGGGCTCTGTGTAGACCCCGCCTTTACTACCTAAAGACCCAACAACATGTGTCTCAGGGCATATGAATAAGCTCGAGAAAGGGGATAAATGACTCACGGTGAGCCGCAAGAGTTTTCGTTCGATGTTGAGGAAAACCATGGTCACGTCCCAGTTCTTCGAGCCAGAATGGCTGAGCTGATTGCGCTTAAGGTTACAGCGATGGGGTCAGATGCTGTCATTATTGATGGCACTCTTGGCGCTGGTGGGCACAGCAAGTATTTTCTTGACAGCTTCCCAGAAGCTCGAGTTATAGGCCTCGATCGTGATACTAACTCTTTGGCTTCGGCGCGCGAACGACTAAAAGAATTTGGTGATCGATTCCTCGGTATTCACACCCGTTTCGATCGATTTGCTTCGAAAATAGAGGAACTGGCTCAATCTGGAAACCCCATTGCAGCTACTGCACTGGAGCAAGGTATCAGCGGTGCGCTTTTCGACCTCGGGGTTTCATCAATGCAGCTTGATCAAGCAGAGCGAGGATTTGCCTACCGTGTTGATGCGCCACTAGATATGCGCATGGATAACACGATCGGGTTCACTGCAGCTGATGTGTTGAATACCTATAACCATGGCGAGCTAGCGCGAATCCTTAAAACCTATGGTGATGAGCGTTTTGCAGGAAAAATTGCAAGTGCAATAGTGCGAGAGCGTGAAAAAAAACCATTTGAAACTTCGGCTCGGCTAGTTGAGCTACTTTACGCGACGATTCCTGCAGCTACGCGTCGTACTGGTGGTCATCCAGCCAAGCGAACGTTCCAAGCGCTTCGGATCGAGGTCAACCGAGAATTGGAATCTCTAGAGAATGTACTTCCTGAGATTACGCAGCGTTTGGCTACAGGTGGACGAGCGGTGTTCATGTCGTACCAGTCGTTGGAAGACAAAATTGTCAAACGTTACTTCGTAGACATTTCAACTTCGAAAACGCCGCTGGGGCTTCCCATGGAGCTACCGGAATATGCGCCCAAATTCAAAGTAGTGACCCGTGGTGCAGAAAAAGCTACTGACGCGGAAATCGAGGAAAATCCTCGCGCTGCATCAGTAAGAGTTCGAGCAATCGAAGCTCTGTAGAGAAATCAAAAATCGCAATGACACAAACAAACGCAGTAGTTTTGGGGTGACCTAGAGATGACCATGACCGACCGTGCGCGTAGGGAGGCCAGCCACCGTTCTCGAGATCTGAGTACGGGGTCGACAACCGGAACTCAGACGTTGACCTACGATCGCTCTGGTTCTCGAGCTGGCTACAATGCGCAGCGAGTAGAAGAACGCCCGCTTCGTTCTCGTAGTTTTAGAAACACCGCTGGTTCTCGTCAGGTGTTCTCGCATCGAGGACGTCGTAACGAAGCTCCCCGAGCTGCAGTAGCGCCCGCGAATGTTAGAAGGGTAGTAGGAATCATCGTGATGCTGGTTTCAAGTGTTGCGGTTTCACTGTACCTTTCGGGAATCTCAACGGAACAAACCTTTGCGATGACGCAGCTGCGTGCAAACGAAAATACGTTGTCTAACCAGATTGAGACGCTTAATCGGGACGTCGAAAATGCTTCCTCGACTGCCAACATTGCGCGACGCGCTCAAGAAATGGGATTAGTTGTACCGGATCAGGCGGGAATTTTGCTTCCACAGCCTGAGGGCGAAGTGATAGTTCAGCGAGAACCGGGCGAGAAAACTCACCCAGTTGTCGACGTCAATGGTGATCGCATTGCGCCTAAGGGTGCATCAAGTGATCCCAATAAAACCAGTGAAGTTGCCGGAAATCTCAACGCAGTTCCGCCGGTTGGTAATGGCGCACCCGCTGCTAACGGTGGAGCTGGGGTAGCCTCGAACGGAGTCAATACAGGCGCAAATGAATCTGCGAACGGTTCAGTCGTTGCACCGTACGCACCAACTGTTCATCGTTAAGCCAACCAATTTAGTGAGGCGGATCTAGGAGTGAATTCGAGCAACCCTGATCGATTCCACGGTAGACCTTCGTGGTCGAGTCGGGACCATTCGCATCGGTTCTCCACGACTTCAGGTGTGAAAAATGAGGATCTGAAAATTAAGCGCGAGGTAAATGCTCGGCAGCGTAGTACTCAAGACTCCGTAGTATCGCATCATCGTTTTAGAGTTTTTCGTCTACTAGTTGTGCTGGTAGCGGCCATACTTATCGCGCGCCTTGGTTGGGTACAACTCGTTTGGGGACCGGATCTTTCAGAAAAAGCATCTGCACAGCGCACTCGAGTATTTGTCGATGCTGCTCGTCGTGGCGAGATTTATGACAACACAGGACAATTGTTGGCATATACAATGCAAGCTCGATCGCTGACGGCCTCGCCAAAGCAATTGCGCAAAGAGCTTGAATACACTGCCAAGATCGAGCTGCAGGAAGAAAAAGAGTATTCCAGTTGGGATGAAAATCAGCGGAAGAAAAAGATTGAAGACAAGGTAGATAGTTACCTAGAAGAGTATTCAAACGAAATTCCGAAGATCATCAAAGACTCGGAAGCATCCGCTAACGACATCAAGTCAAAAGACATTCTGAAAAAACTAAAAGCTGATACTAGCTATGAGGTTTTGGTTCGAAACGTTGACCCAGATGTGGCCGAAAACATTGCGCAGAAATTTCATGGTATCGCCGCTGATCTCCAACAGATCCGTCAGTACCCGAATGGTGCTGTCGCAGAAAACGTGATTGGCAAGATTAGTCAAGATGGACAAGGCCAGTTTGGTTTCGAGTCATCGAATAATTCTGTGCTTTCAGGAATTGACGGACGCAAAACTCTTGATGTCGCTGCAAGTGGAGAAGTAATCCCAGGTTCGCTACGCGATGAAGTCCCCGCAACTAACGGGGCCAATGTCATTTTGACGTTAGACTTAGACATGCAGACCTATGTGCAGCAGCAATTGGAACAAGCAGTGTCTAATTCCGGTGCCCAAAGTGCCTCTGCAGTAGTGCTAGATGTGAAGACCGGAAAAGTTCTTACCATGGCAAATTCCGGAACGATCAACCCAAATGGTGATATTGAAAAGCAGCTCAAAGACAATAAGTCTTTTGAGAACACCACCATTTCTTCACCATTTGAGCCTGGATCGGTTGCCAAGATCATTACCGCTGCGGGAGTTATTGAAGACGGCAAATCAACCCCAGATGAAGTTTTGCAAGTACCTGGCAGCATCGAGATGTCCGGCGTAAACGTGCGGGACGCGTGGGAGCATGGAACAGTTGGGTATACCACAACTGGTATCTTCGGTAAGTCCTCGAACGTAGGTACTCTCATGCTTGCGCAGCGATTAGGAGAGCAACGATTTAACGATCTTCTTCATCGCTTTGGAATCGGACAAAATACAGGTATCGAACTTCCCGTAGAGTCACAGGGCCTCCTACCCGACATTTCCCAGTGGTCTGGCGGAACCTTTGCAAACCTTCCAATTGGACAGGGCATGTCTGTGACACTGCTCCAAATGGCAGGTATTTATCAAGCTTTGGCCAATGATGGGCAGCGAATCGAACCACGCATTATTGAAAAAGTAGTGGATTCCTCTGGAAACGAAGTCGAACAACAGCCACCTGCAGAAACCCGAGTCGTGTCTGCTCAAACCGCGCGTACTGTTGTTGATATGTTCCGTGGTGTAGTGCAAAAAGACCCCACTGGAATCAATAGTGGTACTGGTGCAGGTGCAGCTGTCGATGGCTATCAAGTCAGTGGTAAAACCGGCACTGCTCAGCAAGTAGATCCCAACACGGGTGCTTATTCGAATTCGAATTACTGGATCACTTTTGCGGGGATTGCCCCAGCGGATAATCCGCGATTTGTTGTAGCGCTTATGCTCGACAAGCCTCATCGCGGTGTCCATGGCGAAGGAGGACAATCGGCTGCGCCATTGTTCCACGACATCGCATCGTGGATCCTTGATCGTGATAATGTTCCACTTTCGCCACCAATGGAAGGACAACTCGTGTTGCAGGCTCAATAACCAGAGAAGATGCAAAGTCGTTCAGCTTTTTAACACACAACCTCGTGTTCACTTTGGAATTAAAGCTCCTGCCTATCCTCGGCGAGAGCGTGTAGAAAGGGGCCGTTTTGCCTACTCAATCTCCGCATTCATGTTCTCTCGAACGTCTTACTGAACTTGCTGGTGGACGTCTAGTGGGAGAAACTACAGCGGGTGCAACAGAGATTTCGGCGATTGGACTGGATTCATTACAACTACCAGCCGACGCAATCTTTGCTGCACTTCCAGGTACCAAAACTCATGGAGCTCACTACGCTAGCCAAGGAAAAGCAGCGGCAGCACTAGCTGTATTAAGCGATCACGAGGGAACCCAAATACTTGTGGATTCCGGTGAGAAACGTCCCATTATCGAGGTAGACGATGTTCGCCGAGTCCTAGGAATACTCAGTGCGGAAATTTATGGGCACCCTTCTCACGAATTGACCATCATTGGTGTGACCGGAACCAGCGGTAAAACCACGACGAGTTATATCCTTGAGCGCGGTTTGATGGCAGCCGGCTTACACGTCGGGTTGATTGGCACTACTGGAACTCGTATCAATGGGCGAAAAGTCCCTACTAAATTGACAACCCCTGAAGCTCCCACGCTGCAGCAGCTCTTTAGTCAAATGAAGGCAGAAGGCGTAAGCCACGTGGTGATGGAAGTATCTAGCCATGCGCTGGCGTTGGAGCGTGTAACAGGGACACGGTTTAGTGCAGCTGGCTTTACCAACCTCTCACAGGATCATCTCGATTTTCATCCTACGATGCAAGAGTATTTCGAGGCTAAAGCGCAGTTCTTTGACCCAGCTTCGCCGATACACGCTGAAAAGTCTGTTGTGTGCGTAAACGATCGCTGGGGCAAAAACATGGCTGAGCGTGCTGGAGCAGACGCCATCACTGTGTGCACTGAACAAGAGGCAGCTGCCCACCAAGCTGATTACTGGGTAAGCAATATCGACGTTAATCCTGTCGGCGCGCAGTCATTTATCGTGCATCATGGCGCACAGTCAACGGATGTGCATTTGCCACTGCCTGGTGACTTTAATATTGCGAATACAGTCGTTGCGTTGGCTTTGGCAGAATCCGTGGGTGTTGATAAAGCCACCTTTATTCGTGGCATTGCCGACGTTGCAGTTCCAGGACGTATGGAGCGCATTGATCGAGGTCAAGAGTTCCTTGTTGTCGTGGACTATGCCCATAAACCAGCAGCCGTAGCTGCAGTTATAGATACAGTCCGTGACCAAGTTCCAGGACGAATTGCGGTCGTTGTAGGAGCAGGCGGCGATCGTGATTCCAGCAAACGTCCAATTATGGGCGCCGAAGCAGCGCGTCGAGCAGATTTGGTCATTGTGACTGACGATAACCCTAGGTCGGAGGATCCTGCGAAAATTCGTGCGGCAGTATTAGAAGGTGCCCATGGTGTTGCGGGATCAGCAGATATCCGTGAAATCGGAGATCGTAGAGAAGCAATTCGTACTGCAGCGCAATGGGCCCAGCCTGGCGACGCCGTCATTGTTGCTGGAAAAGGCCATGAAGTTGGTCAGCTCATTAACGGAGTTGATCATCACTTCGATGATCGTGAGGAAGTAGCAGCTGCTCTGCATGATCGTGGATTCGACCTCGATTAATGGATGAATAGCCGGTTTTCATCGCACTTCATTGTTTTTAAGGACTTGAGAAAATGATTGATCTGACTGTTGAACAGATCGCACGTATCGTGGGTGGAACACTCACACAAGGCACTGATCCAGAAACCGTAGTGACGGGACCTGTGGAATTTGACTCGCGCAAGGTATCGGAAGGTTCTTTGTTTGTGGCGTTGGCCGGAGCGCGTGTCGACGGCCATGATTTCGTGCCAGCTGCGTTAGAAAGTGGCGCTACAGCAGCATTGGTAGCGCATCCTGTGAAGATCGATTCTGGATTAGCGCCCGCTATTGTGGTGCCACCTGCGACTGGTCAACAGCAATCGGCCAACAGTTACGCAACTAAACATGATGAAGACGGTTCAGTTGCGGCTGTTCTCCAAGGTATGGGACTTATTGCGCGAAAAGTCATCGATACGTTGACTATTCAGGGGTTAACCGTCATTGGTGTAACTGGTTCGGCAGGTAAAACCTCGACCAAAGACATGTTGGCGTCAATTCTGAGTAATCAGGCCCCTACAGTGGCCCCTCCTGGATCTTTTAATAACGAGATCGGGCATCCGTATACAGCTTTACGCTGTACCGAACAGACCCGTTATCTTGTAGCGGAGATGTCTGCCCGCGGCATTGGCCACATAGCGCATCTAGCACAGATTGCTCCTCCTAAAATCGGCGTTGTGCTCAATGTTGGCACCGCGCATTTAGGCGAATTTGGTTCGCACGAAGTTATTGCTCAAGCCAAAGGCGAATTAGTGGAGACACTTCCTCACGACGGTGTGGCTGTACTTAATGCAGATGATGATCTCGTTGCAGGTATGCGTACTCGAACTGATGCGAAGGTGATCACTTTTTCTGCGAATTCGCAGGACGCGGATGTTTATGCCGCGGATATTGAACTTGACGATTATGCGCGTGCTCGTTTTACCCTCCACATCGGCGAAGCGGAGAACGTCGTAACGCTCCAAGTTGCTGGCCAGCATCAAGTTTCCAACGCACTGGCAGCTGCAGCGGCGGCATATGCGGCAGGCATAACCATTGAGGATATTGCCGAAGCATTGAGCAGCCACGTTGGTGCCTCTGCGCACCGCATGGCTCTTATGCACCGCAGCGATGGCGCAACCATCATCGATGATGCTTATAACGCCAACACTGAGTCGATGCGTGCCGGTCTTACGGCGCTTTCCACTACTGCTCACAACAAGTCACTCAAGGGCGATGCCTCGCACGCGTGGGCAGTGTTGGGTCCCATGAGCGAGCTAGGGGAGGAGGCGGTTGCGGCACACGAAGAGATTGGCAGGCTCCTCGGTGAATTGAATGTGCATGGATTGATCGTTGTCGGAGACTCTGCCGATTCTTTGGCATTGGCAGATGGAGCCCGACGCAGCAATGTGACTACACTTATGGCTCTCGATACCGCAGAAGCAGCAGATCTTCTTGATCAGAATATGGGTTCTGCAGACGTAGCTCTTGTAAAAGCATCTAATGCATATCGTTTGTGGGAAACCGCAGAGATTTTAGCTTCAAAATAAAGAAAGAATGACAGGTGAATCAACAATGACCCAGATCATTATTGCGGGCGCTGTGGGCCTTTTGGTGTCGATCTTTGTTACGCCCATTTTGATTCGGCGTTTTAGTGCCGAGGGGCTGGGGCAAGAGATCCGTGAAGACGGTCCTAAATCGCATTTGCGCAAGCGCGGCACACCCACCATGGGTGGTATCGCAATCTTGATCGGTATCACCGTTGCTTATGCAGTCACGGGGATCGTGGGTCAAGTAACCGGAACTGGTGGTTTTACAGCCTCTGGTTTGCTGGTTTTAGGCTTGACACTTGCACTCGGTGGTCTTGGTTTTGCTGATGACTTCATCAAGCTCTATATGGGTCGCAACCTTGGTTTGAACAAGAAAGCTAAGTTGATCGGACAGTTGGCGATTTCACTTATCTTTGGTGCGCTCATTCTTCTTTTCCCTAACGCTGATGGACTAACCCCAGGATCTAGTCACTTAAGTTTCTTGCGTGATTTGCCCACGGTTGACCTTGCCATTGGGCCTAAGGCAATAGGAATCGCAATTTTCCTTCTGTTCATTTACATTCTGATTTCTGCATGGTCTAACGCAGTAAATCTAACCGATGGCTTGGATGGCTTGGCAGCGGGCTCAACTGCCATCGTGATGGGTACATACACCGTTATTACGTTCTGGCAGTTCCGGAACTCATGCTCGGCAGGAGCACAACCTGGCTGTTACGACGTCCGTGATCCATTGGATCTTGCAATTTTGGCTGCTGCTGGTTTGGGCGCGTGTTTGGGCTTTTTGTGGTGGAATGCTGCTCCTGCCAAGGTCTTTATGGGAGATACCGGTTCTCTCGCGCTCGGTGGCCTCGTTGCGGGATTGTCCGTGGCCTCTCGTACAGAGCTTCTCATGATTATTGTCGGTGCTTTGTTTGTACTCGAAGCTGCTTCGGTGGTTATCCAGGTCGCGGGTTACCGAACAAAGAAGATTCGTATTTTCCGGATGGCGCCGTTCCATCATCACTTTGAAAACGGTGGTTGGGCCGAAACAACTGTTGTGATTCGATTCTGGCTGATCGCCGCGGTGGCTGCGCTCATCGGTGCATCCATTTTCTATGGTGAGTGGCTATCTCTTACAGGAGTATAAAAATATGTCTGCCGCCAAAATGACAGTAAGTATTGAAGAGCTCAAGGTTTTGCTTCCTGAGTTAGCAGGCCGCGTACTCGTTGCAGGTGCCGGTGTTTCCGGAGTTGGAATCACTCAGCTGCTGCGAGAGATGGGATGTGCTGTTACCGTTGCAGATTCCAATTCTGCGCAGTTGGATAAGCTTGCTCAGCAAACTGGTTGTCAGACTATTAGCCCAGCTGATGTGGTTTCGGATGGTTTTCAAGACTACACAGTGGTGGTCACTTCTCCGGGGTGGCGACCTGATTCGCCGCTTCTCGTTGCTGCGCAAAACGCTGACCTTGAGGTCATTGGCGATGTTGAGCTGGTGTACCGACTCGATCGCGCCGAGGTATTTGGCCCGAAGCGAACCTGGATGGTGGTTACCGGTACTAACGGCAAAACCACTACAACAGTCATGCTCGCAGAAATCATGCAACATTCTGGTGCGCGTGCTGCTGCCGTCGGCAATATCGGTGTATCGATTGCAGATGCTGTGAGTACCCAACCACGTATTGATGTGATAGTTGCAGAGTTGTCGAGTTTTCAGCTGCATTGGTCTTCCACTTTGATCCCTGACGTTGGAATTTTGCTCAATCTTGCTGATGATCACATTGATTGGCACGGTGGTTTCGCCCAATATGCACAGGATAAGGCGAAAGTATTAGCTGCTCCCACTGCAATTGCGGGCTTTGACAACGAACATGTGATGACGGAAACGAGACGCATCCAACGTGCCGAAGATGTTGATCCCATCATCGGATTCACTTTAGGCGAGCCAGCCAAAGGCATGGTAGGCGTGCGCGATGGACAGCTTATCGACTGTGCATTTGGCGATAACGTGGTGTTGCGATCTGCTGAAGGAATCGAACCTACAGGTCCAGCAGGGCTTTACGACGCCCTTGCTGCGGCTGCAGCAGCGCGCTCGAGGGGAGTCAGTGCCGTATGTATTGAAGAAGCGCTGTCTAAATTTGAAGTCGCAGGACACCGTGGACAATGCGTGGGGCGTCATAGGGAAGTAGTTGCGATTGATAATTCGAAAGCAACGAACCCACATGCTGCTGATAGCGCACTTGCTGGTTTTTCTTCAGTAGTGTGGGTTGCTGGTGGGCAGCTCAAGGGAGCAGAAATCGATGAGCTCATTGTTCGACATGCCGGACGAATCAAAGCAGTAGCTTTGTTGGGCGTTGATCGTGATGTGATCGAAGATTCTGTTCGGACTCACATTCCTGGTATTCCGGTGCTGAGCGTTTCTGAGACTGATCCACGTCGCGCAATGGATGAGGCGGTAGCGTGGTCGGTATCCCAAGCAGACGCAGGCGATTCGATCGTATTGGCTCCTGCAGCAGCTAGTCTTGATATGTACACCGGCATGGGGCAGCGTGGAGACATGTTCGCTACAGCGATTGCACAATATTTACACGACTAACATTTTGTCGGTGAGGAGCACCACAATGAGCACCAACACTTCGAATCGTGGCTCTCGGGTTCGTGACCGGATAGCGAGTTTTTTGGGCGAAATGATGCGCCGACCGCTGACGGATTATTACATCGTCATGTTCGTTATCGCCTTGTTGGTGCTCACTGGCGTTTTGATGGTGGTTACCTCGTCGATGGCAACCTCTGTTTCAGAAACCGGTAGCGCATGGACTTACGCGACCAAGCAGATTTTGCTGATTGTTATCGGTTTTATCGCCATGATCGGTGTCATGCAGATGCCACCCCGTAAGGTGAGAAAATATGCCGTGTGGCTGATGCGTATTTCGATTCTTCTTCTCATCGTGGTGCTAATTCCTGGCATAGGTACAGGTAAAGAACAAGTCGGTTCGCAATCGTGGATTCCGCTTGGGCCTGTAAACATTCAGCCATCAGAGATCGCGCGTGTGGCCTTAGCGATTTGGGGAGCGAGTTTTCTTACCCGTAAACCTAAAGCGTATTTCCGCTTTTATGGGATTGATTTCGATCGCCGTGCGATGTTTGCCGTTATTGCCGGATTTACCTGTGCATTAGTCATGGCTGAGGGGGATCTTGGTATGACGGCGATGCTCGGTTTTCTCACGTTGATCATGCTCGTATTCGCAGGGCTACCGCGAGGGTTAATTGTTGCAGCGTTGACAATTTCTGGCGTGGCTTTCGTTCTGGCAGTCACGATGCATGGGTATCGCGGTCACCGCATCACTGTTTTTATGGATGCGCTCTTTGGTCGATTTGATGATATCGATGGCGTGGCATATCAGTCTTACCAGGGCATATTATCGCTTGCTGACGGATCCTTTACAGGATTGGGGATCGGACAGTCACGAGCTAAATGGTTTTATCTTCCAGAGGCGAAAAACGACTTCATTTTTGCCATTGTTGGAGAAGAACTTGGTTTTGTCGGAGCAGCCATCATTATTGGATTATTTACCGCGCTCCTTCTTATTGCGTTAAGAATTGCACTGAGAATTAAAGACAGTTTCCTTTCTCTTGCTGTTGCTACTCTTGCCGCAGGTATTTCTTTGCAGGCTTTTATCAACATGGCCTATGTGATTGGTCTTCTTCCGGTTACCGGTATTCAACTTCCTTTGATTTCTGCCGGTGGCAGTTCTGCGGTGATTACGCTCGCGGCGCTTGGGTTGATCGCAAACTGTGCACGCTATGAGCCAGAAGCGATTTCAGCGATGCAGTCCTATGGAAGGCCAGCCTTGGATCGAGTGCTGTTCTTGCGGGAGCCGGATGTATCCGATATTCGTACGCGTCGTTCTACACGGCGATCTTCACAAGGAGCACGCCAATCTGGTGTTCCCAAGAGACAACCGCCGAAGATCGAACGCAATGAGCGAGTGAGCTACCGTCGAAGTTCAACAGGCACGTGGGGTTCGAGTGACCGCGATAGAACTGGTAGCGTCGACAAGCAACGGGGAGCACAGCGCCAACCTCGACGTCGAAATTATCCACAAGACAACAAACGCAGGAGAAGATGAAAGTGAACACTCCACGAGTCGTAGTCGCAGGTGGCGGCACAGCTGGGCATATTGAGCCAGCTCTTGCCGTGGCAGAGTCGCTACGTCACCGAGGTGCAGAGGTTGTCGCACTTGGCACGACAAAAGGACTGGAAACGTCGATTGTCCCTGAACGCGGATTTGAACTACGACTGATCAACCCAGTGCCAGTTCCACGAAAAATAGATGCAGATTTGTTCAAGTTGCCGTTTCGGCTATTGGCAACAATTTCTCAAACCCGCAAGATCTTAAAAGAATTCGATACCGATGTAGTTATCGGATTCGGCGGATACGTAGCAGCGCCTGCGTATATTGCAGCAAAACTTCAAAAAATTCCATTTATTGTTCACGAGGCAAACGCCCGCTCCGGCATGGCCAACAAACTAGGTGTTCGGCTAGGCGGTATGGGACTTAACGCGGTAGCTAACTCCGGCATGCCAGGAACTGTCGTAGGAATTCCCATCCGATCGTCATTGTCTGGCGATAACACCGCACTGGATCGAGCACAACAACTGTGGGGGCTAGATCCAAAGAAAAGGACCATCTTGATCACCGGTGGTTCCCAAGGCGCCCGATCCATTAACGCTGCCGTGGCAGAAGGCATCGATGCAGTATTAGCTGATCCAGAGGTTCAAGTTCTTCACGCATATGGGCGTAAGAATTCTGCTCCCGAGGCACAAGAACGCTATGTGCCAGTGGCATATATCGACGATATGGCCGCCGCCTATGCCATTGCTGATCTCGTGATCGGTCGTAGTGGAGCAATGACAGTAGCGGAAAATACGGCTGCCGGAGTTCCTGCTATTTATGTGCCATTACCACACGGCAATGGTGAGCAAGGCCTTAATGCACAACCGTTAGTTGAAGAAGGCGCAGCGGTATTAGTTGCGGATTCTGAATTCAATGGCGAGGCTTTTAACTCATTGGCAGCCAAAATTTTAGGCGATCAAGAAACTTACAACACGATGGTCACCGCAGCTAAGGAATCTGGCACTGCTAATGCTGCGGAGACGATTGCTGACATCATCTATTCCATTGTGAAAAATCACGATCGCAACAAATAAAACAGAAGAGATAGAACATGAATTCAATCGACTTAAGCCGTGTCCACATGATCGGAATCGGTGGAGCGGGAATGTCGGGAGTAGCGCGCATTTTGTTGTCTCGCGGCAGCATTGTCAGCGGTTCCGATGTTAAGGAATCTCGTCCGGTGACTGCGCTTCGTGCAATGGGAGCAACGATTGCGGTAGGGCATAAAGCTGAAAACCTAGCAATCTCTGGTTCTATGCCGACGGTAGTTGTTACTTCCTTTGCTGCGATCCCCCAAGATAACCCTGAACTGCAAGAAGCACATGCCAATAACATTCCCGTTATTCGGCGATCGGATCTTTTGGGCGAGCTCATGGAAGACCACCAGCAGGTTCTTATTGCTGGTACTCACGGCAAGACTTCGACGACATCTATGGCTGTGGTTGCGCTTCAAGCGGCTGGGAAAGATCCTAGCTTTGCAATTGGTGGGCAGCTGAACAAAGCAGGAACGAATGCGCATGATGGCACCGGCAAAGCTTTTGTGGCAGAGGCCGATGAATCGGATGCTTCTTTGCTGTGGTATAAGCCAGACATTGCAGTAGTTACTAATATCGAGCCGGATCACTTGGATTTCTTCAAAACATCTGAAGCCTATTTCAAGGTGTTTGATGACTTTGCTGAGCGTGTGCAGCCAGGTGGAACACTTGTTGTGTGTTTGGATGATCCGCACGCTGCGGCATTGGGGAAGAAGTTTAAAGATCGCATGACGGTTCGCGGTTATGGGTCACCTGCTGCAGCGCAACAGCATCCAGATGTGGCCTTTACTGTTGTTGAGCACACGGAAGTTGGGCCCGCTGGTACCCGTGCTCGAATCACAGTTGGTGACGATACAGTCGATGTGATCATGCGTATTCCTGGCCACCACATGGTGCTCAACGCATGCGCAGCTTTGACTGCTGGCGTGACCGCTGGCGCCGAATTGGAACGACTCGCTGCTGGTATTAGTGACTTCAGTGGTGTTCGCCGGCGTTTTGAATTCCATGGTCGTGTTTCCGGCGGAGCATTTCACGATGCAGAAGTCTATGACGACTACGCACACCATCCGACTGAGGTAACAGCTGTTATTAAAGCTGCACGTCAACAGCAGGAAGCGCGCGGCATTGGGCGAGTAGTGGTTGCTTTTCAGCCGCATCTATATTCTCGTACGATGGAATTTGCAGCTGAATTTGCTGAGGCATTATCGCTTGCCGATCATGCGGTGATCCTCGATATCTTTGGTGCACGTGAGCAGCCTGTTGAAGGCGTGGATTCCCGTATTATTTCGGACAAAATGACAATACCTGTAGTCTTTGAACCCAATTTCTCAGCAGTTGCAGCACAGGTGAAAAAGGTTGCCCAGCCCAACGATATTATCGTCACCATGGGTGCGGGTAGTGTGACCATGCTTGCCGACGAAATCCTTACTGCGTTACGGGAGAGCGAATGAAAAAGCGTATTGCCATTGTGAGTAGCATTGTGCTGCTTATTGTGGCGATTGCTGGCGGTTGTCTGTGGGTTTTTCCCATCATGACAGTCCAAAAATTCGAGATTGATGGCGCTGTGCGTAGCTCAGCTGAAGATGTTGAAACCGCAAGCGGAATAGCTAAAGGCACCAACATGGTTCGAGTTGCTGCTCATGATGCTGCAGGAAGCGTTACTCAACTTCCTTGGGTTCGTTCGGCTACAGTAACGCGGTCATTCCCCAACACGGTTCGTATTGAGGTCGTAGAACGAACCGATGTGGGATTTGTGGATCGTAGTGATGGTCAACATCTTTTTGATGGAAAAGGACGTGCTTTTGTTATTGATTCGCCTTCTGAAGGCTCAGTAAAAGTCACAGGTCCATCGCAGGATGACCCCGAGGTTCTTTCTGCTGTAGCGGAGTCTATTTCCGCTATTGATCCCGGGATTCGTTCCACAATCGACCATATCGAGGCGCCAGATCGTTATTCCTTAAATTTGGTGTTGCACGATGGGCGCCAGATTTTTTGGGGTTCCTCGGAATCTGCTCATGATAAAGCGGCAACATTAATGATTGCTTTGAGTAGGGCAGAACAACGTCTTGATATTAGTGGAGCACCGGTGATCGCCGTCCGATAGATCATCGTGATCCTCTTTCTCACAGAGAATCTATGGATCATCCAAAAGGATTATTTTTCCTTAGTCTCGCACAGGTGTGGCCATGGTGCCACGCCTGTTTTTATGTATCCCGACGAGATGATTCTTAAAGATAAAGGTGAGGCGTAAGTGGTGTAGTGTGGAGCCTCATGTGATGCATGTTTCCGCATGTCAAAACCCTAAAGTAAAGGTTTAGAGTCTAGACACGCCGCCGAAAATGTCCGCCACATTGGAGTATTTTTCCCTCAAGATAGATGGAAGTGCGTTGTTGTTGAAGCAATGCTGCTCTCCATGGTGTCTGTGGGGTGTGGCGGGGCAATCGGTGCATCGCAAGTGAACGTTTTCCCACAAAAGTGAAAGGCGAGTCTCTTAATGACTTCCCCAGATAATTACCTCGCCGTAATCAAGGTTGTTGGTGTCGGTGGCGGCGGTGTAAACGCTGTTAACCGAATGATCGAAGAGGGTCTAAAAGGTGTTGAGTTTATTGCAGTCAACACCGACTCTCAGGCATTGATGTTCTCTGATGCCGATGTCAAGCTCGACATTGGACGAGAAGCTACTCGCGGCCTTGGTGCTGGTGCAAACCCTGAAGTTGGACGCGCATCAGCAGAAGATCACAAAAACGAGATCGAAGAAACTCTTAAAGGGGCGGACATGGTCTTCGTTACTGCCGGTGAGGGCGGCGGTACTGGTACCGGTGCAGCACCAGTCGTTGCGGGAATCGCTAAACGCTTGGGTGCACTTACCGTTGGTGTGGTTACGCGTCCGTTCAAGTTTGAGGGCCCACGCCGTACCCGCCAAGCAATGGAAGGTATCGATGCACTGCGCGAAGTTTGTGACACGCTCATCGTTATTCCAAATGATCGCCTACTTCAGCTTGGCGACGCCAACATCACCATGGTTGATGCGTTCCACGAAGCGGACCGCGTGCTTCACAATGGTGTCCAAGGTATTACCGATCTCATCACCATTCCTGGTCTGATTAACGTTGACTTCGCCGACGTTCGTTCTGTTATGCACGATGCTGGCTCCGCCTTGATGGGTGTTGGTTCTGCATCTGGTGAAAATCGAGTGCTCACTGCTGCTGAGCAGGCAATTAACTCACCGCTGTTGGAATCCACGATGGAAGGCGCCAAGGGAGTTTTGCTCTCCGTTGCAGGTGGCTCAGACCTGGGTCTGCAAGAAGTCAACGAGGCCGCATCCATGGTCCAGGAAAAAGCAGATGAGGACGTTAACCTCATCTTCGGTACCATTTTCGACGACAACCTCGGCGATGAGGTTCGTATTACCGTGATCGCTACTGGTTTTGACGGTGAGAAGAATTCTCTCGATCGTCAACGCGAAGCTGCGCAGCCAGCTGCTTCACAGCCGGCACCTGCAATGGAAACCAATCCAACTCCTGCGCCTGATCGCTCTGCGTCGACATCGTTGTTTGGGGATTCAGATATTGCTCCACGCCATCGCTTGAATGAGGAACCTGCTCCGCTGCGGACTTCCCATGATTCTGGGGGAATGTACACACGCCGGTCGGAGCCTCGTGAATCCTATCGTGATCAGCGTTCTGATGACTTTGATGACGATCTCGATATTCCAGACTTCCTACGCTAATGAGTACATCCGTGCACAACCGTCCTGTTCGTAAGGTTTTCACCAATCGATTAGGAGGGGTATCGCAACCGCCATTTAGCTCTTTTAACCTAGGCGATCACGTGGGTGATGACCCAGCATCTGTGGCTGCTAATCGAAAGCGTCTTGCCTCGGTTATTGGTCTGCCGGAAACTTCATTGGTGTGGATGGAACAAATCCATTCCAACACTGTGACTGTGGTAGATGAGGCTAATAAAAACAGCGGTGTTACACCTGCTACCGACGCAATAATTACCACGAAGCGTGGTCTTGCATTGTGTGTCTTGGTAGCCGATTGTGTACCTGTACTTATCTCGGATGCCGAAGCCGGCGTCATTGCGGCGGTCCACGCTGGGCGGCTGGGCGCTCGTAACGGGATCGTCGCAAAAACAGTGGAAGCCATGACAACATTGGGCGCACATCCTCACAGCATGCACGTGCTGATGGGGGCTGCTGCCTCGGGGAAAAACTACGAGGTGCCCATGCAGATGGCGGAAGACGTCGAAAAGCATCTGCCGGGCTCCCAATGCACAACGCACAAGGGGACCATGGGTATCGATGTGCGAAAAGGGCTCATTAGGCAATTGCTTGGGCTAGGAGTGCGAGCAATTGACGCAGATCCTCGCTGTACTATTGAAGATCAAGATTTTTTCTCGTATCGCCGTGAAGGTAAAACGGGAAGGCAAGCGGGAGTTATTTGGCTCCCCGAAGAACAAAAATAAACATCAAATCATCTGGTTTGTCATTTGTCTGTGTCGCTCTATCGGCACACACAAAAATCCACGTAGTTTACTTAATGAGAAGCAGCTCAGTTTAAGAGGGGACACCAACATGTCGTTTGTAAAGAAGACCAAGAATTTCTTCGGCCTCGATGGCGAAGCGGATCCGTACATGGAGCATTCCGACGCGTACTATGACGAGCCACGCTATGAACCGGCTCCGGCATATTCTGCGCGTCGTTACGGGGAAACAACCTACGCTTCAGCACGTCCACGAGCTGCTCGTCCCATGCCCACTCACATCGTGCCAGTTCGCCTTCTCACTTACTCCGATGCTGCGATCAAGGTAGGCGACCCCTTCCGCGATGGTGATGCAGTGGTGTTTGACATGAGCGACATGAATAAGGGCGAAGCAAAGCGCATTATCGACTTCGCTGCTGGTCTGTGCTTTGCTCTACGTGGCCAGATGCGCAAATTGGACGGACGCATCTTTGCGCTCGTACCAGAGTCAGCCTCTGTGGATGAAAACGACCTCAAGCATGCTGCTGGTCTGATTCACTAAGTGGTTTTTGTGTGTATTTCTTGCAAAGAGCGCGCACTCAACGGGCATCATGCCTTGTAGTAAAACGCCTTTTCTTTGTTAAAACTTTGCCATTGTCCCTCGGCTTAGGTTTAGATGGAGGAAGGCGTTTTCTATGCCTACTCCTAGCCAGTTTGCGGTGGGAGTTGTCAATGCTGCTGATGTGAAAGGTGCGTTGTGCGCGAAGTCCTAGGCATTCTCCTTATATTGATTCAAATCTATGAATTGATACTTATCGGAAGAATTATCGTTGAGATGATTCGATCCTTTTCCCGTAATTTCCAAGCACCACGGTGGTTCATGATCTTTGCCGAATTTTTATTCGTGCTCACAGATCCGCCAGTGAAATTCCTGCGCCGTTGGATTCCGCCTATGCGAATGGGAAATGTTGCTCTCGACGTATCCATTTTGGTGTTGTTTTTCATTCTCTTCTTTACCAAGTATGCGATCGCTGTGGTGATGTAACGCATCTACAATTGTTTGATCTCATACTCCTAGAGCGATGGGGTAATGAGGTGGCTTGAAAAGTCCACCCAAAATAGGGGGTGTTTTCGGTCAGGTTGTCCTATTTATACCCGAAATCGTCGCGATCGGGCATTTTGTTAAAAAATCCGCGTACAAGGGCCTGCTTCACAGAAAATGTTTCTGTAATCGGTAGTACAAGGGCCTGCTTCACAGAAAATGTTTCTGTAATCGGTAGTATCTGAGTAGATATACACGGGATTGTTGTTTTAAATTCCGCAAAAATCTTGGCATATATGCCGCGAACTACGTAATGTGAACAAATAAGCCCGCGTACGTGAAAGAAGTTTATGTACGCAGATGAATCTCGAAGGGAAGAGTTCCATGCCGCTGACTCCAGCCGATGTGCACAACGTCGCTTTCAGCAAGCCACCAATCGGCAAGCGAGGCTACAACGAGGACGAGGTCGATCAGTTCCTGGATCTGGTGGAGGATACCCTCGCTGAGATTCAAGAAGAAAACGATGATCTTCGTCAGCAGATTGAAGAGTTGCAGTCTTCGCCACGTGCGGAAGGCTCGAAGTCAGCTGCTGCTCCTGCCGCAGTGAGCTCCCTTGACGAGACTAAGCTACGTAAGGAAATTGAGGCAAAGGTCGCTGCTGAGTACCAGGCCAAGCTGGCTGATGCTCAAAAGGCTACTGAGCGCGCTCAGGCAGAGCTGAAGACGGCTCGTGAAGAGGCTGACTCTGCGAAGGCGGCTGCTAGGAAGGCTGAAGAAGCTGCACGTGCGGCAGCGTCTGCTGCGCCTAAGGTGCAGCCAGTTTCAGTTGCAGCTCCGGTTGCAACCGATGGTGGTGTCGCAACTGCTGACACCCATCTGCAGGCAGCCAAGGTCTTGAGCCTGGCTCAGGAAATGGCTGATCGTCTCACCGCAGAAGCAGACAGCAACTCCAAGTCGATGCTGAGCGAAGCTCGTGCGGCTGCTGAAAAGCATGTTTCCGATGCAGAGGCAAAGGCAAAGACCACCTTGACAGACGCCCGCCAGAAGGCTGAGAAGCAGTTGGCTGACGCTGATGCTCGTTCCAAGGCCCTTGTTTCTGATGCGGAGAAGAAGTCCGCTCAGACTCTATCGGATGCTAACATTCGCGCTGAGGCACAGGTTCGCCAGGCCGAGGAGAAGGCTAATGCTTTGCAGGCAGATGCCGAGCGTAAGCACACCGAAATTATGGCAACCGTCAAGCAGCAGCAGAATGCATTGGAAAGCCGTATTTCCGAGTTGCGCACCTTCGAGCGCGAGTACCGTACTCGCCTCAAGACTCTGCTTCAGACTCAGCTCGACGAATTGGAAAGCCGTGGTACATCGGCCCCAGAAGAGAAGAACGTCTAGTTTTCTTCTGAATCATCGTAGTGCACACGCACTGTAGGGTTTACTGCACTTACAGTGCGTGTGTTTTTGTTTCCCGCCTAGGACAACAAGATTGAGAATGACCCTGTTGGGGCAAGAGTTTCTAATTTGACTTCACTGGGTATAATTTCGGGGTAGACGACGCTGATCCAGCTATCACTGGGGAGTCTTCGGAAGAACCACTTTTCTTCAGTGCTTTGCAGCATTGTTGAAGTGCAGTAGAACCGAACGGGTGGGACCGTCACCTCCTTCACGAACGAAGCGGAGCTTACATCAGATGCCTCTGGTGGAATGCTCAAGCGGGGTGGTACCGCGCGGAAACGCGTCCCCGCACTTTAAGGCAGAATGCTTGCAAAGTGAAGGAGAAAAATGTCAGACGCAGTTGGTGGGGTATATCCACGCGTAGATATGTCCGGTGGAACAAATGTGTTTCCAGATATGGAACGCCAAGTCTTGGAGTACTGGAAAGATGACGAGACTTTTAAAGCTTCGTTGACTAACCGCGAGGAAAATCCTGAGTACGTGTTTTACGATGGTCCTCCTTTTGCCAATGGTTTGCCGCACTATGGCCATCTGCTTACCGGATACGTTAAAGACATCGTGCCTCGTTACCAGACTATGAAGGGCAAACTAGTTAATCGCGTATTTGGTTGGGATTGCCATGGTCTTCCTGCTGAGTTGGAGGCTGAAAAGCAGCTCGGTATCAAAGACAAAGGCGAGATCGAGGCAATGGGTCTTGAGTCCTTTAACAATTACTGCGCGAAGTCGGTTTTGGAGTACACCCAAGAGTGGAAAGACTACGTGACGCGTCAGGCGCGCTGGGTGGACTTCGATAACGGTTACAAGACCATGGATATGGGCTTCATGGAATCTGTCATGTGGGCTTTTAAGACCCTCTATGACAAAGGCTTGATTTATCAAGGCTTCCGCGTCTTGCCTTATTCTTGGGCTGAGCACACGCCTTTGTCTAATCAAGAAACGCGTCTCGACGACTCCTATAAGATGCGTCAGGACCCAACCCTGACAGTTACGTTCCCTATCACTGGCGTAAAAGATGGAAGTGCAGCTGATGCCTCTCTCGTGGGTGCATGTGTGCTGGCTTGGACCACTACACCATGGACTTTGCCATCGAACTTGGCTTTGGCTGTTAACCCCCAGGTTAACTACGTTGAGGTGAAGGTAGGCGATCAGGGTGCTGAAGCCATTCGCGGTCAGCGCGTGTTGCTGGCTGAGGCTCTCGTTGGCGCGTATGCCAAGGAGCTGGGCGAAGACCATGAAGTGCTCGCGGTTCGACCAGGCAGTGAGCTTGTTGGCTTGACCTATCAGCCAGTTTTTAATTACTTCGCTGACCATGAAAATGCTTTCCAGATTTTGGCAGCAGAGTATGTGACCACCGAAGATGGTACGGGTATCGTCCATCAGGCGCCTGCTTTTGGTGAAGACGATATGAATACCTGTAAGGAATATGGCATTGAGGTAGTCATTCCGGTTGATATGGACGGGAAGTTCACATCTTTGGTGCCGGAATACCAAGGACAGCTCGTATTTGACGCAAATAAGAGCATCATTGCTGATCTTAAAGCATCTGGTCGTGTTGTGCGCCACCAGACGATTGAGCACTCCTATCCGCACTCTTGGCGCTCTGGCGAACCGCTGATCTACATGGCTTTGCCATCGTGGTTTGTGAAGGTCACCAAGGTACGCGATCGCATGGTCGAGCTGAACAAAGAGATCGACTGGATGCCGTCTCATATCCGTGACGGCCAGTTTGGTAAGTGGCTTGAAGGTGCGCGTGACTGGAACATTTCCCGTAACCGTTACTGGGGTTCGCCGATCCCAGTGTGGGTATCGGATGATGAAAACTACCCACGTGTGGACGTCTATGGTTCTTTGGAGGAACTAGAGCGTGATTTCGGTGTTCGTCTGGAATCTTTGCACCGGCCGCATATCGATGAACTTACGCGTCCGAATCCAGATGATCCGACTGGTAAATCTACGATGCGTCGTGTTCCAGAGGTTTTGGACTGCTGGTTTGAATCTGGCTCGATGCCTTTTGCTCAAAAGCATTATCCCTTTGAGAACAAAGACTGGTTTGATACCCATTCACCTGCAGACTTCATCGTGGAGTACTCCGGCCAGACCCGTGGTTGGTTCTACACCTTGCATGTTCTTGCCACGGCGTTGTTTGATCGCCCTGCGTTCAAGAAGGTCGTAGCGCATGGAATCGTGCTGGGAGACGACGGCACCAAGATGTCGAAGTCGCGTCGCAACTACCCAGATGTTAATGAGGTCTTCAACCGAGATGGTTCCGATGCTATGCGTTGGTTCCTGATGAGCTCTCCCATTCTGCGCGGCGGTAACTTGATTGTCACCGAACAGGGTATTCGTGAAGGTGTGCGCCAGGCGCTGTTGCCGATGTGGAATGCGTATAGCTTCTTGCAGTTGTATTCTTCTAAGCCAGCACAATGGTCGGTTGATTCCTCTGACGTTTTGGATCGTTATATCCTCGCTAAGCTGCACGATGTTGTAGCGGCTGTTGGCGATGCTTTGGATAACACAGACATTGCACGTGCATGTGATGAGGTTCGTACTTTCTGCGATGCATTGACCAACTGGTACGTTCGTCGTTCTCGCGATCGTTTCTGGGCAGGCGATACTGAGCATCCAGAGGCGTTTAACACCTTGTACACAGTCCTTGAGACTCTCACCCGCGTGACAGCACCACTGCTGCCTATGGTGTCTGAGGTCATCTGGCGTGGACTCACAGGGGAGCGTTCGGTTCACTTGGCCGACTTCCCTCAATCCGATCAATTCCCAGCGGATGATGATCTCGTTCGCGCAATGGATGAGGTTCGTGGCGTCTGCTCGGCTACGAGCTCGGTGCGTAAGGCGCATAAGCTGCGTAACCGTTTGCCACTACCGAAGGTTACCGTTGCGTTGCCGGAATCTGCACGGTTGGCAGATTTCGCGGATATCATCCGCGATGAGGTTAATGTAAAGGAAGTTGCTCTTACCTCTGACGTTGATAGCGTCGGCCGCTTTGATGTTGTGGTCAACGCTAAGGTTGCAGGTCCTCGATTAGGCAAGGATGTTCAGCGTGCTATCAAGGCTGTTAAGTCTGGCAACTATGAACGCCGTGGAGATGTTGTCGTAGCTGATGGCATCGAGCTTGTTGCTGAGGAATTTACGGAGCGTCTCGTGGCTGCTGATCCTGATTCCACCACTCAGATCGACGGCGTGGACGGCCTCGTGGTTTTGGATATGACCTTGACCGAAGAGCTTGAAGCTGAGGGCTGGGCTGCAGACGTTATCCGTGGTTTGCAGGATGCTCGAAAGGCTTCGGGATTTGAGGTTTCCGACCGAATCGAGGTCAAGCTTGTTGTTCCTGAAGAAAAAAAGGAATGGGCGCTGCGTCACACTGACATGATTGCGGGCGAAGTGCTGGCCATTTCTTTTGAGGTTGTCACCGGTGAGCCTGTGGAGCACGATATTGTGGCAGGTGTTACAGCTACGGTTCAAAAGGTTTAAAATAATTACTTTGTAACCAAACGGATGAGGGCAGTGCTGCGATAAGTGGCACTGCCCTCATCCGTTATTTCGTCGAAAAGTAGAGGATTAGACAGCAGCCAATAAGTCGAACTAATGTTTGGTGTATGCAACGGTGGGTGATTCATGTTGATATGGATGCATTTTTTGCGTCTTGTGAGCAACTGACTCGTCCGACGCTTCGGGGACGGCCGGTGCTTGTGGGCGGTGCGAGTGGTCGCGGAGTGGTTGCGGGGGCATCGTACGAGGCGCGTACTTTTGGAGCCCGATCTGCTATGCCGATGTATCAGGCCAAAGCGCTCATTGGTATGCGAGGAGTAGTGGTGAGTCCGCGGTTTGCGGTGTATCGGGCAGCGTCGCAACGAGTCTTTTCTATTTTGGAGCGTATGGGAGGAACCGTTGAAAAGATTTCTATTGACGAAGGGTTTGTCGAGCCGCCTGAGCTTTACGGCGCGAGCGCAAGTGAAGTTGATACATGGGCGCAGCGATTGCGGGCAGTAATTCGCGAGGAGACAGGTTTGCCCGCTTCTGTAGGAGGGGGTGCGGGAAAACAGGTTGCCAAGATTTGTTCCGATCTGGCTAAACCTGACGGTATTTACTTGTGCGCTGCACCGGAGCATGAAGAAAAAATGTATCCGCTGCCTGTAGGTCGTTTGTGGGGTGTAGGTCCGGTCACGCGGACGAAGTTGCAGCAGCTTGGGGTGGAAACAATTGGCGATCTAGCTCGTAAGAGCGAACGCGAAATCGATATTAGCCTCGGCACAACGGTGGGCAGAAGTTTATGGCGCCTAGCCCAAGGTCACGATGATCGTGAAGTGGCACCTCGTGCTATCGCAAAGCAGATCTCTGTAGAACACACATACCCAGAGGACCTCGTTACTTCGCGGGCGGTGGATACCGCCATCATTCGGGCGTCACGGGAAAGTCATCGACGATTGCTTGACGACGGTCGTGGGGTGCGAACTGTGAGCGTAAAGCTCCGAATGGCGGATTTTAGGATCGAATCGCGTTCAGCAACATTGTCCTATGCGACCGATAATCTAGACACTGTTACTGCTACCGCATTAAAGCTGGCGCGATATCCCGATGAGGTTGGTCCAATACGCCTTGTCGGTGTTGGTCTTTCTGGGCTTGAAGATGCCCGCCAGGACATACTTTTCCCCGAATTAGATCGAGTAGTTCCTGTAAAAGACACCGATTTTGAAGTAGGAGTAAGTGACCCCCATGATTCTCACTCGGAGATCTCTACTACTGATGAGTCACCCACAGCAATCGGGTGGCGGGCAACTCAAGATATTTGGCATCCCGACTATGGGCACGGCTGGGTACAAGGGCTAGGGCACGGAAAGATCACCGTTCGTTTTGAAACCCGCACCACAGGACCTGGCAAAGTGCGTACGTTTGACACTAACGACGCCCTTTTGAGCAGCGCAGATCCTGTCAACAGCCTAGATTGGTCTTAACTACAACAACGTTGCGGGGTGCACACCGCTGGCAATGGCGATTGCTAGCAGAACACGAGCTTGGCCGGATCGGAAATATGTTGAGCTGACAGCCCCTTTGGATGCAAGTGTCTTGCCACCACCGGCACCGCCGTAGGCGCCAAATACTTCCCCTCGGGGGACTCGTGTAGATATGACGACGGGGATCCCCGCATCGAGTGCCTCACCAAGCGCAACTCCGATGTCCGTTCCGACATTGCCAGACCCCATGGCCTCAATGACAAGACCTTGGGCGCCGGCAGCGAGTGCTGAGTCGATAAGCCGTCGAGGCGCGCCGGGGTAGGCGGGGATGATATCGACTACAACATCGCCTAGTGCAATAGGTGCAATGGGGTCGGCGCGCCGCGGTTCTTCTGGGCCGTTTGTTGCGAATGCTAAATCGTCTGAAGTGTGCCATTTAATGCAGCCGCGAGCTGGGATCACTGCGTGGCCGAACACAATCAAGGCGCCGATGTCTCGTGCTGAGGTATCAGATGCGATCATGATTGCTTCAAACAGATTTCCAGGGCCATCAGCTTCTGGATGGTTAAACGGTTTTTGTGCTCCGGTGAACACCACGGGGCGAGGGTCGCTGTGGAAAGTATCTACAGCAATGGCCGTTTCTTCGAGGGAATCTGTTCCATGAGTGACTACCACACCGACAACAGAGTCATCTTCTAAAGCATTGTGCGTTGCTGCGACAATGTCATCAATATCGCGCAGAGTCATCGACGAAGAATCAAGTCGATGTAATTCACGAACCTCAATATTGAGTGCTCCGGCAAAGCGCTGACGAATTGGTGCAACAAGTTCGTCACCCGAAACAGTAGGGATAAGCGCCCCATTAGGATCTGCGGTGCACGATAGTGTGCCACCGGTAGTAAGGACTATGACTTTGGGCAATGATTCAGTTCCGCTGCTCATGATTTACAACACTGCCATATTTTCCGGTGAGAAATGTAGCAATAAGGGGCGCCGTATGTGAGAATGGCTCTTTCGACGGCTACCATGCCTTAGTAGACCGACTGCTCGAGTGCATGTGGTGGACCGAAGAATTCGATTGACATCATCACGGCAACGAGCCGACTAGAGGAGTATTTGTGAAGCTATCTAAGATCGTGGCAGCGACCGCTACTGCAGCAGCAGTAATCTCTCTTGCTGCATGTTCCGACGATTCGTCGGACTCCAAGACCACGAAGAGTGCAACTTCCAGCGAAGCCTCGTCTGCCGCTGAAGCAGCTCCTGCGGAACTACCAACTGCTGAAGAACTCAATGCAATTTTGGCAGTGGCAACTGATCCGGCTGCTCCTGTGGAACAAAAAGTTGCCACAGTTCAGGGCGGAGAAACTGCCCCTGAGTTGTTTGAAACCATGACTGCTTCTAAGCAGGAATCTGGCGCTAACTTCCAAGTCGTGCCACCAATTCTGCCTGGTTATACTCCCAATTCTGTTCTGGCAACCGTGAATTTCACGTTGCCCGACAAGGAAGCGCAACCAGCTGAAAATGTTGAGTTTATTTATGAAAATGGCACGTGGAAGCTCTCGCAGTCGTGGGCTTGTACCTTGATTAAGAACACTGTGGCACCTGAACAGATTCCGGCGATGTGTGCTGATCCAGCAGCTCCAGCACCGGAGGGACAACCAGCTCCAGAGCAGGCTCCGGCACCAGAAGCTCCTGCGCCTGAACAAGTGCCTGCACCCGAGGCACCAGCTCCTCAGTGAAAATGAGTTGAAACAACAATCGGGGCTTCTATGTGAGCTTTCTCTTCTAGGAGGCGAGCAGCCATAAGAAGCCCTGATTTTGTTGTTTTATGGGGTTGAAAACTCGATGGAAGTGGTCGAGTCTTGTACTACGCGAACATCTTTTTCACGCTCACCATAAATCACTCGGGTGGTATAGCGAAGCGTACCTTCAGTAGGTAATGGCTGTGACAGATCAACTCGGAGGTTGCCGTTACTGGTGGTGTTCGCATTGAGTACGTGCAACGTGGTGCCTTGCGTTTCAATGGCACCTAATGCTGGCCGTTGGGTGATGGAGACATCCAACTCAACGTTGTTGCCCTTGATCGATGTGAGCGTAAACGTGGTGGTCTGCAGCATTGTTGCTTCGCCTGTCACACGTGAGTCAACGGTCCAACGGGCTGAGGGACCAATTGGTTCTTCGGGGAAGCTAATGGGGATGTTGACTATCTTCATGAGAAAGCGTTCCATGAGGGCGCGGTCATCGTCGCTGGCATCAACAGGGGCAGCGAGATTCACGGAGCTGATACGCCCATTATCTGCGCCAAACCAGCCGAGTTGGAATCCATGTGTGGAATCGATATTTCTAGAGTGCTCGAGGTCGTCAATAGTGGGGTGATCGATGATCGCGGTAACTGAACGCTGGGAATCACTACGGGTAGTCGACACCGTGGCATCGGTGGTTAAGGAGGTAACAGCGCCACTTTGTGGCGCTGTGGTATTGAGTTGTGCCGCGCTTTCAGTGTGCTGTGTTAATCCGTCCGAAATTTTAATCCGTCGGGTTGTTTGGGCGCCGTCGTCACGATAGGCCACCAATTGTTGGGGTGAGTTTCCGTGATCGATAAGCGTGACTCGTGGAGTGTCTACTTGTGCGCCGATTGCTTGTTCTACTTTGGGGCGAGTCTCCTTCGAGGAGGAATTCTCAGAGCTGCAGGCGCTTAGGCTTAGCGCGGCAACGGTGATCCAGCAGATTCCGATTCTGGCGTGATGACAATTGCGGGGAATTGATCGTTTTTGTAGGCGCACCAGCGTCATTTTAGCGGGGTTAGCCTGTCGGTTGTTAGTTTGAGGTGGATTTTTGCCAAGATATAAGGTGTGAGTCTAACGGACAGGAGTAATCCAGAGGCACGACGTCAAAAACAAAGCCAGACGTGGGTTGGTGTTATGGCAGCGATCATCGCGTTCGTGGCACTTGTTGATCAGCTGGTAAAAACGTGGATGCTTTCGGCATTACGTGATGGGAACATCATCTATCTCGTGGGGGATTGGTTCCGGTTGCGGTTGCTGTTTAATTCCGGAGCGGCGTTTTCTATTGGAGAAAACGCTACGTGGGTGTTCACGTGTATCCAGTTGATTTTTGTCATTGGAATCGTCGCTACGATGCGTAAAATCAAAGATCCATGGCAGGCTGTCGGCCTCGCGTTGATTGCGGGGGGTGCGTTAGGCAACCTTATTGATCGGTTATTTCGAGAACCAGCATTTTTTATCGGCCACGTTGTGGATTTTATTTCGGTAGGAAATTTTGCAGTTTTTAATGTCGCCGATAGTGCCATTAGCTGTGGCGTGGTTCTTGTTGTGATCGCAATGCTGTTGGAAGGCCGTAAGGAAGGGAAGGAATGAGCCGCGAACAAAGATCGTTGCCGGTCCCTGAGGGGCTAGCAGGCATGCGTGTCGACGCCGCCCTGAGCAAACTTTTAGGTATTTCTCGAACCGCAGCTGCGGATCTTGCTATTGCCGGCGATGTAGTTGTCGACGGGCATTGCGTCGGAAAGTCAGACCGCTTGTCTGAGGGGCAATGGCTCGATGTTACGCTTCCCGAAGTCCGCGATCTCACGCCACGCGAAGAACTCATTGAGGGTCTGGACATTCTGTACTCCGATGATGATGTGATTGCTGTTAATAAACCAGTAGGTGTCGCAGCGCATCCCACCCTAGGATGGGAAGGCCCAACTGTCATTGGTGGCTTGGCCGCTGCTGGTTTCCGTATTTCCACGTCAGGTCCACCGGAGCGTAAAGGCATCGTGCAGCGCCTCGACGTCGGTACCTCTGGTGTGATGGTTGTCGCTGTTTCGGAACGCGGATATTCCGTACTCAAGCGAGCATTCAAAGAACGCAATGTTACCAAGACCTATCACTCGCTAGTGCAAGGACATATGGATCCGCTGAGCGGCACGATTGATGCACCTATTGGGCGTCATCCTTCGGCTGGCTGGCGTTTTGCTGTAACAACGGACGGAAAACACGCTGTTACTCACTATGAAACGATTGAGGCTTTTGCAGAGGCGTCGTTACTTCGTATTCATCTAGAAACAGGACGCACTCACCAAATTCGTGTGCACATGTCCGCCCTGCATCATCCCTGTTGTGGTGATCCCATGTATGGATCGGATCCTGCACTTTCTGCACGCTTGGGTCTTGATCGTCAATGGCTGCATGCCGTGTCTTTGGGTTTTCATCACCCAGCGGACGGCCGATGGGTTGAGATCGAGTCGCCTTATTCGAATGATCTGCAGCATGCCCTCGATGCGCTAAGAAGCGAGTAATACAAACGTGGATTCCTTTGATCGCCGTCGCATCGTTGTAGCTCTGTTGAGCATTGCAGTGTTAATGCTTGGGGTAATGGTGTTGTCTGCCTCAGATAAAACAGCGAAGCCAATGAATATGAATGGCGATCAACTGGGGCGAAATCGGGACGAAACGAGTCAAGACTATGCCAATCGAGCACAGAAATCTCTCGAGATGGCATCGGAACCAGCCTTTGCGCTCGTTGCGTTTCCACGGCTTATCGACGCCAACACGGCAGGGGACATAGCAGAAAAAGCCGGTATCATGCGGGTCAATGCCGTACTTCTCGGACGAGGACCCGCATTAGATCTGCCCGAGCCAACAGGAAATGCCAACCGTGGTCGCGTTATTTCTGAACAATGCCGGATGCGTGGCGGCGATCCGGAAACTATTGCGGCGCTCGTGGTGTACGCGCCGGGTGATCAACTCCGGCGTGTGGCAGCGTCGAAACGCGTTGCGACGGTGGAGGTTCTTCCACCTGACGCTGCATGGGGGAGAATCGGTCTACTTGCTCCTGTTGTGGAGCCGTAACGTTCTTTGGCGACGCTGCAGGAGGACGTCGCCAATGTACATGGCGACAGAAATCCAAATGATGCCAAACCCTACCCATTTCAGTGGTTCGATATGCTCATTGACCACAAGGACAGCCCACAGCATTTGGAATGTGGGGGTCATGTATTGCAACATGCCGATCGTTGAAAGTGGAATGAATTTCGTGGCTAATCCAAAAAGAAGAAGCGGGACTGCGGTGATGGCGCCGGCGCTAATAAGTAATCCTGCATGGGCTGGGCCGTGAGAAACGAAAGTGCCTGGACCTGTTATTTCGAGGTAGATGATGTAGCCCAAAGCTAATGGCAGCAACACAAAGGTTTCGGCGGTCAGTGAAGCAGCCGCAGAGATTGTGACTTTCTTTTTTACTAGCCCATAAAAGCCGAAGGAGAGTGCGAGGCTTAAAGAAAGCAGGGGAGCGCTGCTACCGAAAACTGACAGAACTACCACGGCAGCTGCAGCGATCACCACGCTCAGCGATTGCAAAGGGCGTAGGCGTTCTCGCAGGAAAGCAACACCCAAAACAACGTTGACAATTGGGTTAATAAAATAACCAAAAGCGGCATCAGCAACGTGGCCCGTGTTCACGGCAAACACGTAGATGAGCCAGTTAGCGGCGATGAGAACCGAGGCGAGCGCTAGGCGTAACCATTGACCTTTTCCTACAGAAAGCAGTTCGCGCCACTGGCGAGTTATCACGACCACGATGGCCATGAATACACCTGTCCAAAGAATTCTATGTGCGATGATTTCTAACGGTGCTGCGGGAAGAAGCAGCGGGAAAAATGCTGGGAAGAGTCCCCAAAGTAAATACGCCAGAATTCCGTAGATCATTAGGGAACACTTACTCTTCATGTGAGGGTAGGGGCAAGTTTCGCCCCGATAAATCACCCAAAAATATTAATGGAAATTAATTCCAATAGGCTGTGTGCTGGGCACTCGTTTTGGCGAAGTAGAACCACTAGACTGTCTGCCTATGGCCAAAAAATCTTCCTTTGTTCACTTACATAATCACACCGAGTATTCCATGCTCGACGGAATGGCAAAAGTGGACATGTTGGCAGAAGAAGTTGTCAGGCAGGGCATGCCTGCAGTAGGTATGACGGATCATGGAAACATGTTTGGATCCGATGCATTTTATCGGACAATGAAAACTGCCGGAGTAAAACCCATCATCGGTATCGAAGCCTATATGGCACCTGGATCACGCTTGCACAAGGAACGTGTGCGCTGGGGTGAACCCCATCAAAAATCCGACGACGTCTCAGCATCTGGTGCCTATCTCCACCAAACCATGCTGGCCGAAAACGTTGAAGGGCTTCATAATCTTTTCTACTTGTCATCGATGGCGTCGTATGAAGGCCAATTAGGTAAATGGCCACGAATGGATGCCGAGCTGATCGCCGACCACGCCACTGGAATCATTGCGACGACAGGATGCCCATCAGGTGATGTGCAAACGCGTCTTCGCCTCGGACAATTTGACCAAGCTTTGGAAGCCGCAGCCATGTGGCAAGACATCTATGGCAAAGAAAACTACTTCCTTGAACTCATGGATCACGGCCTCGAGATTGAGAATCGAGTCCGCTCAGAGCTCCTAGAAATTGGCCGAAAGCTCGACTTGCCCCCGTTGGTGACCAACGACTGTCACTATGTGCTGGAATCGCAGGCTCCTGCGCACGAAGCCATGCTGTGCGTGCAAACAGGTAAAACCTTGAGCGATCCCGATCGATTCAAGTTCGACGGATCGGGCTACTACATCAAAACCGCCGAGCAAATGCGGGAAACGTGGGATTCACTGGTTCCACAAGCATGCGATAACACGCTATGGATTGCAGAGCGTGTTCAAGACTACGGCGAGATCTGGGAACCGCATCCTCACGATCGCATGCCTATTGCCGATGTTCCTGAAGGCCACACCCCAACATCGTGGTTGCGACATGAAGTCCACGAAGGATTGCGTATGCGGTTTAACGGGGGAGAAGTACCGCAGAACTATCTCGAGCGCGCCGAATTTGAAATCGATGTTATCGATATGAAGGGATATCCTTCCTACTTCCTTATCGTGGCCGAGCTCATCAAACATGCACGTTCCATTGGCATTAGAGTGGGACCCGGTCGTGGTTCCGCGGCTGGTGCATTGGTTGCTTACGCATTGACCATCACCAACATCGATCCTATGGAGCATGGCCTTCTTTTTGAGAGGTTCTTGAACCCAGAGCGTCCCTCTGCACCAGATATTGATATTGACTTCGACGATCGTCGACGCGGTGAGATGATCCGATACGCGGCTCAACGATGGGGCGAAGACAAGATCGCCCAGGTGATTACGTTCGGTACCGTGAAAACCAAACAGGCGTTGAAGGACTCAGCGCGCGTGCAATATGGTCAAGAAGGCTACAAAATGGCCGACCGTATTACTAAGGAACTTCCGCCAGCAATCATGGCGAAGGATATTCCATTATCCGGAATCATGGATCCAGAGCACCCTCGATACGGCGAGGCAGGTGAGGTGCGTCATCTGATTGAAACTGATCCCGATGTGCGCAAGATCTACGATACCGCTCGTGGCCTTGAAGGTGTTGTGCGACAGGCCGGTGTGCACGCTTGTGCCGTAATTATGGCCAGCGTGCCGCTACTTGAGCATATTCCTATGTGGAAGCGTGCTAACGACGGCGCCTTGATCACCGGATGGCCGTATCCTGCATGCGAAGCCATTGGTTTGCTGAAGATGGACTTCCTTGGTCTGCGTAACCTGACCGTGATCGGTGACTGCCTAGAAAACATCAAGATCAATCGAAATGAAGAACTTGATCTTGAAGCCCTACAAACCGACGATCCCAATGTGTACAAGCTGCTATCCAGTGGCGATACCCTGGGCGTGTTCCAGCTTGATTCCGGCGGCATGCAGGAACTGCTGAAGCGTATGCAACCAACTGGCTTCAACGATATCGTGGCGTCTCTCGCACTGTATCGTCCAGGTCCGATGGGGGTGAACGCGCACTGGGACTATGCAGATCGCAAAAATGGCCGAAAGCCTATTGAGCCAATCCACCCAGAACTTGAAGAACCACTCAAGGAAATTCTTGAAGAAACCTATGGTCTGATCGTGTATCAAGAGCAGATCATGGAGATTTCTCGCAAGCTAGCAAACTACACTGCTGGCGAAGCAGATGGATTCCGAAAGGCCATGGGTAAGAAGAAGCCTGAAGTTCTTGCCAAGGAGTATAAGAAGTTCTCTGAGGGCATGTTCTCCAATGGTTATTCCAAAGCAGCTGTCGACGCTCTGTGGGGAACAATTGAACCGTTCGCATCCTATGCGTTTAACAAGTCTCACGCGGCAGGCTATGGATTGGTGTCTTATTGGACCGCCTACCTTAAGGCTAACTACACCGCGGAATACATGGCGGCGTTGTTAACGTCGGTGGCAGACAAGAAGGACAAGTCTGCGATCTATCTTTCAAACTGCAGGCATCTTGATATTTCGGTGTTGTCTCCAGACGTGAATGAATCCCACCTAAACTTCATGCCAGTTGGCGAGGACATCCGCTTCGGTCTTGGCGCAGTGCGTAATGTGGGCGAAGACGTTGTGGCTGCGATCATCAAGGCGCGTGAAGAAAAAGGTGCTTTCACCGATTTTTCGGATTACCTAGACAAGATCGATATCACTGCGTGCAACAAGCGTGTGACAGAATCCTTAATTAAGGCCGGCGCCTTTGACTCTATGGATCATCCTCGCAAAGGATTGCTGCTGATCCATGAAGATGCAGTGGATGCTGTCACCAGTACAAAGAAAGCCGCTGATAAAGGCCAGTTTGATCTTTTTGCAGGTCTTGGCGCAGACGCCGAAGAAGTCAATAATGTCTTCGCCGTTCAAATCCCAGATGCACAGTGGGACAAAAAGCATCAACTTGCGCTGGAGCGTGAAATGCTTGGTCTTTATGTCTCTGGCCATCCGCTCGACGGCTACGAAGAAGCACTGGAGGCGCAAACCGATACCCCATTGACCACCATTTTGAGTGGTGAGTTGCGTAATGGCGCAGAAGTCACCATTGGCGGAATCATTTCCGGTGTGGATCGTCGCTACTCCAAGAAAGACGGATCTCCGTGGGCAATCGTTACGATGGAAGACCACCATGGTGCACAGGTGGATCTGCTTGTGTTCAACAAGATCTACGCCATTGTCGGTCCTCAGATCGTGGAAGACAACATTATTCTTGCTAAGGCACATGTCAGCATTCGTGATGATCGAATGTCGCTATTCTGTGACGACCTCAAAGTTCCAGAATTGGGACCAGGCAATGGTGCTGGTCTACCGCTGCGACTTACCCTCCGAACCGATCAGTGCACTATGGAAAATATTGCCAAGCTCAAACAGGTGCTCTCAAATAACAAAGGAGATTCCGACGTGTACCTGAATGTGGTTCATGGAGAAGAAAAAGCAGTGATGATTTTAGGCGAACACCTCCGAGTTAATCGCAGCGGAAATCTCATGGGTGACCTGAAAGCCGCCATGGGGCCGGGCATTTTGGGGTAGGTGTTAGGCAGCAGTAGTACCCCCATGGTTAAAATTGTTGCCCATGAGTAAAGAAGCAGAAAACCAGCAGATTACCTTCGGCGCAATCCACGCCGCTGATATTCAAATGGCACAGTCTCGAATTTCTGCTTCTATTGCGCCGACGCCCCTGCAGCATTGCCCACGGTTGTCGCAAATGACGGGATGCGAAGTCTATCTCAAGCGCGAAGACCTTCAAGACGTTCGGTCCTATAAGATCCGTGGTGCTGTCAATGCGATCTCGCAACTGACAGAGGAACAGCGCGTGGCTGGGATCGTGGCGGCGTCGGCAGGCAATCATGCCCAAGGTGTTGCTTTCGCCTGCCGAACCATGGGTATCAAGGGTCGAATCTACGTTCCGGCAGCAACGCCTAAGCAGAAACGCGACCGTATCGTGATCCACGGTGGTGACGCTGTAGAACTCGTAGTCACCGGTGCCAATTTTGATGAAGCAGCAGCTGCTGCACGTGAGTACGCTCGCGTCGAAGGCGCAACGATGGTAGAACCATTCGATAACCGCGATACCGTTATCGGCCAAGGAACTGTTGCAGCAGAGATCTTGGCACAATTAACAACGCTGGGCAAAACACTTGATACCGTCGTCGTGCCCGTTGGTGGTGGCGGATTGCTTTCCGGCGTTGTCAGCTATCTTGCTGATATGGCGCCACGCACCGCGATCGTTGGAGTAGAACCAGAAGGTGCGGCATCCATGCGCGCCGCGCTGGATGCGCACGGTCCTGTGACCTTGGATAATGTTGACCCATTTGTCGACGGTGCCGCAGTGAAACGTATCGGTGATCTTAACTATCACATCATCGAACACAACCAAGGCCGTATTCACCCCATCAGCGTTAATGAAGGTGCTGTATGTACTGAGATGCTTGACTTGTATCAAAACGAGGGCATCATTACAGAACCTGCAGGGGCGCTGTCAGTTACTGGATTGAAAGAGCTGTCACTTGGAAGCGGGGACGTAGTGGTCTGCATCATCTCTGGTGGTAACAACGATGTGCTGCGTTACGGGGAAATCATGGAGCGTTCCCTCGTTCATCGCGGACTCAAGCACTACTTCCTCGTCAATTTCCCACAGGAGCCAGGGCAGCTACGTACTTTCCTGAACGACATCTTGGGCCCAGATGATGACATCACTTTGTTTGAGTATCTCAAACGCAACAACCGTGAAACCGGAACAGCGCTCGTAGGACTTCAACTCGGGGTTGCTTCCGAACTCGACGGTTTGCTTGAGCGAATGAATGCTTCCCGAATTGATTGCCGGCGACTAGAACCTGGAACGCCAGAGTATAGTTACCTCGTTAATTTGTAACGACTCGGACGAAAAGGAGAGCGGTGGATCTCTACCGTAGGCCTGTTGCCCACGAGGAATTTCGCAACGAAATCGAGATTAAACGGTCACGATTCATCACGGTAATTCGACGGGCTACGACGGAACAAGAAGCTAGAGACGTTATCAATGAACTGAAAAATGAGTTCCCTGATGCACGCCATCACTGCACCGCATTCATAGTTCATGTTGACGATGCAGTTCCCGTAGAACGTTCAAGCGACGATGGTGAACCTTCGGGAACTGCAGGAACTCCCATGCTCGACGTTGTCCGTGGTAGTGGTCTGTTAGACATCGTTGCGGTCGTAGTTCGCTATTTCGGTGGAGTGAAACTGGGCGCAGGCGGGCTGGTTCATGCGTACTCTGATTCGGTATCGCAGTGCCTTGAATTGGTTCACAGCGTACAACGTAGGCGCCGAGAGCTTTATACCATCGACGCCAACCATAGCGATGCTGGCAGGTTGGAATCTGAGCTACGGCGCCGAGATATTGATATTGTTGATGTCTCCTATAGCAGCCGAGTGACGATGACGATCGCCGTTGAAATTGGGCAACGGGAACAGACCCAGGGATTGCTGTCTTCGCTTACTTCGGGCGCGGCGGTTTTGCGAGAAGCTGGGGTGTCATGGATCGAATCGGTATACTAAGCTGTGCTGCATTAGTATCTACACCATGACTATGCAAAGGCGTCCTATTAATAGCATTGAACAGCGCAAATTAGAAGTGCGTAAGTATTCTCGCAACGCCGTGGTGTCCGTAGCCGGTGGAGTAGTCGGCGGCATTGCTCTCGCGCTCATTGCCGAGTCGGCAACATGGCTTGTCATTGGCCTTGTCATCGCCGTAGTGGGTGGTTGGATTAATTGGTCTAAGATTCAAAAAATAGTCAATCATAAGGACGTATAGCACCCATGGCAGAGGACGCAGCACCTGTACGTATCGACGTGTGGGTTTGGGCTGTTCGTTTGCTCAAAACACGGTCGTTATCAGCGCAGGCGTGCAAGGCAGGGCATATCAAACTCAACGGGGTTGCAGTTAAACCCTCGCAGTTGGTTACTCCGGGGGATCGAGTACGGGTATGGGCTGATCACCGCGAGCGTGATGTTGAGGTTGTTAGCACAGTTCGTAAACGTGTAGGTGCTGCAATTGCCCAAGCCTGCTACATTGATCATTCTCCGCCACCGCCGCCGAAAGAAATTCTGCTTTCTATGCCACGTCGTGACAAAGGTGCGGGGCGGCCAACGAAGAAAGAACGCCGAGACATCGATCGGTTGCGTGGTAGGCGCTGATAATGGGCGGTCATGCGAAACGAAGAAAGTCTTTCACTCCTTAAGTTAAAAGGAGTGAAAGACTTTCGTTATTTATGGGTGAATTAGGATAATCCCCAGCTTGGTAGTGGAAAATCAATTCCAAATTTGCGGAAGAAGTCCGCGATGCTTAGCGCCCATGTGGCAATAAAGTCTGCGAGATCTGGAAACATCAAAATGGATGAAGTCATCTATCCGTATTCTCCTCAACGTTGAAGTATGTTGTTTCCACGATACGTTTGTTCAGGATTGTTGTAAATCTGAGCGATTTCGAGGGGCATGTTTATTAAGAATTCGGAGGCGTTCGTTAAGTCGAGGGAGACGGAGGCGAGGATTCTTTCCGGTTTCCCCAGTGGCTTCAATGTGCTTGGTGCCATAACGGTATAGCAAGAGGTCGTCGATAATGCGTACTTGTCCTGGCTTGAACTTGTAGTTCAAGGCCTTGCGTACTGCTTCGATGTCGCGATCGTTAAGCAAATCCTTCAGCTGAGCTGCAGTAGTGATGGAGTGGGCGAAGAGTAATTCTTCGAGCCAACGATAGTGCTCGCTGCGTGATTGTGGGAAACGGGAACCTACAAGCATCGCGATAACTCCCGGCAACGTTTCGGCAGTAATGTCTACCTCAAGGTTGGGGCTGTGTTTTTGAGGTTCTTGGATTGCTGCGATGAGATCAAACTGTTGATCTGCTAATTCGATAAGACCCGCGGCTAGGGTAAAGGCTCTGTCGATTTGGGGATCAAGGTCACCTGAACGCTTGTAGCGGATGTCGTGTTCGAATTCTGCCCAAGCATGTTGCAAAACGGTACGAATTTGAACTTCGAAAACCATGCCGACGTAATTGTTGAGATCTTCGACGTGATCGTCGATTTTGAGAATAAGGTGATGCGATCCGTATCCAAAGTTTCCCGAAATGCGAGTAAGGGCAGTCTTATCGACGGAGCGTTCCACCGTGAAAACATCGGCGAGGGCTTCGATAATCTGTGGAATCTCGGTGGAATGCAGGGTTGTAATCCGCACACCGATGATGTCGTGGACATCGTTCCATGGGTGAGGATAAATAAACGCACCCTGCGCGTTCTTTTTTCGGGCCTTGGTTTTCAGAGAATGCCAGCCTTTAATGCGAGCGCTGACGCGATCGTACGTAAGACCAGCATCGGTCAGAACATCTTCGAGCGCATCACTGAAGTCTCGTTCGGCATGGGGATGTTTCCGAACGAACTGAGCGTACTGAGTATGTAGCTCAGAAATCAGTGACTGAGGCATTGATGCTCCTTGGTGCTACGGGGGAAAGATCTTTGTAAGTGATGACGATGATCGGCGCTACATACTACCACTATGTGGCACTGTTAGGCCGATAACTGATCAGTGGACATGTGATGCAACGGTTGTCGCCAAGCTGTGGACTTAATATGAGCGGGGAATCCTTCGTGGTAGATCAAGGCATCTTTGACGAGCGGGGTAGAAAACGTTGACAGCCATGATTCCAATTGCGGGCTCACAATGTGCGAAGCAACGGCGATTAATAATTGAGGATGTGGCACATAGAAAACTGGGGTTGCCAACAAGATGTTGGCCAAGTGGTGATAAATAACCTCGAAGGTAAGCGGGTGCGCGATCCATGCACTCGTGGGTGCGCCGGTGACGTCAACCTGAAGACCTTCGGTCATACGCTTGGTAAGAAAAGTGGTGGGTCTTGTTCTGATAGGGATCCCACGTGCATTACTCGTGGTACGGATCAGATTATTTGCTGCGGTATCCCATAGGTATTGCGCACTTACGTCTAAGTCGTTTAGCGAATACTTGCTACTAGCAATAGTGGCGTTAAGACATGGAGATAGTGCGATGTGAACACTCGTTTGCTCGTCGGTGGTTGTTTCGTCAAAAACAGGGTCACGGCGTGGCGTGAGCGACAATTGAAGGGACGCGAGAATGTCGGTGTGCTTGGGAGTGGTGTCAGATTGCATGTTGATCCCCGGTGCTCCTTGTCTGTTGATATGAAGGCTCTACATATTCAGACGTAACGAGCACGGGGGTTGGTTCCCAAAGATTTATCTTTTACCCCCTTTGTGCGGCCCCTTTGTGGCCACTGCGTGGGATATTAAAACGGCGGTTGTTCGTCCTCGGGATTAAGACCTAGTTGCGCAAACAGGTCTTCTTGAGTCCATAGGTCAATCTCTTGGCCTTTGGCACGCAGTTCTTCGGCACGTTTTTGTTTAGAAGTCGGTTTGTCCCATGGGCCGCATACAAGGATGGTCGTCTTTTTCGTGACGTTTTTGCCAATAATGCCTCCTTGGCTCGCAATCCTAGCCCACAGCTCGCCTTTGTCGTAGGGGGCGAAATCGCCACTAAGCGTGACAGATTGCCCAAAGAGCCGGCCTTGAGGATCGGCATCAGGATTAGGATCAGGGATTGTTTCTGGAGTTGCCACCTTTGACCACGGCGCCCGCGCTGCTTTGGTTGCTTTGCGGGGTTTTTCTGCTGGTGGGGTTTGAACATCAGGGGCAGCGGAATCAGGTGAAGCGGTAGCGTTTGAGGCACCACGAACTTTGAGAACTGGATACACACGAGCGTCGGATAATTGACCAGTGTGGAACCCTAGCATGTTAAATGCGGAGGCAAAATCAGTGATTTCGGTGTTCAGACGTTGCGTAAGAGCGATGAGAATTCCGGCACAGGCTTCGGCATCCGCACAGGCGTTATGGTGATTTCGAAGCTCAACATGAAGATGTTGTGAGACAGTGGGAAGCTTATGATTCGTAATAGGTAGGTGTGCTGCGCGCGCGGCAGCGAGGGAACAACCAAAATTGGTGGTGCGCAGGCCAATGTCAGCAGCTTGGGTAGCACGCAGCAAAGCAGTCATATCAAATTGTGCGTTGTGTGCAGCCAGTGGAAGATCTCCTGCGAAGTCAGCAAATTGCTCGTAACATTCAGCGAAGCTAGGTGCGGTTGCGACCATATTTGCGGTAATGCCGTGGATGGCGATGTTAGCTTCGTCGAAGGAATTCAGATCGCTTGGTGGGGTGCATAGCCATTCTTTGGTTTCTACAACGTGACCATCTCGTACTTTTGCCGCACCGATCTGACAAATAGAACCCCAGTCGCTATTAGCTGTTTCTACATCGACCGTCACAAAATCTAAGTGGGGCACGGGTTGGGGGATAGGGCCATCGCCATTCATTGCTGTTGACAGTGTACGAACAAAAAGTTCTTGTTCGTTTGCACTATTAGGCGGGAACCAAATAGCAATTTCTTTGTCGGCAGTGACAGTAACTAGTCCTCGGTCAAAGGCGTCAGCTACAGACACCGATTTAACTTCTGTGATGGCGGAAACCTGCAGGTGGACATCGTCAAGCCCTAGGCTTGCACGCAGTAGCGACGACTGACCTGTAAGCGTCGAGGCATCAACGCGGAAGCTTAAACCGTGTGCTGGGATGAGGCCGGACATAGTGATGTGCTCCTTGAATTCCTATGGTTTGTGCTTGCTCAGATGTCTGACACTACAGGTGCGCAGTGACATGCTCACTGCGGCGCTCGAACGCGTCATCGCATGATTGGGCGCCGCAGTGCGTGTCGACGTAACTAGTCACTGTAGTCGTCGTTTCGACGATTCTTTTCCTCAGTCTGGGGCTTAGATGTGGTTTCGACGAGCCGAAGGATCAGCGTGCTGCGTGCTTCGACGATAATCGAGTCGCCTGCGCGAAGCGTCTTTGCTTCGTCAGGGTAGCCAGTATCAACATTGGTATCGACGATAAGTTTCCAAGCTGGACCGAATTCGGTGTCAGGAAGAGTAAAGTCGATCGGCTCGTGATAGGCATTGAACATCATGATGAAGGAGTCATCTTCGATGCGTTGGCCGCGCGCATCGGGTTCTTGGATGGCCTTGCCATTGAAGTAGACCATGAGGGACTTGCCAAAGGCGAAATCCCAGTCGCTTTGACCCATCAACTTGCCAGAAGGAACCAGCCATGCAATATCGCGGTCGCCTACTTCTGATCCCAACGGACCCCCAGCCAAGAAGCGCCGACGTCTAAACACAGGATGGTTACGGCGGATCGTGATGAGCCGTTTGGTGAACTCCATCAACGCAGCGTTTTTGTCTGCTAGCTCCCAATCCATCCACGACGTCTCATTGTCTTGGCAGTAAACATTGTTATTGCCATCTTGAGTACGCGCCATTTCATCGCCATGGGCAATCATGGGGGTGCCTTGGCTGAGCAAAAGCGTTGTGAGGAAATTACGTCGTTGACGTGCCCGTAATTTGTTGATCTCAGGATCTTCGGTGGGGCCTTCTTCGCCGCAGTTCCACGAACGATTGTGGCTTTCTCCATCTCGACCGTCTTCACCATTTGCATCGTTGTGCTTGTGGTTGTAGCTGACTAGGTCATTGAGCGTGAAGCCGTCGTGAGCCGTGATGAAGTTGATAGAAGCCGTAGGGCGGCGACCATTATTGGCGTATAGGTCTGAAGAGCCGGTAAGACGAGAAGCAAATTCGCCGAGTGTCGACGGCTCACCACGCCAAAAATCACGGACAGTATCGCGGTATTTACCATTCCACTCAGTCCAAAGAGGTGGGAAATTACCCACTTGGTAACCGCCCTCGCCCACATCCCAGGGCTCAGCGATGAGTTTGACTTGAGAAACAATCGGATCTTGTTGGACAAGATCGAAGAATGTAGCGAGCTTATCCACGTCGTGTAGTTCACGAGCCAAAGTGGAAGCTAAGTCGAATCGGAAACCATCAACGTGCATCTCTGAGACCCAGTAACGCAGGGAGTCCATGATCATTTGCAATGGATGCGGATCTCGAACGTTGAGTGAATTTCCGGTGCCCGTGTAGTCCATGTAGTGGGCTTTATCTCCGTCAACGAGGCGGTAGTATGCCTCATTGTCGATGCCGCGGAATGCGATCGTGGGACCCATGTGGTTTCCCTCTGCGGTGTGGTTATAAACCACGTCGAGGATGACCTCGATGCCTGCTTCGTGGAAGGCACGCACCATTCCTTTGAACTCGGAGACAGCGCCACCTGGCTCTTGGGCCGCTGCATAATCTTGTTGAGGTGCAAAGAAACCAAAGGTGTTATAGCCCCAATAGTTACGCAATCCCAAGTCGCGGAGGCGGTCATCTTGTAGGAACTGATGCACTGGCATGAGCTCGATTGCGGTGATGCCAAGGCCTTTGAGATGTTCGATGATCGAAGGATGCGCTAGGCCAGCATAAGTACCACGGAGGGATTCGGGTACGTCTGGGTGGCGCATCGTCATGCCTTTGACATGAGCTTCGTAGATCACTGTCTCGTTATACGGTGTATTTGGGCTGCGGTCTGAACCCCAGTCAAAGAAGGGGTTCACCACAACCGACTTCATGGTGTGTTCGAGACTGTCTTCTGCATTGCGACCCTCGGGATTTTCTGGCTCGTTGATGTCATAGCTAAACAGCGATGGATGTCCGTCGAATTCACCGTCAAAGGCGCGTGCATATGGATCGACTAGTAATTTGCTGGGATCGCAACGTTTGCCTTCAGCAGGGTTATAGGGACCATGGACGCGGAAGCCATAGCGTTGGCCAGGTTTGACGCCTGGGAGGTAGCAGTGCCAGATGTGGGCATCTACTTCGTCGAGGAGGATTCTTTCCTCATTGCACTCTGCGTCGATGAGGCAGAGCTCAACTTTTTCGGCAACGTCAGAGAAGATAGCAAAGTTCGTACCTGCTCCGTCGTATTTAGAGCCCAGTGGGTAACTTTGTCCGGGCCAGATTTGACGATCGGACGTCACAGGGGAGTCGTTCATAGCTACTCACTCTACTGCTTTTTAGGAAAACCCCTGTGATTTTAATCCAGCGATAATAATCTCAAGGCTGCTCATAAAGAATTGATCGTGATCCTTAACAGCTGTAATTGTCCCAGATTCAACTTCCAAACGCTGAACCTCAGATTGCTCGATGAGACAGGAACCTAGAATAAAATTCAGCAATGTTGATGCGCCGACGTAGGCTTTGTCGCAGCCGCCGAGAATGGCCGAAACGACGCTAATAATATCGTTGCGTAACGACGCGTCTGTCAGTGCGGCACTCAAAAGTTCGGCCCCATCTCGGTGACGCAGCATCAAGGACCGAACATCGAGCGCTAACGAAGGAATGTCGTGATGATAAGCAGAGGGGGAGGCGTCGATAAGCGGTGCCATGATGTGGCGAGCAATGGCATCAATTAATGCCTGTTTGTTTTTAAAATGCCAATACAAAGCCCCAGGGGCAACGCCTAGGTGAGTTGCAAGCCTTCGCATTGTCATGTCGGCTAGGCCATAGGAATCCAAAATATCGAGGCTTGCAGAAATGATGGACTCTTTACTCAATTGCACAGCAGCCAGCCTATCCTGATTCGGTCGCTCGTGATGGGGGAACGTGGTCCATGTATGACACAACGGGACTTAGGTGATACTAACACCGTAATATATGTCAGTGATCATCCGATTAACGTCGTAACGAACACATCGATCGGCCAACTTTTGTATTAAAAGCTAGAGTCGAATACAAACCTTCGTGGCACCCCACGACGAAACCCAGATCACAGAGGAGATACTCAGTGTCGATTAATCTTCACCTTTCCGGCCTTAAGCTTCCCGTTCTTGCCTGTGCTACCGCCGGTGTCATGGTGCTAACAGCTTGTGGTTCCGATGGGGATAGCTCGGATTCGTCGGCAAATAAGACCTCAACCGGTGCGTCGACCTCAAAGTCTGCAAGCGCAAAACCCGGCGAGCCATCTGATGCGCCTGCACCTGAATCAGCTGTGCCTGCGCCAGCGCCAGAAAACGGGCAGCCGGCTCCTGGACCGATCGACAACCCAGAGATTTCTTTCATTCCGCAAGCCCCTGTTGCCGATGGCGCACCTGCGAGCGCTGAAGATCAACAGGCCATCGAAGGTCTTGTGCGTGGCATGATGAACGCCACCACGGTGCGTCAGTTTATGGGGTACATCCCTCAGAACACCTGCGCGCGTTACCTTGAAGCTAATGGCGGGCTTGCAGCGATGAATATCGACCAGATCCCTGACGTTCCGTTGGCGGATTTCCCTCAGTACGCTCACGCACGTCCTACTATCGATTCCGTGACTGATGTTCAGGTCAATGGTGATTCTGCGTCTGCAACAGTGACCTCGACGGCAGATGGCCAGACAAACTCTGCTGTCCAGCGCTTTGCTCGCGAAAACGGCCGGTGGACGTTCTGCGACTAATCCTCGCAGTAAGCGCGTGCTCTGTCACCGGATTGGTGCAGAGCACGCGTGCACATTCTTGATCGATCCGGCAGACACGGTACCCTGTGTCTCATGCGAAAAACTTCAACCACCTCGACAGCTCTGCACATTTCGGAGAATGTTGATCCACTCCCAGAAAAACAAGGAAGTGGCGTGGTCACATCGCGCTTTCGCCCGTGGCTTCATTCAATGCAGTGGTATTCAGCGATTGTCGTGATGGTGTCTTTGTTATTCGCCGGCACGGGAGTCGTATGGGCATGGTTCCGCCCCACGTATTCAGCGGAAATCGTGGAAGATAACCAAGTGCGCGTTGGCACGGAAGTAAACGTGGAGTTTCTTTCTCTCGCGCAATTTATTGTCATTTCGGGAATTCTTTCCCTAGCCATCACGTATATCTTTGCGCGGAAAGTGCGTTCGCATAACCACCAAGTGCGCATAATGATGTGGCTCTTGTTATGGACACTTATCGGCGGATTGATCCTCGCCGCCACTGGATACATGGTTGCTTCGCTCATCCACCACACGACTGATGCCGATCAGCTCCTCCCCGGAACAGTCATCCGTTTCGCGCCGCCTGTTGCATTAGGGGCCAACGCAGTAATGTGGCCACCTTTCGTTGCAGGATGTGCTTTTTGGCTATCGCTATTCATTAATATCGACGACGAAAGCGACGATGACAATGTTTCAGCCGATAACCGTAATGCCGATAGCTAAGCGTTATTACTGATGCGGAGGGGCGTCGTAAAGCCCGTACTTGGGGCTTTTTAATTGTGAGATGCTGTGCATCAAAGCGTTAAATCCCTCGGAGAGAAACGTAGTCAGCTGCGCATCGGTAAGGCCGCCACCAGCATCGATATGAGTTTCTACACGAATTCTAAGCGTCTCGTCTTTATTGGCGATAAAAGCTTTCGTGGCAACCGCTTCATCATTCCAACGATTACAAATAAGAAATATCCGCATAAAATCGCTGCGCTGTAACCCAGAATCCCACTCCGCCCACATCATGATGGTAGGGCCGGATTCTAGGTCACAGGCAATCATGGCTTCGGAATGCCAAATTGGTGCGTATAAAACCTCCAAAGAATCTGAAGCGGAGGTGATCTCTTCCATAATCGGAGAAATCCTGTCCATCGTGACCACGGAAGGCACATCCGAAGTGTCACCTCCCAGATCGAAAAAACCAGAAGAAGCATCCTCATAGAGATGCGCATTGAGCAACTGCTGGTGGTCTACTGACAACGCAGGAAAATCATCGAGGAACGTGCGAACCGCAAGGGCAGTGGCATCGCTTGCAAGCTGCAAAAATTCCGCCAATTGCAAGTCAGTTTGCGGAAGTGAAATAGAGTTGCTTGACCTAAAAGCAACAGAAAGCGATCCAGAATCATTAACACGAACGCGTGCCGACGGGCTGACACGCTCGTTGTTCCACGAGTTCACACTTTCTGCAACCCGAGAAAACTCATCTAATGGCAGGTGACCGTTTAAAAAGCCCTCCACAATCAATTGCGGATTAGCCTGCGCTGAATCCTGACGATGAGTGTCTACTTCAGTGATTGTTCCACAAGCGTTTTCATTGACGAGGCCAACAATGAGGCTATATTCGCGCCATTCGATTTCGATCACGCTGCTGTGGTGCACCATAATCCGGCGATGGACGAAACCAAGCCGTGACAGGATGCTCTCCACGCTGTGCAAAGTGATGGGATTGCAGGAAACAGAAGAAAATTGAACCCCTAATGTTGGATCATTTGAATGCGTGCCCACCCCTTGCACCTTCTTTCCTTGTGTATTGAACAATCCGTGAGAACTTTAGCAGTCTAGCAGCTGGCAGATCATTGAAACATGAAGGAATACGCTACCGAGATTAGGGGGTAGAAGCAGAAAAATATCTCTATGCAGGCGCGTCTACAACGATAGAATGACCCAATACAACGAGTGAGGCAAAATGGCCGTGAAAACTTTCATGGAGTGTGACCTTGTGATGGCTTTTCACCATGACGGGGTGCTCCATACGCCTTATTGTGGAGATGGTTGCATATAATGTGTGCTTTAGGTCTATCGTAGGCGGTGTTTTTACGGAAAACATCGAAAAATATTGAGGAAACGTAAAATTATGTTGAACGTGATTGATCTTCGCGGACATGTTCCCACCACAAGTGAGCTGCGTAGAACATTGCCACGTGGCGGAACGGATATTAATTCGGTATTATCGATCGTCGGGCCAGTGGTTACCGACGTTAAGAATAGAGGCGCTGCTGCCGCACTTGATTATGGAGAAAAATTCGATCACGTTCGCCCAGCATCAATTCGAGTGCCGCAAGATGTCATCGATCAGGCACTGGACAGCTTGGACCTCAATGTCATTGAAGCACTGAAAGAATCGATCGCCCGAGTGCGTGCAGTTCACTCCGAGCAGCTTCCAGCCCAACACACCACCTCCTTTGGTGAAGGCGCAACAATTACAGAGAAGTTCATTCCAGTATCTCGTGTTGGCCTCTACGTTCCTGGTGGAAATGCTGTGTATCCCTCCAGCGTTATTATGAACGTCGTCCCCGCTCAAGAAGCAGGAGTGGAATCATTAGTTGTGGCTTCTCCGCCACAAAAAGATCACGGTGGATGGCCGCACCCCACTATTTTGGCCGCAGCTAAACTTTTGGGAGTAACTGAGGTTTGGGCTACGGGCGGTGCTCAAGCAGTGGCATTGTTGGCTTATGGCGATGATACCCAGCAAAATAGTGCTGAAGTCTTAGAACCGGTCGATATGATTACTGGCCCTGGCAATATCTTTGTCACCGCTGCCAAGCGTTTGGTGCGCGGGGTAGTGGGCATCGACTCTGAGGCTGGTCCAACAGAAATCGCTATTGTTGCCGACGCACAGGCGAACCCAGTCTGGATCGCCTACGATCTCATCAGTCAAGCTGAACATGATGTTCTTGCTGCTTCGGTACTTATCACGGACTCCGAAGAGTTGGCACAGCGCGTTAATGAGGAAGTCGCTGCTCGCTACAGTGTCACTCGCAACGCAGATCGCGTATCTGAGGCTCTCAAAGGCCAACAATCAGGCATCGTGCTTGTCGACGATCTCCCGACTGCTGTCACAGTGGCAGACGCATACGCTGCGGAACACTTGGAAATTCACACAGCAGAGTCCCACAAGGTGGCAGAAAAAATTCGAAACGCTGGTGCAATCTTTGTTGGCGGATATTCTCCGGTACCGCTAGGGGATTACTCAGCGGGTTCGAACCACGTACTGCCAACCTCTGGAAGTGCTCGTTATAGCTCCGGACTTTCTACGCATACCTTCCTCAAACCAGTCAACGTTATTTACTACGATGAGGTGGCACTTAAAGAAATTTCCGACACCGTGATCACCTTGGCTGATGCCGAGGATCTTCCTGCACACGGCGAAGCAATTCGTACGCGATTTGAAAAACTTGGCAACTAGGTCTCACTGAATAATAACGGAAAGAATGCAGTAAACCCATGAAAGATCTAACGCTGAATGATCTTCCTATTCGGGAAGAACTACGAGGCCAATCCGCTTATGGCGCACCACAACTAGAGGTTGATGTTCGCCTCAATACAAATGAAAATCCCTACCCGCCCTCTGAAGCGCTCGTCGAAGAACTCGCCCAAGTCGCTGCTGAGCAAGCGAGTAACCTGAACCGTTATCCCGAGCGCGACGCTGTAGAACTTCGTACCGAGCTTGCTCGATACATTACAAAGTGCACTGGCGTACCAGTGACCTATGAGCAATTGTGGGCCGCCAATGGTTCAAACGAAGTCTTGCAACAATTGTTACAAGCATTCGGCGGCCCCGGTCGAACTGTTTTGGGGTTCCAGCCAAGTTATTCAATGCACCCTATTTTGGCGCAAGGAACTCAAACTACATTTATTAATTGCCCCCGTGATAAGGAGTTTCGCATCGATGTAGATGCAGCACTGGCGGCGATTACTACTCATCAGCCTAATATCGTCTTTGTGACTACTCCGAATAATCCCACAGGCGATGTGACTTCGTTGGATACGATCCAAAAGATCCTCGATGGCGCGCCGGGGATCGTCATCGTGGATGAGGCATATGCAGAATTTTCGGAACAGCCTAGTGCCATTTCCTTGCTGGAAAACTATCCCACCAAGTTGGTTGTTTCTCGAACAATGAGTAAAGCCTTCGATTTTGCTGGTGGTCGATTAGGGTATTTTGTCGCTCATAAGGCATTCATCGATGCCGTGATGCTCGTTCGACTTCCTTATCACCTCTCGCAGCTATCGCAAGCAGCGGCCATTGTAGCGTTGCGGCACAGCGAAGAAACCTTAGCCACCGTGGCAAAACTCGTAGCGGAACGAAAGCGAGTCCAGCAAGGTTTGCTCGAACTCGGATTTGAAATTGTGCCTAGCGAATCTAATTTCTTATTCTTTGGGCATTTTGAAGATCAGCACGCCGTGTGGCAGGCATTTCTCGATCGTAAAGTGCTTATCCGCGATGTGTCTGTTTCTGGTTATCTTCGTGCCACGATCGGGTTGCCGGAAGAAAACGATGCTTTCCTCAAAGCTGCTGGAGATGTAGCTCAACAATTCCTGTAATCGCATAAAAGTGGGGTTTACCTTTTATGTAGTACAAAAACTTTAGACTCTAAAACGCAGAAAGCATGGTGACCTTTAACTATGGCAACCCAACCTCGTATTGGTTCAATCTCTCGTGTCACAAGTGAATCAGATATTCGCGTCGAAATAAGTCTCGATGGAACAGGCACGGTTGATATTGACACTGGTGTACCTTTTTTCGATCACATGCTTACTGCCTTTGGAGTCCATGGTGCATTTGATTTGAAGGTTAAGGCTACGGGAGACACGCACATCGACGCTCACCACACAGTGGAAGACACCGCGATTGTGCTGGGACAGGCAATAGCACAAGCTGTAGGAGATAAACGCGGAATTAAACGATTCGGCTTCTTCCAGTTACCAATGGATGAGACGTTGTGTGAAGCCATCGTCGATTTTTCTGGGCGTCCCTACTTTGTCATCAAAGGCGAACCTGATTACCTTGTGCATTCTGTTATCGGTAGTCATTATCCGACAGTCTTAAATGAGCATTTTTTTGAATCCTTGGCGGTTAATGCAAAAATTACATTGCACGTATTGTGCCGCTACGGTCGGGATCCACACCATATCACCGAAGCTGAATTTAAAGCTGTCGCACGAGCGATCCGTGAAGCAGTCGGTCCCGATGATCGGCTAATTGGAATCCCCTCAACTAAAGGAACGCTATAAACGTGACCGCTATCCACACTTCGGTTGTAGCTCAGTCCACAATCCCACCAGCAAGTTTTTTGATGGTGTACGTGTTGTTTTTGGTATCTGGCTTGTTAGTTGGTGGAGCTTGGGCCGCATATAAAGCCGATAACAAGCTCATGGTGATTGTTCTCGGAGTTCTCGCTGCAATGGCTGCAGTGAGTGGCGTGGTGCGTACGGTGGGTATCTATCAGTAGCCAGTAGGCTGTAGTAGGGCAACTCGATTGACTTTTACATACCTCGCGCTAGGCTCGAAGTAGCGATAAAAATTTGTTAAGGCTGGGAAACAACTTCTCAGCCTTTCCATTTTGTTCCCCCATACTCAATAGTCCTTTAGCCCTCGTCGACCACTAAGGAAGGAGCCTGTGAAAACACTCGAAGCTACCTCCATCCAGCCTGAAGCTCCTACACAACCATGGAAAGTTCCAGGTTTTACCTCAACACTTATTGCTGTCGCCGCAGCTTTCGCGGCGTTTTCGCTCATGCTGCCAGTTATTCCTTTGGCAGTGATTGCCTCAGGGCAGTCGGATGCGCTTGCGGGAGCGACTACTGCTACTTTCATGGCTATTACAGTGCTGACTCAAATATGCACTTCTCGTTTGATCCATGCTTTTGGGTATCGAGCGGTCATGATTGTTGCAGCGCTTCTTCTCGGTTTGCCGTCGTTGTGGTACGCGGTATCACTCGATCCTGCTTCTGTACTGATCGTTGCGGCAATTCGTGGTATCGGATTTGGCTCATTGTGTGTTGCACAATATGCGCTTATTGGGGAAATAGTTCCAGCAGGTATGCTCGGAAAAGCCTCGGGATTACTCGGCGTTGCGGTAGGTGCGTCTCAAATGGTGGCGCTTCCTGCAGGCCTTTTGCTAGTTAATACTGGATACAGCTTTGATTTGGTGTTCTTTATAGGCGGCGGCATTGCCTTGATTGCTGCGTTCATGGCGGTAGCAATTCCCAATTTGGAATCTGATGCTTCTAGCGCAGATGCGGCAGGAAATGACGAAGCTGGAGTGGATGTCGACGACCCTGCTTGGCGACGTGCCGAGTTAAAGTATGAGCGCCGGCAACGGATTATCCATTCTAAGGTGGTCCAAAAAGCAAAATTTGCCATTCCTGCTAAGCCGCGGGCAAAAATCAGTGCGCGTATTCATCGTCGTCCACGGCCACACGGTTTGATCGTGACAGTTGTTCCAGCATTGGCATTGGCCAGTGTTTCTATGGGGTATGGAGCGGTTTCGAGCTTCTTGCCGGCTTCAGTACGCGACATCGATCCAGCTCGTGGAGCTGCCTTAGCTGGCATCATGCTTTCTATCGTGGGCGCTGCGCAAATGATTTTCCGCTTTTTCGCCGGCATGCTAGCTGACAAAATGAATCGTCCAGGAACAACGATGATTCCTGGTCTGATTCTATCGGCATTAGGTCTAGCTGGGCTCGTTGCTGTACTCGCGCTAGGGTGGCCACTGGCAACACTGATTTGTGCCGCCATCTTGTTCGGTGCTGGTTTCGGGCTGGTGCAAAACGAAGCTTTGCTGGAAATGTTTCTGCGAGTTCCTCGAGAAAAAATTGGACAGGCATCGACTATTTGGAATGCGGCGTTCGATTCGGGCACTGGTGTAGGTGCCATCATGTTGGGTACGGTGGCGGCACACTCTGGTTATGCCATGGCTTTTGCTGGAGGAACGGTTCTTGTAGCTATTGGTATCATCGCAGAGTTAACTGATCGCGGTGTGCAACGTCGGCATCGTGCGCGTCGTGTAGCGGCGTCTGTTACAGATTAACGTGTGGGGGTAGTTCGGCACGAGCACCCCGTAATGGTGGTTGATAACCAGTTAGGATGAGAAACCATGAAGAAAGTGGCACTTCTCGATTACGGTTCTGGGAATCTACGTTCAGCGCAGCGAGCTTTGGAACGAGTCGGCGCAGAAGTAGAGGTAACAAACAATCCGGATGTAGTACTGGCTGCGGACGGCCTCCTCGTACCGGGAGTGGGCGCTTTTGATGCATGCATGAAGGGACTAAAAGCGGTCCAAGGCGACCGAATGATTGGTCAGCGCTTGGCAGGGGGACGCCCTGTGATGGGCATTTGTGTAGGTATGCAGATCATGTTTGATTCTGGCAACGAACACGGCATCTCTGCTGCTGGATGTGGGCAGTGGCCAGGAAACGTCGAAAAGCTTGAGGCTAGTGTTCTACCTCATATGGGTTGGAACAGGGTGGAAGCAGCACAAGACTCACAGCTTTTTGCTGGACTCGACGCTAACACGCGTTTTTATTTTGTGCATTCTTACGGTGTGCGTTCGTGGGAGTTCGAAGGCGACGGTTTAACACGTGCACCATTAGTAACGTGGGCTCAGCATGAATCTGATCGATTTGTTGCCGCTGTGGAAAACAGTGCGTTGATGGCTACCCAGTTCCACCCAGAGAAATCTGGGGATGCAGGTGCACAACTCCTGCGGAATTGGATTGAGCTGCTGTAAAACCGGCAATGCGGAACAGCTAGAGGATTCGGCGGGGTAGGGCTTCAACCCCGCTAGGGTGAGCCTTGTTGTGGATAAGCGTCTACACTATTGCTTTATGACTTTCACACTTCTCCCCGCCGTCGATGTTGTCGATGGTCAGGCAGTTCGTTTGGATCAAGGTGAAGCCGGAACCGAAAAGTCGTACGGTTCCCCAATTGAGGCTGCGCTGAAATGGCAGGAACAGGGGGCATCGTGGCTACATTTCGTGGATTTAGATGCAGCTTTCAACCGTGGATCGAATCATGAGCTGATGGCGGAAGTTGTGAAAAACCTAGATATCAACGTTGAGCTGACCGGCGGCATCCGTGATGACGCATCGCTCAAGCGAGCACTTGCTACCGGTGCGCGTCGTGTCAACATCGGAACTGCCGCTTTGGAAAAACCAGAGTGGATCGAGAAAGTTCTAGGCGAATACGGAGATGTCATCGCTGTCGATATAGCAGTGCGAAATATCGATGGCCAGTGGCGTACTCGTGGCAATGGCTGGGTCTCTGATGGTGGAGATCTTTGGGAGGTACTCGAGCGTCTTGATAGCCAAGGATGCACACGATTTGTGGTCACCGATGTATCTAAGGATGGGACGCTGAGCGGTCCAAATATCGATTTGCTTCGCGACGTTTCCGCCGCAACCGATGCCAAGGTTGTAGCCTCTGGCGGTATCTCTACCTTGGAGGATGTGCTGGAGCTTGCGCGATATGAAGACGAAGGTATTGATTCTGCCATTATTGGCAAAGCGCTGTATGAAGGCCGTTTTACCCTTAAGGAGGCACTCGCCGCGCTATGACCGATGTTCGGGACCTTTATCATATTGCAGAGGCAATACTCGATGATGCCGAGCGTCTATTCATTCAGGGCATAGGCTCAGCTCCTACAACGTTTAAAAACGGCGGTGATTTTGCCACCGATATGGATCTGAAAATAGAGCAATATCTGCGCACCCAACTGGTCATGATGACTGGAATTCCTGTTTTTGGTGAGGAATATGGTGGAAAGCTAGGGACACCCATGTGGGTGGTTGACCCTATCGATGGCACTGCCAACTATGCGGCAGGGAATCCAATGTCATCGATATTGATAAGTCTCATTGCGGATGGGGAGCCCGTTATCGGGCTGACCTCAGTTCCTATGGTCGGACAGCGTTTCGGTGCGTACGCTGATTCACCATTGTTACTGAATGGCCAGGTTCAACCCCAAATGAGTGCTCGGGACCAACGCCATGTTTCCCACGTTGGATTCACATCAATCGCCTCGCCACGAGAATCGTCGTTTCCTACGGTTGTTCGCCAAGATCTATTAGGTGCCCTAGCGCAAACATATCTACGGCCGCGTATCACAGGATCAGTAGGAATTGATTTAGCGTATGCGGCTGCAGGCATTTTTGATGCGGCTTTGAGCCTAAGCCCCAATCTATGGGATAACGCTGCAGGCATCATGCTTGTTCGTGCGGCTGGGGGAGTAGTTACTGACTTTGATGGCAATCAGTGGACTCCTACCTCACAGGGGGTAATTGTAGGTTCTGCCCGATCCCATGAAGTGTTGATGGCTACCATTGACACAATGAGATAGCTATCTCGCGTTACTTTTCCGGCTGTTGTTTGACAAAAGTTACGCAGTTTTAAGTCCCTATGAATTTGTTTCACACAAGGAGCTAACACCATGCCAGTCGCAGTTCGAGTCATTCCATGTTTGGACGTGAAAAACGGTCGCGTGGTTAAAGGAGTTAACTTTGAAGGACTTAAAGATGCCGGCGATCCAGTCGAGCTGGCTGCTCGCTATGATGCCGAGGGTGCCGACGAACTAACATTTCTCGATGTTTCAGCATCTCAAGATGGCAGAGGAACCATGCTTGAAGTTGTGAGGCGAACAGCAGACCAAGTGTTTATTCCGTTAACTGTCGGCGGTGGTGTTCGCAGCGCCGAAGATGTAGACCAACTACTGCGTGCAGGTGCTGACAAAGTCAGCGTGAATACTTCTGCGATCGCTCATCCTGAGTTACTTCAAGAGCTTTCTCAGCGTTTCGGTGCTCAGTGTGTTGTCTTAAGTGTGGATGCTCGCCGAGTCCCAGAAGGGGGCAAGCCGCAGCCGTCGGGCTTTGAAGTAACCACACACGGTGGAACGCGTTCCGCTGGTATCGATGCTGTTGAGTGGGTGCAGAAAGGCGAGGCGCTGGGCGTGGGCGAAATCTTGTTGAACTCTATGGATGGCGACGGAACAAAGCGTGGATTTGATCTGGAACTGATTGAAAAAGTCCGTCATGCTGTATCTATCCCCGTGATTGCTTCAGGTGGTGCAGGTAAACCTGAGGACTTTCCCCCAGCAATAGCTAGTGGTGCTGATGCAGTTCTTGCAGCTTCAATTTTCCATTTCGGTGAAGTCACAATTTCTGAAGTGAAAAAGCAGATAGCGGCTGCTGGCTACGAAATTCGAAGCTAATACATAAGGGCTAATACATAAGGAAGGAATATCACATGGACGATCCAGGATCCTATGAGCTCGATCCCAGCATCGCGCAGCGAGTCAAATTCAACAGTGCTGGGTTAATACCTGCAGTTGTTCAGTCCACAGATGGGGAAGTCCTCATGCTGGCTTGGGTGGATGCTCATGCGTTGGCGTATACCATTGCTACACGGAAGGGCACGTATTTTTCTCGTTCCCGAAACGAATATTGGATTAAAGGCCTTACTTCAGGCAACACTCAGCAGGTTACAGGTCTGCAATTGGACTGTGATGGCGATACCGTGTTGATGACAGTGGTCCAGCAAGGTGGAGCATGCCACACAGGTGACCGCACCTGCTTTGACGCTGACGTTATCATTTAATTTTCGGTACGGATCAAAAACGTGAGCTGGAAGGGCGGCAACGCACATGGCTGGTAGGAAGATAGTCTCAGTTTTGGCTATCGGACTCGGAGGAATCGTATTGTGGGGCTCCTCGCGAATGCCGTGGCTGCATGTTGAAGCATTCGATGACAAATCGGGTGCAAAACAAGTTGACATGCTGGGAGCGACATGGAGCACGGAAACGACAGCTGTTGCTTTAGTGCTTATAGCTGCTTGTGTCGCTATTCTTGTCTTGCGTCGCGCTGGGCGACGCTTCGTCGCCTTAGTTTCAGCTGTGGCCGCAGCTGGTGGGTTGTGGGCGCCAGTACAACTACTTTTTAATGAACCCGATGCAACCCGTGCGCTAAATATCTTGACGTCGCATGCAGCGACGGGTCATGCGAAAGACGGTGCTGCTCTCACCGGATGGGCAGAAATCACACATATTTCTGTGCAGGCGCCTTCAGTAATTTTGGCGATGTGTGGTGCGGGTTTCGCACTCATTGCAGCAATTATTTCGACCATGAATCCGGGTGAGGATTCTGTAAAAAAATCACGGTTTGAACGCCAGCAGGCCCGGAACGAAAAAATTGAGTCGGAGTTGGAAGAAGCTCCGGATTCGGGGCGCGTGCTTTGGGACGCTATCGACGCAGATATTGATCCGACTGATCGCTAGTAGATTTGGCTACGATAATGCTTCGTTGTGACCGTGTACCCGAATGATTTTTTAACTTGGTAGGCAAACAAGTAGCCTGAGAATTGGCAAACGTCGCTTGAGACCCTGTGGGATGGCTATGGTTACAGTCTTCGATGAGATCATCGCTGGTGTGGTGGAAGACGTTGCCGCGCGCGAAGCGCAGGTTTCATTCCAGGACATCAAAGCGCAGTCTCGTCTGTGTGAGCCACCTAGGGATGCTTGGGGGGCATTGTTAGCAAGTGGCTGTGGAATCATCGCGGAGATCAAAAGAGCAGCACCTGGCCAAGGTTTGCTTGCGGAAATTCCTTCGCCGGTAGATCTGGCTCTTGAACTCGAGTCCGGTGGTGCGGCGTTGATCGCTTGTCAAACAGAGCGCCGTCGGTTTCATGGGTCTTTGACGGAGATGGCGAAGATTCGTCGTCACGTGTCCGTTCCAGTTATGTGTCGCGATTTTATTGTTGATCCCTATCAGATTCATGAAGCTCGCTGCTATGGAGCTGATATGGTGCCGCTTCGGGTAGCTGCGCTTGCGCAGTCACGACTTGTTGCATTGATTGATCGGGTGGAGTCCTTGAGAATGGCTGCGCTTGTCGAGGTACGCGATACTGCGGAGGCATCTCGTGCCTTAGATGCTGGTGCTCGAATTATCGGCGTTAATGCGAGAGATTTTTCTACGATGACCCTTAACCGAGCGGCTTTTTGCGAGATCGCTCCAGGACTTCCTAGCGACGTGGTCCGAGTGGCGCTTTCAGGGGTTCGAAATGCTAAAGAGCTTTTAGACTACGCCGCGGCTGGGGCAGACGCCGTGGTGATTGGTCAAAGCATCGTGACGGCGCAATCGCCTCGATCGGCGACGCGTGCCTTGGTTGCTGCAGGCCAGCATCCCTCATGTCCCTCGCGTTAGCGAAAGCAACGGTTAAGATGGTCCACAGTGTGACTTTGTCCTGAAACTAAAAATACTGTGGAGAAAAATTAGTGGGAAACATCCAATATCTTGCGGCTATTCCATCGCCTCCTCAAGGCGTATGGCACCTTGGCCCGGTACCGATTCGCGCGTATGCGCTGTGCATTATCGTTGGTATTTTCGTTGCGATGAAGATCGGTTCAGTTCGCTACCAACAACGAGGCGGTAACCCTGATCTGGTCATCGATGCGGGTATTGTCGCTGTGATTGCCGGAATCATTGGTGGTCGTTTGTATCACGTTCTGACGGATAACCAAAAGTATTTTTGTGCTGATTGCAACCCAGTTGATGTTTTTAAAATTACTAATGGTGGTTTGGGAATTTGGGGAGCGGTAGCGCTTGGCACCATTGCGGTTTACGTCTATCTCAAGAAAAAAGGTGTTGCTTTTGCACCGTTCGCAGATGCTGTTGCACCTGGAATTATTTTGGCGCAGGCCATTGGACGATTAGGCAACTGGTTTAACCAAGAGCTTTATGGCCGTGAAACCTCCGTGCCTTGGGCACTGGAGATCTATTACCGCGTAGACGCATCGGGGAAATTTGCGCCGCTAACGGGGCATTCCACGGGCGAGGTGATGGCTACTGTTCATCCGACGTTTTTATACGAGATGATGTGGAACCTTGTAATTTTCGCGGTGCTGTTGTGGGCCGATAAGAAGTTCCGGTTGGGGCATGGCAGGGTATTTGCGCTGTACGTGGCTGGCTACACTGCAGGTCGATTTGTTGTTGAAAATATGCGTGCCGACGACGCCACGATGGTGTTTGGACTTCGAATCAACGTGATTGTTTCGGTGGTTGTTTGCGCTATAGCAGTGGGGGCTTTGTTCGCGTTACGACGTGGGCGTGAATCCGTTTCGAACTAAAGTTTCATATCTGATTCGTCAAGTGTGATTGAAATCGCTTCTAACTTTTTGGCACGTTGAATTTTGCCCGAATATGTCCGAAAATGCCCGCTTGTGGGCGTTTGTGGTGTGTGATTTTGACGTGTGATGGCGTCCAACTGGCTATTTAGTTGCCTTTCACACGGTCCGATTCCTAGCGGTGATCCGCTAACAGGGTTAGTGTTTAGGGCATGGAACGTCGAACTAAGATTGTTTGTACATTAGGGCCGGCAGTCGCTTCCCGTGAGGGAATTCTTGGACTGGTCAAAGCCGGCATGAATGTCGCACGTATGAATATGTCACACGGCGACCACGCAGATCATGAGAAGAATTACCAGTGGGTACGCGAAGCAACGGATGAAACCGGACGCGCTGTTGGTATTCTTGCCGATCTGCAGGGACCGAAGATTCGTCTCGGTCGCTTTATTGATGGCGCAACGGTGTGGGAGAACGGTGAAATCGTTCGTATCACTGTTGATGACATTGAAGGTACACACGACCGCGTGTCTACCACCTACAAGAACCTCGCTAAGGATGCAAAGCCTGGCGATCGTCTCTTGGTCGACGACGGCAAGGTTGCATTGCGCTGTGTCGAAGTAGATGGAAACGATGTTGTTTGTGAGGTCGTAGAAGGCGGCCCAGTTTCTAACAACAAGGGTGTTTCCCTTCCTGGAATGGATATTTCCGTTCCAGCTTTGTCTGAAAAAGATATTGCTGATTTGCGCTTCGCTCTCAAACTCGGCGTTGACATTATCGCGTTGTCCTTCGTCCGCTCCCCAGCAGACGTGGAACTTGTTCATGCCATCATGGATGAAGAAGGTCGCCGTTGCCCAGTGATCGCAAAGCTTGAGAAGCCAGAAGCTATGGACGCTTTGGAATCCATCGTATTGGCTTTCGACGGCATAATGATTGCTCGCGGTGACTTGGGTGTTGAGTGCCCGTTGGAGCAGGTGCCACTGTTCCAGAAGCGTGCCATCCAGATTGCTCGTGAAAACGCTAAGCCTGTGATTGTGGCAACCCAAATGCTCGATTCCATGATCGAGAACCTACGCCCAACTCGTGCTGAGGCTTCTGACGTAGCTAACGCTGTTCTTGACGGCGCAGATGCCGTTATGCTGTCCGGTGAGACTTCAGTCGGTATTGATCCAGCCAACGTTGTCCGTACGATGTCACGTATCGTTTCCTACGCTGAGATTGATGGCCGCGTACCAAACTTGGCTCACATTCCACGCACCAAGCGTGGCGTGATTTCCTACTCTGCACGCGACATAGCTGAGCGTTTGAACGCAAAGGCACTGGTAGCATTCACCTCTTCAGGTGATACCGCAAAGCGTGTTGCTCGTTTGCACTCGCAGCTGCCGCTGTTGGTCTTTACTCCTCACCAGGAAGTCCGCTCTCAGTTGGCTTTGACTTGGGGTGTAGAAACCTTCCTTACCGACGAGGTTAAGGACACAGACGAGATGATGTGTACGATCGATGAGCAGTTGCTTGCTCTCGATACCTACAGTGAAGATGACATGATCGTGCTCGTAGCCGGAACCCCTCCAGGAGTTCAAGGCAATACCAACATGATCCATGTACACCACCTAGGTGAGGATCTCAACGGTCTATAAATCTTGGATAATAAAAGACCGTAGGTGCTTTGTAGCACCTACGGTCTTTTATTATGAGAAAGTCCACCGTGGTCAGGGTATAAACCTTTCCACAGTGGACTTGTTATGCACTAGTGGTTGATCGGCGTTGTGTCGATCTTCCATACCTCACGTGCGTAGTCGGAGATGGTGCGGTCGGATGAGAAACGACCGGATTCGCAAATGTTAATCCAGCACTTACGAGCCCATGCCAGACGATCAGACATGTAATCGTTGGCCATACGATCGCGAGTCTCACGATAGGAGGCATAGTCGCCGAGGACGTAATAAACGTCGGGAGTCTCCCAGCCGTTGCCGTCGAGAAGTGAACCGCGCAAGTCGTGGAACCAACCGGAATTGTCGTCGTTGACAGTACCGTTGACCAATGCGTCGAGGACACGCTTGAGGCCTGGGACAGTCTCGTACTTCTCGTAAGGGTTGTAGTGAGCCTTGAGTTCCGGAAGCTCCTCGTTCTTAGCGCCGAAGATGTAGGCGTTGTCGTCGCCAACAGCATCGAGGATTTCCACGTTGGCACCGTCGAGAGTACCGAGAGTCAGCGCACCGTTCATCATGAACTTCATGTTGGATGTACCAGATGCTTCCTTGCCTGCGGTAGAAATCTGCTCGGAAACATCAGAAGCTGGGATGATGTGCTCTGCGGGCGAGACGTTGTAGTTTTCTACAAACACAACCTTGAGCGTCTTGGAAACCTCAGGATCATTGTTTACCAGCTCAGCAATGGCGTTGATCAGCTTGATAATAGCCTTTGCTCGGATGTAGCCAGGTGCAGCCTTTGCACCGAAGATGAAGGTGCGTGGCGCGATACCGGTTTCACCATCTTCCTTGATGCGGAAGTAGAGGTCCATGATGTACAAGGCATTGAGGAGTTGGCGCTTGTACTCGTGAAGTCGCTTGATCTGAGTGTCGTAGATGGAATCGGAATCCACGGCGATTCCTTGACGATCTTCAATCCAACGGGCGAAATCAACCTTGTTGGCAGTCTTGATCTCCAGTAGCTCTTTCATCACCGCGTCGTCATTGACGAATTCGCGGAGCTTATGCAGCTCGGACAAATCGGTTACCCAAGCATCGGAGCCCAATAGGCGAGTGAGCAGTGCAGAAAGACGTGGGTTGCACATCTTGAGCCAACGGCGAGGTGTCACACCGTTTGTCTTGTTATTGAACTTTTCTGGCCAGAACTCATGCCAATCGCGCAGCGTTTCGGCTTTGATGATCTCGGTGTGGAGCGCTGCCACGCCATTGATGGAGAATGCTGCGTAGCAGGCGATCCATGCCATGTGAACGTTGCCGTCTTGGACGGGTGCCATGTAGTCAATCTGGCCTTGGTCAACGCCACGAGCTTGCATTTCCTCGCGGAAGCGGCGATCGATTTCCTGAGTGATTTCCCACACGCGGTAGAACAACTGCTGGAAGATGGAAACATTCCACTGTTCTAGAGCTTCTGCGAGAACCGTGTGGTTGGTGTAAGCAAACGTGCCTTGAACTACTGCCCAAGCATCGTCCCAGCTCATGTCGTGTTCATCAAGAAGCAGGCGCATGAGCTCAGGGATGGCGAGCACTGGGTGGGTGTCGTTGAGCTGAATGCTGTTGTACTTGTGGAAGTCACGTAGGTCAGCGCCGTGATGCTCGATGTAGTTGTCGATCATCTGCTGCAAAGATGCAGAAACGAAGAAGTACTGCTGGCGTACACGCAGCACCTTGCCTGCGTAAGTCGTGTCGTTAGGGTAGAGGACACGGCAAATATCCATGACCTGCTCGCGTTCAACGATAGCGTCGGTGAAGCGCTGTGAGTTAAAGGCGTCGTAGTCGAATTCTTCTACCGGCTCGGCCTTCCACAGGCGCAGCGTACCTACGTTATCGGTGCCGTAGCCGGTGATTGGCATGTCGTATGGGGTAGCGCGAACAACCATGTCGTCGAATGTGACGGTGCGCTGTTGATCGTCACGGCGAATGGTAAAGGGGTAGCCATCTTCGCGCCATGCATCGGGGTGCTCGGTCTGGAAACCGTTGTCGAAGGTCTGCTTGAACAGGCCGTAGCGGTACAAGATTCCGTAGCCAGTAACTGGGAAGTCTTGGGTAGCACATGAATCGAGGAAGCATGCTGCTAGGCGTCCAAGACCGCCATTGCCTAGTGCTGCGTCGTTTTCTGCTTCGAGTACGTCGGCGAGTTCGTGGCCGTTGTTACGAACCTCTTCGGCGACGGACTTGTCTAAGCCGAGGTTGGTGAGGTTATTGAGAAGTGCACGTCCCATGAGGAACTCTGCAGAAAAATAGTGCTGCTGGCGCGTTGCACTATATGCCTTGGTTGTGGCATCCCAATTGTCGGCTAGTTGCTGCATGACTGCAGCGGAGAGTCCGAACCAGAACTTGCGGTCGGTTGCCTCTGCAGGTGCAGTGCCTGATGCTGCGCGGACGTAGCCGGAGATGTTCATATCAGCGCAGGCAGGGTGGGAATCCGAGGCGGACACGTGTCCTGTTTCGGGGGAGCGATGTTTGCTCATACCTACTCCTAAAAGTATTTCTTATGCTCTATAAGTACGATACTTACGACGTACTTATTCGAAGTGCTATCTTACTTGTCTGTTTTGTGTTCTCGGAGCCAAATGGGCATTCCGATCGGAATCTAATTATGGGCTAAGTCACTTTGAGGGGGAGCATCTGGGGTAAGATAACTGAGTACGGCAATAATCGCAGCTTGTGTAGATGAGGTGACTGTCGGGACAAAATCTGGCAGGAACGTCCCTGAATGATTCACAGGGATGTCTTGATCGATGGTGCCAGCCTCGCACGCAGCTTCCCACTGTTGTTGAGGGGTACAACCAACTGTCCAAAAAAGATATGGTGCCTGAAATGCGTCCGGAATGTTGGAAAAGTCTTCCGACGCTGTCCACTTTTCTGCTTGTGTTGACTTATCGTCAAAGTGGGCGTCGAGTTGTGGTCTAACCGTAGCAAAGACTTCGCTATTATTGCTGGTCAAGGGGCCGTGTGCGAAGTACCTGAATGTTGGATCGACGGTTGTCGACTGGGCTGCACACTCGGCACGTACGACGCGTTCAATCGCGGAGTAAAGGGTATCGCGTACCCCCTCGTCGTAAGTCCGACAGTTCACAACAATGCGGGCTGTACCTGGAATGGTGTTATTCGAATTTCCTGACTCTAACGTGCCCACAGACACGACTGCGAATTGGTCTGGTGGGATTTCACGCCCGACGATTCCTTGCAACCTAATCACGATCATCGAGGCGATATATGTGGGATCGATGGCGTTATGGGGCATGGAACCGTGTGCGGAACGGCCCGTGATAACTATCTCAATAGAATCGCAGGCTGCGAGTGCAGGTCCAGGCATTGTCATCACTTGGCCAGCAGGGCCTGGCACAATGTGCTGACCGAAGCAGACATCGGGGCGCGGGATCGCGCGGCCTAATCCGTCGGAGACCATGGCTGCGGCACCTTGACCATTTTCTTCCGATGGTTGAAACAACGCCACAAACGTTCCTGACCACGCATCGCGATGAGTATTAAGGGCTGCACAGCATCCCAAAAGCGCAGTGGTATGCATGTCATGACCACAAGCATGCATGACGGGCACCAAAGTACCATTGCGATCTTGTTTGCGTGTCGACGCAAACTCGGCACCCGTGAGCTCTAATACTGGCAAACCATCGAAATCGGCGCGCATGAGAACGCAAGGGCCATCGCCATTGCGAAAAACAGCGACAATTCCATAGCCACCAATATGGGTAGTGACCTCGCAATCAAATTGATCCAGTTCATCGCAGATCAATTGGGCGGTCCACTGCTCGGTGCCCGATAATTCCGGATGCTGGTGCATACGCTTATATATGTCGCGCTGCCACTCTAAGCGTTCCATACTGTGTGCGAGCACTGTTTTCATAGCGGAAGATTTGGCTTCGTTAAAAGTCATAAACTCCACCATAGGGGAAAGCACATAACTCGCTGTAGTTGCGCTACACGTTGAGATTTTTGTTGTACAAAAGACTATTTCGACGCACGGAACATTCGGTGGCAATCCGAATGGAACCATCGATGGCACCACTGTCTCTGAGCTCATAAAGTCGAGGCACAACTCGATCGCGGACATCCCACGGAGACAAAGTATTGAGATACACCTTGGTACTTCCCTCAAAACCTGCCAGTGTAGATACGCGCCACTTGATCATCACTCGCCATGGCATTGCGATATCAAGATCGATTGGCTTGTGGTGCCATTCTTCATTGCATGGAACGTGGGGGCCAGCTGCAGCATGACATGCATGAATGAGATCACTCATTGACTTGATTTCTTCATTCGTTTGTAACCATGGCTCAGGAGTGGCCGAACGAGAGAAAACCTCCAATGTGGGGTAACGGTGGCCAAAACCAGCAAAGCAGACTGCATGATCATTTTCCGCGATGATCAAATTGCGTTGGCCTGCGTAGTCAACGGCCCACTCGTTGTACATGTTGGGGTTATTGCGCAGTTTGGCTATTTCCGTTTCCCCATGCACGCCGCGCTCATCGATGGCAACAAGCTGCTTATGTAGATGGTCAAAGGATGCGCCAGCTGGCTTTAACCAGTTTTGGAATACTGCCACATAGGGTGCATACCTGTTGCGTTGATAAGCTTCGCGCAGTGCATCGACAGTAAGGAAAATAAAGGCAAAATGCTCGTCCGGACTCAGCGTCCCAGCAGAAGCGAGCTGATCACTTTGTGTTGCATCAGGGACAAAATGACGCTGTCCGATGATGAGGTCATGGCCGCCTCCGAAAAATGCTTCGCCTTGGGAGAGCAAGGCGGTGTCGTCAGGCATTTCCTGTATTCCTGTGGCCTTGAGCTTTCTGCGTACCGTGGCAAGCACATGCTCTCGGCCTTTTTCAGTGCTGATATAGGACTGTATCCAATCTGTGGTTTCACGATCCATACTGAAGCCATAGTTGTTGCACCAGTAATCATAAGAAACAATTTCGAACAGATTAGAAACCCTACGAAACGCAGGAATCGAATCGTGCAAACGATCTGGCCGCACTCCTCGAAGTATTGTCCAGCCGTCATCGTCACGGACGATACGAGCCTTTTCAGGCGGAGTATCGAGATAACGATCTGAACAAAAAGCGCAAGTATTAGTGTAATCACTTGGTGTAATCGGGGTGATATTCCCTTGTGGCGTTGATAGTGGTCGATGGCCACGGCCTGGAACCGTCCACACCTCTGTACCCGAAAACGGGTTGACCTGCTTTATGGTTCCATCAGACATAGTCTGGATAGCGGTGGGGTGAGAGTACATATGGCCGTTCATATCTTTCAAGGATATTCGCTAGGCTAAGCACATGCCTAGGATTGTGTTTGACTGTTTAATTGACGAACCTGCAGCTCGTAATCTTATCGAGCGTATCGACGCTCTCACAGCGCTGCTGGTGCGAGACAACGTAGTGCACAGCGCGCACGTGGATCATCAACCGCAATCTCCTCAACCAGACATTGTTCGCGAAGAACTAACCACTACGTATCTGCGCGATCGAGGTGTGGAAACCGCAGATGAACTCAGTGATGAAGTCGTAGCGCTTGATGAGTTATCCCTCCAGCGATTTACCATCGTGGTTGATGGTTTGAACGGATCACTCAACGAGACGGCAATGACATATTCGCGCCTGCTCACCCCCGCCGCACGCTTGAGTAACGATGCACTCGACCTCACAGACGAACAACGCTACGAAGTCCCAGCAGCTTATCCTTGGACTGTTTTTGTCAGCGCATAAGTAGTAAAGGCCTGTTGCGCTGCGGAACGGATCTGATCTCGCACGCTTGAATGCTCCTTGAGGTCAGGTAGCTCGACTGCTGTCATTGATAAATGATCGAATTGTTGGGAGCAACTAGGCTCTACGCTACCGGCAAGAACCATCATGTCTACTTCATGCTGTGCTGCGAGACGGGCGATAGTGCCAACGACCTTGGTATTAAACGAAGTATCGTCCAAGCGGCCTTCACCAGTAATTACGAGATCGGCATTCGCAATGTGTTCTTCAAGATTGCATGCGTTGGCAACCACCTGCGCGCCGGGCATGATAACCACATTGTTATTGTTGCCATGGATAAGGCTAGAAAGCCATGTGATTCCAATGGGAAGTCCGCCTGCGGCACCTAGACCTGCGGTTTTCGGGTCAACACCGGAAACAGCACAGATTGTTGCTATCCCGTTTTCTAAAATGGCTATGTCTTCCGTGGAGGCTCCTTTTTGGGCAGCAAAGGTATGTGCTGTGCCATCAGGGCCAGTTGCAGGGGAGTTAACGTCGGTAAGCAGTACCCATGACATGGCAGCCACAGGGATGTTTACTTGGGCGGTGTCGAGATAATCAAGCTTGCCGAGGGCTCCACCGCCTTGGCGTAGGGGCAGGCCTTGCTTATTCATAGGCGTTGCACCTAATGCCACTAAAATTCCGGTTCCGGCATCGGTGGTGGCAGTTCCGCCTAGCCCCAATACAACGCGTCGAGCACCTCGAGTTTGTGCATCCGCAATAAGGACACCGGTGCCGTAAGTATCTGCAGTAAGCGGGCGAAGTTCATCTTCTACTGCAGGTAATCCGGAGGCTGCTGCTACATCAATGTAAGCAGTTTCCGATTGTGGGTCGAAACGATAAGTCGCTTCGGTGAGTCGACCATTGGCATCTGTTGTCGGAAGCGTGATGTCGATTCCCTCGAAGCATGACGACGTACCTTCGCCACCGTCCGCCATGGGAACCGTTGTTATCTCAACGTTTATGTCTTCGCACTCGTTGCTTTGAACGGCTGCTTGAATGCCTTCCGCAATAAAAGCTGCAGCTTGTGAGGCGGTAGCAGTGGATTTAAAAGAATCTGGAGCGATCACAATATTGAAAGTGCGGTTGGCGTGGGGCATATCTATCCTTGTGCGTTTTGGGGTGATAGTAGTAGTCGAATTGTGGAGTATTGATCCTAAATATTGTACGGGGACGCTTGTAGATACCAAGTCGACAAGATTTCTACTATTCGATCGAAACCTCCTGATTTTTTGGAAGATTTTTGGATTTTGAGGCTATCGGTCAAAAATTTTTTAGCCTCAAGGGTTTCGCTATTATCGCAGCTAAATACATTTATATCTACGCGTAGGGGGTGGGGTAGAAAAAGAATTTGGTTAACTTTCGATAGTTCAATAGGAATTTTGTTTTTGCTTGTGTAGAGTCTCACTTGCTGGATAACATACCGGCCGAAAACGGACATAGCTCAAGCGGCTAGATAGCTGAAGGGGCATAGTCCTTAAGTCCGGAGACCACGTTCCTGAGGAGGTACGAAAATGTCGTCTATCGATGAGAAGGTACAGGGCTACTACGAGCTGCTTTTGAAGCGAAACCCTGCGGAGCCGGAATTCCACCAGGCAGTTAGCGAAGTCCTTGACTCTCTGAAAATTGTTTTAGAAAAGGATGCTCACTACGCGGACTACGGCTTGATTCAGCGCTTGTGCGAGCCTGAGCGTCAGCTTATGTTCCGCGTTCCATGGGTAGATGACAACGGAGTCGTCCAGGTTAACCGTGGTTTCCGCGTTCAATTTAACTCGGCCATCGGTCCTTACAAGGGCGGCCTGCGTTTCCACCCTTCCGTTAATTTGGGCATCATCAAGTTCTTAGGCTTTGAGCAGATCTTTAAGAATTCTTTGACCGGTCTTCCTATCGGCGGTGGCAAGGGTGGTTCCGATTTCGACCCTAAGGGTAAGTCTGATGCAGAAATTATGCGCTTCTGCCAGTCCTTCATGACAGAGCTTTACCGCCACATCGGCGAGTACCGTGACGTTCCTGCTGGCGACATCGGAGTTGGCGGCCGCGAGATTGGTTATCTATTCGGTCAGTACCGTCGACTAGCAAACCAGCATGAGTCCGGTGTTTTGACCGGTAAGGGTCTTACCTGGGGCGGATCCTTGGTCCGTACCGAGGCTACCGGTTATGGATTAGTGTACTTCACTGCTGAGATGCTTGCTCATCACGGCCAATCCTTTGAAGGCAAGAAGGTTATCGTTTCCGGTTCCGGCAACGTGGCAATTTACGCCATCGAGAAAGCGCAGGAACTGGGCGCAACCGTGATTGGTTTCTCGGATTCTTCTGCTTGGGTTGAAACTCCTAACGGTGTGGATGTTGCCAAGCTCAAGGAGATCAAGGAAGTCCGTCGTGAGCGTGTATCGAGCTATGTTGACGAAGTTGAAGGCGCAATCCTGCACACTGAGGGCTCGATTTGGGATCTCACCTGTGATGTTGCTCTTCCATGTGCCACCCAAAACGAGCTTGATGGCGAGCATGCCAAGAAACTAGCCGACAATGGTTGTGCCTTCGTTGCAGAGGGTGCCAACATGCCATCGACTGCTGATGCTATCGAGGCCTACCGCGAGCGTGGAATCCACTTTGGTCCAGGTAAAGCTGCTAACGCTGGTGGCGTGGCAACCTCAGCACTGGAGATGCAGCAGAACGCATCTCGTGATTCGTGGAGCTTCGAGTATGCAGATCAGCGCCTTCACGAGATCATGAAGGGTATCTTCAAGAACTGTGAGTCTACTGCTCGTGAATATGGTCATGAAGGTGACTATGTAGTAGGTGCCAACATTGCAGGCTTCAAGAAGGTCGCAGATGCGATGCTTGCACAAGGTGTCATCTAAGTTCCGTTAACGGGTACAGTGGCCCCTCTAGTACTAGTCGGTCGAAAAATTGGCTAGTACTTGAACTAGCCTCCGAAAGTTGGACTGGTTTAATTCTAGGTGGTTAGTGGTTCAAGGGTCTGGTTCCGGTAGTGCATCGGGGTCAGGCCCTTGAGCCGTTTCTGAATGCGTTCGTGGTTATACCAGTGTATGTAGTCATCCAGGGCCTGCCTGAAGTGCTCGAGACTGTCGAATGATTCACCGTGGTACGTCTCTGACTTGAGGTGTCCGAAGAAGTTTTCCATTACAGCATTGTCGTAGCAGTTGCCTTTCCTGGACATCGATTGGATGCCGTCGACACTTGTGATGAGGTCACGCCAGCTGGAATGCTGGTACTGGATCCTTTGATCTGTGTGTACCAGTAAGCCGCTTCCGGGAGATTGGCTTGTGATGGCATCTTTCAATGACTTTGACGTAAACGCTGTATTTGGCGAGGTAGACACACTATACGACACGGTTGAGCGGTCATAGAGATCCATGATTGGTGACAGGTAAACCTTGGTACCGGCAATGCGAAACTTCGTGACATCACTCGTCTACACTGTGTTTGGTTTATCGGGCGTGAAGCATCGATCCAGCATATTCTCCGCGATGTGACTGACAGTGCCTTTGTACGAGTTGTACTTCTTTTTTGTTCTGACCTTGGATTTAAGGCCTAGCTTGTCCATGGGCTTGTAGACCAGCTTATGGTTGATATTCCACCCCGTCTTGGCGAAGTTGAGTATGAATCCTCCGGTAGCCGTAACGACGGTTCGTCTGTGTGAAGACCTCGACGATCGCTTCCTTGAGATCGATATGTTTATCCGGCACGTTCAGGCGTTGTTGGTGATAGAAAAATGTTGATCGGGCAAGACCTGCCGTGTTCAACAAATCTTCTAGGCGATGGTCAGATTTGAGGATGACGATCGCTTCGACTTTTAGCTTCGTCGCTGGCTCCTTAAGTCCCCGCATTTTTTTAAGTACGCGTTTTCTGCCCGTAGTTTCTCCACCTCACGGTGCAGCCGGTCTTCCTTAATCAATGGCTTCGAACGGGCACTGCCTTTAGGTCTGTTCTTCGGTTTCGGCCGAAGTGCCTCATCACCACCTGTACGCTAGGCACGCACCCAATGGGAGACAAGTTGCTGCGAAGACGGCTCGAATTCTCAAGGCAAGATCTATCTTGGACTGGCCAGTGTTGAAACGATCAACGATCTGTTTTTTAACTTCGAAGGAATGGTGCTGTTTCGTTGGGTTTTTCACAAGACACAGCCTGCTATGAAGTTTGAATCGTCGTAGAAGTTTTCGCGCCGCATATTTGCTAACGCTCAACTGACGAGACGCTGCGCTGTAGCCTATTCCATGTTCAAACAAGTCAACGAGTTGCTCCCGCTGCTGCTGGCTTAGAGAACTTCGTGCTCTCAAAGAACTGTTCCCCACTAGTCGGAAACTGATTTCTCAGTCCAACTAATGGGGAGCAATTCAACAGTTCAACTAGAGGGGCCTTTTTATTGCAATAATAAGAGGTAGAACCCTATAAATGGGCAACACGCGTTGATATTAACAAGCGACACAACAGTTACTTGGTTACCATGTTTATCATGTACCGCGTATTCGAATGCTTCGATGAACTTATTGACATCCTAGAAAAGTCCACCGGCGTCCCGATGACCTCAAACTGCATGGTTCCACGGCATCATATGCTTGCTTTGATCGATGAGGCACGTAATGCGCTGCCTAATGAAATTGATGATGCTCAAGATGTGATCGATCAACAAGATGAGATTTTGCGCGGTGCGCAAGAACGCGCACGCACAACAATTGATGAGGCTAACGAGGAAGCTCATCGTACTGTGACGCAGTCCCGTGAAGAAGCCGATGCATTAGTCTCGGACGCTGAAGAACACGCAGAACGCGTAATACGTCAAGCTCAAGACGAGGCAGATCGTCTCGTGGACGGTGCTCGTCGTGAAGCGGACGATACCGTAAATCGTGCGCAGGCTGAGGCCGAGCGACTTATCGCAAGCGGTAACGATCAATACCAGCGCTCTGTTGACGATGGATTGGCAGAACAACAGCGACTGGTGAGCGAAGCTGAAGTGGTTCGTCGTGCGAACGAAGAGGCCCATAGGGTAGTAGATGCGGCGCATGCAGACTCCAACAGACTGCGCAAAGAATGCGACACCTTTGTAGAGAACAAGCTAGCGGATCTCGAGGAATCCTTGTCGTCTACATTGCGGACGATCTCTCGTGATCGAGCAGCTTTGCGACGTGGTGCCGGCGCGTCCGGCGGTGGGAACCATTCACAGTCATAATTCACCGAAGATATCGTGACGCGAGTACACTAGTGCAACGATGAATACTGAGTCTTCTCCCTTTGTTTTTAACGTTGGAACTTTGGTGCGTGGCAGCGCAGTTCCAGCGTCGGTGCAGCAGGCAGGCCCCAGCCCTGTCCGAATTGGCCCTGCGATGATTGCGATCCCCGAAAACGGTGACGTTACAGTCAATGCCACCATTACTCCACTCGGAGATGCATTAATGGTGGATGCAGATGTGTCTGCGGAGCTCTCTGGTGAGTGCGTGCGGTGTCTCCGGCACATGGCACCGCAGGCGCAATTTCATGTCAACGAAGTGTTTGCGTTGACCGAAGACTTTATCACTGGAGATGACGGTGAAGACGACGATGTCACGGTTATTACCGGTGACACCGTGGATATTCTGCAAGCTGTTATCGATGAGGCGGGGATGTCGCTGCCGTTTAATCCGCAGTGTGAAGGCGGTTGTGTGCAGTCGGATTCTGATGTGCCAGAACCTGATGGTATTGCAGGGGAAACAGAACTAGTTGATCCTCGTTGGGCTGGATTGGAGAAGTTCCTGTGAGTAGGAGAAAAAAGCGCGTCACTGGTGAGCAGGCGCTACGACTCGAATTCGAGAGCGTTGATCACCAACCACTGATAGATGCGTTGGGGGTTGACATCCCACGTGAGCTACTCGTGCTGGCGTTAACACACCGTTCGTTTGCAAACGAAAATGGCATGTTGCCCAACAATGAGCGCCTGGAGTTTCTAGGCGATTCCGTCTTAGGGCTTTCTGTCGCAGGGCAGTTGTATCAGCAGTACACGTCGAGCCCTGAAAGCGATATTTCCAAGATGCGTGCGAGTATCGTGAGCCGTTATGGGCTTGCAGACATTGCTCGCGAAATTAACCTAGGACAGCATATTTTGCTGGGTAAAGGCGAACAGCTTCACGACGGTCGCAGCAAGGACTCAATTCTCGCAGATACGACGGAGGCGCTTCTCGGCGCTATCTACCTAGCACATGGTTTTGAAATTGCTCGTGACACGGTGCTTCGTCTGTTCAAGCACAAAATTGATACGGCAAGTGCTACGGGTCTTCACCAAGACTGGAAAACCACCTTGCAAGAGCGTTTGGCAGAGCGCAACCTTGAGATGCCAACATATACTTCTACTGTTACAGGTCCAGAGCATGAGCAAACTTTCACAGCGGAAGTTGCAGTTCATGGCACTGTGTTGGGAACTGGTGTTGGAACAAACAAAAAACTTGCGGAGCAAGCTGCAGCCCACAAAGCGGTTGGCTTCCTTCAAGATAATCCCGCGTTTGTCTAACAACTCGGAGGACCTTCATGCCTGAGCTTCCTGAAGTTGAGGTTGTACGTCGCGGGCTTACACCTTATGTGCTTGGCGCAACTATCACTGATGTTGCCGTTGAGCACCCCCGCAGCATTAGGACAGTCGAAGGTGGACCCGCCGAACTCATAGGGTCACTACAAGGTCGTGAGGTCACTCGCATAGGTCGCCGTGGAAAATTTTTGTGGTTTGAGCTCACAAGCCATGGTGATTTTGCATGCGGATCTTCCCAGCAAGGGCTACTTGTTCATTTAGGAATGAGCGGTCAAATGCTGATAAAAACTCATAACTCGACTCTGCATCTTCATCGTAGAATTCGTACCGCGATTGTTCGCTCAGATGTTCAGGAATGCTTCGAGCTTTGGTTTGTCGATCAGCGCACTTTTGGCTATTGGGCACCCACCACATTTGTAGAAACTGCTCACGGTTGCGTTCCAGAACAGATCACTCACATAGCGCGTGATCTTTTGGACCCTCAACTCAAAAGAGAAAATCTAGCGCGATTGATCCGCACGAAAAATAGTGAAATTAAAAGAATTCTGCTTAACCAAGAAATTGTCTCTGGGATAGGCAATATTTACGCCGATGAGATGTTGTGGGCTGCACGAATCCATCCACAAACTCCTGCGTCGCATTTGTCTGTCGCACAATTAAGTAATTTGCTCGAACACGGTCAGCGAGTCATGAACGCGGCTTTAGATCAAGGCGGAACTAGCTTCGATTCTCTTTATGTTAACGTCAATGGCCAATCGGGGTATTTTGATGTATCGCTTCATGCATACGGCCAGCAAGGCCAAGCGTGCGATCGCTGTGGTACGAATATTATCCGCGAAAAGTTTGCTAACCGCTCGAGTCATTTTTGCCCACGTTGTCAGCTTATGCACTAGGCCACGATGAGTGATTGACATAGCATTGTCGAGGAAAACGTTATCAAAAACATAGGTAAATTTACGTGATGGCTGCTTGTGCCAGTACTATTTCACTCTATGGAAAGCCTGCAAACGTTCATCACAGATGATATTAACGATAATTATTGGAAGATCATTCCATTTCTTCTAATAGCAGCCGGTCTTTATTTCGCATGGTGCACGATCCTCGTCCAAATTCGGATGATTCCGGACATGTTCCGAGCGGTCGTGGGAAAGAACGACACACCAGAATCTCATACTGACGCAGAAGGTATCTCTGCATTCAAGGCGTTTACAATTTCTGCTGCTTCACGCGTGGGAACCGGAAACGTTGCAGGTGTTGCAGTGGCAATCACCCTAGGCGGTCCTGGTGCCGTGTTCTGGATGTGGATGATTGCTCTGTTGGGTGGTGCAACGGCATTCGTGGAATCAACACTGGCACAGCTGTGGAAAACTAAAACTGATGACGGCACCTATCGTGGCGGCCCTGCTTTTTATATGACGCGTGGACTGAACGCGAAATGGTTGGCCGTCATTTTTGGTGTAGCGATCACTGTTACTTACGGCTTTGTGTATAACTCGATTCAGTCGAACTCTATTGCTGAGGCTGTGGGAGAATCGCTGGGTACGAACGATAATCAATTCAAGATTATCGTTGGCGCAGTATTGGCATTGCTGACTGGTGTCATCATTTTTGGTGGCGTGCAGCGCATTGCGAACTTCACCCAAATTGTGGTTCCTCTCATGGCGCTGGCTTACATGGCTATCGGCATTATTGTGCTGGTACTTAACATCGAAAAGATTCCTAGTATGTTCGGAGACATTATTTCGCATGCTTTGGGTTTTCAAGAGATCGCAGGTGCCACTGTTGGAGCGGCTTTCATGAACGGAATGCGTCGTGGTTTGTTCTCTAATGAAGCAGGACAAGGCTCTGCTCCCAATGCAGCAGGTACTGCTAATGTTTCGCACCCAGTAAAGCAAGGGTTGGTGCAGACTTTGGGTGTTTACTTTGACACCATTCTCGTGTGCTCGATTACCGCGTTTGTCATTTTGCTGAGCGATCCAGAATATGGTGCAGACGTTAAAGGTGCCACGCTTACCCAGCAGGCATTGAGCGGAGAAGTCGGTGCGTGGGGTACGCACTTTATCACTGTTATTTTGTTCTTCTTGGCGTTCTCCTCGGTTATCGGTAATACATTCTTGGCACAGTCCAATATTGAGTTCTTTACGCAATCGAAGATCACTATGACGATTTTCCGTTTGATCGTTGTCGCTTGTGTATTTGGTGGCGCTATTGGTCCATTACCGTTGGTCTGGGCTTTGGGCGATACATTCGCTGCAACCATGGTGGTTATTAACCTGATCGCTATCGTGCCTCTGGGTGGCGTGGCTGTTGCTCTGCTAAAGAACTACAACCAGCAAAAGGCTAAGGGACTTGATCCGGTATTCCACCGCGATATGCTTCCTAATGTTCGTAACGTCGAATGCTGGGACGGGTCTGATCCGGTCACGCGTCGCGATCACAAGATTGAGCGCGAAGTCTAATGAATGATGCGGATGCACGGCTCACTGCGTGGGTACTTGGCACAGTACAGGGAGTGGGATTTCGCTGGTGGGTGTATTCCCAAGCAAAGGAACTCGCATTGGCTGGTTCCGCTTCCAATCTTGTCGACAGTCGCGTCTGCGTAGTGGCCGAAGGCCCAATTCATTTGTGTGAAGAATTATTGCGCAGGCTTTCCGTGCATGATCATTCGGGGCGCCCAGGCCGTGTTGATACGGTTGTGGAGCGCTGGTCTTCACCCAAGGGGGAAGTGGGGTTCCGCACTCGCTAGCGCAGGTTTGCTAGAATCCCACGAGTGTATTTAAAGTCGCTGACGCTTAAGGGATTCAAATCGTTTGCGTCTGTCACCACGCTAAAATTCGACCCCGGAATCTGTGCGGTTGTTGGCCCTAATGGTTCCGGAAAATCGAACGTTGTGGATGCGCTCGCGTGGGTTATGGGGGAACAAGGCGCTAAGAACCTGCGCGGCGGCAAAATGGAAGATGTGATCTTTGCTGGGGCGGGAGATCGCAAGCCGCTTGGTCGCGCCGAAGTAACTTTGACGATCGATAACTCTGATGGTGCTTTGCCTATCGAGTACACCGAGGTATCAGTAACTCGCCGAATGTTTCGGGATGGTGGCGGCGAGTATGAGATTAATGGGCATAAAGCGCGTCTGATGGATATCCAGGAGCTTTTGTCCGATTCCGGCATAGGCCGTGAAATGCATGTGATCGTTGGCCAGGGGCGACTATCTCAAATTTTGGAATCGCGGCCTGAAGATCGCCGAGCATTTATTGAAGAAGCTGCTGGTGTGCTGAAACATCGACGACGAAAAGAAAAAGCTCAGCGCAAATTGGTAGGAATGCAGGCGAATCTCGATCGTCTTAGCGACCTCACAGCAGAACTTGGTAAGCAGCTCAAGCCCTTGGCCCGGCAGGCCGAGGCAGCACGCAAGGCCGCAACCATCCAATCTGAAGTCCGCGATGCTCGATTGCGCATTGCTGGTTATCAGATTCATTCGTTAGCGAGCTCGTTAAAAGAGGCGCAGTCGCATCATGATTCCATTGCGGAAAAACTTGAGGAAGTCACCGAACAATTAGAAGAAGCAACAGGTGCACAACTTGAGGCGGAAGATGCTTTGGGGAAGATTAGTCCTGAGGCGGAAAAATCCCAGCAGTTGTGGTTTGAACTGTCCTCATTAGCTGAGCGGGTTTATGCTACACAAAGGATTGCTAGGGATCGTGCGAAAAACTTTTCAGAAGTACGGTATTCGGGTCCGGATCCAGATGAGTTGGCAGAAAAAGCTGCACGTGCTGATGCCGAATATGCAGAAGCAGAAGAAACCATAGACATTCTGAGCGAACGGTTGGAATCGATCCAAGACAATGTTGCTGAGCTTGAGGAGCGAGCACAGCGTGCGGATCGAGAGCATTTGGCCCAGGTTCGTGCTATTGCTGATCGTCGCGAAGGAATTGTTCGGCTACTAACTCTTGAAAGCCAGCAGCGGGAGCACATTGTCGCTGCTGAAGCAGAGCTAGAGCGGTTGCGTGAAGCGGAATCCGATATAGCTGCTCAAGCTCGGAGCAAGGACGCAGAGCACAAAGACTGTCAAACGCAGGCGCAAGAAGCACATTCACGCATTGAGCCATTGTCGCAGTCACGTGATGCTGCTTTGAATGAATCTCGTGCCGCAGATAGTCGATTGGAACAGCTACGAGAACAACAAAGCGACATCGATAAATCGATATCGCGGTTGGAGTCCAAGATTGAGACGCTCGAATCGCATCGGATGACTCGAAATGAGGTCGAACAATGGGAAAAGCTGCAAAGTTTTTATGGGGTCGACCGCTGCATTATTCCTCAGCGCGGCATGGAAAAAGCAATTGCGGCTGCGTTGGGGGCGGTTGCTGAGGCGCTAGTAGGAGAAACTACAACAGCGGAACTACAAGCGCTTGATGTTGAATCACTGGCGCGCCACATAGTTATCACTCCAGGTGAAGATCATGATTGGCGACTCGCTACGGATTTGCCCCATTACGCTTCGTGGCTGCTGGATTATGTTGAATTAGCTCCAGAGGTAAGTTCAACGATCGTTCAAATTTTGGCAGATGTGGTGCTCGTAGATTCCTATGAACACGGACGTGAAGTGGTCAACTACGATCCGCGGTTGCGTGCTGTGTGCGTAGACGGAACGATGTGGGGCCATGGCTGGGTTGCCGTGGGGTCTGCAGAGCGATCTGCTGTCGAGATTGCTGCGGAAATCGACGGAGCTGAAAAGGATTTAGAAGTAGCTCGCCTGCAACGGATGGAGCTTGCTGGCACGCTCAACGGTGCACATGAGGCTGCTGATGAGGCACGTGTGCGGTCCGCTCAGGCGCAAGCAGTATGCCGCGAGCAAGAAATTGTCGTCGAAAACTTTTCTCGTCGAGTAGAAGCTGTCTCGCATGAGGCAGAAGCTAGGAAACAGGAACTTCGTCGGCACGCGTTGCGAGTCCAGGAAGCCCAAGACCGGTTGAGCCAACTACGACTGCTGTGGGAAGAGACTTCTGATCGATTGTCGCGGGTAGAAGAAGATAACTCAGAAGAGGAACCTTCAACCAGCGAACGTGATGAGGCCGCAGCTGCGTTATCTCATATGCGATCTATGGAAGTAGAGGCTCGGTTGAGCCTACGTACTGCACAAGACAAAGCCGAACATATCCGTGGACGCGGTGATGGGCTTCGTCGTCAAGCAGAATATGAGCGTCAGGCGAGGGCGCGTCATGAACAAGCTGTGGCGCGGCAGCGTCGAAAAGCGGAAATTGCGAGCGTGGTGGCGCAGCAATGCCTAGTGGTAGCTGAGCGTGTCGACGATGCTCTTGCTCGTGCAACTCAGTGGAAAGAAAATGCGATCGCACAACGTGGAGTCATCTCTGCTCGAGTGTCTGCGGCGAAAGATACAGTTTCCGCACTTCGAACGAATGCGAATCGTTTAACGGAGAAATCTCATGCTGCGGAGTTGTCATTAGGGCAAGCGCAGGTACGCCTTGAAGAAGCTCACGAGAAAATTGTTGAGCAATTAGGCATTGCGATTTCAGATCTCATGCGTGATTACACACCGCATGAAGGCTTTGATATTGGAGCGCAACGAGTGCGCCTGAAAAATGCGGAAAAAGATCTCAATGCCTTAGGAAAAGTCAATCCGTTGGCGCTCGAAGAATTCAAAGCACTAGAGGAGCGCTATGAATTTTTGTCTACGCAGTTGGCTGACGTGGAACAAGCACGACGTGATCTTCATGGCGTTATCAACGACGTAGACGCCAAAATTCTGCAACTTTTTACCGACGCTTGGAAAGACGTAGAAGCCGAGTTTCCTCGGGTATTTGCCACGCTATTCCCCGGTGGTGAGGGGCGCCTCGTGCTCACCGAACCGCACGATATGTTAACGACTGGTATCGAGGTGGAAGCTCGACCTCCTGGGAAACGAGTCAAGCGCCTGTCGTTGCTTTCAGGCGGCGAGAAGTCGTTGACTGCATTAGCGATGTTGGTTGCCATCTTCCGTGCGCGTCCATCTCCATTCTATGTGATGGATGAGGTCGAGGCGGCGCTTGACGACGTCAACCTGCGTCGACTCATTGCGCTGTTCCAAGAACTACGTGATGACTCACAGCTGATCGTTATTACACACCAAAAGCCGACAATGGATGTAGCAAATGTTTTGTATGGTGTGACCATGCGTGGTGACGGTATTACGCGGGTAATTTCGCAGCGAATGAACCTAGACGTTACGAAGCTTCCTGAGCCTCAACCCGCAGAGTAGACTAACCTGCGAGTGATTTAAGATCGCATGCGGATTCGTTGTATTGTTTTTGTCTTGTCTTTTTCATCTCACGACCTGTCAAGACACCGAAAGAAAGAGGATTCATGACCGAGCCAGTTCATCCAATCGCAGATCTCACCGACTCACTTCTTGGATGGGCATCGCAAACCGAATTGGAACTGGCTCAACGTTTGGCTGGAGGCGGACTCGTCATCGCCGCGGGCCTTAGCGACGATGAACTTGAGCGTATTGAGCGTCTCTACGGCATTTTTCTTACCCGCCAGTTGCTCGCTGGTGCCGATTTCGCTGCACTGATCGGTGTAAGTCCTGCGTTGACATTGACCACCTTGGTGGCTCGTGCTCGTCGCGTAGTCGAAATCGACGATTTTGTCTCTGAATTCCTAAGTGGCCTTGGCCTAGCAACCGATGAGTCTTCGGTTATCGACATTGATGAAGCAACAGCTGACATCATGGGCGCGATTCCGCAGTCTTTAGCTCGTTTTGAACTCCTTGGAGCAGAAGAGACAACGGATGCACATGCAGCTATTGTTTCTTTGTGCACGCAAGCTGGAATTGTGAACAACGAAGTTTCGGCATTGTTAGAGTGCTTGGACGCGGTCAGTGCCGAAGGAGCTGTGTCGAGTGAAGATCTTGTTGCAGCGATTGCTCAACAAGAAAACCTCCCACTGTTGGCTACTGCATTACAGATTGCGCCTGCCGCAATCACAGAACTTATTGATGGTGTAGCAGCTGTTCGACAATTTGCGGTGGACCATCATGACTCGTGGTTTGACCGTTCACGCGAACACCTCACACCACAATTACCGCGCCCCATTGAGTTCTCTGTAGTCTCAGAACTTCGTGAACGCCCAGTGGGCACGGTTGATCGTGAAGCTTCAGTCGGTGTGGCAAGCCGCGAGATGCGCCCTCGTATTCTTTTCGATGCTGATCGAAGCAAAGTGTATCTCCGCTTGCCTGAGCAGCGTCTTCCGGTTGCCGATGACGGTACTCGTGGCGAGATTACGTGGCGTGTAAGCATTGAAGGCACGACAAAGATCTATCACACCGGCAGCCCATGGGGAGATACCAGCGGTTTTGCCGAATCATTGGATGTTCATATTGAGCGGCCTGTTCGCGAACTGACGGTTCAAGACGAGACGAACGAAATTACGTGGACTGTTCCCGTAGTGGCACATGATGATCCTGCACTAGTTTTTAGCTCCCGTGGCACAAATGTTACGGATAAGGTGGCTTTGCATCACCAGAGTCTTATCGTGGTTACGCCTCAGGATGTGACGTTGACAGATGTGGTGAGCGGTGATGACATCGTGGCCGATTCCGAGACAGCTGTTGAGGGATGGGACAAGTGGGTAGCTCGCTATCTCGATGTTTCTCATGTGACGTCGTTGTCAGCCGTAGAACCTGGCAAAAATGCCAATATGGAAACGCTGCGTAGTATTGATCCACGGCAGCGAGTTCGATTCCTAGCTCTCAGTGAGCCAGTGGATTTTCTGAAAACTACCGGTGGGCTTCCAGTTCATTCGGAATCACTCATTGCTGAGTTTCCACCGACTCCTTCTGGGCGTACCGAAACATGGTTCTTGTCTATTTCTTCCTTCGCTGGTGCTGGCGTTGCAGGCGATGAAATTACTGCGCCCGAGCCACTAGAAATCCCTGCAGAAGGCGGCGCTTTTGCCGTTTTCGATCCAGAGCTTTACGACGCTCCGTGGGTGGGTGAATACCTCGTACGTTTGCGCGGTCCGCGTAACGAGAGTTTCCGCCATGAGTTTGCGATCGTCGAAGGTGTGCAAGCAAACGTCAACATTGTGGGCGCTTGCCGTTCTTTCCGCATTCCATCAGGTGGCGGACTAAGCGAGACTGTTTTAACTTTGCGTTCGGGGTCTAAAGAATTTGCTGTAGAGCCCCACGAGGTGGTGGTTGGACCTCAGCAGCCTGCAGCGGACTTTGTCGTTTCCACTGAAGAAGGCGACCAGCTGCCGCTTCGTTTTACGCCAGCACGTTTGAATTTCGAATTGCCTATGGTGTCGGAACCACCAATGTGGCGTGCAAGCCGTGTCAGGTTGCGTCCACGCGATGTTGATATGAAGGCTTCCTTGCGCATCCGTGGTACAGGGATGCTAGGTGACCCTAAAGTAACCGTACGAAACAACCATGGAGCACCGATTAAAACAGCCAAGCTGTCGAGTTGTGATGGCGGTCTTACTTATGTAGCGCCGATTTCTGCAATCGCTAGCTCAACTAATAGCGTTCCTTCGGGGCGTATCGACTTCGAATGGACGGACCCGATGAGTGATCGTCGTGTGTCGGTTGCTCTTGCAGACATTCAATCGACTGAGCCGGAAACTATGGAGCTGGTTGATGGAATTATCACGGTGACTGGTGCAGGGGAGCGCAGCCTCGGAGTGTGGGTGTGGCCTGCAACTGCGCCATGGGAAACCGCTCGCGCATTTTCGGTCATCGATGGTCGCGTGGTGCTTCCAGAACAGTTGCGTGACGCCGGTCCATTAGTTGCACAGCTGCATATTAAAGATCCGTTCATGACATTGGTAACGCCCGTTGCTAGTGGCGTGACAGCGGTAACGTTGGATCAACCTGGCCATTATGTAGGTACGGATCCTAACCTAGGCGCATTGTCGGCGTTTTTGGCAGGGGAGACCGAAGAGGTTCCTGATGCCAACGAAATCATGCCAGTGCTATGGGACATGGTGACCACCGGTGTTGCACAAGGTGAGGCTGCCCGAGCTGTTCGCACTGCATTTGTAAGCAATCCCAGCGCAGCGCTTACTGGCTTGTCGGAGTCACTAGTCCCAGCGGAAAAGCAGCCTGGCAGAGTTGTAGAAAGTGGACTCGTTCGTGCGAAGTTCACCGCCTCCAACGATGAATCTGGGACCTCGCATCACCGAGCACCTTGGATTGCAGTCCTTGAGCTCTTGGGCTCCCTTGACGCAATGACTGATCGATCTGGTAAGCCGATTGAACCGGAAACAGATGCCCCTGCGACTGCTGGTAAGAAGCTGAGCGAGGGGGTCGTCGCAAAGCGTGCGTTGTTGGCTGAGATCAAGGAGCTGGCCGGTGAAAATGCGGTAGAGATTGTCAAAACGGCTCGGGATACCACTCTGGACACAGCATGTATTGATCAATCCACGGTTGCTATTGCAGGTATGGCAAAGGCCCAACAAGAAGCATTGCTTGAGATGTTCTTCTCGCGGTCGAAGATCGTGCCAGGCTTAATCATGGACGACGGAAACCGACTTCTTGCTGTTTTTGAAACGTTTAACAAGCGTGTTGATCTAAACGAGTTACTGGCAAGTGAAGGGCTCATCAAATCTGCTGTGACATTGCTACGTACCCTGCGGAGCACAGATAAGAACCTTTATTCACTGGCACGAATCAGGTTTGACAAGCTCGATGGTGTTGATACGAACGCGCCAGAAAACATGTGGTCGCTTACCCCTGTTGTGTCTTTGGTGTTGGCTCTAGCTGCCCGTATGCATGCCCATGGATTTATTTCTTCGAACAAAACGCTCGATTCCGCAACACCCGGTTGGGCAAAACTTGCTGATATCGTTCCTGATCTTGTCACCGGAGATCTCATTGCCGCAGATGCCATCATTTTGGCCATGAAGAAACCAGGAATTGCGTAAAGCATCAGCGCTGCGGGGGCTTTCATAGCCCCCAAAAGGTGTAAAAACCACGGCAATTTGCCACTATTAGATGTATGAACCTCATCCCGATAGTCGGCATTATTGCCGTGGTTGTGATTTTCGCCGTTGTTATTGGCGTGATCATTGCCCAGCGAAATAAAAAAGCGAAGACCGTAAGCTTCGAATCCCCCGCAGATTCAGAGCAGAAGCAACTTACGCAACAGCAGCGATCTGGAAACTACCAAGCACAAGGAGAGTTTTCGTTCGCGCCCGCGCAGGCGCCTATGGCTGTTAAAGATGCAGTCCCTGCCACGCCGCCCGTGGGCTCGATTCAGGAACCTGAGTTGCCGCATGAAGAAGCTCCCATTGTGGATTCCGAGCAACCTTTAGATCACCAAGTGGAATCTGAATCTGATGCAGACAAAGCAGCAGAAGAAGCTCAAGCAGTCGTAGAAGAGGCTGCTCAGCAGGGTGAGGAAGAACAGCTTCGCGTGGAAACTGAGCAAGCTGCTCGCGATAATTTCGATTCTCTCGAAGAATTCGACAAGCCTCAACCTGATACGGACAACACTGCAGAGGCTGAGGCTCAAGAGGCTGCTTTGGCTGCTGACGTAGTAGCTGAGGCTGCAGCTGAGGCACGTGAAGTATCGGAACCATCGGATGCAGAAGAGGCGCCGGTTGCCGAGGCCGAGGCCGTCACGGATTCCATTGAACCAGCAGTTGGTCGAATTGGACGTTTGCGTGGTCGCCTCGCTCGTTCCCATAACGTATTCGGTAAGTCTGTCTTGGGAATGCTATCGGCTGGGGACTTGGATGAAGAGGCTTGGGAAGATATCGAAGCCTTGTTGATTCAGGCGGATCTTGGCGTTGGAATCACCACGGCTGTTGTTGATAAGCTACGTCAGTTGATCGCGGAACGCGGTGTAGAAAACGAGGCACAAGCCCGCGCTATGTTACGTGAATGCCTGATTAATGCGTGCAAGCCTGAACTCGATAGGTCTATTAAAGCGATGCCTTACGACGGCAAACCCGCCGTTGTATTGGTCGTAGGCGTAAATGGCACTGGTAAGACCACGACGACCGGAAAACTTGCTCGTGTATTAGTGTCATTGGGGCACTCGGTGGTGCTGGGCGCAGCTGATACTTTTCGTGCTGCAGCCGCAGATCAGTTGGAGACGTGGGGACATCGCGTAAATGCGCATACTGTCCGTGGTGCTGAAGGCGCGGATCCAGCATCGGTTGCGTTTGATGCCGTGGCTTATGGCGTAGATTCTCATGCTGATGTCGTCCTTATTGATACCGCCGGACGCTTGCACAATTCTTCCAACTTGATGGATCAGCTGGGCAAGGTTAAGCGTGTGGTGGAAAAGAAGACTGTCGTCGATGAGGTTCTTTTAGTTCTTGATGCTACGACGGGTCAAAATGGCTTGGCTCAGGCACGGACGTTCTCTGAGGTAGTCAATATCACCGGTGTGGTTTTGACCAAGCTAGATGGCACGGCGAAGGGCGGAATTGTTTTCCAGGTCCAAGAAGAATTAGGCGTGCCAGTGAAATTGGTTGGCTTAGGAGAAGGCTCTGATGATCTAGCACCTTTCGAGGTCGAAGGGTTTGTCGACGCTTTACTAGGCTGATGTGTCGTGGTGCTTAATGCACTTTGAGTTTGTATGTCCCCCTTTATGGTTGTTTCTATGAGCATGTAATTGTTCAAATAGCGGCTGAAAGGGGGGATTTTTATGTCTATTTTTAAGATGTTTTTCGAGCTAATAGTGGCTTTTTGTAAACCTATAGGTCTTTAGTTAGAAAACGAGCTGGGATCCATACGAGGTGGTTGTCGTAAGCGAAACGGAAAGGGGATTCGCTATGGTGAACATGAATATTGCGCTAGCAGCTGCACACACGGGAGATGCTGCTTGGATGATGATGTGCGCAACATTGGTATTGCGTATGACACGGCCCTAGCGTTTTTCTATGGCGGAATGTTGGGGCAAAAATCGGTATTGAACATGCTGATGATGTCCTATGGTGCACTCGCAGTCGTTGTAGTGGCGTATATCGGCTGGGGTGCCCCATCTCGTTCGGGCACCAGGGTGTCGCGGGAGTTTTTGCACATCCCTTCGAGTTCTTTGGACTGCGCAATGCTGTGATCACAGACGACGGGAACATCATTGATGGCAGCCACGGATATGCCAATGTGATAGATATCGGGTTTCAAATCACATTTGCTGCGATTGCTACCGCGTTGATTTCTAGTGCCATTGCAGAGCGAGTGAAATTTGGTACATGGCTTACGTTTGTTGGCTTGTGGGTCACTCTGGTTTATTGCCCATTAGTTTTTATGGTGTGGAATGATGGTCTACTTTCAGCAGCGCCTGAAGGCATAGCAGCACATCTATTTGGTACTCATGATGGGCGTGCAGCTATTGCGCCGATGGATTTTGCAGGTGGTTCGGTCATCGAGGTGTCCACGGGTGTATCGGGCTTAGTGCTCGCATTGGTTGTTGGCAAGCGTCGAAGTTTTCTGCGCTTTCCGCAACGTCCGCACAATCTTCCGATGGTGATGCTAGGCGCGGCGTTGTTATGGTTTGCATGGTTGGGTTTTAATGGTGGATCAGCGTTGGGATCCAACGGAACTGCCGCACTGGCATGGATGAATACGGCTGCAGCAGGGGCAGCCGGACTTTTGGGGTGGCTTGGCGCTGAGCGCATCCGCGATGGACATGCTACTTCCTTGGGTGCTGCGTCTGGTGCCGTTGCAGGTGTGTTCAGCGCCTTTGCGGTTGATTGGAAATATCGATTGCGTTACGACGACACCCTAGACGTCGTAGGCGTCCACCTGGTTTCAGGATTGTGGGGATTGGTCGGTACCGGTTTACTTGCTCATGGTCAAGGACTGTTAACAGGTGTGGGAATCGATGGTTTCAAACTTGTGATTGCGCAAATGATTATTGCCATAGTTTCGTTGGCATTTGTTGGCACAATGGCCATTATTATCGCGCTTGCCTTGCGTTTTACCATGGGGTGGCGAGTAGATCGCGAAACCGAAGCAACTGGTATCGACGCTGCTGTCCACGCCGAAACCGCCTATGATAATGCTGGTTCAGAGTTTCGCTAAACTAGTCCCCATATGCACGAGGTAGGAGTGAAAACTGTTGCCTTATGTCGAGGTACAACATCGTGAGGAGATCCCCTATGAAGCTGGTGACGGCTATCGTCAAACCTTTCACCTTGACGGATATTAAAGATGCCTTAGAGCAAGTGGGCGTTCATGGCATGACAGTCACAGAAACTCAAGGTTTTGGCCAGCAAAAAGGCCACACTGAGGTTTACCGTGGTGCAGAGTATGCACTTGATTTCGTACCAAAGATCAAAATTGAAATAGTGATCAATGACGACTTGCTAGACGACGTTGTTAAAGCAATCGTTGATTCCGCACACACCGGAAAGATTGGCGACGGAAAAGTGTGGGTTACCACGGTCGATGACTTGATCCGTGTGCGCACCGGAGAGCGCGGCGACAGCGCGGTCTAGATTCATTTTCAATGATGCCTTTTTCTGCCACGCCGGCTGATATCCGAGAACGAGCCTGCGAGCAAGCATTAGCTGTCATCTCGCAGCTTCAGATTCCCCCTGGTTGTGCACTCGCCGCCACGGGGTCTTTGGCGCGACGCGAGATGACAATTTATTCGGATGTTGACCTTATTCTTTTGCATCCGGAAGGCATTATTCCTTCAGGCCTAGAAGACTTTTGGTACCCCATTTGGGATGCCAAAATTCGGTTGGACTATACGGTGCGGACTCCCAAAGAATGCGCCGAGATGATCTCTGCCGAGCCTACGGCGGCACTGGCATTACTAGATATTTCTCATTGCAGCGGAGATCCTCAGTTAACGGCGACAACACGCTCTGTCGTGCTCGAACAATGGCGTCGGGAACTGAAGAAAAATTTCAACGATGTGACTGATACTGCGATTGCTCGGTGGAATCGTTCTGGATCCGTTGTGGACATGACTCACCCTGATCTCAAGCATGGGCGTGGTGGGCTACGAGATATTGAGCTGATTAGAGCATTAGCCCTAGGAAACCTCTGTGATAAACGTCCTCTTGGTGAGGAACTCCAACTATTGCTCAACATTCGTACAATGCTTCATCAACATGCGGGTAGGGCACGTGATGTGCTCGATCCAGAATTTGCTGTTGACGTCGCTTTGGACTTGGGTTGTGAAGACCGATACGACTTATCGAGAAGCTTGGCAAAAGCTGCGCGCACTATCGATGATACCACTAATGTCGCATTGTCTACAGCGCGCAATCTGCTCCCACGGCGAAGTAGCGTAAGAAAAGCGGTACGTCGACCAGTTGATATTGATGTTGTCGATGTTGACGGGACTCTTGCGTTGTCGAGAACCCCAAATCTCGAGGATCCCAGCTTAGTCCTTAGAGTTGCCGCAGCAAGCGCGCGAACAGGCATGACGATTTCGGAATCAACGTGGAAACAACTCGAAACGGTTCCTAGCATGCCACCCACATGGCCGAGTGCTGCTGCTAGCAACTTTTTTGCATTGCTTAGTTCTTCGGTACATAGTCAACGAGTTATCCGAGAACTAGACGAGCATGGATTTTGGTCAGCAATGATCCCACAATGGGAGCACATTAGGGGACGTATGCCTCGTGAATCCGTGCATATTCACACTATTGATGTTCATAGCATGGTGGTAACAGCCAACTGTGCGGCGCAAAGTATTCGAGTTGCGCGTCCTGATCTATTATTCCTTGCGGCCTTATTTCATGACATTGGCAAGGGGTATGGGCGTCGTCATGAAGAGGTCGGCGCAGAATTTGTCGTCGATATGGCTACAACGTTGCGGCTCAACCCTTCTGATACTCAAATCGTAGAGACACTTGTCGCACAGCACACCATAATTCCGCACATTGTTGGACGCTATAACCCAACAAGCACAGAGGCGATAGACAAACTTCTTGATGCGGTCAACTATGACCTATTGACTCTTGATCTGCTAGAGGCACTTGTTGAGGCGGATGCTCAGGGGACTGCCCCTGGGGTGTGGAGTGCAGTACTGCGATACGGCACACGAGAGCTGTGCTCGCAGGCGCGGCAACGTCTTACTGCTATCGTCCCTAATCCACCTTCGCTGAGTGCTGTCTCGCCACTGTCCTTAACAGTTGTTAAAGACACCTTGCCAACAGGGAAGAACTATGCGGCAGAAGTGGAATGGTCTGGCGACTATGTCAGGGAGATAGTGCGCGTCTTAGCATTGATAGCTGCTAAGGAATGGAACATTGAATCCGCAGAAATTGTCGTGGCGTCTTCAGATGATGAACCAGCATCTGAAGACGGCTCGGTGGGAGTTTCAGCGCGTATGAGGATATATAACCGACTCGGCACGCGTTTCGACTCTGCGGAATTTGAGCAAGCGTACAAGTCAGGCGTGTATTCGTCCTTACCACCGCTAGATCGTGGCAAATGCGCGAGTTTCTGGGGCGGTAACATCTTGGAAGTGCGTACGACAGATCGTCGAGCTGCACTAGGTTACTTATTGGGAGTGCTACCTGACCTTAAGTGGGTGCGGATGTCTAATCCAGGCGCAACGATGATTGTGCAGTGCGAGCTGAAAGATGGCTTTGATCGCTCCAAAGTTGAGCGTGATGTGACCCGCGTGCTCACCAACGGTTAGCATAGGTACGTTAAAAGATAATGGGTCTGGGTGTTGCTGTGCTGCATCGCCGATCTCCACGTGTCATATGGTTGCTGGAGAAATAAAGTTTTAGAGGAGAGTACGTCTCGTGTTTGAATCCCTATCTGACCGGCTCGGCAATGCCCTTTCTGTGTTGCGTTCTAAGGGCAAGGTTACTGAGGCTGACATCAATACCGTTGCTCGAGAGATCCGCCTTGCGTTGCTCGAAGCCGATGTTTCATTACCTGTCGTTCGTGGATTTATCTCGAGGATAAAAGATCGTGCGTTAGGCGTTGAAGTCTCCAAAGCGCTTAATCCAGCAGAGCAAGTTATCAAGATTGTTGATGAAGAGCTAACGGGAATTCTTGGTGGCGAAACACGACGATTGAACCTAGCGAAGAACCCACCAACGGTGATCATGTTGGCTGGTTTGCAGGGTGCTGGTAAGACCACTCTCGCAGGTAAATTGGCTAAGCACCTAGTGGAGCAGGGTCATACTCCGATGCTGGTTGCTTGCGACTTGCAACGCCCAGGCGCTGTTCAGCAGCTGACGATCGTTGGTGAGCGAGCAGGTGTGCCTACCTTTGCGCCGGATCCAGGTACCTCTATCGATTCCAGTGATCATGAAATGGGTACCTCCCATGGTGACCCAGTAGCAGTGGCACAACAAGGTATCGCAGAAGCCAAGCGTACCCAGCATGATGTTGTCATCGTCGATACAGCTGGTCGCTTGGGCATCGACGAAGCCTTGATGACGCAGGCTCGTAACATTCGTGATGCCATTAATCCGGATGAAGTTCTGTTTGTCATCGATGCGATGATTGGTCAAGATGCAGTTAATATTGCAGAAGCTTTCCGCGATGGTGTGGATTTCACTGGTGTTATTTTGACCAAGCTTGATGGTGATGCCCGCGGTGGTGCAGCGCTATCTATTCGAGAAGTCATCGGTAAACCAATCATGTTTGCCTCTACCGGTGAAAAGCTTGAAGACTTCGACATTTTTCACCCAGGGCGTATGTCTAGCCGAATTCTCGGCATGGGCGATATGTTGACTCTGATCGAACAAGCAGAAAAGAAACTCGATCAGCAACAAGCACTGGAAACTGCACAAAAGCTCGGTACTGGCGAACTTACTCTCGACGATTTCTTGAACCAGATGCTGATGGTGCGTCGAATGGGGCCACTAGGCAACATTTTGAAGATGCTGCCTGGTGGAAAAGCTATGTCGGACATGGCGGATATGGTTGATGAGAAGCAGCTCGACCGTATTCAGGCGATCATTCGCGGCATGACTCCAGCTGAGCGCAACGATCCAAAGATCTTGAACGCTTCTCGACGCAAGCGTATTGCTCTTGGTTCAGGAGTTTCGGTAGCCGAAGTTAATCAGCTTGTAGAGCGCTTCTTTGAAGCGAAGAAAATGATGAACAAAATGGCTGGCCAGTTCGGTATGGGCGGTGGATCGCGTAGTGCTACCAAGAAGAAGCCCAAAGGTCGAAAAGGTAAAAACGGTAAGCGTAAGCCTGCTAAGAATCGCAGCGGTGGAATGCCGAATATGGGCGGTATGCCGGGTATGCCAAACATGGCGGAATTGCAAAAACTTCAGCAGCAGATGGAGCAGGGTGGCGGTATGCCAGGGATGGGAGGATTCCCTGGAATGCCTAAACTTCCAAAAGGCATGGAAAATATTGATCTCAACAACTTTGATTTCGGTCAAGGCAAGAAGTAATAGATTTGTTTTATAGCGGTGCCGCTGGCATATTCTGATTTGAAAGTGTCGGTGGCACCGACTATATTTACTGCAGTTGTCTGTATTAGGGCAGCTTGTATTCTTTTCCTGCGTCATACTGTCACCGTCTACGGTCGGCCGGTGTGAGTCACCGCAGGTAAATCAAGGGATGAACCGGTTTGCTAAAAGGTGAACGTCTGTACTTCCCAGTGACCCACATAAAGGAGCCATCATGGCAGTTAAAATTAAGCTTCAGCGCTTGGGTAAGATCCGTACCCCTCACTACCGTGTTGTCGTTGCAGACGCTCGCACTCGTCGTGACGGTAAGGTCATCGAGAACATTGGTATCTACGAGCCAAAGCAGGATCCATCTGTAATCAAGATCGATTCTGAGCGCGCACAGTACTGGTTGGGCGTTGGCGCACAGCCAACCGAGCCAGTTCTGGCTCTGCTGAAGGTCACCGGTGACTGGCAGAAGTTCAAGGGCCTTGAGGGTGCAGAGGGCACCTTGAAGGTTGCAGAGCCTAAGCCATCCAAGCTCGAGCTGTTCAACCAGGCTCTTGCAGAGGCTAACGAGGGTCCAACCGCTGAGGCTATCACTGAAAAGAAGAAGAAGGCTAAGGAAGAAGCTGCTGCTAAGGCTGCAGCTGAGGCTGCTGCAAAGGCTGAGGAAGCTCCAGCTGAAGAGGCTGCTGAGTAAATCAGTTTTCTCAACCCCACGATGCTTAATGATCCGACCTGCGGGTAGGGGAAGTATCGTGGGGTTTTCTCATATCATTACGAGGCTTGAGATTCTGAAGATTGCTGGCATGCGGTAGCCTTAGATTTCATGGAATTAATGATTGGTCGTGTGGTGAAATCCCATGGTATTCGTGGTGAGGTTGCCATTGAGATAACCACTGAAGAACCAGAGATTCGGTTCGCGCAGGGTGAAGTTCTCAATGGGCGGCAAGGTGGGAAAGAACATTCCCTCACAATTGCATCTGTGCGACCACATCAAAATCGGCTTCTCGTGAAATTTAAAGAAATTGCCGATCGTACTGCTGCTGATAGCCTACGGGGTACGCGCTTTTTTGCAGTTCCACTCGATGACGATGACGACGATGGATTCTATGACCATGAGCTAGAAGGTCTAGTCGTTATCCACGGAGAAGAGAAAATTGGTGAAGTATCCGGAGTTATTCATGGGCCAGCTCAATCTCTTTTAGAAGTAACCCTTGAAAGCGGTAAAGAGGTTCTTATTCCATTCGTCCACGATATCGTTCCCGAAGTTGATCTTGACGCCGGAACGTGTGGGATTACTCCACCGGAAGGGCTGCTGGAACTCTAATGAGACTTGATGTCATAACAATTTTTCCTGAATATCTTGATCCGCTAAGACACGCTCTTTTAGGAAAAGCGATCGAGAAAGATTTGCTTAGTGTCGGCGTTCATGATCTGCGGTTGTGGGCTGAAGATGCGCATAAGTCTGTCGACGATTCTCCCTTCGGCGGTGGGCCAGGTATGGTGATGAAGCCAACGGTGTGGGGGCCGGCACTTGATGATGTAGCTACCATGTCGGGTAAAGCGCACATGGGTGCGCAATTAGATTCGGCACGCGTACACGTCGATAAGCCTCGTCATGATGAGCTAGAAGGTATTCAATTTGCTGGTTATGATGCCGCAGAGGTAGCAGAAGCCGATAAACCGTTGCTTTTGGTTCCCACGCCAGCCGGTGCACCATTTACTCAAGAAGATGCACGCGCGTGGTCTAACGAAGAGCACATTGTTTTTGCTTGTGGGCGATACGAAGGCATCGATCAACGCGTTATCGAAGATGCTAAGAAAACCTATCGAGTATGTGAAGTATCCATCGGCGATTATGTTCTCATCGGTGGAGAAGTTGCCGTTCTGGTCATCGCTGAATCCGTAGTTCGCCTCATCCCCGGTGTCCTTGGAAATACTCAGTCCCATCAAGACGACAGCTTTTCCGACGGCTTGTTGGAAGGCCCAAGCTATACCAAACCTCGTGAATGGCGTGGACTCGAAGTACCTGAAGTGCTCACTAGCGGCAATCACGCCAAGATCGAACGTTGGAGGCGAGAGCAATCCCTCAAACGCACGTGGGAAGTACGCCCAGAATTGTTGGAGGGTATGCAGCTGGATCGACACGACCAAGCCTATGTAGAAGCCCTGCGGCGAGGAAACACCAGTGATAATCTCAACTGACCTTCAGCTGCTCATTTCTCCTATGCAAGGGGATCAGGTGGCGTCTGAAATTGCACAACAACTTTCAGCTGTGGGATACAACGTTACGAATATTCGTGCCGAAGTAATCGACTTGACCTGTGAACCAGACAATATGCTGGTTAATCAGCGGCAGCAGGAGCATGGGACGATTCCCACTTCAGAGCAACTTCATAGGGGTAGTTATAGCCGGAGAATTTGATGGTGACCTGCGAAAAGCCACCGAATGCATTGTGTGTCAGCTGCTAAAAGGAAGCTACTGGTACGGGACCTCGTTAGTAGGAGAGATCGAACCAAGTGTTACTGCTGCGTGCGCATGCCAGGCAGATGTGTAACTAGGCGGCTGCTAGGATTGTTCGAATGATTGCAGCTACCATTGCCAAAGAACTTGGTGTGAAACAATCCCAGATTGCAACGGCGCTGACATTGCTTGCTGAGGGCAATACGGTGCCGTTTATTGCTCGCTACCGAAAGGAAGCTACAGGGGGACTTGATGATTCGCAGCTTCGTATCATCGAAGAGCGTGCTTCGTATTTGCGCGAATTAGAAGAACGCAAGCACAGTATTGCGGAAGCAATTGAGGAACAAGGCAAGCTGACCGATGAGCTGCGTCGCAAGATTTTTGAGTGCGATACCAAGGCGCGACTGGAAGATCTCTATCTTCCTTACAAAAAACGCCGTAAAACCAAGGCTGATAATGCACGCGAAGCTGGCCTTGAAGCACTGGTTGATGAGCTCATCGCGCATCCAAGCGCTGATTCCGACCAGCGCGCTCAGCCGTATATAACTGCTGGTTTCGAGGACCCCAAGAAGGTACTTGAAGGTGCACGCGCCATCCTTGTCGATCGATTCGCCACGGATGCTGATCTCGTAGGTGATGTGCGTGAACGTATGTACTCCACCGGAACCATGCGTGCGGGAGTCGTCGCCGGAAAAGAAACTGAGGGGGCGAAATTCAAAGACTATTTTGAGTTTTCTGAGCCCTTTGACTCGCTGCCAAGTCACCGCATTTTGGCGCTGCTGAGGGGTGAAAACGAAGGCGTTTTGCAGCTTGATCTGGATGCCGGAGATGATGAAATCTACCAGGGCATGATCGCTGATCGCTTTAAGCTAGACACCAATTCTGCATGGCTGGCTCAAGCTATTCGCTGGGGGTGGCGTACTAAGCTGCAGGTTTCTGCTGCCTTAGATGTTCGTATGAGGTTGAAGGAAAAAGCGGAGGCCGGTGCTCTCGAGGTGTTTGCGCGAAACCTTCGCGACGTCCTCCTAGCTGCACCAGCAGGACAGCGTGCGACACTCGGACTCGATCCTGGCTATCGCAATGGAGTAAAATGCGCTGTGGTAGATGCCACCGGAAAAGTACTCGATACGGTGATCGTTTACCCGCATCAGCCGCAAAACCAGTGGACCCAAGCAGTGCAGACGCTTGCTTCGGCATGTGCGACACATCATGTTGATCTGATGGCTATCGGTAATGGCACTGCTTCTCGTGAGACTGAAAAGTTGGCGCATGAAGTAGCGGATCTATTGAAAAAGGCTGGGGGAGCGCGCCCTACGCCGGTGGTTGTTTCTGAAGCTGGTGCTTCGGTGTATTCAGCGTCTGAGACTGCTGCACGGGAGTTCCCAGCTATGGATGTTTCGCTTCGTGGCGCAGTTTCTATCGCGCGTAGACTTCAAGATCCTCTGGCCGAGTTGGTCAAGATTGATCCGAAAGCGATCGGAGTGGGGCAGTATCAGCACGATGTAAACCAAACGGCTTTGGCGAAGACGCTTGATGCAGTGGTTGAAGATGCAGTTAATGCAGTAGGTGTTGATCTCAATACTGCCTCGGTTCCTTTGCTTGCCAGGGTAGCGGGTGTCAGCCCAACCATTGCAGAAAATATTGTCCATTATCGTGATGAGAATGGCGCCTTTGTCAACCGTACAGCCTTGAAAAAGGTGCCACGGTTAGGTCCAAAGACGTTTGAGCAGTGTGCAGGTTTCTTGCGGATTTCAGGCGGTAAGGATCCACTAGATGCCTCTGCTGTTCACCCTGAGGCTTATCCAGTTGTTCGTAAAATGTCCGAAGCTACGGGGCTTTCTGTGGAAAAATTGATCGGAAACTCCCACGTTTTGTCTTCGCTTCGTCCGGCGGATTTTGCTGATGAGCGCTTTGGTATTCCGACCATCACTGACATTGTTGCGGAGTTGGATAAGCCGGGTCGTGATCCACGCCCAGAATTTAAGACAGCGACTTTTAAAGAAGGAATCGAAAAGATTTCAGATCTTAAACCTGGAATGGTTTTGGAAGGAACCGTGACAAATGTTGCTGCATTTGGCGCATTCGTAGATGTCGGAGTTCATCAAGATGGGCTCGTGCACGTATCAGCACTGTCAGACTCTTTCGTCTCTGATCCCCATCAGGTTGTTCATTCCGGTCAAGTGGTGCGAGTCAAGGTGGTTGATGTTGACACACAACGCAAGCGAATCGGATTAACAATGAGGCTTAACGACGACCCCGCAAAGCCGCGTCAGCGTTCCGAAACTCGGGAACATTCGGGTGCAAAACCGAAGCGATCGGGTAGTAAGGCTAAAAATAGCCCCGCTGCAAACGGATCTCTTGCAGATGCGCTGAAACGTGCAGGATTTGGCCATTAGATTTTCTGCGCGGATTAACTTGAAATACCAGTTTTTCACTGGCATAATCTTTCAAGTTGTCTGTCTCTGGTAGAGACGGCTGCTTTCATGTCTCGGGCACGAACCGGCCGAGCGCCCTGATGAGGGAAAAGCCGCTAGGGTCCTCTGTCCTATAAAAGTAAGGAATTGGTTTTATGAACCTTCTTGACAAGGTCGATGCAGCTTCGCTGCGCGACGATATCCCAGCTTTCCGCCCAGGTGATACCCTCAACGTTCACGTTAAGGTTATCGAGGGTAGCAAGTCCCGTATCCAGGTCTTCAAGGGTGTAGTCATTCGTCGTCAGGGTGCTGGCGTTCGCGAGACTTTCACCATCCGTAAGGTTTCCTTCGGTATCGGTGTTGAGCGTACCTTCCCAGTACACACCCCTAACATCGACAAGATCGAGGTTGTTACCCGCGGTGACGTTCGCCGTGCGAAGCTGTACTACCTGCGCGACCTGCGTGGTAAAGCAGCCAAGATCAAGGAAAAGCGCTAATAGCTTCCTTGCTCAGTGCTCTAGCACGAAGCGCTCAGCTTTCTCTTCCTGCGCGACGCAGGGAGCGTGGCTGGGCGTTTTTTCATTCGATGACTGAATCAGCTGCTAGAGTTCTCAAGGTGAGTTCAGCTAATAACGAGACTGCGTCCCTCACGGATGGCGTCGAAACGCACGACAATGACAAGAAGCCACTGCCATGGTTTGTGGAAATCCCTTTGGTCGTAGTGGTGACCCTTCTCGTGATCACCTTGCTTCAAACATTCGTCGGACGAGTCTATATGATCCCAAGTCAGTCAATGGAGCCGACGCTTCATGGATGTGCAGGGTGTACCGGAGACCGAATTTATGTAGATAAGCTGGCTTATCGTTTTGGTGAACCAGAAGCCGGCGACGTTGTAGTTTTTGCAGGTACAGAATCATGGAACACCGGATTTACCACTTCACGGTCAGAAAATCCTCTGGTTCGTGGAGTACAAAATGCGGGTGCTTTCGTCGGATTAGTAGCACCAGACGAAAACGACCTTGTGAAACGCATCGTAGCAACAGGGGGACAAACGGTGCAGTGCCTTGAAGGCGATGAAGGCATCAAAGTAGAAGGTAAAGTCATCGACTCGTCATATACTCTGATGCCACCAGCGTATCCGGTCGACCAGACCACAGGATCAGAGGCGTGCGGCGGCTTTTACTTCGGACCTATCAAGGTACCTGAAGGAAACTACTTCATGATGGGCGATAACCGGACAAACTCCGCGGACTCTCGTTACCACATTGGTGATCAGTATCAAGGCACCATCCCTAAAGAAAACCTCAAGGGGAAAGTTCAGTTCAAGATTTTCCCATTTAACCGTATTGGTGCAGTCGAGGATTACGATATCCAACAGTGATCACTCAAGAACACTACTGTGCTTTGCCAGCTCCCAAAATCCGGACGCTGAAGCATCTTCGAACCTTCGAAGTTACTTTGGATAAACATGGTCTTGGGCCGGTAGCAGGTGTCGACGAAGCTGGGCGTGGTTCATGCTGCGGACCTATCACGATTGCGGCTTGTATTATGCCGCAGCGTCCCATCCCTCAGCTTCAGGCGCTCACAGACTCGAAAAAACTGAGTGCAGCAAAACGTCGGGAACTATATCCGCTGATAAAAAAATACGCACTGGCGTGGTCCATCATTCATATCAGTGCCGCCGACATTGATCGAGAAGGCATACAGCATGCCAACATTTTCGGCATGCGACGAGCTATCGAAAAACTTGATGTGGCTCCTGGATATGTTTTAACGGATGCGATGAAAGTGCCGGGGCTACGGTGCCCCTCGCTTCCGATTATTGGAGGTGACGCAGTGGCGCGGTGCATTGCTGCGGCAAGTGTTCTGGCAAAGCATTCGAGAGATCTCATCATGGATGATCTTGGTGAGAAATATCCCGAATATGGTTTGGAAGATCATAAAGGTTATGGGACGAAGAGTCACATGGATGCGGTGCGCCATCACGGCGCAACTCCTGAGCATCGATATAGTTATTCCAATGTGAAGGCAGCACACGATCAATGGCTGCAAGAAAAGACACAATAAGGGAGGTAAGCGATGAGCGCTGAAGAGCTCGATAATTATGAGGCGGAAGTTGAACTGTCCTTGTACCGCGAATACCGAGATGTGGTTAGCCAGTTTTCGTACGTGGTAGAAACCGAGCGGCGCTTTTACCTTGCCAATGCAGTAGAACTCATCCCGCATACCCAAGGCGGGGATGTGTACTACGAAGTTCGGATGTCAGATGCATGGGTCTGGGATATGTACAGGTCAGCGCGATTTGTTCGCTATGTCCGTGTCATAACCTATAAAGACGTCAACATCGAAGAACTTGATAAGCCTGATCTCGTAATCCCCGAATAAGACAAAACTTTCGCATTAACTTAGAAGCGCGCTTCACGGTAGCCCCCTTACCATGAAGCGCGCTTTCGCATATAGATCCAGCATGCGCATCTGTGGATAACTCACAAAAATGATCCCTTGACAGACAGTTATCCACAGAAATTCAGGTATTCGTTTCATCGCAATTGCCAAGGCATCATGCTTGGCGTCAACCTGAAGAGGAAAACTCGCACTACACAAAGGGGACAACGATGGCAGCTACGCATAATCACTACTTAGCCGTTCTCGGTGAAGATTTCGTGGCACAACAATATGCCAACGAAGGCTATGACATAACGGCACGCAACGTGTCATTTTCGGTGGGGGAGATTGACATTATCGCTACTAGTCCTCAAGGGGAAGTAGTGTTCATTGAGGTAAAAACTCGTTCATCTTCTCTCATGGATGCTGCTGAGGCAGTCACACCAACCAAAATGCGGAAAATCCATAGAGCTGCTTCGAAATGGCTTCAAGGGAAACCATTCGCAGACATCCGTTTCGACGTCGTTGCCGTTCATGTCGATGAATATGGTGAGCTAGATATGACGCGTTACCAAGGGGTGGAACATGGGGCTTGCTAAAACTCGATCAGCGGCAATCTCGGGGGTCACAGGCGTTATCGTCGACGTTGAAGCCAATATCGGAGCTGGTTTACCCAGCACCTATATCGTGGGACTTGCCGACGCTGCGGTTGCAGAAGCACGTCAACGGATTAAAACTGCTGTGAATAACTCAGGGCTACCGTGGCCGAAAACCAAAGTAATAGTCAACCTTTCCCCAGCGTCGTTGCGAAAAAATGGGGCGCAATTCGACCTCGGAATATGCATGGCCATCATGGCCGCTTCTGGGATGCATAACCCCGATTGCCGCGATATCGAAAACACTTTGTTTTTAGGTGAAATCGGCCTAGACGGTGCGATTAAACCGATATCTGGATTAGTTCCAGCATTGTTGGCTGCACGGGGCGCGGAAATAAGAAATGTGGTGATTCCGTGGGGAAACGCTGCCGAAGCTATGGCAGTAATCGATGATTCCGCAATGAATGTTCTTGTCGCACGCTCGATTAGCGAGGCAACCGAATGGCTCAAGGGCAAAGATGACTTGATCGCTGCTCGTGATGTTGCACTTGATGAGCATGCGACGAAAATGCAGCCGCACAAAGTGGGTGATATGCAAGATGTTGTGGGACAAAGTGATGCAAAGAAAGCAGCAGAAATCGCAGCTGCTGGTGGCCACAACCTTGTCATGATTGGCCCACCAGGTTCCGGAAAATCAATGATTGCTCAACGCATGGCTGGCCTTCTACCTGCTCTCACGCATACAGAAATGATAGAAGCGACAGCAATCCACTCGGTCATGGGACAAGCCTTCAACGGGCCCATGACGCACCCACCGTTTGTAGCTCCGCATCATTCCATTACTAAAGCAGCGTTATTAGGCGGAGGATCCGGAAACCTACAACCCGGAGCTGCCAGCCTGGCACATACTGGTGTTTTGTTTCTTGATGAAGTAAGCGAGATACCAGCAAATATTCTTGATTGCTTACGAATGCCATTGGAATGCGGCGAAATTAAACTCATGCGGCATCGTCGCGAAGTCACCTTTCCTGCACGTTTTCAACTAGTTATGGCAACAAACCCGTGTCGCTGTGCAGCAGAGCTACCTTCAGAGTGCCGATGTAGCGCAACTACACGAGCACGGTATTTGAACAATATTTCGGGACCACTGCGCGATCGCCTTGACATTTTTGTACGTACACATGCTCAAGGTGCTGTGATCTCAGATGCAAACCAAGAGTCCAGTAAATCGATTGCAGAGCGAGTTCAAAGTGCTCGTGAGCGTAGTAGACATCGTTGGCGCACTGCGGGCTTTACTGTAACAACCAATGCAGCGATGGATCCGTACCATCTTCGGCGGCATTTCCCCGCAGATGAGGCATCGATGGCACTTCTTAGCTCCTATCTTGGCGACGGTGAATTGAGCCAACGCGGAGTTGACCGCGCACTGAAAGTTGCATGGACATTGTGTGATTTGGAAGGAAAAACACGTCCTGACTTAGGCCACACAGCGTATGCACTTGAGCTACGCGATGATTGTATTAGGGTGAATGCCGCATGAGCAGGTTAGAAGCTTGGGCATATTTGTCTCGAGTTTTTGAAGGACCTAGCAGATCACTCCAGAAACTTTTAGAGACAGAATCTGATGTAGAAAAAATCGCGTGGGGGATCAAAAACAGAGAAGCGTGGCTTGGGCCTATCTTGTCTGAAACGGCTTCGCGCTATTCAGTCACATTGGAAAAAGAGAATCTAACTACAATCAAGAATCTCGGTGGCAGGCTTGTCACTCCTGATGATGACGAATGGCCACGGGAAAAATTCGAGACAGCATTTGGTTTTGCCGCCTCTGGTACCAGCTCTCTAGTGCGCTCATATCAATCCGACGCAGTTGCCCCTCACGCCCTCTGGGTTCGTGGTGCACCGCTATCAACGACTGTTGATCGCAGCGTAGCCATCGTAGGCACCCGTGCTATGAGCCACTATGGCAAGAGTGCGACTTCAATGTTGGCAGCGGGAATCGCTGATCATCATTGGACGATAGTCTCAGGAGGAGCTCTAGGAGTAGACACCGTAGCCCACACCGAAGCTCTGCAACGACAAAAACCCACAGTAGCAGTATGCGCACGTGGACTTGATTCACCTTATCCGCGTAAAAACGCAGAACTGCTACGCTCGATCGCTGAAACCGGATGCTTAGTCAGCGAATACGCGCCGGGATTAACACCACACCGCCACCGTTTTTTGACCCGCAATCGGTTAGTAGCTGCATTATCTCAAGGAACCGTAGTAGTTGAAGCTGCATGGCGTTCCGGTGCACTTAACACTCTTAGCTGGGCAAGTGCTTTAGGAAGAGTAGCAATGGCCGTGCCTGGCCCAGTAACGAACACTGGTTCATTAGGTTGCCATGAACGCATTAGAAATAAAGAGGCCGAATTGGTGTGTAGCGCTGAGGAAATTCTTGCTTTGGTAGGAACCTTGGGCGAGTTCGACCCCAATGGGCAATATGAATTGCAGTTTGCAGCCGATCCGATTCAAAGCCTAAGTAGAAATGAAATGAGAGTTTTTGATTCGTTGGATTCAAATCCTCACACCACTGACACGGTTGCGGCGGCTGCTGGTATTCCGATTGGGCTTTGCGTTCATATTCTGCGTGATCTAGAAAAGAAACAACTCGTTATGCGGGAGGGGGCCCACTGGCATAGATGTTAATACTTTTTATCGATAGCCTCTTGCGTGATGAACAATCATGCCTTAATGTAACAAAGGCAAGCCTAAGTAAAGCTTTTTGAGGTTCGGGCTGGTTCCTCAATGAGATGGGCCGAGGCGAGTGGCTGGTTCCGTAGGTGGGCAATCATGTCCACTTTGGTTCTTATCGCTTCGGAACTAGGGTTATGCACTATGGGTGAGTCAGTAGTGGAGGTGAAAAGTTGTCACAGGCTTTTCACCTCCACTGTGTATTTAGCTGAGAGGGAAACGTGCCAGCCCAACTAACCGAACTTGTCGACGATTTCTGTGAGTATCTGGATTTCGGCTTGGGGCGATCGCCGGCCACTGTCCGTTCTTATAAAAGTGACCTCATTGGTTTTGTGAATCGATTTGCCACATTAGATCAATTTACGTTGGACAATGTGCGAGAGTGGTTGGCTCAAGCGGTCGCCGACGGTAAGTCTCGTGCAACTATCGCACGTCGTACTGCGTCGATAAAAGCGTTTAGTGGATGGTTGTTGCGAAACGGCTACAGCGATATAGATGTGGCTGCACGGTTGGTAGCGCCGAAGGTGCAACGCACATTGCCTACGGTAGTAAGCGAGCGCACCATGACGAATATCGTCGAAAAGCCGGCTTCGACTACTGAAGATACTTTTGTTCGTGATCGTGCTATTTGTGAGTTGTTGTATGCGTCGGGGATTCGCGTATCTGAGCTTTGCGGATTGAATACTGGTGATGTCGATCTCAAACGTCAGACTGCGCGAGTAACGGGTAAAGGAAATAAGCAACGTGTTGTTTCATTCGGAGATCAAGCTACAGCGGCGCTTTACCATTGGCTAAATGGGGTGCGAAGCGAAATGTTGATTTCTGCCGGATGCAAAAGCGGAGTAGATGCGTTATTTGTAGGGGTGCGGGGTAAAAGGATCGATCCACGCCAAGTGAGGCGAATTGTGGAAACCTCTGGCCAAGAACATGGAATAGGTGGCTTAGCTCCGCACGCATTGCGGCACACAGCAGCAACGCACCTACTCGATAACGGAGCAGATCTTAGGGTTGTGCAAGAAATGCTGGGACACTCTTCGTTGAATACCACTCAGATATATACACATGTAAGTACCCGACGGCTCAAAGAGGCGTATAAAAACGCGCATCCCCGTGCGCATAAAAACTTGTAGCGCTTGGCAAAGATTTATTTTGACGGAACCGTCATCTGGGGTGGTTTTAGTCGAATGAGTAATGGTTTGAGAAGACTGAGGGGATTGAGGTAGTCGTCTTTTCCTTGAAGTGCGCCCCAGTGAAGTCCAGGGAACCCGTCGACACTTGGAGCTAGAACGCCGATGACTTCTCCGCGCTCTACTAAATCTCCAGCGTTGAGGGCTGTAGTTACCGGTTGGTACGTGGTTTTTAAACCATCGGGATGATCGATCGAAATAACGGGCTTACCAGCTACCTTGCCGGCAAAAGTGATGATCCCAGAGTTAGCGGCTCGTACTACACCGTTGATGGGAATATCGAGATCGACTCCTCGATGTCCTTTGAGCCAATTGTGTTGAGGCTTATCGAAAGGGCGAATCACGCGAGCTATCGAAGAATCTCCTGTGGCGGGATTGATATAAGTAGAGTTCAGCGGGTTAATAGGGGTAGTGCTAGCGGGTTGGGCGATGAAAAAGGCTAATAAGAAGCTTGATATGGCTGCAAGTATTTTCTTCATATCTGTGGTCATACCCGATGTGGATAACTTGAGTTCAGTACTTATTCACAGTCAATGAGTACCGCAGGTGCTGGGGAGGGTAAAAGAAACACGTGTGAACTAAATGAAGCGGTGACTGTCGATAGTTGTGGATAGAGTGAGAATTTAGTTTGGAAAACTGCACAGAAAAGTCTATGCTTTTGCGTTAGCAGTGCGCCCAATGCGGTGTGCTGACTACGCGCGGTCCCGAAGTGTTTTAAATACACAACGTTGAAAGCAGTGGTCTCTGGGCTTTTGTCTTAAAAAGCTTCAGAGTGCTGGATATGTGCGAGGGCAGCCAGGAAGCAGGGAAAACCTGCATGTATATAACCGAAACTTAACTTGAGAAAGAGGGCAACTCATGGCAGTTGTAACCATGCGCGAGCTTCTCGACGCTGGTGTTCACTTCGGACACCAGACCCGTCGCTGGAACCCAAAGATGCGTCGTTTCATCTTCACCGACCGTAACGGCATCTACATCATCGACCTTCAGCAGACCCTGACCTACATTGACGAGGCATACGAGTTCGTCAAGGAGACGGTTGCACACGGTGGTACCATTTTGTACGTCGGCACCAAGAAGCAGGCTCAGGAGTCCGTCAAGAACGAGGCTGAGCGCGTTGGTATGCCTTACGTCAATCACCGTTGGCTTGGCGGTATGCTCACTAACTTCCAGACCGTTTCTAAGCGACTTCACCGTATGAAGGAGCTCCAGACTATGGATGCTGCAGAAAACGGTTACGAGGGTCGTACCAAGAAGGAAGTTCTCATGCTGACCCGTGAGCGCACCAAGTTGGAGCGCGTCCTCGGCGGTATTGCAGACATGACCAAGACGCCTTCTGCTATGTGGGTTGTAGACACCAATAAGGAGCACATCGCTGTCTCCGAAGCTCACAAGCTGAACATCCCAGTTGTGGCAATTCTTGACACCAACTGTGATCCAGATGTTGTTAACTTCCCAGTTCCAGGCAACGATGACGCAATCCGCTCCATCGACGTTCTGACTAAGGTTATCTCTCACGCAGTTATCGAGGGCAAGAAGGCTCGCGAAGAGCGTGCACTTGCCGCTGCTAAGGAAGCAGCTGGCGATGCCAACAAGACCGAGGTAGCAGCTAAGGTTGAGGCAACCGAAGAGGTTGCAGCTGAAGCTGAGGCTAAGTAATAGCTTTTTACAAGCCCTCAAATCCATAGAACACTTGCAGGCTATACAACGTCATGTGGCTTACAGGGCGTACGGGTTTGAGGGCTTTTGCCTCGTGTAAAAGCTTTTAGTCGCTTTATGCTCGAATATGGTGGCTGAATTTTTTCGAGTACAAGTACACGGTGTGTCGTTATGTACGCTCGCATACTCAATAAAGAGCTGCATTATTGGCACGTGTTAGCTACGCTCGTCTACGAGAAAACTTTTTACATTTTCCAATACAAGGAGGGTCGCCCACAACATGGCGAACTACACTGCTGCTGACGTTAAGAAGCTGCGTGAAATCACCGGCTCCGGCATGCTCGACTGCAAGAAGGCTCTAGAAGAGACCAACGGTGTCTTCGACAAGGCCGTTGAGGTTCTTCGCATCAAGGGCGCAAAAGACGTCGGAAAGCGCGCTGAGCGCAACGCAACTGAGGGACTGATTGCTGTTTCTGGCAACACCATGGTTGAGATCAACTCCGAGACGGACTTCGTTGCAAAGAACGCAGAGTTCAAGGAATTTGCTCAGAAGGTTGCTGACGCAGCTGCAGCTGTTAAGGCAAACACCCCTGAGGAACTCGCTGCTGCTGATCTTGATGGTAAGACCGCTGCTGATGCAATTCAGGAATTGTCCGCAAAGATCGGTGAGAAGCTCGAGCTGCGTCGTGCTATCACCTTGGAAGGCGAGAAGCTCTCCGTTTACCTCCACCAGCGTTCCGCTGACCTGCCTCCAGCAGTGGGCGTTTTGGTTGCCTACACAGGCGAAGGCGAAGCAGCTCAGGCTGCCGCTCACGCCGCTGCAATGCAGGTTGCTGCTCTCAAGGCTCAGTACCTGACCTGCGAGGATGTTCCTGCTGAGGTTATCGAGAAGGAGCGCTCCATCGCTGAGCAGATCACCCGTGAAGAGGGCAAGCCAGAAAAGGCAATCCCGAAGATCGTTGAGGGTCGTCTGAACGGCTTCTACAAAGATGTGTGCTTGGTTGAGCAGGCTTCCGTTGCAGATAGCAAGAAGACTGTTAAGCAGGTCATGGATGAGGCTGGTGTTACCTTGACCGGTTTCGCTCGCTATGAGGTTGGCCAGCACTAATTACAGTGTTGTAGCTTTTAGCTAGTAATAATGCCCGTGCACGAATGCACGGGCATTATTGTGTTATTTGGCGTTCCTTGTTAGTTGCTCGGGGTGTGAATAAGACAAGGTGGCAGATTAACGGTAGACTGTTATGCGGTTTTTCTAGGTGGACTAAAAATACCGTTACTGCGAGCAACACTATGGCCGAAAGGTCGGAGAGGTGACACACCATGACTGAAGGTGTCCAAAACGAACGTACTGGCTACAAGCGAGTAATGCTCAAACTCGGCGGTGAAATGTTCGGCGGTGGGGCAGTGGGAATTGACCCAGACGTCGTCCAAAATGTTGCACGACAGATTGCCAGTGTTGCTCGTACCGGAGCGGAGATCGCTGTAGTTATCGGAGGCGGTAATTTCTTCCGAGGTGCGCAGCTGCAACAGCGAGGTTTGGATCGTAACCGCTCAGACTACATGGGTATGTTGGGCACTGTTATGAACTGCTTGGCTCTGCAGGACTTCCTTGAACAAGAGGGCATCGACTGTCGTGTACAAACCGCCATCAATATGGCCCAGGTTGCTGAGCCGTATTTGCCTCTTCGTGCAAAGCGACACTTGGAAAAGGGACGCGTAGTTATCTTTGGTGCAGGTATGGGTATGCCTTATTTCTCTACCGATACGACTGCAGCACAGCGTGCTCTAGAAATTGATTGTGAAGTGCTTCTTATGGCTAAAGCCGTTGATGGAGTTTACGATGACGATCCTCGTACTAACCCAGATGCACAGTTGTTCCACCACATCACCCCTCGTGAAGTAATTGAAAAGGGGCTAAAAGTCGCGGATGCGACAGCATTTAGCCTGTGCATGGACAACAAGATGCCAATTCTGGTGTTCAACCTTCTCACAGAAGGTAATATCGCTCGTGCTGTCGCGGGTGAACAAATCGGTACTTTGGTTCAATCCTGATAGATTAAGTGTGATCGAACACTGCTGTTGAGTGTTCCTTGACTTACCTAAAAACTGCAAAGGACAACATAATGATCGATGAGATCCTGTTTGAAGCTGAAGAGCACATGAACACTTCGGTGGAACGCACCCGTGACGAGCTGGTCAATATCCGTACGGGTCGTGCAAACCCTGCAATGTTTAATGGAGTAATTGCCGATTACTACGGGGTACCAACTCCAATTACGCAGATGGCCACCATTTCCGTCCCAGAGGCTCGTATGTTGCTGATTAAGCCTTATGAGATGTCGATGATGAACGAAATTGAGAACGCGATCCGTAATTCGGATTTGGGAGTTAACCCAACTAATGATGGCCAAGTTCTCCGTGTTACCATCCCGCAGCTGACAGAAGAGCGTCGTCGTGACATGGCTAAACTCGCAAAGTCTAAGGGCGAAGACGGTAAGATCGCCATCCGCAATGTTCGCCGCAAAGGCATGGATCAGCTCAAGAAGATTCAAAAAGATGGCGATGCTGGCGAGGATGAAGTTCAGGCTGCTGAAAAGGAGCTTGATAAAGTAACCGCTAAGTATGTAGCTCAGGTTGATGAGGTTGTTGCTAAGAAAGAAGCAGAACTGATGGAGGTTTAAGTCCTCCTCGTTTCAGCTGAGCAATAACGAAACACACTTCATCTGTTGGGTTTTGGGGCAGACGCTGCACAGGCAGGATCTGCCCCTTTTCCCGCATCTAAACACCAAGGAGAGCGCCGACCGATGCCTCATTCATCAACGGCTTTTGAGCACTTGCCTAAACCGAAGAATTCGGCTGGTCGAAACCTGAAAGCCGCGATCAGCGTTGGAATTGGTTTGGGCGCCCTCGTATTGCTCGCTATCTTTGTTATCCCTTTTGGTTGGTATCCATTAGTGGCTATCGCAATCGCAGTGGCAACTTGGGAGGTAGAGCGTCGTTTAATAGAAGCTGGTTATCTTCTGCAACGATGGGTCATGCTTATTGGCGGACAAGTCATGTTGTGGCTTAGTTGGCCATTTGGCCCAAAGGGATTAGTCGCTGGTTTCGTCGGCGTTGTACTCGCTACGATGTTTGGTCGGCTTTTCCATCATGGTCGTTCTATGCCACCGAAAAACTATCTGCGAGATACTGCTGTCGCAATTTTTGTTTTAACGTGGATCCCACTTTTTGGTAGTTTTGCGGCAATGCTTTCGCTGTTTGAAACGGAAACAGCACCCGGAAAGTACTTCATCGTCACATTCATGTTGTGTGTTATCGCCTCTGACATAGGCGGTTATATTGCAGGCGTGATGTTCGGATCGCACCCCATGGCACCTGCGGTAAGCCCAAAGAAATCGTGGGAGGGCTTTATCGGTTCTGTAGTCTTTGGCATGACTGTTGGAGCACTCACTGTGTCCTATTTATTAGGGCATCAATGGTGGTGGGGATTAGTTCTCGGATTTGGCCTCGTGATCTGCGCGACACTGGGCGATCTTGTTGAATCCCAGTTTAAGAGGGAACTCGGGATCAAAGACATGTCTGCGATTTTGCCTGGCCATGGTGGTCTGATGGATCGGCTTGACGGTATGTTGCCATCGGCGATGGTGACTTGGTTAGTCTTGAGTGTGATTTCTTCAGTATAGAAAATAAAAGCGGAACTGGCCCCTAATCTGTAGGAGGACGGTTCCGCTTTTATCTAAGTTGGTTAAACCGAACGCTGTAAGTTTTTAATTTGTCGACGTAGCTGGAACATTCGTACCACACCTACCATTGCCATGATGAGTGCTCCAAAGATCGCAGCGAGGAGAAAGCCCACTCCTGCCGGTACAGTAAATTGAAGGGTAAAAAAGTTCAATTCTACGGCTTGTTGGTTTTGCAGAATGAAAATTAACAATACGATAAGTAGCAATGCGCCGACGATTAGTGCGAACCACGTACCGCCTGCGAATGAGCTTTTTACTTCAGGCTTAGTAGTCTGAGGGATTTCAGCCGGTACTGGGTACTCAGATTGAGTTACATCAGGCAGATGATCGTGAGGGATGTCGAAAGCCTCTGAACGGCTTTCATAATTGTTCGTGGTATCAGGCATACTCACCATTGAACGCGAAGATGGAGATTATTCCAAGCTCAAACTAATAACGATCTGAGCACATAGGTATGCAAGCATTGTGTTTCATGGCGTTTTATAAAAGAGAAAACTCCAAAATTAAGTGGTCAGTTCACAATTATCGCGCGTAACGTGTCATGATGGTAGCAATATGACGAATCCAACGAAGCCCATTCCGCTAAATTTTGATAAGCATCGGCGGTCCATGCCCCCGAAGCACTTTGCTGATCTTTCTGCTGGCGAGCGTATCGACGCTCTTAAAGAGCTGGGTCTGCCAAAATTCCGTGCTAATCAGATTGCTCGGCATTATTATGATCGCCTTGAAGCTGATCCTAGTACTATGACTGATTTGCCTGCGGCAGCAAGGGAAAAAGTAAAAGATGCGCTCTTTCCGCAGTTGATGCAGCCGGTGCGTGCTGTTCAAGCAGATGATGGCGAAACCCAAAAAACTTTGTGGAAACTCCATGATGGTACTCTCTTAGAGTCAGTGCTGATGCGTTATCCTAACCGCGCAACGTTGTGTATTTCTTCCCAAGCTGGTTGCGGTATGGCTTGTCCGTTTTGTGCCACGGGCCAAGGGGGACTCGATCGTAACTTGTCTACTGGCGAAATCGTCGATCAGGTTCGTGCTGCGTCAGCGACGATGCAAGCTGAGGGCGGGCGATTGTCCAACATTGTCTTTATGGGAATGGGGGAGCCTCTCGCTAACTACAAGCGCGTCGTCTCAGCAGTTCGACAAATTACAGCACCAGTACCGGAAGGATTTGGCATTTCCCAACGAAATGTCACGGTATCCACCGTGGGGCTGGCTCCTGCTATTCGAAAACTTGCGGATGAGGATCTTTCTGTCACTTTGGCAGTATCGCTACATACACCAGACGATGAATTGCGTAATACCTTGGTTCCCACGAACAATCGCTGGGAGGTTGCTGAGGTTCTAGATGCGGCTCGTTATTATGCTGACCGATCTGGGCGACGCGTCTCGATTGAATATGCACTAATTCGCGATGTCAACGATCAGGGCTGGCGTGCGGATATGTTGGGTAAGAAATTGCATAAAGCTCTTGGGCCATTGGTGCACGTGAATCTTATTCCACTTAATCCTACGCCTGGGTCGAAGTGGGACGCATCTCCCATTGATCGTCAAAAGGAATTCGTCCGACGCGTTATTGCTCAAGGAGTGACGTGTACTGTGCGTGATACCCGTGGGCAGGAAATTGCGGCTGCGTGTGGTCAGCTTGCTGCAGAAGAGCGTTAGCTCTTCGGAAAATGTAGGGGGCGCATAAAAAGCTTCCGCATCTGTGGAATAGATGCGGAAGCTTTTAGTAATTCGATTTAAGTCTCTGGGAGAGCACGGAGGTGACGAACACGCTCTGGCTCGATGTTCAAAGCGCGAAGCTCTGAGTCGCTAAGCTCTGCGTATGGGCCAGTGCAGGTCGCCTGGAGGTAGTTCCAGTCCTTTTCTTTGAAACCTACTGGCTGGTTGTGTGCAGTCAAAGTACGTACCTGCTTACCCTGTGGCTTTACGATCTGAAGGATCAAACCCAAGGCGATCACTGCGGCGAAAACGAAGAGGAAGATTGTCTCAACGTGGCCCTTGTGGTTACCAAAGTTGTAGGCGAGAAGGAATACTACTGATCCCCATCCGGAAAGCTGGATTGCGCGGGTGCCAATGCTGTGCCAACCCCATGCTGCTGAAGGCTCGTCCAGAGTGGATACGCCGTTGTGGATCTCGGGGGCGATTTCGTGGGAACCAGCCACGTTGTTCTCCTTATCTATAACTTTGCCGATCGCACACTCTGGTTGCAGTGAGTTATTTCGCAAGCAATGGTGTGTGAGGAAAAGTAAATGCACGTCAGATTCGGTTCTTATTGTGGCACATTCAGTGTTTCAAAGCGATTTGAACTGTGTGATTATGCATAGTTGTTTGACAAATAAGTAGATTCAGCGTTGTAAATCAAGGTGAATTCACCATTTTCCCCCTATCTTTCATCCTAAAGATGGCGCCCATAAGGGGGGGGGAATCTATAGTCCGAGCAACGAACAAACGCGCTGACAATCCCGCAGGTTATTTCATGGGACATAATGGATTAGGTGAGAAAGAAAATCTTGATTCTGGGCAGCACTGGTTCCATCGGCACTCAGGCGCTTGAGGTTATAGCTTCGCGCCAAGACCAATTTGAAGTGGTAGGTATTGCCGCGGGTGGCCGAGAGACACAATTAATTATCCAGCAAGCTCAGATGCTGGGTTTGGCGGCAGACCATGTTGCTGTGGCCAATGAGAAATCGGCAACTCAAGTCAGTCGTGCACTTGGGGCAGCGGTATTAAGTGGAACTGATGCCGCTACCGACCTCGTTGAGTCGGTGCCAGCGGATACGGTACTTAATGGCCTTGTGGGTTCCATGGGGCTACGGGCCACCTTGGCTACGATTCAACTAGGTGAAGTTCTGGCCTTAGCTAATAAGGAATCGTTGGTTGCCGGTGGTACGTTTGTCACATCTCAGGCAGCCCCAGGGCAGATCGTGCCTGTGGATTCCGAGCATTCTGCGATGGCGCAGTGTTTGCGATCAGGGGCATCAGCGGAAGTATCAAAGTTGGTTCTGACTGCTTCAGGTGGCCCATTCCGCGGCTGGACACGGGAGGAGATGTGGGATGTTACTCCTGAGCAAGCTGCGGCACATCCAACGTGGTCGATGGGGCAGATGAATACATTGAATTCGGCTACTTTGATAAATAAAGGATTGGAGTTAATTGAGGCAACTTTGCTCTTTGACATCCCAGCTGACCGTATTGAGGTGACTGTTCATCCGCAGTCGATTGTTCATTCGATGGTCACGTTTTGTGATGGTGCAACAATTGCTCAAGCATCGCCACCATCCATGTTGCTGTCAATTTCTCATGCTTTGGCATGGCCTCACCGAGTTCCAGAAGCGCAACCGGCTTTGGATTTCTCTCAAGCAAGTACGTGGGATTTCATGCCAGTAGATAATGAGGCTTTCCCCGCAGTTGAGTTAGCGCGCGAGGTGGCTTTGAAACAGGGAACGTATCCAGCAGTGTATAACGCGGCAAACGAGCAGGCGGCCGCTGCGTTTCTTCGTGGGCGCATTAAGTTCCCACAGATTGTCGATATTGTCGGCGAAGTGGTGGCAGGATCTTCACAGTTTGCTGGTGTAGCCTCATCGGTCGAAGAAATTATTGCGCACGAAAGTGAGTCGCGTAGACGAGCAGACGCGCTCGTCGATAAGCTTTCTCGCTGATTAGTTGCGTTGTTGTAGGTACCCTGCAAGGAGTTTGTGCACCCGTGGCCGCATATTTACTTGGCGTTGTTTTATTTGCGACTGGCATCGCCATCACTATTGCTCTGCATGAATGGGGCCATTTTATGGCTGCCCGTGCTTTTGGGATGCGAGTTCGTCGATTTTTTATTGGGTTTGGCCCAACAATCGCTTCGTATCGTCGAGGAAATACGGAATACGGATTTAAAGCGTTTCCTCTCGGCGGGTTTTGCGATATTGCCGGAATGACAAACCAGGATCAGGTAACGCCCGAAGAGGCTCCCCATGCGATGATGCATAAGCCGTGGTGGCAGCGCATCATTGTGCTTCTTGGCGGCATTTTGATGAACGTCTTGGTTGGCTTTGTCACGCTGTATTTTGTGGCTTGTGTTGTGGGGTTGCCTAATTTGAAGGTGGATACAACGCCAGTAGTGGGTGAAGTTGCTTGTGTGCCGAGTAAACAGCTCGATGCGACCACGCTTTCCCCGTGTGAGGGGCAAGGACCCGCAGCACGGGCGGGCATTCAAACAGGGGACGTTATCGTGGCGATCGATCACAAGAATGTTGATAGTTTCACAGCTGTCCGCTCCTATGTTTTTGATAAACCGAACCAGGATCTGACTTTCACCATCGATCGCGATGGGGTGCGTCGCGACGTTGTTATTCGTGTTCAAGAAGTTCACCGCTTATCGACGAATGGTGACGATCTGGTAGCAGGTGCCATTGGCGTGAGCAGTGCACCGTTGAAGAACACGGTGATTCAGTACAACCCTGTGACTGCAGTATCAGGTGCTGCGGTATTTTCAGCGCATATGGTCGGTGCGACTGTTGAAGGACTCGCACAATTTCCGGCAAAGCTACCTGGTGTTGCTGCCGCGATCGTGGGTGGCGAGCGTGATCACAACAGCCCGATGAGCGTTGTTGGTGCATCGCGAGTTGGAGGAGAACTAGTTCAGCATTCTTATTGGTCTTCATTTTTCATGATGCTCGCTAGTCTGAACTTCTTCCTAGCATTGTTTAACCTGATTCCGCTTCCGCCTCTTGATGGTGGACATATAGCCGTTGTGATTTATGAGAAGCTTCGCGACGCCTTCCGTAAGCGCCGTGGCTTGCAACCAGCCGGTCCAGCGGACTACACAAAACTTATGCCACTGACCTTTGCGGTTGCAGGTCTACTTCTTGCCGTTGGTGCATTGGTGATCGTGGCGGACGTTGTTAATCCCATCCGGCTTTTGGGGTAGCAGAGAGGTGGCGGCGAAGGCTGCGCCACTACGGTGGTAGAATTTTCATCATCTGTCTTACACCTAGGTAACGATTGTTCATTTCTGTATCAAGGAGCATGTTTAGTGTCCACCCCTACCGGTCAGCCCATCGGACTCGGATTGCCTGATGCACCGTTGCCCGTCCTCGCCCCACGCCGTAAGACCCGCCAATTAATGGTGGGAAATGTTGGTGTTGGCTCGGACTACCCAGTATCTGTTCAGTCGATGACAACCACCAAGACTCACGATGTCAACGCTACGTTGCAGCAAATCGCGCAGTTGACGGCCTCGGGATGTGACATTGTCCGTGTTGCCTGCCCCAAGACTGTTGATGCTGAGGCGTTGCCTGCTATAGCTAAAAAATCGCCTATTCCAGTGATTGCCGATATTCACTTCCAGCCTAAATATATCTTTGCTGCTATTGATGCAGGTTGTGCTGCGGTTCGTGTTAACCCCGGCAATATCAAAGAATTTGATGGTCGTGTTAAAGAGGTGGCAAAGGCAGCCGGAGACGCAGGAATCCCGATTCGCATTGGTGTCAACGCTGGATCCTTGGATAAGCGCATCATGGAAAAATACGGCAAGGCCACTCCGGAAGCATTGGTGGAATCAGCATTATGGGAAGCCGGTTTGTTTGAAAAATCTGGTTTCGGCGATATTGCGATTTCTGTGAAGCACAATGATCCGGTGGTCATGGTTGAGGCATACCGTCAGCTAGCAGCCCAAAGCGACTATCCACTGCACCTAGGCGTTACTGAAGCTGGACCTGCATTCCAAGGAACGATTAAATCGTCAGTGGCTTTTGGTTCATTACTCTCGCAAGGTATTGGCGATACTATCCGTGTTTCTCTTTCTGCTGATCCAGTAGAAGAGATCAAAGTAGGCGATCAGATCCTTCAGTCTCTTAACCTCCGTAAACGAGGGCTTGAAATCGTTTCTTGTCCATCGTGTGGTCGAGCACAGGTCGATGTGTATTCGTTGGCTGAAGAGGTTACAGCCGCTTTGGACGGCATGAGTATTCCGTTGCGCGTAGCAGTGATGGGATGCGTGGTGAACGGTCCTGGCGAAGCACGAGATGCTGATTTGGGCGTTGCTTCCGGCAATGGCAAGGGACAAATCTTTGTCCGAGGCGAAGTCATTAAGACAGTTCCGGAATCTCAAATTGTGGAGACTCTGATCGAGGAAGCCGTTCGATTAGCGGAAGCAGAAGGCCTCGAAATTGAGGAGGGCGCTGGACCTCAGGTAAAAATTACTCGATAGTAAGTGACCTCTCGGAGGCTTCAAGGGTGCATTGGATTAATATTCCGTGCATCCTTTCTTATTTGAGCTCGGGCGTTGCACAATCGAGTGAAGTCACGCCAGTGTTAGCCTTGTCACCATGGACATCGTCTCTGCTCGATTGGCTCGCCGTGCAACTGGAATCACCTTGGCTGTGTGCCTTGTAGGAAGCAGCTTGACGGCATGTACGCCAAAGCCCAAATCGGCACAACCTGTGGCGGAAGAATTCTTTCACAGCGTAGCAGCACAAGATTTTGATGCTGCAGCACAGCTTACAGACCAAGATGATTCAGCCCGTGAATTGCTCTCACGCTCGTGGGAAGGTTTGCAGGCAGAAGGGCTTGACGTATCCCTCAATAAGGTCGACACCAAAGATACCGTAGCGACTGCAAAATACACGTTGACATGGAAGCTGCCTAAAGACCGCACATTGTCCTATGACACCTCTATGACGCTAAACCGAATTAACGATCAGTGGACAATTCGGTGGCAGCCTGCAGCAGTACACCCCAAATTGGCTGCGAATCAGCACCTTGAACTACGTGCCATTAATGCCGAACGCGCAAGCGTTGTCTCATCCGATGGGGCAGAGGTTCTCGTACCAGGAGTCCAGTATCGTTTGATCGCCGATACTCAACACATCATCGACAAAGCTGCTACAGCACAAACTATCGCAACGCACCTCCGCGCTGCTCGTGCAGCTGACGAGACGGTTCCAGAGCTATCTGCCAGCGACATTCAGCAGGCATTAGAAACCAATCGTGGTTCATATTCACTTGCCGTGGTTAACGAGCGTGCAGGCGACAGCATAAAACAGGCGCTGGCAGGAGTATCGGGAATCCGGCTTAATAAAGAGGCTGCGATGGTTAACAAAGACCCCAACTTCGCACCTGATGTCATTCGCCGGGTGTCGTCGTTAGTGTACGACCAATTGGCAGGAGCAAATGGTTGGAGTGTCGACGCAGTCACACAAGACGGTGCCTCCATGCAAACCATCGAAAGGCATGCTCCTCAGGTTGCGCCAGCAATTCGCATCAGCTTGAACCACAATGTGCAAGTTGCTGCGGAACGTGCCGTCAATCTTCGCAAAGACAAACAATCCATGTTGGTAGCGATTCGGCCATCAACAGGCGAAATTCTGGCTATTGCACAGTCAGACCTAGCAGATAAACAAGGCGACCTAGCACTCAACGGACAGTATCCGCCAGGATCTACTTTTAAGATCGTGACAGCATCTGCTGGTATTCAAGATCAAGGTCTAAATGCGGATTCAATCGTGCCATGCCCTGGAACTATCAACATCTATGGCCGAACAGTGACCAATTACAACGGCTTCTCCTTAGGGAACGTTCCGCTAGAAAAAGCATTCGCACGATCCTGCAACACCACATTTGCCAACATTTCAGAGCAACTTAACGAAGGACAACTCAAAGAAATCGGTCGCGATTTTGGGATCGGAATCGATTACGACATTCCAGGGCTTAATACTCTTACCGGTTCGATCCCCCAGGGAGATACTGAACTTGCACGAACGGAAGCCGGTTATGGTCAGGGCGAAGTACTCGTGAGTCCATTCGGAATGGCTTTAGTATCGGCGACCGCTGCGGCAGGAAAGACCCCAACACCAACGCTCGTTTCTGGCACTACAACAAAGGTTTCTGGAACCGCAGATGGCCTCAAACCAGAAACCGTTGAGCAACTACGACGTCTCATGGGCGCTGTGACCGCGCCGGGCGGCACTGCAGCAGGTATGCGTGCCGGCGGCAAGATTTTCGGCAAGACTGGTGAAGCTGAAATCAATGGCGGATCCCACGCATGGTTTACCGGCTATAGGGATGACATCGCGTTTGCAAGCTTGGTTGTTTTAGGCGGCGGTTCTGAAGCTTCAGTTGCTGTAGTGGATAACTTTTTCACTACTCTTGATGATCTCAACGCGGGTATTGCAGTATCGGAGTAGTACCCCGTTGGTACCAGCGGAGCCTTATTAGGGTTAGCATAGTTTTATGGATATAACTCGAGAACCTTTAAAACCTGGACATCCCACCCCGATTCGTGAGGTTCCGGCATACATCGATCGACCTGAATACGTTTGGAAAGATGAAGTTCAGGAGGCAATCGGAGAGCCTTTCATCCAGACTCCGGAAACAATCGAGGCTATGCGCGAGGCTTCAAAGATCGCGGCAAATGCTTTGCACGTTGCCGGTGCTGCGGTAGCTCCTGGAGTTACCACTGATGAGATCGACCGAATTGCCCACGAGTACATGTGTGATCACGGTGCATACCCTTCGTGCTTGGGATATCGAGGATTCACAAAATCGTCGTGTGTAAGTTTGAACGAGATCGTTTGTCATGGCATCCCGGATACCACGGTGATTCAAGATGGCGACATTGTGAACATTGACATCACGGCATACAAAAATGGCGTGCATGGAGACACTAACGCGACGTTTTTGGCGGGAAATGTTTCCGAAGAACATCGGTTGCTCGTGGAGCGTACATACGAAGCGACGATGCGTGGAATTCGAGCAGCAAAACCTGGTCGTGAAATTAACGTCATTGGTCGTGTCATCGAGTCGTATGCCAAGCGTTTTGGATACTCGGTGGTCACAGATTTCACCGGCCATGGCATTGGTACTACTTTCCACAACGGATTGGTAGTTTTGCACTACGATTCCGACGCGTATCGTGATGTTTTAGAACCAGGCATGACACTGACGATCGAGCCGATGATCAACCTAGGTGGGTTGGATTACCGTATTTGGGAAGACGGTTGGACTGTGCAAAATACGGACTTTAAGTTCACTGCTCAGTTTGAACACACTTTGGTTATTACTGACGATGGAAATGAAATACTCAGCATCCCAGACGATGACGTTAAAGTATTCTAATCTCAGTTGTGCATAACCATGACGGTTGTTTTTCTGCCTAAATAAGGGGGAGTAGCTACATTATGAAATCGTTCCTCGTCGCTGGATGTACGTCGGATGCTGGTAAATCTGTTGTTGTTGCAGGGCTATGTCGTGCGTTGACGAGGAGAGGTTTGCGTGTCGCCCCCTTTAAAGCACAAAACATGTCGAATAATTCGGCAGTTACTCCTGACGAAGGGGAGATCGGCAGGGCTCAAGCATTGCAAGCATATGCGTGCGGGCTTACTCCCAGCGTTGATTTCAACCCGATCTTGCTAAAACCAGGATCGGATCGAACATCACAGCTCGTTGTTCGAGGTATTGCCACAGGTAATGTATCCGCTCGCAGCTATATCGAGCACCGCACTGAGCTTCGAAAAATTGCTGCCGAATCGCTTAACTCGCTTCGTGAGCGTTTCGATGTCGTTGTGTGTGAAGGTGCAGGTTCTCCTGCTGAAACCAACCTGAGGGCGACAGATGTTGCTAATTTTGGTCTGGCGGAGGAATGCGATCTGCCTGTGTATATCGTGGGTGATATTGATCGTGGTGGGGTACTGGCACACTTTTATGGAACTCATCAAATTGTTGATGATGCAGACCGTGCTCGCATCAAGGGGTTTGTTGTGAATAAATTCCGTGGCGATGTGTCGATTCTTGAACCTGGCCTGCAAGACCTAGAAGATCGTCTCGGAGTTCCTACAGTGGCCGTACTTCCGTTTATCCATGGTTTGTGGATTGATGCTGAAGATTCTTTACAATCCACAATCGGTGCAACCGTTGGCCCAGCAGCTGCGCCACTGGGTACACAACGATTGCGCGTCGCTGCTATTCGGCTACCTCGCGTTTCCAACGCTACAGATATTGAAGCCCTAGCTTGTGAGCCCGGAGTCACTGTAACGTGGACAGTTGATCCGGATTCGGTCGCAGAAGCCGATTTAGTGGTCATCCCTGGTTCTAAGGCAACCCTTAGCGATTTAGCCTGGTTGCGTTCTACAGGTGTCGCTGACGCAGTAATGGAACGTGCACGGTCACAGCGACCAATTTTAGGTATTTGCGGCGGCTTTCAAATGATGTGTTCACACATTGACGATCCAGTGGAATCGGGAAGTACTACGTCCGTGGAAGGCCTGGGGATTTTTGACGTTGATATTAAGTTCCATCCTGAAAAGACACTGATTCGTCACGAAAACGTTGGATATGAAGTCCACCATGGTCGTGTTGAACGAAGCACCGAGCAGCCATGGATTGGTAACGAAGGAGCACGAACGCAAAGCAACTTTGGCACTCATCGACATGGATATTTGGAAGATGACGAAGCGCGACGTGATTTCCTTGGCACAGTGTCTACACTCGCACAACGCCCAGGCTTTGTAGTCGCTCCCGCAACTTCTTTTGAAGCGGAACGCAACAAGCAGCTCGACGTGATAGCCGATGCCATCGAACAACATTGGGATCTTGACCAACTCATTACATCGCTTACCTAAAGAAGAAAGCGAAGGGCTGTACAACAAAATAGTTGTACAGCCCTTCGCTTTATGCGATTAGGAGAAATCGAGTCCGAGCAGTGCGTTTTCTGTTAGCTCAGGCAGTGCCGGATGGATCCAGTACTGTTTTGTTGCTACCTCTCGCACATCTAAATCGAAGGCCATGACGGTAATAAGCTGCTGAATAAGAGTAGAGGCTTGAGGGCCGATAAAGTGCGCGCCGAGCAGCCGTCCTGTCTTCTTATCCGCAATGAGCTTGGCAAAATGTTGGGTATCTTCCATAGCCCAGCCATAGGCTACGTCACCATAGTTTTGGATCTTTATTGTGATGGAATATCCAGCGTCACGAGCTTCTTGTTCAGTAAGGCCTACTGTTGCAATCTGAGGGTGTGTGAATACACCTGCAGGAACATGTTGATGCGGCATTGATTTGAGATCTTCAGGATGTAGCAAATTATGCTTTACTGCACGCATTTCAGCATTAGCAACATGCTTGAGCTGATAAGGAGAAGACACATCACCTAGTGCCCACACACCGTCGGCAGTAGTGCGACCAAAATCATCAACCTTAATGCGTTTGCCATCCATGTCGATTCCTGCTGAATCCAGATTCATCTGATCACCATTAGGAATACGACCTGTTGCCACCAAAAGCACTTCGCCGGTTGCAGTGGAGCCGTCGTCAAGCGTCAAAGTGACACCATTGGAGTCCTGATCAACGCTGGATACTGTGCGCCCCAGACGACAATCCATCTTGGTCTTGGTGATTTCAGTGAAACGATGAGAAATATCCGCATCGAGTACACGAAGAAGCTGAGGCGAACGATTGACCACCGTTACGTTTACTCCTAGTGCGGAGAACACATGGGCAAACTCCATAGCGATGTAACCACCACCCAAGACAACCATGGAACGCGGCAAATCGGGCATCCGCATAATCGTCTCATTGGTGTAATAGGTGACCTTTGATTCTTCAATATAAGAAGGAATAAATGGACGCGAACCGGTGGCAATGACGATAGTGTCACCGGAAATAGTCGGGGCGTTTTCGCCATCGCCAATCTGCAATGTTTTAGGTGCAATAAAACGCGCATGTTGGTCATATACGTCGATATTGGGAGTTTTGTCCCCGCGTCGATAATCTTCGCCGCTTGCTGCAATAGGATCAATGCGATGTGCAAATACGCGCTCTACGATGTCAGGCCACTGCACGGAGTCAATAGAAGCCGAAATGCCAAAGCGCTCGGAATCGGCGATGACCTCGGCGATTTCAGAAGCGTACACGAACATCTTGGTCGGAATGCACCCTACATTGAGGCAGGTACCACCAAATTTCCCTTTTTCCACGATGGCAATGGATTTATCGTCAAATTCGGGACCTGGGATGGAATTACCTGATCCGGAGCCAACAATGATCAGGTCGTAATGGCGTGGTTGTTGATTATTCATAAGGAAAGAGGAGTCCTTTCAGGGAACCCGGAAGCAGTGAGTCACGATGACATACAAACTATCAGTATCAAAATATATTTCGAAGCTGAAACAAAGATCAGATTGTGTGTTCAGAAAGAATTATGTTCATCCAGCGTACCGACTTCTCCAATGCTTGCAGACGTGCAGGTTTCTGAGAGAGATATACGTCATGAACAGCACCGCGAATCGTGCACACAGAGACGTATTCAGATAAATGGGGTGCCCATCGTTTCATTTGCTCAACGTCTAATACAGTGTCAGTAACCTGTGCACGCGGAGAAAACTTACCGCGTAATGACGAATGGTCAGAACACAACATCAGAAGCGGTATGCCGCAATCGACTGCGTCATTGTGCACCAATGACTGCGCCGTATCTATGGCATGTAACCAACCGAGCTTACGAAGATGGCCGGTCAAAGGCTTAAAACTTATATCATAGTCCCACTCCCCACTGCGGCTAGCGTGTAAGGACCGCCCATAGGTACCTTCTTTTGAACGCCCGAAAGAAGTATGGGGAAAACGTCGTGCGGCGCGAGTCAATATGGGCCTCAATGCTCGGGTGACCGTTGCAGGAGTCATCATGTCCAGCCACGGGCTGTTGAGTATCGCGCCGGGAATCGTAGGATGTAAAGTCTCGCGTTGGCGAAGGCCATCTAACCAGTGGGCAATAATTAATCCGCCGGTTGAGTGTCCTATAGGAAATATTGTTGGGTGGAGCTCTTCGATGATGGATTTAGCGCGGTCTAACTCCTCGAAATATCGGGAAATATCCGATATGTAGTGCCACGACTGGTCATTGCGATGAGAGCGACCACACTTGCGAAGGTCCAGTGCGTACACACTGAATCCGTGCTGATGAAACCACTGTGCCACATGGCGTTGGAAAAAATAATCGGTCATTCCGTGGACAAAAAGGACTGCAGTCCGGCTTGTAGCTGGTGGTTGGTCAGCGGGAGCGTAGCGTACAAGCGTGGCAAATATATCGCCTTCGCCACCTTCGCTGACGGGATCAGCGCCTAACGGGATGACGAGCTGTTGAAAGCTTTTCCCTAAAATGTCGGGTTGCCATTCGTAATCAGGAGCAGTCATACCCAATAAATTTAGTTTGTTTGGTGTGCACAAGGAAGTGAGCCTGAGATGAATCAATCGGAATTATCTAGTCCCCAATGGGTTGATTTTAACCTATCTTTAGGGGGAGGTCTACTGCATAGAAATGCAGGTCTAGCCACAAATGGGTGGGTTATTGCCCAATCGAATGCTTTGCAGGCGTACACTAAACCGATGATGAACTGAATTTTTAAGGATGTGTCAACTATTTTGCATTTTGGTTGATGGTTCAAACCGTAGGTGATGAGCACGTAAAACAAAACGTGTGAATTCCTACAGCGGTTGCCGAGTGATCGGCTGACTTTAGTTCATGGGACACTGGGAAATACGTCGAAGGCAATACTCAAGGAAGTTTAAAATGGCAGACTCCACCACTGCGCAACAAGTCACCGACGAGGTCGATGTTGCGCTCATCGGTGCCGGCATTATGAGCGCTACGTTGGGTGCAATGCTTCGCACCTTGGAACCTGGTTGGACCCAGGTTATGTTTGAGCGCTTGGATGCCCCCGCGCAAGAATCTTCTTCACCTTGGAATAACGCAGGTACGGGTCACTCGGCACTATGTGAGCTGAACTACACGCCTGAGGTGAAGGGGCGGGTACAAATTGACAAGGCTTTGGGTGTTAACGAAAAGTTCCAAATTTCTCGTCAGTTTTGGTCTTACCAAGTAAACGAAGGCGTTTTACCTTCGCCACGTGAGTGGATCAACCCAGTTCCACACGTATCCTTCGGACGTGGCGAGGGCCAAGTTGCTTATTTGAAGAAGCGTTACGAGGCACTTGCTGCGCACCCTCTGTTCCCGAACATGCAATACACGGATGATCGTGCCAAGTTCGCTGAAATGCTGCCGCTTATGGCTGATGGTCGTAGCGAGTTTGAAAAAGTTGCTATTTCATGGACCGACGCTGGTACGGATATCAACTATGGTTCCCAGACGCGTCAATTCCTTAAAGCCGCAGAGAAAAATGGCACCGAGATCCGTTACGGGCACGAAGTTAAAGACATTAAACGTGATGGCGCTAAGTGGCGTGTGACGGTCAAGAATGTCCATACCGGAGACACCCAAGTTATTCGCGCTAACTTTGTGTTTGTTGGTGCTGGCGGCATGGCATTGCCATTGCTGCAGAAAACGGGCATTGTGGAAATCCGTGGTTGGGGTGGCTTCCCAGTTTCGGGTCAGTGGCTACGATGCACTAATCCTGACATTATTGAACAGCATGCTGCCAAAGTTTATGGCAAGGCATCAATTGGTGCGCCTCCGATGTCGGTTCCACACCTTGATACCCGTGTGATCGACGGTGAAAAGGGCTTGCTGTTTGGCCCTTATGCTGGGTGGACTCCGAAGTTCTTGAAGAAGGGCTCCTATTTGGATCTCTTTAAGTCGATTCGTCCAACCAACTTGATGTCCTACTTGGGTGTTGGTGCACAAGAGTTCGGCCTTACCAAGTACCTCATCACGGAGGTCATGAAGGACCAGGCTGCGCGCATGGAATCGCTGCGTGAATACATGCCTAATGCAAAGGATGAGGATTGGGAGCTGGTCACTGCTGGTCAGCGTGTGCAGGCAATTCAGCCTGTTGTTGGTCCTCGATTCTCGACTCTTGCGTTTGGTACTTCATTGATCAACTCTGCTGACGGCTCCGTAGCGGGAATCTTGGGTGCCTCGCCTGGTGCGTCTATCGCTCCAGCCGCAATGCTTGAGCTGCTCGAGCGCTGCTTCGGTCAGAAGATGGTGGAATGGGGTTCAACGATCAAAGATATGATCCCTTCATATGGTATCCGTTTGGCAACGGATCAGAAGCTCTTCCACGAGATCTGGGATCACACCCAAGCAACTTTGCAGCTTGATAAGAAGTAAAGCTGCTTTGTGCACACTTTTAATGGTGTATATGGGATTAACCTAGATCCCAATGCCTCGTCGTTCGGTGCACAGAAAGTGCCCGTTTCGTCGAGGCATTTTCATTAAGCTAGACTCAATGGAAGTTTGACCATGTCGAGCTACAGCGTTTACTTCATGCTGCGCGGTAGCTCATCGTCTCCTCAAGGATTAGATAATGTCAACGAAGCAGTCTCCGCTATTTCCTTTTTCTGCTGTTGTAGGCCAAGATCAACTGCGACTCGCGTTAATTCTTACGGCGATTTCACCTCGAATTGGTGGCGTAGTAATCCGCGGTGAAAAGGGAACCGCGAAAACGACGGCGGTTCGTGCATTTGCAGCGTTGCTAGGTGATGCGCCACTGGTCAATCTTCCCATTGGAGCAACGGAAGATCGCGTTGTTGGCTCGTTAGATATGGAGACTGTGCTGACAACAGGAAAAGCTAAGTTTCGTCCGGGCTTGCTGTCCCAAGCACATGGTGGTGTCTTGTACGTCGATGAGGTCAACTTGTTGGCTGATCATCTCGTTGATGCGCTACTTGATGCAGCCGCAACTGGGCAGGTGACTGTTGAACGTGATGGTATTTCGCATACAGCTCCTGCTCGTTTTGTGCTCGTAGGAACCATGAATCCAGAAGAAGGGGAGCTGCGGCCTCAGCTGCTCGATCGTTTTGGACTTTCTGTAGATGTTGCAGCATCGAAGGATGTTCAGATTCGGGCAGAAATTATGCGCAGACGACTCGATTTTGAATCTAATCCCATTGATTTTGCACAACGCTGGCATGCACTAGACGAGAACACGTCGCAAGCAATCAAGAGCGCGCAAGAACGTGTGGATAGCATTGTGCTTAGTGATACAAATTTGGCACGCATCGCTCATATTTGTGCTTCTTTTGATGTCGATGGCATGCGTGCTGATCTCGTTATTGCTCGTACTGCTATTGCCCATACGGCATGGCGCGGAGATTCGCTGGTGACTGACGAGGACATCAAAGTAGCAGTAGAACTTGCTCTGCCACATCGACGTCGTAGGGATCCGTTTGATGAACCCGGCCTAGATCAAGACCAACTTGATGAAGTTATGGATGAAGCGCGTGACCAGCACCCAGAGATGGTTGATCCTGCTGAACAATCAGCACATGAGGATCAAATAGAAAACGAAACTTCTGTTCAAAAAGATCATCTAGACGATCAAGAAACTCAGACTCCTGATTCCGATGAGCAGGAGGGCAGCGCTTCCCAAGGCGCCCCCTTTCGTCCCTAAGGTTTTTCGGCGTAGTGGAATAGGTAATGAAGGCGCCGCAGGGCGTCGTTCACAAGCATATTCAGCCAACGGTTCTACAGTGCGTGCAGTACGTGGCGGGCACGGGATTAATATCGTGGGATCAGTTTTTGCGGCTGCTGAACGTGGTGCTCGTATCCGCGGTTCGATGATTGATTTTCGCCCCGAAGATCTTCGAGGATCGTTACGCAGAGGTATGGAATCTAACCTCATAGTATTTGTGGTTGATGCCTCTGGCTCTATGGCTGGACAAGATCGTCTGGCATCGGTCACCGGCGCCGTGCTGTCGATGCTGCGCGATGCGTATCAAAGGCGTGACAAGGTAGCTGTTATTAGTGTGCGTGGTGCATCACCAGAACTAGTGCTTCCGCCTACGGGTTCGATCGATGTGGCGTATCGGAGACTTTCGAATGTGACGATGGGTGGCCGTACTCCGTTGGGCGAAGGACTCAACATGGCACATTCGGTTATCAAGAGAGAATTCATTAAGGAGCCGAATCGGCGTGCTCTACTTGTCGTATTATCTGATGGGCGTGCAACCGGCGGATCGGGACTCGCAGGGGCACGTACGGCAGCTCAAGGGATCGCACGTCGAGGACTTACCGGCAGTGTAGTAGTTGATTGCGAGTCTGGTGGTCGGGTGACATTGGGGTTGGCTCGTGAACTGGCGCAGCAGCTGCAAGGCGTATGTGTCAAACTTGACGAACTTAACGCTGATTCGGTGTCAGGTTTGATCAAAGCGCTGTAGGCGTTCACGGTAGAATGCCACACAGCGGTTATCTTTTTCATTCGCTTATGCGGAAAATATGAGAAAGCATGATTTGCTCGCATGATCAACGACATAACTACTGGATGCAAGGGAGACACGCATGCCTCAAGGAAAACTCGATCCAGCTTCGGTTCCAGATGATGGTTTAACTACTCGTCAACGTAGGTTGTTGCCGATTACAGCTGTTCATGCTGGTCCTGGCAAAGGTAAATCAACAGCTGCTTTTGGTATGGCGCTACGTGCGTGGAATCATGGTATGAACATCGGAGTTTTCCAATTCGTCAAATCCGCAAAATGGCGTGTTGGCGAGGAGAGCGTGTTCAAACAACTAGGTCAATTACATATCGATAGTGGGGTGGGGGGACCTGTTGAATGGCACAAGATGGGGGAGGGCTGGTCGTGGTCAAAAAAGCGAGGATCTGATGAAGACCATGCTCGTGATGCACGCGAGGGATGGGAAGAGATTAAGCGGCGGTTAGCGTCCCAAACTCATGATTTTTATGTACTCGATGAATTTACTTATCCCATTGCGTGGGGTTGGATCGACATCAACGATGTCGTTGAGACGTTGAAGAATCGACCAGGAACTCAACATGTGGTCATCACAGGGCGAAATGCTGCACCGGAGCTTATCGACGTCGCCGATTTGGTTACTGAGATGACAAAGATTAAGCATCCGATGGATGTTGGTCGCAAGGGACAAAAGGGCATCGAATGGTAACAACGCCGGGGTTCGTCATTGCTGCAACCTCATCAGGGTCGGGCAAAACCACAATTGCAACAGGCATGATGGCCGCATTGTCTAGAAGGATGCGGGTTGCACCTTTTAAGGTAGGCCCAGATTATATTGATCCCGGTTACCACGGTATGGCTGCGGGGCATCAAGGTCGAAATCTTGACTCTGTGATGTGCGGAATTGATTTAATCGGTCCGTTATATGCGCATGGAAGCGCCAACGCTGATATCGCTATCGTTGAAGGTGTGATGGGTCTTTTTGATGGTCGAATTGTGCAGGGGCAAAATACTGCGGATGCCCAAGCACAAGGTTCTAGTGCGGAAATCGCAGCGGCTCTTGGCCTGCCCGTTGTTCTTGTGGTCGATGTTCTCGGAATGAGCCAGTCTGTAGGAGCGGTCGTTCGTGGCTTTGCTACTGCTGATCCCCATGTGCGTATTGCTGGAGTGATCCTCAACAAGGTTGGAACTGATCGCCATGCGGAGGTTTGTCGCGAAGCAGTTGAAGCTGTGGGGGTCCGCGTATTAGGAACAATTCCGAGAGTAGATCACGCCGAAGTCCCATCGCGGCATTTAGGCCTTATCACTAGCGTTGAACTTGATGCGGCTGAAGATGCTGTTGCAGCAATGGCGATCATGGTCGAAGAACACGTTGATCTCGATGCCCTCATTGAGCTCGCTGATTGTGCCTATAACGGTCCTGCGTGGGATCCAGCGCTGGCCATGGGGATTGATGAGGCCGAAGGGTTTGATCATGCACCAGTAATCGCTTTGGCCGGAGGTCCGGCATTTTCTTTCACTTATACGGAACATGTTGAGATGCTTTCTGCTGCTGGCGCAACAGTTGTTGCTTTTGATCCTTTATCTGAAGAATTGCCGCAGTGTGATGGTTTGATCATCCCAGGTGGTTTCCCTGAAGAACATTGTGATGTGTTGGAGAAGCGGGCGGAGCTTAAAGAACAAGTGCGTGATGCGATAGCTCAAGGGATCCCTGTGCATGCAGAATGTGCCGGCTTGTTGTGGTTGCTTTCTACCCTTGACGGGCATCCGATGCTTGATGTCATCCCTACTCAGGGTGCTATGGGACGCCGCCTCACGCTAGGGTACCGAGATGCGGTAGTGGTACATGATTCGGTGATTTATCGTGCCGGTGAACGAGTAACAGGCCACGAGTTCCATCACACAGCAATTGCGGATTCAGTGGTACCTGGTTGGGATAGCGCATGGGGTTGGCGTGCTTGGGATGGAAGTCCCAAAGTTGAAGGATTTGTATCAGGCAACGTTCATGCTAGTTACCTTCATGTCCATCCTGCTGCTGTTCCCGCCGCTGTGAGAAAGTTTGTAGAGGCCTGTGCACGCTGAGTACGGTTTTGTTTCCACTCCTGATGGCCAGTTTTGTGTTGTCACCGATTCGATGACACACAAAATTTTGGCATCAGGATGGACGGAAAATGTGAGTGAACTTGTTGGCTTGATCCATCGAGACTTTCGACCTCTGAGCATGCGGGAGGCTGATGTTTCGCTATCTATACAAACTGTCATCAGTGCGTACTATGACGGTCAGTTCGCAGGGATTGTCACGGTGCCGCTTCTATACAAGGCTACGGATTTTCGGATGTCTGTATGGTCTGCTCTTCGAAGAGTTCCGAGTGGTACGCCAGTATCGTATACAACGTTGGCGAGGATGAGCGGACATGAAGGTGCAGTAAGGGCTGCGGCGTCGGCATGTGCGAACAATCCGGTGGCATTATTTGTGCCCTGTCATCGTGCGATTCGTTCTGATGGTTCTTATGGTGGATTTCGCTATGGTCTTGCCGTTAAACGGTCGTTGTTAACACGGGAAGTTGCACATAATAACTGAAAACTGTATCCATTAAGGAATGTCGTATTCAACTCCCGTCACCGTCTTGTCTGGTTTCCTAGGATCAGGAAAAACCACGCTTCTCAACCAAATGCTGTCTAACCGCGAATCCAAAAAAATAGCGGTCATTGTCAATGACTTTTCAGAAATCAACATTGATGCAGCTCTCATCGCAGGTGAAGGGCATCTTGAACGCGGCGAAGACAAATTTGTTGAACTAACCAACGGCTGCATTTGCTGCACGCTTCGCGATGACTTGGTCCAGTCCGTCGGCGCACTAGCATCAAGCGGCGACTACGATCACATTGTGATTGAGTCAACGGGCATATCCGAACCAATGCCGGTTGCCGCCACCTTCGAATGGGTATGGGACGATGGAACTCGACTAGCCGACATTGCACCGATCGACACGATGGCAACTCTTGTCGACGCTTCTCAGTTCTTGACCTACATGGGCAAGAAGACCTACCTCACTGACCGTGATCTAGGTGCCACCGAAGACGACGAACGAACAATTGCTGATTTGCTCGTTGATCAAGTGGAATTCGCTGACAAGATTTACATCACCAAATCAGACCTAGTCGATGACGAGCGCTACCATGCCACTGAAGCACTCGTGCGTCGTATGAATCCCCGCGCAAGTATCGACAAACTTGTCGACGGTCGAGTCATTACTGTCAGCGGTGAAAACCGAAATGCCATCAATGACCTGCTCGGGGCCATGTGCTACGACGAAGAAACTGCGCGGACCTATCAGGGGTATGTTGCAGAACTAGATAATCCACACACCCCAGAAACTGAGGAATACGGAATTAGCTCTTTCGTTTTCAAAGGAGATCGTCCCTTTGACCGGCAGCGCCTCATAGCCGCCTTGCGCTCGACTCGTGGGATCGTGCGTTCCAAAGGACACTGCTGGATTTCCGACCGCATCGATATGGTACAGGTATGGCATCAAGCCGGACCTGACCTACGGATTGCGCCTGCAGGCTACTGGCAATCAGCTGGAATTACGCCCTCAAACGAAATTGTCGTCATTGGCGTAAATTTTGATCACGCTCAAGCCCAGCAACTTCTCAATGAAGCCATGCTCAGCGATTCCGAAGTACAACAACTGCTGAGCACCGCCGATACAGCAACGAGCTAGCGCCTAAGTGCCACAATAAGTCACATAATCCTGCCATGTTTCAGGGGCAGGATTATCCAATTTTTCAAATCGCTTCTCTCGAAGATAAGGGTTTTTCCCAGCCTCCACAAGTAAAGAAAACGCAGACATATCCGCATCCATAGCGTGCTCAAGAGCATCTTCTACGAGATAATTCCGAGGAACATAGACCGGATTACGAGGAGTTGCTACACGTAGCGAAGAAACCTCTGCCTCCCATTGCTGCGCCCATGGGAAAAGAGAAACAGTCGTTCCATCACTCAGACTCCGCATGAATTGCGCGTAATCCGGACGATGAACATCTAATAAAGCCACCAAATCATCAAGCACACCGGCAGTGTGATCATCGTCTGGACTAATACCAACTGCATGGGCCATCTCATCAAGCCAAGAACGACGATACATATCCGGAAACTCATGGACAATAGCGCGAGCTTCATCAATAGGCATGAGTGGTAAAAGAGCTTCTGCCAACCGAGCGATATTCCACCCCATGATGTTTGGCTGACGGCCAAATGAATATCGACCATGGGAGTCAATGCTCGAAAAGACCGCTTGAGGATGAAAAGAATCAATAAAAGCGCACGGTCCAAAATCAATGGTTTGCCCAGAAAGCGTCACATTATCGGTATTCATCACACCATGCACAAACCCAAAGCGCATCCACTGCGCTACTAACTTCGCTTGAGACGTAGTCACACGCCGCAACAATAATCCAGCAGCCTCCGCATCACTGACACCATCCTCATGAGACGACAGGGCATAACGGACCAACGTTGCCAATGAATCGCCGTCACGCGTTGCGGCATATTGCACGCTTCCCACACGAAGATGATTTTGCGCGACTCTTACGACAACCGCGCCGGGTAACATGCGTTCGCGTTGGACATCGATACCAGTTGTAATAGCGGCGAGAGATCGTGTAGTGGGAATCCCTAGGCCGTGGAGGGCTTCGGAAATAAGATATTCCCTCAACATGGGGCCAAGGGTTGCGCGTCCGTCGCCCCGGCGCGCAAATGGGGTCGGGCCGGCTCCTTTCAAAGAAATTTCGTACTGACCATGTGGTGCATTCGTTTGTGCACAATCTCCTAGAACGAGCGCTCGACCGTCTCCGAGTAATGGATTGAAATGGCCGAATTGGTGCCCTGAGTAGGCTTGGGCATGTCCTTGTTGCGTAATGGTCGAAAGGAGGGAGGCCTCATCAATTCCTAATTCTTGGCCGAGTTCGTGATTAAACACGATAATACGCGGATCAGGCCACTGCTCAGCGCGCCATGGAACTGATAAGGAGGGGACAGCATCGGCGAAGGAGTGAGCAAAGGTAAGTGGCATGGTTTACAGGATAATGAAAAAATTCACGGAGATTTCAAGCCGGAATAGGAAGCTGTTTAAACTGGCAGGTATGTTTTCGTCTTCAGACTCGTGGACCGCTCCGGTTAGTCTCATTGGTGGTGGCCCTGGCGCATGGGACCTCATAACAGTTCGAGGTATGCACCGTTTGCAACAAGCAGATGTTATTTTGGCAGATCATCTGGGGCCGGCTAGTGAGCTTGCACAATTATGCGATGTATCCACGAAGGACATTATCGATGTATCGAAGTTGCCGTATGGTAAGCAGGTGGCCCAATCTAAGATTAATGAACTTTTGATTGAGCATGCTCAAGCTGGCAAGAAGGTTGCGCGACTCAAAGGTGGCGATCCTTATATTTTCGGTCGCGGTTTTGAAGAACTCCAAGCGTGTGCCAAGCACGGTATTGCGTGCGAGGTGATTCCTGGTGTTACCAGTGCGGTGTCGGTTCCGGCGCTGGCTGGAATTCCGATTACTCAACGCGGTGTAGTTCATTCCTTTACCGTTATTTCTGGGCATGTTCCTCCGCAGCATCCGCAGTCGCTAAATGATTGGGAGGCATTAGCCCACACAGGAGGTACGTTGTCTGTGATCATGGGCGTGAAAAACGCTGGTGCCATCGCTCAAGCGCTTATCGACGCTGGTCGGGGCGCTGATACTCCGGTTGCCGTCGTGCAAGAAGGATCGACAGAAAACCAAAAGTCGTTTAAAACGACTTTGGCTCAGTTGAGGCAAGCGATGAAAGATAATGACATCAAACCTCCAGCTGTCTATATCATTGGTGAGGTGGCAGGCCTTCAGGCCTAATCATTGGATTGTCTAGTAATCATTGTGTGATCACTACTGTGAGCTCATGTGGCTTCGAATGTTCTACGGCAAAGCCACATTCTTGAGCCATTCCGATGAGGTCTTCAACGGCGTGGTCGGGGTCAGGGGTGACGTCGTGAAGCAGCAAAGCACGTGCGAGTTGCCCCTTGTAGTGTTTGTTAAAGTGGCTGATCACTGATCGTTTTCCATCGGAATCTTCTGATTCGACACGGACAGTGATCGCATGTTTGACTTTTCCAAGTTGTTGATAAGTACCAGATCGAAGATCGAGGATAACTTCATTTGTGTCAGACAATGCTGTGCTGATGGCATTGCCCCAACGACGTTTCAAAGTGGGCACACTTGCGTCGGCGCACGGCAGTTTCGTGGTGCCAGAAAGTCGATAATGGGGGATATTGTCGTTGGCCATGACAATACCAAATAGTGCGGAACCGATAGCGAGATGTTCCCATGTGCTGCTGGGTAAAGAGGTGGCATCGAGAGCGTCGTAAAGCACTCCCGTATACCGTAATACTGCAGGCATTGTAGGGGATTGGAATAGTTCGATGTTGCGCTGGGCTTCCGGAAGTAGTTTTTGACTTAACTTCAGGATTTCTTGTGCCTGAGATATGTCTAATCTCGCTAAATCGTGGGCGATTTTCTTGCGGATCGGATTCAAGGTAGGGAAGTGAAGTGAATCGAAATCGATAGCTGGGTTCTTTCCCCCAACAGCCTTCGTCTCGGAAGGTGGCAACACAATGAGCATGCCTACATCCTAACGGGTATATTAAGCCTTTATGATTACACGTCTTTCTACACTTTTCCTTCGCACTCTGCGCGAAGACCCTGCTGATGCAGAAGTACCAAGCCACAAGTTGCTTGTTCGTGCGGGATACATTCGTCGAACAGCTCCTGGTGTATATACTTGGTTGCCGCTGGGACTTCGCACGTTGCGCAAAGTAGAAACTGTCGTGCGAGAAGAAATGGATGCCATTGGGGCGCAAGAGCTTTTGTTCCCTGCGCTGTTGCCTCGTGAACCGTATGAGCAGACTCATCGTTGGACCGAATACGGTGATTCCCTGTTCCGCCTGAAAGACCGCAAAGGTGGCGACTATCTTCTAGGGCCAACGCATGAAGAAATGTTCGCCTCGGCTGTCAAGGACATGTATTCGTCCTACAAGGATTTCCCAGTCACCTTGTATCAGATCCAGACAAAGTATCGTGATGAAGAGCGCCCTCGTGCCGGTATTCTTCGTGGCCGAGAGTTTGTCATGAAGGATTCTTATTCCTTTGATATGTCTGACGCTGGGCTAGAAGAGTCGTATCAGCGCCATCGTGAGGCATATCAGCGAATCCTCGATCGCCTCGGTGTGGAATACGTTATTTGTGCTGCAACTTCGGGTGCTATGGGAGGCTCGGCTTCAGAAGAGTTCCTTGCCGTAAGCGACAATGGTGAAGATACTTTCGTACGTGCCACTGAAGGGCCATATGCTGCGAACGTCGAGGCCGTAGTTACTCAGCCGGGAGTAGAGCGTCCGCTCGAACAAGCACCCGAGGCCGTTGAGTACGAAACGCCTAATGCTGAAACCATTGAAGCGCTAGTTCAATGGGCGCAGTCTGCTGGCGTTACCGTTGAAGACCGTCCTGTTGCAGCTGCAGACACATTGAAGTGTTTGTTGGTTAAGATCACCCAGCCTGGCGCTGAAGAAGCAGAGCTTGCGGGCATTTTATTGCCAGGTGATCGTGAAGTAGACATGAAGCGCCTTGAAGCCTCCGTCGAGCCTGCTGAAGTTGAATTAGCCTCAGAAGAGGACTTCAAAAATAATCCATTCTTGGTCAAGGGCTACGTTGGTCCACGGTCTTTGAATGCCCATGATGTGAAGGTATTAGCTGATCCTCGTGTCGTGAGTGGAACTTCATGGATTGCCGGTGCAGATGCCGTTGAACACCATGTTGTTGGCTTGACTATGGGCCGTGACTTTACGGTTGATGGATACATCGAGGCTGCTGAAATTCGCGAAGGTGACCCAGCGCCAGAGGGACAGGGTACTTTGACACTTGCACGCGGCATTGAGGTTGGACACATCTTCCAGCTGGGGCGCAAGTACACAGAGGCATTCGATGTTCAGATCTTGGACGAGTCCGGTAAACGTGCAATCCCTACGATGGGTTCCTACGGCATTGGTGTTTCTCGATTGATGGCTGTTCTTGCTGAACAGCGCCATGATGAAACTGGTCTGAACTGGCCGCTCGAGGTTGCTCCTTACCAAGTGCATGTTGTCGTTGCCAACAAAGACAAGGAAGCTATTGAAGCAGGCGATGCACTTGTGGCAGCTCTTAACTCGCATGGCATTGAGGTGTTGTTCGATGATCGCCCTAAGGTGAGCCCCGGCGTGAAGTTCAAAGACGCTGAACTGCTGGGTATGCCATTTGTTGTGGTCTTGGGTCGTGCTTTCAAAGATGGCAACATTGAGCTACGTGAACGTGGACAGGAAACAGTCTTGGTGTCGGCAGATGAGATCGTTGATACGGTCTTGGCTAAACTGAGTCGCTAGTAGTGGAATCGCGCTGTAAGCGCAGTACTAAAGCCTTTCTTGGGACTACGATCTCGAGAGGCTTTAGTGTTTTTTCTTAACGTCGAGCTGCACTTTGTGCTGCGAGTGAAGCACACAAGGCCCGCCAGGTAGCCGAATGTGATTCTGAAAGGGCATGTAGCCACCATGCTGCAGAATCTGCTTCTAGGGAATCAATAAATGCTCGGGAAGATTGAGCGTCATGTGGTTCTGGATAGCCAGAAAATTCGTATGCTGCTTCAGGTCGTGGGATTGTTTCATTGGGGAATGACTCGGCGAAGCTGGATTCTAACAGTTCTACTCGATCACGATGTGCGGTGATGGCATCAGATACTGCGGTTCTAGAACTTGCTGGAGAATGGGCTAGTGCGACACCTAGCCCATAAATTGCTGAATACTCCCAATCGAGAGCCTTTTTGAGGCTTTCTCCATCGTGGATGAGGTCATCTTTGCTTGTACCCTTGTTAATCTCATTCCGAGGATCTAGTTGTGCAATTCCAGATTGAGGGGCAGCTGCGCCAGCGCGGACGAGATCGACTAGCTGTTGCCCAAGTAGGCCTAATGATTCACTAGGAACAGAATCAACAGAGGAGACAATAGCCTGTGCGGACTGGGTAGCAGCATCAGACTCTGTAACAGTCTTTTTAATCGATACAGCCTGCTTATCGACGGCCCCTTGGACGACCTCATTCGAGCAAGACTCGGGCAGCTTGCCTTCGGAATTGGTACCGCAAAGCCGTTGAATTTCGCTTATCAATTCCTCGGAGTCAGCGTGGCGCTGCTGGGCTAAGGCGGAGTTTTTGCTTTGGAGTACTGCAGCGTCATTGTGTGCGATTGCCGCTAGATCTATCAATGTGGCGTTTGGTTCGGGGGAGGGGCTTATATTGCAGGCCACTACACACCCGAGCAGACAGATTGCTGAGATCGCACTTGTTGTTGATCGCTGAAGAAAAATCACCTCACGCATTCTACCGGTCTTCAGTGGAATGAGTTTCGTTGAGCAGCTACCATAACCACCATGGCGTTTCCTACGGTAGAAGTATTAACTGAGCTCGTTACTCCAGTTGTTGCGCAACACAATATGGACTTAGAAGGTATCCGAATCAATAAGGCGGGTAAAAAGTCGCTCATTGCAGTTTCTGTTGACTCTGATTTTCGCCCTGACCTTGACCAATTAGAACTTGTATCAAATCAATTATCTGAGGTATTTGATGCTGGTGAAGCAGCAGGTGAGCTGAGTTTTGGTGCAGGATATACCTTGGAGGTAGGAACTCTAGGTTTAGATCAACCACTAGCTAGTGCACGCAGGTGGCGCCGTAATCGACACAGGTTAGTCGCCCTCGAAGTTGAAGGTAAAAAGTCTGTAGAGCGAATCGGTGCCCTTAACGACGGCGAGACTGCGGTCATTGTAGTGAAGCGTCGGGATAAAAAACTCGTCGTCCGTAGTGTTCAATTGGCAGAAAACACACAAGCGGTGGTAGAAATTGAATTCGCTAAACCTGCGGAAGATGAGTTAGCCTTAACCGCACTCGAATTTGATCAAGCCCTTGATAGGGGAGAGGAAAACAAGTGAATATTGACGTCCAAGCGCTGAAAGCAATTGAAGCGGATAGAAACATCGCTGTTGATGAATTGCTTGAAACAATTGCACGGGCTCTTCTATTTGCGTACCAAGAGTACAAAGACACAAATACGGTTGAAAATTCCCGTGCGCGCGTGGACATCAATTCGGTGACCGGCCACGTTTCGGTTATCGTCTCCGAGCTTGATGAAGACGGTGTGGTCACCACTGAATACGATGATACCCCTGAAAATTTTGGACGCGTTGGTGCGCAAGCCGTTCGCGATGCCATTGTTCGTCGTTTGCGTGAAGCGGAAACACTGAAAGCATATGATGCTTACAGTGAATACGAAGGTCGCGTTGTGTCAGGTATCGTACAAGCTGATATCTTCGCCAACGAAAAAGGTATCGTAGTTATCCACCTTGGAACCGAGGTTGACGGCCAAGACGGAATTTTGATCCCCGCAGAACAAATTCCTGGTGAAAGCTTTAAACATGGTGATCGCGTTAAAGCTTACGTTGTAGGAATTAACCGCACCCCACGTGATCTTCAGATCAATCTTTCGCGTACTCACCCAGAATTAGTTCGACGATTGTTTGAACTAGAAGTACCAGAAGTTGCTGACGGATCTGTAGAAATCATCGGTATCGCTCGTGAAGCGGGACACCGTTCTAAGGTGGCAGTGAAGGCGACGGTCAAGGGGCTAAACGCTAAAGGTGCCTGCATTGGACCACGTGGGCAGCGCGTCAACAACATCATGAATGAGCTTGGCGGTGAAAAGATCGATATCATCGACTTCGACGATGATCCAGCTAAGTTTGTTGGTAATGCGCTTGCACCATCAAAAGTCGTTCATGTGGAAGTCACTGATGCTGAAGCTCAGACAGCTCAGGTAACTGTGCCTGATTACCAATTATCATTGGCGATTGGCAAAGAAGGACAAAATGCGCGCCTAGCAGCTCGTCTGACCGGTTGGAAAATTGACATCCGTTCAGATGCAAGCTAATTACTTGTAGTGCTTAAGCCGTATCAATACTTCCATGGGGGAAGATGTTGATGCGGCTAAATTTTTTTTAACAGGTTATTGTTCTGGGCCAACATGGCGTACACTATCTAACGGCCCAACGTACGGTCGATTTGTTTGCATGCGTGCAACAGCCAATTCATGGCTAAAACGTAGCGCAAAGTTCGTACCGCATACGTTGAGAGAAATCCAAATATGGATGCTTGTTCTAGTACGCATAGATAGATCGATAAGGAGACGGATGCCCGGCGATTCGAATCAACGCTCTCAACAGCGCATTCGCACTTGTATCGCTCGTCGTCGTCCGCTACCCGAAGCATCTCTACTGCGCGTTGTTGCCCTCAAAGATCCCGATGAATCAACATCGGTGCGTGTGATTCCCGATCCGCAGCGCAAAAAGGGTGGGCGAGGTGCGTGGATTTCTCCAACGTTAGAAGCGCTGGAGCTAGCTGAAAAAAGGCGCGCGTTTAATCGCGCGCTGAGGGTATCTGCTGTTGTAGATACCGGTTATGTACGAGAGTACCTAGCGGGACTGACCGCTAGACCCAACATTGTAAGGAAGACCGAACACTGATGAGCACACGATGAAGCATCAGCGATGAACGTCAGAGCAATCAGGTAGGAAGTCCTACAACGAGCCCCTTCCGGGCCTTGTGACTTCCTTACCGCAACTCAAGGAGAAAAGTGCCCGGAAAGCTACGTGTACATGAGCTAGCAAAACAGCTCGGTGTAACCAGCAAAGAATTACTCGCAACCCTGAAAGATCAGGGCGAGTTTGTTAAAACAGCATCCTCTACCATTGAACCCCCAGTGGTAAAGAAAATGAAGAAGCACTATGAGTCGCTCGGTGTTACCACCGAGGCGCCTGCTGCTTCTCAGGAGCCCAAGGCTAAGAAGCCTGCGGCTCCTAAACCTGCAGCGCCTAAGCCAGCAGCAACTCCGCAACAAGCGGCTAAGCCTGCGGCTCCTAAACCTGCAGCGCCTAAGCCAGCAGCAGAAAAGAAGCCGGCTCCAAAACCAGCCGCAAAACCAGTGCCAAAGCCAGGTTTCAGCGCAGCAAAGGCTGAGTCTTCTGCTCCTAAGCTGGCTAAGCCTGCGGCTCCTAAACCAGCAGCGCCTAAGCCAGCAGCACAGTCGTCTACGACTGCAACTCCTGGTAGCATGCCTCGCCCACAGGCTAAGCCGGCTCCAAAACCCGGCGGACGTGCACCACGTGTAGCAAATAACCCATTCTCTAGTGGTTCTCGTCCTGCTCCACGCCCAGGTGGCGGAAACCGCTCCGGTAATGCTCCGCGTCCTAGTGGCGGACCACGCCCAGGTGGAAATCGTCCACAGGGCGGTCAAGGCGGATCTGCAGAGCGTGCACCTCGCCCAGGTGGTCGCGGAGGACAACCTCGTCCGCAGGGAGGCTCTCGTTCGCAGCAGTCTGGTGGACAAGAGCGTCAAGGTGGCGGACGTCGTCCAAGTCCAGCAATGATGCCAACGCATCCAAACCCAGGTCAGATGCCATCACGTTCTAATGGTTCCCGCAATGGCCGTGGCGGTGCAGGTGGCCAAGGTGGACGCCCTGGATTCGGTGGCGGTCGCCCAGGTGGCGGCGGTAGCGCTGGTGGACGTGGAGGACGCCGCGGCGGCACCGCTGGTGCATTCGGACGTCCAGGCGGTGCACCTCGTAAGGGACGTAAGTCGAAGCGTCAGAAGCGTAACGAGTACGAGGCAATGCAGGCACCAAACGTGATTGGTGGCGTACGCCTTCCTGATGGTGGCGGCGCAACGATCCGTTTGGCACGAGGTGCTTCGCTTTCTGACTTTGCCGAGAAGATCAATGCTGATGCTGCTGCTTTGGTGCAAGCATTGTTCAACTTGGGCGAAATGGTGACCGCGACTGCCTCTGTCAACGAAGAAACCTTGCAGTTGCTGGGCGAGGAAATGAACTACAAGGTAGAGGTCGTTTCTCCTGAGGATGAGGATCGTGAGCTCCTTGAGTCCTTCGACCTGCAGTTCGGTGAAGATGAAGGTACTGAAGAGGATCTTGCTAAGCGTCCTCCAGTGGTTACCGTCATGGGTCACGTTGACCACGGTAAGACTCGTCTTTTGGACACCATCCGTAAGACAAATGTTGGCTCTGATGAGGCCGGCGGAATTACGCAGGGTATTGGTGCATACCAGGTAACGGTGAACATCGATGATCTTTCCCGCAAGATCACTTTCTTGGATACACCAGGTCACGAGGCATTCACGGCTATGCGTGCACGTGGCGCAAAGTCCACAGATATCGCTGTGCTCGTTGTTGCCGCTGACGATGGCGTTATGCCTCAGACAGTGGAAGCAATCAATCACGCCAAGGCTGCCGATGTCCCAATCGTTGTCGCGGTGAACAAGATTGATAAGCTGGGTGCTTCGCCAGATAAGATCCGTGGCCAGCTGACCGAATACGGCCTGGTTCCAGAAGAATACGGTGGCGAAACCATGTTCGTGGATATTTCTGCAAAGCAAAACATCAACATTGATGGCCTGCTTGAGGCAGTTTTGCTTACCGCCGACGCTTCCTTGGATCTACGTGCTAACCCAGACATGGATGCACAGGGTCTTGCTATCGAGGCTCACCTCGACCGCGGTCGAGGACCAGTGGCTACGGTGATCGTCCAGCGTGGTACCTTGCGCGTTGGTGACTCTGTGGTTGCAGGTGACGCATATGGCCGCGTTCGTCGCATGGTTGATGAGTACGGAAACGATGTGGAAGAAGCAGGTCCATCTCGTCCAGTTCAGATGCAGGGCCTCAACGGTGTTCCTGGCGCTGGCGACAACCTCTTGGTCGTTGAAGACGACCGCGTGGCACGACAGATCGCCAACCAGCGTAATGCTCGTAAGCGCAACGCATTGGCCGCGAAGACACGCAAGCGCGTATCTCTTGAGGACCTGGATTCCGTCCTAAAGGAAACTTCAACCCTGAATCTGATCCTCAAGGGCGACAATGCTGGTTCTGTGGAAGCTCTGGAAGATGCGCTTCTCAAGATCGAGGTTGACGACGAAGTTCAGCTCAACATCATTGACCGTGGCGTGGGTGCTGTCACCCAGACCAACGTGAGCTTGGCAGCAGCTTCTGACGCTGTGATCATTGCGTTCAACGTTCGCGCAGAAGGCAAAGCTACAGAAGAAGCTAATGCTGAGGGCGTAGATATCCGCTACTACACGGTTATCTACCGTGCACTGGAAGAAATTGAGCAAGCTCTGAAGGGTATGCTCAAGCCAATTTACGAAGAGCGTGAAATTGGTCGCGCCGAAATCCGCGCTATTTTCAAGGCGTCTGCCGTTGGCCTTATCGCTGGTTGCATGGTCGAGTCGGGCAAGGTACGTCGTAACGCATCGATCCGTCTGCTTCGCGACGGTACCGTTGTGGCTGACAATGCCAAGATCGAGTCCTTGCGCCGCGAAAAGGATGACGCAACTGAGGTTGCGGCCGGATACGAATGCGGTATGGTCCTGTCCTACCCAGATATCCAGGTAGGTGACATCATTGAGGTCTTCGAGCAGGTCGAGGTTCCTCGCACCTAATCGATAGCTCCGTATCGAAAGGGCACTGTTTCTCATAGGAATGTTGAGTCATTCCATTGGAAACAGTGCCCTTTCGATATAAGTGGTAGTCTCGGCTAGGCTTTTAAGAAAATACAGTAATAAATAAGGAGCACGCATCATGGTCGATCATGCACGCGCAGCACGTCTAGCAAAACGAATCCAGACTATCGTTGCAACCGCAATTGAACGAGAGGTCAAAGACCGTCGCCTAGAATATGTCACCGTTACTGATACTCGTGTCACCGGTGACCTACATGATGCAACGGTCTATTACACAGTTCGTGGCCGGACTATTGATGACCAACCTGATTTCAAAGCTGCAGCCGAAGCACTACAGCGTGCTCGCGGCCAGCTACGCAAAATCGTAGGTGATCAGCTGTCAGTTCGTTTTACACCGACGTTGTCTTTCGATCTTGATACAGTTCCTGAAGCAAGTGCTCATATGGAGGATCTGTTAGCTCGTGCAAGAGCACGCGATCTCGAACTAGCAGAGCTGAAAAAGAATGCCCAGCCAGCAGGAGATGCTCATCCTTACAAAGATGACGATGCGATGAATGACTAATGTCGAGCTGATAGAGCAGCACATTCTCAAGGCGCACCATATTTGTGTAGTCGGTCATGAACGCCCTGATGCAGATGCAGTCGGTAGCGTGTGCGCCTTGGTACTTGGTCTCCAGCAAACAGGATGTCACGCGCAGGGTTTCATCGGGCAAGATGATCCAATCGGGGCGTCGTTCATGTGGTTACCGAGTGCATATACGATTAATCTAGCAACCGAACTTCCACCGTGTGATCTCATCATTGCAGTCGATTGCGCGGCTTTATCGCGGTTGGGCGCTCTACAAAAATCTATTGTGGAAGCCAAACAACCAGTTATAGTCTTGGACCACCATGCAACGAACCACGGGTTCGGCGACATAAATCTAGTGGATGCGCAATCTGAGTCAACAACGTCAATTGTCTATGACTTGTGCCAAGCATTGGGTGTAGAAATAACACCGGATATCGCGCAATGACTATATGCGGGATTGGTAGCCGATACTGGCGGATTCCGGTGGGGACGACCACGTATTCATGATCTAGCCCAAACGCTAGTTGAGCATGGGGCCGATATTCAGCAGATTAACCATAATTTGTTTGATACGTATTCATTGGATGATATGCGCCTGATCGGTCAGGTGTTGGCTTCGCTGCGTACTGAGCAGTCCACACACAAATCGACCGGAAGCAACGTCAACATTGTGATTGCCTGTGTGCATCATTGGATGATCGAAGGTTATTCGCGAGACGCTGTTGAAAGCATTGCTGATTACGTTAGGGGACTACACGGTGTCGATCTTGCTGTAGTTTTAAAGGAATATAGTCAGGAAACGTGGACGATATCTTTAAGATCTGAATCTTGGGATGTTGCAGCAATTGCAAGGATATGTGGTGGTGGAGGCCATGTTAACACCGCCGGTATGACTCTTCATGGGACTGAACAAGAAATAATTGGAAGCATTGTGGCAGCAGTTGCAGCTGCTGCTGAAACAACAAAGTTATGAATACATCTCTCAACGACACCACTGATCGCTCAGCGCATATTACCGCCGCTACAGTTCTTGCGTTAGCCCTTCCTTCTCTAGGAGTTCTTGCTGCGACACCACTGTATCTGTTACTCGACACTGCCGTTGTCGGTGGTCTGGGCACCGTCGCGCTTGCAGCTTTGGGGGCGGGAACTGTAATTTACTCCCAAGTAACCACGCAGCTCACTTTTTTATCTTACGGAACTACCGCACGATCAGCGCGCTTATATGGAGCGGGAAAACAGGGCGAAGCCGTGTATGAAGGGGTTCAAGCGACATGGATCGCATTGCTGGTGGGGGCGGTGCTCGCAACGATTTTGTTCTTTGGTGCTCCCACATTCGCTTGGTGGCTCACAGGCAATCGAGAAGTAGCTAATAATGCTGGGCATTGGCTTCGTATCACTGCTTTCGGTGTGCCGATGATTTTGGTCATTATGGCTGGTAACGGCTGGTTGCGTGGGATCCAGAACACCCGAGCCCCCTTAGTTTTTACACTGGCTGGTGTTATTCCCGGCGCGTGTGCGGTGCCATTTTTTGTGCATTGGTGGGGTCTCGTAGGTTCCGCATGGGCGAATCTTATGGGAACTTCGATCACAGCAGTGTTATTCGTGGGATGTTTAGTCCACTATCATAGCAGAAGCTGGCGTCCGCAGTGGCGAATTATGAAGACACAGCTGGCATTGGGACGCGATTTAATACTTCGCTCGTTTTCGTTTCAAGTGTCGTTTTTGTCTGCTGCTGCGGTAGCAGGACGTTTTGGTGCGGAATCGTTAGCGGCGCATCAAGTGCTTATGCAGTTGTGGGGTTTCCTTACACTTGTCCTCGACTCACTAGCGATTGCGGGCCAAACACTGACCGGTGCGGCTTTAGGCGCTGGAAGCGCAGCAGTTGCTCGAGCTGTTGGCGAAAAATCGATTCGATACTCAACTTTTTTTGGAGTTGTTTTAGCTGCTGTATTTGCGGTTGGGTGGTCGGTGATCCCACAGGTATTTACACGTGATACGAATGTTCTTGACGTTATGGCTGGTCCGTGGTGGCAACTCGTGGCATTGATTGCACTTGGTGGTATGGTTTTTGCGCTGGACGGGATTTTGTTGGGTGCTTCTGATGCTGCTTTTTTGCGTACCGTTTCTATCGCATCGGTTATCTGTGGATTCCTTCCAGGAGTATGGCTGGCGCTCATTTTTGATGCTGGGCTGGTCGGTGTGTGGTGGGGTCTTATCGCTTTTCTATGTATTCGTTTGGGTACGTGTTGGTGGCGTTTCCGCTCGATGAAATGGGCGAGGGTATCCTAAAAGCATTTCTATAGGTCGTGGCGGGGTTGAAGGAGGTTGATCGACGATGGTTCAGACTTTGTGGGCTGTTGCTGATCTGCATGCTGCTGTACGCGCTAATGGTGGTCGCATCGATACGGTTCAGCCCCATGATCCTTCTGATTGGCTCATTGTTGCTGGGGATGTGGCGGAGCGTACGTCGATTGTGATTGATGTGCTTCATGAGCTTCGGCAACGCTTTGCCACAGTTATTTGGGTGCCAGGAAATCACGAACTTTTTTGTCGTAGCAGTGATCGCTTTCAAGGCAGGGCGAAGTACGACGAATTGGTGCGGAGGTGTCGCCAAATTGATGTGCTAACGCCTGAGGATCCGTATCCAGTTTTTCACGGCGTAACGGTGGTACCGCTTTTTACTCTCTACGACTATTCGTTTCGGCCAGAAGGCCAGACGATTGAGGCTGCGTTGCAATCTGCACATGACAAGCAACTCGTGCTAACTGATCAGTTTGCTATTGCGCCTTTTGTGGATATTCGCGCTTGGTGTTGGGACCGCTTGGCGTATTCGGTACATCGCTTAAGTAGGGAACGCGGACCGAAGATCCTCATTAATCACTGGCCTTTGGTCCAAGAACCAGTATCTGAACTACCTATTCCTGAGATTGGGTTGTGGTGCGGCACTCGGCACACACGCTCGTGGCCGGTTCGGTATAGCGCTACCACCGTTGTGTATGGGCACCTCCATGTGCCGAATGAGCGCATTATCGACGGAGTTCGTCACGTAGAAGTCTCGCTTGGTTACCCGCATCAATGGTCAAAAAATATCGCAGATCGTTCGTGGCCGTTTCCCGTCATGACCTCGGAGGTGGCGGCATGATAGCAGGTAATAATAGCGAGTATGCCCTGAATTCGAGGTTGTTCCCGCAATCAGCTCGTAGTACTGCATTATTGGTTCCAAGGCATACACCGGATTTATCAAATTTTAATAGACTGCATGTTTTAGAAAAAGCACAGGTGAAAAATGCGGTTGCCGTTCGCCGTGCTGAGTTTGGTGACGCACGTTGGTGTGCACACCAAAGTTTGCGCAAGTTGGGGCTATATGATCATCCGGCAATTTTACGCGGTGAACGGGGTATGCCTTTGTGGCCGGTTGGTATTGCCGGATCATTAACGCATACGGAGGGCTTGAGAGCGGCTGTTGTTGCGCCGACTACAGAAGTAGCTTCTATGGGCATTGATGCAGAGATCGCTGAGGAATTGCCTGGCGGTATTTTGGGTTCAATTGCGCGGCCCAATGAAATCGCCATGTTGGATGATCTGCGTGCTAGAGGTTTATTATTCGCTGATCGGTTGTTGTTCTGTGCCAAAGAAGCCACCTATAAGGCTTGGTTCCCGATTACTCAGCGATGGCTGGATTTTGATCAGGCAGAAATCGATATTAGGGCCGATGGCACGTTTATTTCTTATTTGCTCATTCGGCCCACCCCGTTACCTTTTATCGAAGGAAAGTGGGCAATACATGATGGCTATGTCGTAGCAACCACTGTCATCCCCGCGAGGGGTTAAAGAGTCGATGGACGTGCCACAAATATGGTGGCTAGCCGTTTGCCTTGTTCTTTTACCAGGGCGATAGTACGTCCATGAGGATCGACCGCTGCATGGGTTCCTTTCAGACCGCGTGGTGCGAGCCATTTGCCCATGGCGAGATTGCTCGCCTCTTTTTCTGAAACAGAAAGAACTGGGTAGCTCGCTGCTAATGCTTGGTCAAGGGTCAAAGATACGTGTGGAGTTTCTTCCAATTTTTCGAGTGTTACAGCATTATCGAGCGTAAACGGTCCTACCTGTGTTCGTCGTAACGCGGTTAAGTGCCCACCTACTCCGAGTTCTTCGCCGAGATCGCGGGCTAGTGACCGAATGTAGGTCCCGGAAGAACAATCAACTTCTACGTCGATGTCGATGAAAGCTGCGTTACGACGAATCTCTAAAATGTCATAACGAGAAATGGTGACCGGCCGTGCTGGAATTTCTACTTTTTCACCTTCGCGTACGCGTTGATGAGCTCTTTTCCCATCTATCTTGATTGCGCTCACTGCAGCAGGACGTTGCATGATAGACCCCCGAAACTGCTCAACGGCATCGGAGATCATGGTTTCGGTGATTGCTGCCAGTTGATCTGGTGAAGCTGAAGTGATCGTTTCGCCTTCACGGTCATCGGTAGTAGTAGCAGCACCGAGACGAATAGTGGCCGCATAGGACTTTGTGGACGCAACCATATGTGCTAGGAATTTGGTTCCGCGCTCTAGTCCTAATACGAGCACTCCTGTAGCCATAGGGTCGAGGGTTCCGGCATGCCCCACCTTTTTGGTGGAAAAGATCCGACGGATTTTAGAAACAACGTCGTGGGAGGTCATTCCTTGAGATTTGTCGACAATCACAAGGCCTGAGTTTGCGAGGGCATCGTTCATAGATGACAGTCTATGGCTTAAAGTGGATCAGGTGGACATTTGGCACAGATTAGAAGATATTCCAGCAGACTTGAAAGCCTCAGTTATCACCATTGGTGTATTCGATGGTGTTCACCGTGGTCACCGAACCCTTGTAGCAGCAGCGACTGATCGAGCACAAGCATTGGGAGTTCCTAGTGTGCTCGTGACGTTTAACCCGCATCCGTTGTCGGTCCTGCGACCTGACAAGATGCCTCCATTGCTGGGAACGGTAAATCAGCGAGCAGATTTAGCAGAATCTTTAGGCGTTGATCACATGTTCGCTATGAATTTCACTGCGGAACTCTCGCACTTGTCGCCTGAAGAGTTTTTCTGTTCTGTGATCAAAGACAAACTCAATGCTCAAGCAGTAGTAGTAGGAAAGAATTTTACTTTCGGGTACAAAGCTGCGGGTACGACAGACACTCTAAAAGCGTTAGGGGAGAAGTACGGAGTTGAGATTTACGTACTGGATCTACTAACGGAAAAAGGCGATGTAGTGTCCTCCACTGTTATTCGATCGGCTTTGCAGGAGGGGGATATTCGCCGTGCGAATTGGGGCCTTGGCCGTGAATTCTCTGTCCACGGCGATGTTGTGCGTGGAGCCGGTCGTGGCGGCAAAGAACTCGGTTTTCCGACTGCAAACCTTTATTTTCCTGATAGTATCGCGTTGCCAGAAGACGGCGTCTATGCAGGTTGGCTCACTGTTACTTCTTCGGCGCCCATTGATGGTGATATGGTGCGTGGGGTGCGGTATCCGGCTGCAATTTCAGTCGGACACAATCCTACTTTCGGCGATAAGCGTCGCAGCGTAGAGTCCTTTGTACTCGACCGCCATGCCGATCTTTATGGGCATTCCATAGTCGCAGAGTTCGTTGATCGGATTCGTCCGATGGTCAAATTTGATGGCATTGATGAGTTGCTTGTTGCTATTGAAAATGATGTAACCCAAACGCGTGCCATATTGCATATCTAAATCTTTCGTAGATCATTTCTTGTTCCATCCCCTCCGAACGCAGCTAAAGGACCTTCGAGATGAAAAAAATTATCCTTGATTTGGACACTGGTATCGATGATGCTCTGGCATTGGCCTATACGTTAGGTTCTCCTGAACTTGATCTCATCGGTGTGACCGCCACTTATGGAAACGTCTTGGTAGAAACAGGCGTACGAAACGATCTTGCTCTTCTTGAACTTTTCGGGCGTAGCGACGTTCCTGTTTTTGCTGGTGAACCGCATGCGCTGGCGAAAGATGGCTTTGAAGTTTTGGAAATCTCTGCATTCATCCATGGCAAAAATGGCATTGGTGAGGCTGAGGTTGCTGAACCAGTTGGTGTTGTACAGGAACTCAGCGCGGTCGATTTCTTGATTGAATCCGTTGAACGTTACGGAGATGAGCTCATCATTGTTCCTACTGGCGCAATGACCAACATAGCTGCAGCCATGAAAAAGAGCGAGACATTTGCAAGGGATGCACAGATCGTATTTATGGGTGGTGCACTTACGGTTCCTGGCAATGTCAGTCAGTGGGCAGAAGCCAATGTCAATCAAGACCCTGAGGCTGCGGATATCATGGTGCGCAATGCAGGGGATATTACGATGGTGGGCCTTGATGTGACTCTGCAAACGCTTCTCACGTATGCGGAGACCGCTACGTGGCGAGCGCTTGGTACACCTGCTGGCAATTTCTTGGCTGATGCGACGGACTATTACATTAAGGCGTATGACACCACAGCCCCTCACCTTGGCGGCTGTGGTTTGCACGATCCATTAGCTGTGGGTGTCGCGATCGATCCATCGCTGGTGACCTTGCTACCTATTAACCTCAAAGTGGACACTGAGGGGCCCACACGTGGACGTACCATTGGTGACGAAGTCCGCCTTAACGATTCACATAAGAACTGCAAGGTTGCTGTTGGGGTAGACGTTGATCGATTCCTCAAGGAATTCATGGAACGAATTACTCGGGTTGCTCAAGGTGGCAATGCGCGATGATGAAATAGATATTTAGAAAAATGATACGGCAGCGGCACACTATGTGCTAAGCTGTTCGAGGTTCTTTTACTGCGGTTCACAGCAGTGAGGTTCCGTGTTCTTTTTATGATTATTTTGTAGTTAGAGCACTGATTTTTATGTGGACTGAAATATTAACTAGGAGTTTTACTCATGGCTTTAAGCGCTGAGCAGAAGAAATCCATCTTGGCTGAGTACGGCCTTCACGAGACCGACACCGGTTCTCCAGAAGCTCAGGTTGCGTTGCTTTCCGCACGCATCAACCAGCTGACCGAGCACCTGAAGTTCCACAAGCACGATCACCACTCTCGTCGTGGTCTGCTGTTGTTGGTTGGTCGCCGCAAGGGTCTGCTGAAGTACTTGGCTGACAACAACGTTGATCGTTACCGTGACCTGATCGCACGTTTGGGTCTGCGTCGATAATCAGCTTTGCCGTTATATGGTTGCATTAACAACCTTGCCGCCTGAGGTCTTAGCAAGTGCGCTGAGATTTCAGGCGGCTTTCTTAGTTTGTTCATGCTAGAGTTTGATCGTTGCCATAAGAAGAATGAATTTTCGGCAAGCAAGCGACACCGATGATCGCATGCACGAAAAATTAAGAGGAGAAGCCCACTTTGAGCACAAAGCCTTCCAACGTCGTCTTTAACATTGACGAGGAATTTGGAATCACCGAGGCAATCGCAACCATCGATAACGGTGGTTTTGGAAAGCGCACCATCCGTTTTGAGACCGGCCAGTTGGCACGCCAAGCAGACGGATCAGTTACAACCTATCTTGACGACGACACGATGTTGTTGGCAACGACCACGGCATCTAATCAACCACGTGAAGGATTCGATTTCTTCCCGCTAACAGTCGACGTTGAAGAGCGTATGTATGCAGCTGGTAGGATCCCAGGATCGTTCTTCCGTCGTGAAGGCCGTCCTTCCACCGAGGCAATCTTGACTTGCCGTTTGATCGACCGCCCGTTGCGCCCCACCTTTGTTAAGGGGCTACGCAACGAGGTTCAGGTAGTTATCACTGTTCTTTCCGTAAACCCGCAAGACATGTACGATGTCGTGGCAATTAACGGTGCCTCTGCAGCAACTCAGTTGTCTGGTTTGCCGGTTTCTGGTCCTGTTGGTGGTGTCCGAATGGCACTGATCGCAGACGATGCTCACCCTAAGGGGCAGTGGATTGCTTTCCCTACTCATGAACAGCATGAACAAGCACTCTTTGAGCTCGTCGTAGCAGGACGTATTGTCTCGAAGAAGCAAGGTAAAAAGACCGTTGATGATGTTGCCATCATGATGGTTGAAGCTGGTGCTACTGAGCAGGTTGTAGATCGAGTTAAAGCTGGAGCTCCAGCTCCTACAGAATCTGTAGTTGCAGAAGGTCTTGAGGCTGCTAAACCATTCATTGAGGTTCTTTGTCGTGCGCAGGCTGGATTGGCCGAGCGTGCATCCAAGGAAACCCAAGAATTCCCGCTCTTCCCGCCATACACTGACGTTGTTTACGATGCAGTGGAGAAGAAGGTTTCTAAGAAACTGCGTTCGTTGCTCACGATCAAGTCCAAGCAAGATCGTGATGAGGCAACCAATGCTTACATGGAAGAAATCGAAGCAGATCTGATTGCTCAGTTCGGATCTGATGATGAGGCGACTGCGTCTAAGGCAATTCGTGCAGCATACAATGCTGTAATGAAGAAGATTGTCCGGCATATGATCTTGACGGAACACTTCCGCATCGACGGCCGCGGTGTCACCGATATTCGTGATTTAGGTGTGGAAGTTGACCTCATCCCACGCGCTCATGGTTCGTCCTTGTTCGAACGTGGCGAGACTCAGATTCTGGGTGTGACCACTCTCGATATGCTCAAGATGGAGCAGCAGATCGATTCGTTGACTCCAGCAGCTTCGAAGCGTTATATCCACCACTACAACTTCCCACCGTATTCCACTGGTGAAACTGGCCGTGTTGGCTCACCTAAGCGTCGTGAGATTGGCCACGGTGCTTTGGCTGAGCGTGCACTGGTTCCTGTGATCCCAAGCCGTGATGAGTTCCCTTATGCAATCCGACAGGTGTCTGAGGCTTTGGGTTCTAACGGCTCTACCTCGATGGGCTCTGTATGTGCGTCCACCTTGTCTTTGTACAACGCAGGTGTACCGTTGAAGGCTCCCGTTGCTGGTATTGCGATGGGCCTAGTGTCTGATGAAGTAGACGGTGAGACCCGTTATGTCGCTTTGACTGACATCTTGGGTGCAGAAGACGCCTTTGGCGATATGGACTTCAAGGTTGCTGGTACCCGCCAGTTCATTACCGCTTTGCAGCTAGATACAAAGCTTGATGGCATTCCTTCTGAGGTGCTTGCTCAGGCACTATCCCAGGCGAATGATGCGCGTAACACCATTTTGGATACGATGGCAGAAGTAATCGAAACTCCAGATGAGATGAGCGATTACGCGCCACGTATTACTGCGATTACCGTTCCAGTGAACAAGATCGGTGAGGTTATCGGCCCAAAGGGCAAGACCATCAACTCTATTACCGAAGAAACTGGCGCCAACATTTCTATTGAAGAAGACGGCACAGTTTATGTTTCGGCCACTAGCGGTGCTGCTGCAGAGGCTGCAATCGATAAGATTAACGCTATCGCTAACCCACAGCTGCCCAAGGTCGGAGAGCGTTTCCTAGGCACTGTTGTAAAGACCACTGCATTTGGTGCGTTCGTATCCTTGCTGCCAGGACGCGACGGACTGGTTCACATCTCCAAGCTTGGTGGTGGCAAGCGTATCGAAAAGGTTGAAGATGTAGTCAACGTGGGAGATAAACTCGAGGTTGAAATCCTAGATATTGACAATCGTGGCAAGATTTCCTTGGCTCCAGTGAAAAACGAGGACCAAATTTCACGGTGATCTAAACCATACTCAAGCCCCTTGCCCAGCTTTCCTAGAGGGATTCCCTAGGAAAGCTGGGCAAGGGGCTTGAGTATTTCAGCGTCGTTGTAGACTGGAATGCATTCGTGAGTGATGCATGCGCTCATGCCAAGGCGACCGATAATTTTAAGGATAGGAAGAGGAAAATATGGCGATCAAAGTAGGCGTATTAGGAGCCCAAGGCCGAGTCGGACAAGCAATTGTCGCCGGTGTAACGGTGGCTGATGATTTGGAACTTGTTGCTGAGGTTGATCGCGGCGATAGCCTTGATGTGCTTGTGCAATCGGGAGCGGAAGTTATCGTCGATTTCACAACTCCTGATTCAGTCATGGACAACCTAGAGTTCTGTATTTCACACGGAATTCATTGCGTCGTAGGAACCACAGGTTTTACCCCTGAGCGTTTAGAAATCGTCAGAAAATGGGCGGAAGAAAAGGGCAACACTGGTGTTCTTATTGCGCCGAATTTTGCTATTTCAGCTGTTCTCACTATGGCTTTTGCTCGTCAAGCAGCTCGATTCTTTGATTCCGCAGAAGTAGTGGAATACCATCACCCTAATAAATTGGATGCGCCTTCAGGCACCGCTATTCACACAGCTGAAGGTATCGCGCAGGCGCGTCGTGAAGCAGGAATGCCAGCACAGCCTGATGCCACCGAACAATCTCTTGACGGTACGCGCGGTGCAGACGTTGATGGTGTGAAAGTCCATGCGGTAAGGATGACCGGCATGGTAGCTCATGAAGAAGTGATTTTTGGTGGTCCTGGTCAATCGTTAACGATTCGCCAAGATTCCTACGATCGAACCTCTTTTGTGCCAGGCGTATTGGTCGGAGTGCGAAATGTTGCTCAGCATCTCGGTCTTACGGTCGGACTTGAGCACTACTTGGACATCTAATGGCACAGCAGTCTTTGCTTGATGTTCAGCTGGTGGCATGTAGTACCTTTACTGCGCCATCTGGGGTCGACTGGAAAGCGGATTCCGCAGCAACAGATTCTGAAGCACTAGTCGAATTTGCTGGTCGGGCTTGTTATGAAACTTTTGACAAGCCTAATCCTCGAACTGCAGCTAATGACGCCTATATCCGGCACATTATGGAGGTAGGGCATATGGCGTTGTTAGAACACCCGACAGCAACTGTGTACATTCGAGGGCTTTCACGCTCTGCTACTCACGAGCTTGTTCGGCATCGGCACTTCTCGTTTTCTCAACTTTCACAACGGTTTGTGCATAGTGATGAAACACATGTGGTCATACCGCCATTGATCGATAATGATCCACAGCTCAGAGAGCTTTTTCTTAGCACTGTTGATGAGGCGCGGTTTGCCTATTCCGAACTGATGGCGGCGTTAGACAATAAATTGGCCGATGAACCTAATGCGATTTTGCGACGCAAACAGGCTCGTCAAGCTGCACGCTCGATAATGCCCAATGCAACAGAGTCGCGCATCGTGGTGACAGGAAATTTCCGAGCATGGCGTCACTTCATCGGTATGCGTGCAACCGAACATGCCGATGTTGAAATCCGAAGCCTTGCTGTTCGATGCCTCGAGATCTTAAAAGAAAAAGCGCCGACGGTATTTTCCGATTTTGAAACTTCAGTGCTCTCAGATGGATCAATTATGGCGACGAGTCCATACGTCACTGATTACTAAATCGTGAGAAATAATTTTCTGGGATTCGGGACAATCGGAACCCAGAAAATGGCGATATTTCGGTGAAATGTCGGCATAATGATTACTTATCGCCTATAAACGGGTAACCTTTACCACCATGAGCACAGGTTTGACAGCGAACAACGGAATCGAAGAGTTTGGAACTATCGCAGTGGCGATGGTAACTCCTTTTGACGCTAATGGAGCTCTTGATATAAAAGCTGGTCAAAAGCTGGCAGCTCACCTTGCGGGCAATGGCATTGATTCCTTAGTGCTCGCCGGTACGACGGGCGAGTCACCCACTACATCGTTGAAAGAAAAAATCGACCTGCTCAAGGCCGTCAAAGCGGAAGTAGGGGATAGCACCAAGCTTATAGCCGGCGCTGGAACCAATAATACCGCAGCTTCGGTCGAGATGGCTCGGGCCTCAGCAGAGGCCGGAGCTGATGCTTTGCTGGTTGTTACCCCTTACTACTCTAAGCCGAGTCAAGAAGGTATCTATCAGCATTTCCGCACAGTCTCGGAGGCGACAGACCTGCCGATTTGTGCGTATGACATCCCTCCACGTTCTGTGGTCCCCATCGCACCGGACACCTTGCGTCGATTGGCTGCGTTGCCAACGATTAAAGCTGTAAAGGATGCTAAAGGAGACATCGCAGCTGCCACGACGCTTATTGCAGAGACTGGACTGGCATGGTACTCGGGCGATGATCCGCTTAATCTGCCATGGTTGTCGGTAGGTGCAACTGGTTTCATTTCGGTGATTGGTCACTTGGCACCACAGTTGCTGCGAGAGATGTACACAAACTTTAATCAGGGCAATCTTGAGAAAGCTCGAGAGATTAATGCCCTACTAGCACCATTAGTTGCTGCTCAAGCTCGTTTGGGTGGCGTTTCTTTGGCAAAAGCAGGTTTGCGTTTGCAAGGAATTGAGGTTGGAGATCCCCGTCTTCCTATTGTGGCTCCTAGCGAGTCCGAGATTGAGGATCTTCGCCGTGATATGAATAAAACTGGAGTATTGTAAATATGACTGAACCTCGTAGCCGTGCACGCAAGGTTACCCGTAAAGCTGGACCTCCGGAAGCTGCGGAGACGCCAGTTTTCCAAGCACCTGATTCTACTGCGACAGCTGAGCCGGCAGATTCTGCCGCAAAGAACTCCGAAAAGACTGAAAATGATACTTCTACGGAGGCTTCACAAAACAAACGCGGACGCAACGCTCAGCGCGGTGGTCGTAATCGTCGTGGAAATGGTTCTTCCAACCGTTCCTCACAATCGAAAAACAACCAGTCCAACAACAGAGGTCGTCGCACCCCTGTGAAATCAATGCAGGGTGCAGATCTTACGCAGAGGCTGCCTGATCCACCTAAGGCTCCGAAGAATGGTCTGCGCATTTATGCTCTGGGTGGTATTTCTGAAATTGGTCGAAACATGACCGTTTTCGAATACAACAATCGTTTGCTGATCGTTGACTGTGGCGTTTTGTTCCCATCTTCGGGTGAGCCGGGAGTGGACCTAATTCTTCCGGACTTTGGACCGATCGAGAATAAGCTCGACAAAGTTGATGCTTTGGTGATTACTCACGGTCACGAAGACCACATCGGTGCAATCCCATGGCTGCTTAAGTTGCGTCCGGATATCCCGATTTTAGCTTCCAAGTTCACTATGGCATTGATTGCTGCAAAGTGCCGTGAGCACCGTCAGCGTCCAAAGCTCATTGAAGTGAACGAGAAATCGGATATCAACCGCGGCCCGTTCAACATTCGCTTCTGGGTAGTCAACCACTCGATTCCTGATTGCCTCGGCGTTGCTATTAAAACTGGTGCCGGATTGGTTATTCATACTGGCGACGTGAAGCTTGATCAGACCCCACCAGATGGTCGCCCAACCGATTTGCCTGCACTTTCTCGCTTCGGTGATGAGGGAGTGGATTTGCTTCTTTGTGAGTCAACCAATGCAACTGTTCCAGGATTCTCCGGTTCTGAAGCAGACGTTGCTCCAACTTTGAAACGCCTGATCAGTGATGCAAAGCAACGTGTTATCTTGGCGTCATTCGCATCAAACGTCTATCGGGTTCAGGCAGCCGTTGATGCGGCTGTTGCTGCGGGTCGTAAGGTAGCGTTCAATGGACGCTCCATGATTCGAAACATGGAAATCGCCGAGAAGATGGGCTATTTGAAAGCACCTCGCGGCACTATTGTCAGCATGGATGATGCAGCCAAGATGGCGCCGCACAAGGTTGTACTGATCACAACTGGTACACAGGGCGAACCTATGGCAGCTTTGTCGCGTATGGCACGTCGTGAGCATCGACAAATCACTGTTCGTGATGGTGATTTGATCATTCTGTCGTCTTCATTGGTTCCTGGTAACGAAGAAGCTGTTTTCGGTGTAATGAATATGCTGTCCCAGATTGGTGCGACTGTGGTAACTGGCCGTGATGCCAAGGTCCACACCTCGGGACACGGATTCGCCGGTGAGCTGTTGTTCCTATACAACGCTGCTCGTCCAAAGAACGTCATGCCGGTTCACGGCGAATGGCGACACCTGCGGGCTAACAAGGAACTGGCTATTTCCACCGGTGTGGAAGCAGACCGAGTTGTACTAGCTCAAAACGGTGTTGTAGTTGACCTTGTTGATGGTCGTGCTCGTGTTGTCGGTCAGATGCAGGTTGGACACCTTTATGTTGATGGTGTGACCATGGGCGATATTGATGCTGAGGTTTTGGAAGAGCGTACTTCCTTGGGCGAAGGCGGCTTGATCGCTATTACCGCAGTTATTGATTCGCGTACTGCTCGATTGCTTGAGCGGCCGACAGTTCAAGCCAAGGGATTCTCTGAAGACGCGGTAGCCATGATGCCAGAGGTAACTGAGCTGGTTGAAAAGACGATGAACGATCTGGCTGCAGAAGGAGAAAATGATCCATATCGTATGGTTCAGCAGTTGCGCCGTCGTGTTTCACGATTCGTCGAGCAGAAGTGGCGTCGTAAGCCAATGATTATGCCAACAGTCATCCCGACTACGTCAGCGACCATCGATATCGATGACGCTGATGTGCGTGCGAGCCGCGAAAGTCAGTAGTTCCTAGTAAATGATTAATCCCTCAGAGGTTGTCGCTTTACTAAAGGCAACCTTTGGGGGATTTTTATCTCTACAATGGATCAAATGAGCCTGGCAACTAGCGAACGCACCCAATTGGCTAATTTACTTTTAGAAAAAGGGCCAAATTTTCCAACACTGTGTGGTGATTGGAATACTCAAGAATTGGCAGCGCACCTCCTTATACGTGAAAGTCGTCCATGGATCGCCGCCGGCATGTTCCTCCCAGGTGGGCACCGTATTGTTGCCGATGCGATGGGAAAAATAACTCAGCAACCCTTTGAGCATGTAGTTGCGCAATGGATGAAGGGGCCGAAATGGGGATACTTAGGAAGATACCTTGATTCGGTCGCTAATCGGATAGAGCACTTTGTGCATCATGAGGACGTGCGCCGTGGCGAAACCACGGTAGGGCAGTGGCAGAATCTAGATCTATTGCCCAGTAACGCAAAGCCGCGTGTCTTATCCGAGAGGCATTCAGGAGAACTTTATGACGCTATGCGATGGGTTGCACCACTCTTGCTGCGCCGTTCTGCCTGTCCGGTGGTCATTGAACCGATAGAATTCCCGCGTTTGGTCGTTACTGACACAAGAGTTGTCTCGTCGCGAGGGGATTGCGTGGTTCATGTCCGTGGGGATATCGGGGAAGTGGTTTTGTGGATATTAGGCCGTAACCGAGTGGATCTGTTCGTTGATGGACCCACACACTTACTTAAAAAGTCAAGGATATAGCATAGATTCAAAAATCTTGTGCAGTTTAGTGTTGCGAATGTGGTGAATGTGACTTAAACGTCTAAGCTGGAGGCCATGACTGCCAGAAGCAATTCCTCTTCCTCGGGGACCTCCTCGACTAAGCGACCGCGTACGAGCGGTAGTTCGCCGAGCTCGAAATCGCGTAGAGGTTCTGGCAGTGGTCCCGCCGGGCGCAGTCGAAAAACTACTTCGGGAGTGAGGTATCCAACTAGTTCGGCTCGACGTGCATCGGAAACGTCTGAAGAACGTACGGGCAGTGCCTTTCGTGCTGTCGGTTCCGGCCTCGGCACTTTAGTTTCTGCTACTGCACATGGCGTGGGGTCGGTAACGCGTGCGGTGGCTCGGACGCTGCATAGGGAACACGACGATGAAGAATTCGATGCCGTGGACAATGCGTTCTCTTCTGAAGAAACTGTTGTCACAAATAGGAAAAGAAAACCGTCGAGAATGACGAAGACTAAAAAAAATCTCTTTGATGACGACATCGAAGATCAGCAAGATGATTTTTATGAGGAAGCCAGCTCTGGGCGTTTTACATTGGCGCTTAGTGATGAATCCGTCGATAGTATTGGTTTAATCCTTATTGCATTGGCATTCATCGTGGGAGCCTCGGTGTGGTTTGATATCGCGGGCCCAATCGGTGCTGCGATTGCAGCAGGCGTTCACTTCGCTATTGGGGCGGGGGCATTAATTCTGCCTTTGGTGCTTGTCGCAATAGCCATTGCCTTGATGCTAGGCAAGCTACCCGAGCCTGATCATCAGCCACGACTGGTATTAGGGACAAGCGTGATCGTCATTTCTATGCTTGGCCTCATTCACTTGTTCGCGGGAGACCCTGCGGACTGGCAAGGGCGTACGCATGCGGGAGGAATTGTAGGTGCCTATTCGGGTGGAATGATCGCTCGCGGGTTTTCTGTTTATCTTGCCATTCCGCTTTTGGTGCTCGTGATTATTTATGGCGCGCTACGCATTAATAACGTCACGGTGAAAGAGCTTTTTGAAGCCATTCAAGACACCGTACAAGGTCTTCGTGACGACTCAGAGGACGAAGACGATCCACTTTATGCCGATGCCGACGCATTGATCGAGGCTCGAAGCCATGGAGAAAAGGAGCATCGTCCACAACCACGGCGCGAAAAGCCCCGTCCGGCTCCAGCGCGGAGACGAATGAGTGCGCCGCTTGTCGACGACGTCGAAGAAGACGTGGTTTCTCGCCCGCTTTTCGACGTCCCCAGCACAGCGCAGCCACAAAAGAGTTCTGCTGAAACTCAGCGTGCTGCGCGAGATGTATCTGAGACCGACGAATTTCCTGCAGTAGATGAGCCTACTGTTGTAGTTTCGCGAAAGCCTAGTGCTCCACGGACGAGCCTTTCACAGACCTCAGTTACTGATGTGGAAGCTGCAGCAGATGTGGTTGCGGCTGGGCGAAAAGCCGTTCAAGATGCTGTTAAGGCCCGAGAAGCCCACAACGTGAGCGCAGCGCCGGCTCCTTCTACTCCGGCTCAACCATATGAGGCACCGGAGTCGCATTATGCTGTGCCAAGTACACAGCTATTAATTCTAGGGAAAGAAGCAAAGACCCATTCAGAGGCGAATGATCGGATGATCGAAGCTATTTCTGACGTGTTTGCTGAGTTTAAAGTTGATGCCCATGTCACTGGTTTCTCTCGTGGTCCAACAGTGACACGATATGAAGTAGAGCTGGGACCTGGTGTTAAGGTTTCAAAGATCACGAATTTGCAGTCGAACTTGGCTTACGCAGTTGCAACTGACAATGTTCGACTTTTGACGCCTATCCCTGGTAAGTCAGCGGTGGGAATCGAAGTTCCCAACACAGATCGCGAAATGGTCCGCTTGGGTGATGTTCTAAATTCGGAGAGTGTACATTCGGATCATGATCCGATGTTGATTGGACTTGGTAAAGATATTGAAGGCGACTTCGTAGCACATTCAGTGCAGAAGATGCCTCACTTATTGGTTGCAGGTTCTACTGGTTCAGGTAAGTCTGCATTTGTTAACTCCTTGCTGGTGTCACTTCTTACTAGGGCCACTCCGGAAGATGTTCGTCTCATCCTAGTGGATCCAAAGATGGTGGAATTGACACCATATGAGGGAATTCCTCATCTGATTACGCCAATTATCACTCAGCCAAAGAAAGCGGCCGCAGCGCTTCAGTGGTTGGTCGAAGAGATGGAGCAGCGCTACATGGACATGAAGTCCACGCGCGTTCGCCATATTAAAGATTTCAATCGAAAAGTTAAGTCAGGCGAAATCCACGCACCTTTGGGATCTCAGCGAGAATACGATTCTTATCCTTATATTGTCTGCGTGGTCGACGAGCTTGCGGACTTGATGATGACCGCCCCTAAGGAGATCGAGGATTCCATTGTTCGCATTACGCAAAAGGCACGTGCTGCAGGTATCCACTTGGTTCTAGCTACCCAGCGTCCTTCAGTTGACGTCGTTACGGGCTTGATTAAGACCAATGTTCCGTCGCGACTCGCCTTCGCGACGTCCTCTTTGACTGACTCCCGAGTGATTCTGGACCAAGCTGGTGCTGAAAAGCTGATCGGTATGGGTGATGGTTTGTTTATCCCGCAGGGCGGACGTCCACAGCGTATTCAGGGTGCTTTTGTTACTGATGAAGAAATCCAAGCAGTCGTGGAGGCTGCTAAGGCTCAAGGCGAGCCAAACTACACCGAAGGTGTAACCGAAGATAAAGCCGCTGAAGCTAAAAAAGATATTGATGCCGATATTGGCAACGATCTGGAAGATCTATTGCAGGCAGTGGAATTGGTTGTTACTGCGCAATTAGGGTCAACTTCGATGTTGCAACGTAAATTGCGTATTGGCTTCGCCAAAGCCGGTCGCCTTATGGATTTGATGGAAACACGTGGCATTGTGGGACCATCCGAGGGGTCAAAAGCCCGCGAGGTCTTGGTCAAACCTGAAGAGTTAGAGACAACTCTGTGGATGATTAAAGGTGCTAAGCCAGAAGATGCTCCAAAGGAGGATGATTGGCAACCAGCAGACTCTGGAGTTTCTGATGCTTCGGATCCATCGCATGGCGAACGTGCTGCGTATAACCCTTCAAGTAATGCTTTTTAAGTTGGATTTTTAGATGTAGTGCTGTAATGACATGCACTGATGATTCCCTAGGTGCAGTGGGATGATGTGATCGGCTACACTGTGGGACTGTAGTTGGAGGGGAGTACCCCACCCACGGCATTGATCGTCAACACGGTTACCATGCGAGAATTCTCGTACGATCCCGGTCATGTCGGTTTACTTTGATTTTAGGTTATTTGCTCAAGCAAGCCGGATCAGAGTGAGCGGGGGAGACCTCCGGTTCATCTGCTCAACGATTGAGACCGGAGGTGTCTTTTTATATGGAAGTAAATGCTGTGACATGGGTGATCACCATTGCGGTGATTGCAGGTTTTTTCGTATTTGATTTCTTTTCTCATGTACGTACCCCACACGAACCAACGCTTAAAGAATCAGCACTGTGGTCTGTATTTTATGTCGTGCTCGCTTGTGCGTTCGGCGTGTTTTTGTGGCTGACGTGGGGAGAACCTGGCACCCCTCATCAACACGGAATCGAGTTTTTCACCGGTTATGTAACCGAAAAGGCTCTGAGTGTTGATAACCTCTTTGTTTTTGCGCTAATCATGGGCGCATTTAAAATTCCGCGACAGTATCAGCAGAAAGTACTGTTGATTGGCATTGCCTTGGCCTTGGTCTTCCGACTTGTTTTTATTCTCCTCGGAGCAGCTGTTATCCAAGCGTGGTCGGATGTGTTCTATCTGTTCGGCATCTTCTTGCTTTACACCGCGCTGAAGCTCCTTTGGGACGAGGTAACCGATAAATCGGAGACTGATCCTAGTGACATGAGAATTATCAAATGGTTGCGCAAAGTCGTGCATGTTACCCCGAATTATGAGAAGGATCATCTCTACATTCATCAAAAGGGTAAGTTTGCATTAACGCCGTTGTTTATCGGCCTCGTTGCGATTGGCATGGTCGATTTGATGTTTGCATTCGACTCGATTCCCGCAATTTACGGTATTACTCAAGAGCCATACGTTGTGTTTACTACTAACGCTTTTGCACTCTTGGGGTTGCGCCAAATGTATTTCTTGCTGGATGGATTATTAGATCGCCTTGTCTATCTGGCTTATGGCCTCGGACTTATTCTGGCTTTCATTGGTGTCAAGCTGTTGTTACATGCAATGCATGAAAATAAGCTTCCATTTGTCAATGGTGGAGAGCCCATTGCTGTTCCAGAGATTGCCACGCACTGGTCGCTTGTTGTGATTGTGGGCATTTTGGCGATTACGATTGTTGCCTCAATCATTAAGTCCAAGCGTGATGACACTCAAGGTGTTGTTCGATAAGCACTACTCGCTCGATAGTTGAAGCCGTTGATTTGCTTGCTCTAGGCAGATCAACGGCTTCAACTATTTCGATTGAAATTTTAGGCACCAAAAACGTTTAACACTGGATTCCATGTGTGAACCGTTCGCTTTGAGATAGCCCCTTCGGAGTAGAAGGGGTCTTTGTCCATGAGTGCCTGGGCGTCGTGGATAGTTGCAGATTCTGGCAAAGAGATGACGAGCAGTGCTCCACCATTGCCATCGATAAATGGTCCAGAACCAATAAGAACACCGTCGTTTTTTAATTCGGCACAGAATTCGCGGTGGCGTGGGCGATGCTCCGCAATTTTGGGGCTATTGGGGTCGTATTCGTAGAGAAATGCATATGTGGTCATAGCGAACATAGTAGTAGGTAGGGAAGAAAAAGGGGGAGAGTACTGCGAAGACGATATGTGGTAGTACATAAGATTTTGTTTTGAGGGTAGTGTGAGTGAGTGTGAAACAGGAGCGCGAAAATACGTCAGAGCACAGCACACCATCTAATTGGAACGTTCCTAATGTGTTAACGAGTTTGAGAATCATTGTGATTCCGTTGTTTGCATGGTTTGTTCTTCAAAGTGATGGTCACATCACGCGATGGTTATGGTGGGCTTTTGGAACCTTTGTGGCGTTGATGATCACTGACAAGCTTGATGGTGATATAGCACGCGCCAAAAATCTAGTCACAAATTTTGGGAAAATTGCGGATCCGATTGCCGATAAAGCCCTGATGATTACCGCTTTAGTCACTCTCAATATCATTGGTTTTGTACCGTGGTGGATAACGATTGTCATCGTCGTGCGTGAGCTCGGTATTACTTTGTGGCGTTTCTTTGAGCTGAAGAAGGGCAACGTCGTGCCGGCAAGTAAGGGCGGTAAAATTAAGACCACTTTGCAGGCTCTTGCCGTGGCACTCTATCTCTTGCCATTGCCTGATGCGGCGCAGCCGATTCAGTTCTTTGTAATGCTGTGTGCGGTTGTGGTGACTGTCGTAACGGGTGTTCAATATCTAATCGATGCCAAGAAGCTAAAAAATGCTTGACGACGCCACCCAAGCTGCTGTCACCCGTATGGTCGATAAGTTAAAACAGCAGAATTGCACGATCTCTACGTGTGAATCGCTTACTGCTGGGCTCATGGCGGCAACTATCGCCAATTTACCGGGGAGCAGTCAAGTATTGCGAGGTGGATTGATTACCTATGCTACAGACTTGAAAGTCTCAGTAGCGGGTGTTTCCGTCGCTACTGTGGAGGAACATGGTCCGGTCTCTTGGCAATGCGCTGAAGCTATGGCAATCGGAGCTAAGCGACAATTTCAATCGCAATGGGCTGTTTCTTTAACAGGTGTAGCTGGACCAGCTACACAATGCGGACAACCTGTAGGAACCGTGTGGATTGGAGTTGCGCTGCCTAACGGAACAGTGAAATCAAAATTGGTTGCTGATATTTTATGTGCTCCTGGACAAGTCGTTGCTGGTGACCGTCAAGCAATTCGATTGGCAGCTGTGCGGGCCGCTGCGATATGGATAACAGATCTGTCAGGACTTGAGTACACGAAAGAAAATTGAGCTTATAAGACTCAATGATTCCGTGGCATGATGTGTACATTGATTAATGTCGGGAACAAACTATACACGATCGGCGTTTGACTATTTGATGATGAAATACACTGCGGTACTTGACAAGCCTGTGACAGGAAACGAAACAACCGGATTTTTACCGGAACCTTTGCTTCGTGAGGCTCTAGGTGCTGCTCTACGTGCTTTTAGAGCAGACAAAGGGATTACACTTCGTGAACTGGCAGAAACTTCACGTGTGTCTCCTGGATATCTGTCGGAGTTAGAACGTGGGCGTAAAGAGGTTTCTTCGGAGCTCCTTGCCTCTGTATGTCATGCGCTTGGCGCCTCAGTTTCTGATGTCCTCATTGAAGCTGCTGGCACCATGGCAATGCGCTCAGCTGAAGCCGATCTAGCTAGAGTGTCTTAGTGGCTGTTACCGACTGCGCTACTATAGCTTTGCGTGGTTTTCACAAAATTTATAAAAAGTTTCATCACTAATTGATGTGCTGCAGTCTTCAATATGTGCAGCGGATACATAATGAAAGGGCGATATGTCGATGGCGAATCCATTTTCTAAAGCATGGAAATACCTCATGGCTTTGTTTGATTCGAAAATTGAAGAGAACGCTGATCCAAAGGTACAGATTCAACAGGCTATCGAAGACGCCCAGAGGCAACATCAAGAGTTGTCTCAGCAAGCTGCAGCTGTGATCGGTAACCAGCGTCAATTGGAGATGCAGCTCAACCGTCGTCTTGCAGAAATTGAAAAACTCCAAGGAAATACCCGTCAGGCAATCCAGTTGGCTGACAAAGCTCGTGCAGAGGGAAATATTCAGAAGGCTACTGAGTATGAAAATGCTGCAGAAGCGTTTGCGGCTCAGCTAGTTACTGCTGAACAAGGCGTAGAAGATACCAAACAGCTTCATGATCAAGCGCTCCAGCAGGCTGACGCAGCGAAAAAGGCCGTAGAGCGTAATGCTATGGTTTTGCAGCAAAAGGTGGCCGAGCGTACTAAACTTCTGAGCCAGCTTGAGCAGGCAAAGATGCAGGAAAAGGTTGCGGAGTCTATTCAGTCTATGAATTCGATTTCCAACCGTGACACTCCTAACCTTGATCAGGTTCGTGAGAAGATCGAACGTCGATACGCTAATGCTTTGGGCACTGCTGAACTAGCTCAAAACTCTGTTCAGGGGCGAATGGCAGAAGTGGAACAAGCGGGAATTCAACTCGCGGGTCATTCTCGCCTAGAACAAATTCGTGCAGAGATGTCTGGTGATCAACTAGGTGCTGGGAATTCCGCCACGCAACAGTCGATTGAATCTACACAACAGGCTACGCCAAGTGTTGCTGATGATGCGGTAGCGCGGAAAATGCGTGAGCTTCGCGGAGAAGCTTAGAGCTTTATAGATAGATAGTGCGGATCCACATTCTAGTGGGTCCGCACTATCTATTTTTTTAATCCCCAGCTCCACGCGCCATTAGAGCATCTGCAATCGATCGAGCTCGTTTAATAGAACGAATCATCACAGGGGTACCGAGAGCCGTCAGTGAGAACGCAACACCGCGTGCCTTTCGGGCATCAAGGACCTCATTAACGGTGTTGAGCATCAGAGGCAGAAGCCGGAGCGTGAGCGAAAAGGCCAAGACCACTGATTCTATTGGGAAGCCATATTTTTTCAGGGGCTGGAGTGCACATTCAAGCGCATCCATCATGGATACAAGTGTCGACGTGAGCGTGACGAGCACCGCAGCCATTAAACCTGCGTAGATAGTAAGAACTAAACTTGATGAATAGAACGCTCCACGTTGCCACCATTGAAATGCGCCCAGAGTTAGTAAAACTGGCAAGGGAAGCCACAATTGTGACCATGCGACGGGCAAAGGGATTTTCGCCACGAAGTAAAGTGAGACTGCGACAACACAGGAACTGAGTGCTCGAAGGGGAGTGGTTCCCCATACAGTCGAGACAACGATAAAGACAATCAGAATGCCGAGTTTAACCAGTGGCGGCGTTTTGTGGACAACTGATTCTCCAGGAACATATGTGCCTAAAGGTATGGACTGGATCATAGGGGATTCGCCTTCATTAAGGCCTTGTAGTGATGAATAACCTCAGACGGAGTTCCATCAGCCACGATGGCACCATCATTGATGCAAATCACGCGATCAAAGTCGTCAAGGAAATCTAAATCATGTGTCACAACAATCAGTTGTTGCTGTAATTGTGCAAATTCTTTCCTGATGCGTTCACGATTGCGCATGTCCAAAAGCGTTGTCGGTTCGTCCGCAATAATGATATTTGGTTGAATTACCAATACTGCAGCTAGGGCCAGTAATTGTTTTTGACCACCAGAAAGAAGATGCGGCGATTGTTCAGAATGATCTTCGAGATTAAAACGTACCAGCATGTCATTGACTCGTTGTTCACGTTCGGATTTACTGAGTTTAAGTCGACGTAACGAAAAAGCAATGTCATCTTTGACAGTAGGCATGACGATTTGGTTTTCGGCGTCAGAAAACACGAATCCAACAGCTCGTCGGATGTTTTTTCCATCTTTGGCGACACACATGTCGTCGACGGTTACAGTGCCACTCGACGGTTGGCCTAACCCATTGATTAAACGTACGAGTGAAGATTTTCCGCTTCCATTGGCACCAATGATGCCAATTCGTTGCTCACTAAGGGTAAGCGAAATATTGTTAAGAATGCACTTGTCATCAAAGCAGACCGTGACATCCTGAAAAGAAATTGTAGGCATAGTATTTTCTATGAATGCAGTAATGAATAAAGCAGCGGTATAAGGTACCGCTGCTTTTACATATTATTTCATTTTGGATGAAGTTCTTAGATCGGGGAATGCTGCGTGGACTCCGATTGCAATGAAAACTGCTACCACCATCTTAATAACGTCGGGGCCAATAAAAGGAATGTTGACGAGCAATGCCTTATTGAAGTCCATGTCGGCGCGAATCATGAGTCCTAGCGTGCCAAATGCGTATTGGGTGACAAGTGCCAATAACGCAGCTACAAGGAAAGAGACAAAGGCAAGCGGTTTTGGTTGCTTTGGTGCGTTATAGGCAACTACGCCGGCAACCAGTGCTGATACCAAGTAGCCCACCAAATAGCCGACGGTTGGTCCAGGAAGTGCAGCGAGGACAGAACGACCACCCGCTAGAACCGGCAGACCGATGAGGCCTAGGGCGAGAAACAGTGCAGTGGCAAGAAATCCTCGTCGTGCTCCAAGAATGAGACCCGCAAGCACGATGACGGCATTTTGTATTACGATGGGCACGCCTGCGGCGCCTGCTGGAATTGACACAAACGCGAACACGATGATGAGTGCAGCAAACACCGCAATATAGGCGAGATCGAGAAGTTTTCTTTGAGATGAATAAGATGTAGACACAAGCAGTTACTGTACTGTGCTGTGGAGTTTGCGTCATATATCCAACGTTGCAATAGCCATACCGATGAGAATATCGAGGAAGACCAATGCGATTGACTGCCTTCTATCAGAAGCTTGAAGAGGAGTTTGGGCAGATGAAGGGCGCATGGATCGTCCACTCACATGTACTGAGTAGAACCGGAGAAACCGTCGAAGATAGTATCGAACACGAGATTGACTTAAGGCAGGTCTGGTTTGATTTGTGTGATGATTTTAAGATTCCTGAACAGCGCCGTTAGTTCTTGTTATTGATATGACGATTTTTGTTCGAGGTGCCTAAAAATTTTTGTCGAACATGTATTCGTGTATTCTGGTTTGTGATAACTGGTGACGTTGGGTTAAAGGCTTATAGTCAATACCGTTCGTTGGAGCGGATCACCGTACAAACGTAGAATTTACCCCTTCTTTCACCCGTGGATCTTTTGGGTGAGTGAATACGTCTAAATAAACAGAGAACAAGTTTTAAAGAAACAAGAAAAGGAGCACCCATCATGGCGCCAAGAAAAAATAGCAAAACGCAGCAACCAACTGGAGATAATCGCAAGAAAGCGCTCGATGCGGCGCTTGCGATGATCGAAAAGGATTTTGGTAAAGGTGCGGTTATGCGTCTTGGTGACGAGAATCGTCCGCCCATTAGCGCTATCTCCAGCGGTAACACTGCTATCGACGTAGCTTTAGGAATTGGCGGCTTTCCTCGTGGACGTATCGTTGAGGTATATGGTCCGGAGTCATCGGGTAAGACCACCGTCGCATTGCATGCTATCGCACAGGCTCAAAAAGTCGGAGGTATTGCGGCTTTTATTGATGCTGAGCACGCTCTAGATCCTGATTACGCACGCAAACTGGGTGTAGATACTGATGCATTGCTTGTTTCTCAACCTGATACCGGTGAACAGGCTTTGGAGATCGCAGATATGCTTGTGCGTTCTGGTGCTATTGACATCATTGTCATCGACTCAGTTGCAGCATTGACTCCAAAGGCAGAAATTGAAGGCGAAATGGGAGATAGCCATGTTGGCCTTCAAGCTAGGTTGATGAGTCAGGCGCTCCGTAAGATGACTGGTGCGCTTTATAACTCAGGCACTACAGCAATCTTTATTAACCAGCTTCGTGAGAAGATCGGTGTTATGTTCGGTTCGCCCGAAACAACGACTGGTGGTAAAGCCTTGAAGTTCTATGCCTCAGTTCGGTGTGATGTCCGACGGATTCAGACACTTAAAGATGGTCAAGATGCCATTGGTAACCGGACTCGCTTGAAAGTGGTCAAAAATAAGGTTTCGCCACCGTTTAAGATCGCAGAATTCGACATCATGTACGGTGAGGGGATTTCGCGAGAATCTTCAATTATTGACCTGGGTGTTGATAATGGAATTATCAAAAAATCTGGTTCTTGGTTCACATATGAAGGCGACCAGCTCGGACAAGGAAAAGAAAAAGTACGTCTTTATCTTAAAGAAACGCCAGAACTGGCCGATGAGATTGAAGACAAGATCTTCAGAGCGCTTCATATTGGAAAATACGCTGCATTGAAGGATGCTGACGATGCGCTGACTGATGATCCAGTAGACATGGTTCCTAACGTAGATTTTGATGACTCGGATGACGAATAATCAATCTGATTCTGCTCATAGTGGCAATGCTTCAGCTGTACAGTCTGAAAAGATTGCGCAGCTGAAAGCCGTTCTTCAAAATTTTTCTTCATCAAGCAGTGACTTGTTCGATTATGCGCTTGAAGAAGAAAAAGCAAAGGTGCGCAAGCGCGCGCTTCTGCTTCTCGACCAACGGGCACGATCAGTTTACGAACTCACCAATCGACTCATTTCAGCCGACTTTGCCCCAAACATCGTCGAATATGTCGTTGAAGATCTGGTTCGCGCAAACTTGCTCAATGATGAGAATTTTTCTAGAGAATGGGTACGGCAGCGTCGTCAACGTCGCGGGAAATCTCGGCAAGCCCTAACGCGGGAACTTCGAGATAAAGGAATAAAAACCGAGATCATTGCAGACGTGGTAGGAGATATCCAGCCCGAAGATGAGCAAGATATTGCACGAGAACTCGCCTATAAAAAGGTTCGATCAATAAAGAAAGAACCTTGTGACTATCCGGAGTACCAAAAAGTATTGCGCCGTACAGTGGGGGTTTTGGCACGGCGGGGATTTTCACAGTCGATGGCATTAGAGATAGCGCGAGAAGCAATCGATGCAAGGATTGATGAAATAAGGCGTTAGTTCCTTGTATCGTCACAAAATTCAAGATCCATAATTGTGCTCGTGTCACATTGGGCTTGTACAATGTCTGCTCGTGTCATCTGCAACCGAACAAAACACTAATTCAGTCATTAACGATTCTAGTTCTTCCTCTGAGCGTACTGCGAAAGAAGAAATGTTTAACGATATAGAGTCTCATCGCGTACCTAATGTAGGTCAAGGAAGATCCTTTGAAGTAAGAACGTTCGGTTGCCAAATGAACGTTCATGATTCGGAGCGTCTATCTGGATTGTTAGAAGAAGCGGGATATCATGCGGTGGCTGATGGTGAAGAGCCTGATCTTGTCGTGTTTAACACCTGTGCGGTGCGAGAAAACGCAGATAAGCGACTGTATGGCACCCTAGGGCAGTTGCGGTCGGTGAAGGAAAAGAACCCTCGCATGCAAATTGCCGTTGGCGGATGTTTGGCTCAAAAAGACAAAGACACGGTGGTTGCTAAAGCTCCTTGGGTCGATGCGGTTTTTGGTACTCATAATATGGGAGCATTGCCATCGCTTTTGAGCCGATCCGAGCACAACAAACGCGCCGAGGTGGAAATTGTTGACTCGCTCGAACAATTTCCATCAGTACTACCTGCAAAACGTGAGTCAGCATATGCAGGTTGGGTATCGGTTTCGGTAGGATGTAACAACACCTGTACTTTCTGTATCGTGCCATCGCTTCGTGGCAAAGAAGTCGACCGTCGACCAGGTGACATTTTGGCGGAAGTACAAGCTCTCGTTGAACAAGGAGTAAGTGAAGTTACCCTTCTTGGCCAAAACGTCAATGCTTATGGTGTGAACTTCTCCGATCCTGATATCGAGCGCGATCGCTTTGCATTCTCTAAACTTTTGCGCGCGTGCGGAAAGATTGAAGGTCTTGAACGTCTACGTTTCACCAGTCCTCATCCCGCAGAATTCACGCATGATGTGATTGACGCTATGGCGGAAACCCCCAATGTGTGCCCACAGCTCCACATGCCGCTCCAGTCTGGTTCCGACAAAGTCTTGAAGGAAATGCGTCGGTCCTATCGTTCAAAGAAATTTTTGGGGATCCTCGAGGAAGTGCGAGCAAAGATTCCGCATGCCTCTATTACCACTGACATCATCGTAGGATTCCCTGGAGAAACCGAAGAGGATTTCCAAGATACGCTGAATGTAGTTGAAAAAGCACGTTTTACTAGCGCCTATACTTTCCAATACAGCCCTCGCCCTGGTACTCCAGCAGCAGACTATGCTGATCAGGTTCCTAAAGAAGTAGTCCAAGACCGATATGAACGACTCCTTGCGCTGCAAGAGCGGATTAGTACTGAAGAAAATTCAAAGCTTATCGGTACTGAGGTTGAACTGCTTGTTCAAGCATCTGGTGGACGAAAAAATGATAAAACTCACCGTATGACTGGGCGTTCTCGTGATGGCCGTCTAGTGCATTTCGATCCACAAGGACATGTTGATGGAGATATTCGCCCAGGAGACGTGATCACCACTGTAGTAACTGAGGCAAAGCCATTCTTCCTGATTGCAGATTCTGGTGTTTTACAGCATCGCCGTACAAAAGCAGGGAATATGAGCGCAGTCGGTAAAGTTCCTACTACTGCTCCAGTAGGCGTTGGGCTGGGTCTACCGTCCATTGGCTCCCCAGCACAAAAGCGTTCGGAAACGTCGAAAAGCAGTGGATGTGGCTGTTAGCTGTAATGTGGCAGTAACCTAGAGCGTTAATAATTCTAAGGAGAAGAACATGAGCGAATCGTCTGGATCTGCTACCGAACAGGAATTAAGAATCAAAGAGATTCGAGCTGCACGATTCGTTCATGTAGGGCGATTTCAATGGTTGTTGATTGGTGCGTTGGTGCTATTCGCTGTGGGGTTAGTGCTTCCGCATTCAGGAAACGCCCAAGGATGGCAGGTACTCACTTTTTCTAGCGCCGCAGCCGATTCTGGAGTAAAGCTTGCGGAATATATTTTCGTTCTTATCGGCTTTATTGCAGCAATTGTGTGTAATCTATTTCTTATTCTTACTCGTCGAACGGTTGCCGCAAATATTGGATTTTTGCTCAGCGGCATTGCATTGCTCATGTCCTTGTTTGCCATGTGGATGCGCCTGCAAAGTAAAGAAAACGAAGGTTTCTCCGGAATCGGAATTGGCTTCGGAATCGAAATCCTTGCAGTCGTCGTGTTGGTGTACGCTTTGTCTGCTGTAGTTTTTAGTAAGAGTGAAGAACAGCGTCAGATAGAACACCTACGTGCAACTACGGAGGTAACTGATGAGGTCGCACGTGTGCAACGTGATCTCCAAAATCAGCGAAGGGGAGAAGATAACCCTTTGCTGGTAGATAACCGCCGACGACAAGCCGCTGAGAAGCGTCGTTCGAAATAAAAGCGTTTTTAAAGAGTCAATTGCCAAATTTGGGTTGCCGAGACTCGTTGAAAACGGGTTAAGTAGAGGGTGTCAGGTGTTTTGTGTGTGAGGCTCTGATCCAGAAGGAGTTTCACTGATAATGACTACCGTGTCACCGAGGAAAGGTCATGACCCGAACAGGGTCAACGAGATCAGCGCTAAGCTGATGGAAAATCCGGAAATCGCCGAACTGATCGGCGAGTTGTCGACTTCCACCGATGATGCCAGCGACCTGGTCAAAGGTCTTTTGCAGGCATCGATCAACGCTGGTCTGCAGGCTGAAATGGACGCGCATCTAGGATACGCGCACTCTGATCGTACGGCGAAAGCCCAGCTGGGCACCCCGGATGGTGGCAATCACCGCAACGGGTCGTACACCAAAACCGTCAACTCTGGTTACGGCACCTTTGATGTGACTATGCCCCGGGATCGAGCTGGCACGTTTACGCCGCGGATGCTGCCTAAAGGCACCCGCCGTCTGACGGAGCTTGATGACATGATCATCTCCCTGTACGCCGGTGGGATGACCGTGCGCGATATTTGCCACCACCTCGCCACCACCCTCGGGGTGGATATGAGCCCAGATACGATCAGCACCATTACCGACGCGGTGTTAGAAGAGGTCATGATCTGGCAAAACCGCCAGCTCGACGAGTTCTACCCAGTGATCTTCCTCGACGCGCTGCGAGTGAAGATCCGCGATGGCCACCGCGTGGTCAACAAGTCTTGCTACATGGCGGTAGGCGTCGACATGGACGGCATCAAGCACATCCTGGGATTGTGGATCGCAGACAATGAAGGCGCCAGTTTTTGGGCATCCGTGTGCGCTGACCTTGCCAACCGTGGGGTCCAAGACGTGTTCATCGTCTGCTGCGACGGGCTCAAAGGCCTGCCGGAAGCCGTGGAGGCAACCTGGCCGAATTCCATGGTGCAGACCTGTATCGTGCACCTGATCCGGGCGGCCAACAGGTGGGTGTCCTACCAAGACCGCAAACCCGTATCAAGTGCGCTACGGGAGGTCTACACCGCACCGACCGAGGACACCGCCCGCGCCGCCCTGGACGCATTCGAGGCCAGTGAACTGGGCCGTAAATACCCGCAATCGGTCAAAGTCTGGCGCGACGCCTGGGACCGGTTTGTGCCATTTTTGCAGTTCCCGCCTGCGGCACGGCGGGTACTCTACACCACGAATTCGATCGAATCGCTGAATGCTGAGCTGCGGAAAGCCACCCGCAACCGCGGCCAGTTCCCGAACGATACCGCGGCGCTGAAAACGCTGTGGCTGATGATCTGCAACATCGAGGACAAGCGCGCTGCCCAGCGAGCGAAGAAAGCGAAGCGCGCCATCGAATGCAACGGCTATATTGAAGGAGCGAAAGCCACCGGGTGGAAACAAGCCATCAACCAACTAGCCGTGGCTTACCCCGACCGATTCGCGGACTACTTGTAAACCAAGCCCCCCGCACACAAACAATCGGACACTCTCGTTAAGCAAAAGGGGATGCGGACGGAATCTTGGAGGATTCCATTATGAACCGTTCCTACACCAACACGCAGAAGCGCACAGCACTGCGGGTCTACAAACGCACACAATCAGTGACTAAAACAGTCCGCGAACTCGGCTACCCAGGCAGATGGACCCTGTATAAATGGCTACGCGAGCCCAAAACCCCACCACAACCACGTAAACAAGCCAAAACCCTGACCCACTACCCATACGAAGTCAAACTTCGCGCAGTAGAACTTTTCCACAATGGTTGGCGACCAGCTGATATTGCCCAGGAATGCTGCCTGCACACTCACGCCAGCGTCTATGCTTGGGCGCAACGCTACCGTGAGGAAGGACAATGGGGCTTGATGTCGAAAAAAAGAACGCGCAGGCCATGGCCGCATCCCTACTAAAGCAGCACTAGAAAAATCATTGCCGGATAATCCAACACAGTTAAAACAGCAGATGGCCACGCTGCTGGTAGAAAAAGCCGTGTTGGAAAAGGAGCTGGAAATTATAAAAAAAAGACGTAAGCGTCATCCCCGGTCAGCTGAGTAATAAGCACAAAACCGACGTGGTTGACGCTTTGCGTAGCACGTTTCCATTAGCAATGCTGCTCGCTGCTAGTGGTCTTGCTGCATCCAGTTTCTATTACCACCTGAAAAAACGACGCATGCCTGATAAGCACGCAGCTATTCGCAGCATGGTGCACCGCATCAGTTCTGATTCACATAATACCTATGGTTATCGCCGTATCTGGTGGCAATTACGACATTTAGGCATAACTATCAGTGAAAAAGTAGTTCGCAGGCTCATGCGCGAAGAAGCAATTACGGTGCGGTTTCCGAAGCGGAAGGTGAAATATTCCAGTTATCAAGGAGAAATTTCTCCGGCTCCGCCGAACCTGGTCAACCGTTGTTTTCATGCCACTGCTGCGAATACGTTGTGGCTGACTGATATTAGTGTTTTCGCTGCGAATGAGGGGCGGGTGTATTTGTCTGTGATTATTGATTGTTTCGATGGCAAAGTCGTTGCTGCTAAGACGAGTGTGAATCCCACTATGGAGTTAGCAGAATCTACGCTGCAGGCCGCTATTGATGCTGAGGGTCTTCCACCGGATGGTTCATTAGTGATTCATTCAGATCGTGGTGTGCATTACCGTGGTCGGAGTTGGCATAGTCTGACTGCGAAATATGGCATCGTTCGTTCGATGTCGAAAAAGGGGTGTAGTCCTGACAATGGAGAGTGTCCGATTGTTTGTGTGCGGGGGCTTGGTTTACAAGTAGTCCGCGAATCGGTCGGGGTAAGCCACGGCTAGTTGGTTGATGGCTTGTTTCCACCCGGTGGCTTTCGCTCCTTCAATATAGCCGTTGCATTCGATGGCGCGCTTCGCTTTCTTCGCTCGCTGGGCAGCGCGCTTGTCCTCGATGTTGCAGATCATCAGCCACAGCGTTTTCAGCGCCGCGGTATCGTTCGGGAACTGGCCGCGGTTGCGGGTGGCTTTACGCAGCTCAGCATTCAGCGATTCGATCGAATTCGTGGTGTAGAGTACCCGCCGTGCCGCAGGCGGGAACTGCAAAAATGGCACAAACCGGTCCCAGGCGTCGCGCCAGACTTTGACCGATTGCGGGTATTTACGGCCCAGTTCACTGGCCTCGAATGCGTCCAGGGCGGCGCGGGCGGTGTCCTCGGTCGGTGCGGTGTAGACCTCCCGTAGCGCACTTGATACGGGTTTGCGGTCTTGGTAGGACACCCACCTGTTGGCCGCCCGGATCAGGTGCACGATACAGGTCTGCACCATGGAATTCGGCCAGGTTGCCTCCACGGCTTCCGGCAGGCCTTTGAGCCCGTCGCAGCAGACGATGAACACGTCTTGGACCCCACGGTTGGCAAGGTCAGCGCACACGGATGCCCAAAAACTGGCGCCTTCATTGTCTGCGATCCACAATCCCAGGATGTGCTTGATGCCGTCCATGTCGACGCCTACCGCCATGTAGCAAGACTTGTTGACCACGCGGTGGCCATCGCGGATCTTCACTCGCAGCGCGTCGAGGAAGATCACTGGGTAGAACTCGTCGAGCTGGCGGTTTTGCCAGATCATGACCTCTTCTAACACCGCGTCGGTAATGGTGCTGATCGTATCTGGGCTCATATCCACCCCGAGGGTGGTGGCGAGGTGGTGGCAAATATCGCGCACGGTCATCCCACCGGCGTACAGGGAGATGATCATGTCATCAAGCTCCGTCAGACGGCGGGTGCCTTTAGGCAGCATCCGCGGCGTAAACGTGCCAGCTCGATCCCGGGGCATAGTCACATCAAAGGTGCCGTAGCCAGAGTTGACGGTTTTGGTGTACGACCCGTTGCGGTGATTGCCACCATCCGGGGTGCCCAGCTGGGCTTTCGCCGTACGATCAGAGTGCGCGTATCCTAGATGCGCGTCCATTTCAGCCTGCAGACCAGCGTTGATCGATGCCTGCAAAAGACCTTTGACCAGGTCGCTGGCATCATCGGTGGAAGTCGACAACTCGCCGATCAGTTCGGCGATTTCCGGATTTTCCATCAGCTTAGCGCTGATCTCGTTGACCCTGTTCGGGTCATGACCTTTCCTCGGTGACACGGTAGTCATTATCAGTGAAACTCCTTCTGGATCAGAGCCTCACACACAAAACACCTGACACCCTCTGACAATGCGGCATGCGAGGGGTTTTTCGGGCGGATGAAAAATGAGATGTATTACGGCAAGAGGTGGCAGACAATCCAAGAGCTTGACGATGCCATTGCTGCTTATATCGAGTTTTATAACAATCATCGCATTAAAGTTAGTCTCAATGGTATGAGTATCGCGCGTTATCGCATGGCTGCGGTAGCGTGAGGTTGAAAGTGTCTAACAAAACGTCCGCATCCCCTTCTGCTACTTAACCCTTGAAAACCAAGACGAGAGTTAATTGATCCCATACGGGTGTTGTGCGAACTATAGTCGCTAAACACCCGTTTTACTTTTGGCCAGTTGTTGTGAATATTTTTCAGAGCAGCAGCTTTAACTCTTGTGCCATAACCCTGATCACGGTGATCGCAATCTACGATGGTTATACCTTGTTCGGCGAGATCAGCGCTGCTATGGCCACGTTGCAATGCTTCGGATAGTGCAAGTACACAGCCAGAATCGTCACGTAGAACAGTAGTTAAGGTTCGATTACCTCGTTTTTTATTTGCTGTGGCAGATTGTTGAAGGCGTTGTAAAGTCCATGGCTGCGGCTGTCGTAATAGATCGCTAGTGGGGATGTCAGTATTTGATTGGTTGAGAAGTTCCAAAATCCCAGGGATGATCTCATCTGGGAATTCTGAATTCTCGTAGCATTCAGTATGGATGTTTTCCACGCGTTCTAAGGCCAACGGTATAACTACGTAACCGTGAATTTCTTCATGTGTTAGGCGGTAGCCGTGTTGCATTAATAGATTCACACAAAAGTTTTGAGCGCTCGTCGCAACTTTTCCGTAGGGAAGTTGCAGGTGAATAATAGGTCGCCGCATCTCGAAGGCTGTCTCTGAAAGAAGCTCGAAACAACGCGTAAGTGCTTGTTACGCTTCTTCATCCAGGTCTTCATCTTCCAGAGGCTGTAATTCTGCATCAAGAACGATGTTTGCGGCCAGAACATTAGTATCAGCTGCTAAGTAGACTTCAGTTTCTACATAGGCTAGGGGAAAGCCTGCAACGTCACAAGGAGAATCGTCAGTTGTAGAGGGAAGATTCAATATTGAATTTTCGTGTTTGTCCTGAACTGTATGGTTCTCAACATAAAATACTCCGAAGATCCGAGAGTATTGTACATAACTGCCTTGTAAGGCTGCTAGTACCGTGGTTGCTGAGCACGAGATTGCGATATCGGCTGTAATGTCCTGTGCTGCCAAATTTGATGAAAATACGAATGACCGAAGCTCATCACTCGGTTTTAGAAGAGCGACATTACAAGATGGCTTTGGTCGGTGAAATTCGTATACGTCAAGCATGCATTGAGTGTATCTATGCATGCTTGACGTCAGAATTTAGGCAGGGAACTGTATCGCGCACCTAGCTGGTGAAATTACTTCTCAGCGATTTTCGACAGCATTAATCGCGGCATCTGCCCATTCTTGCCACTGTTGTGCTTGAGCACGAAGTTGTTCAGCTTTCTTGGTGTTACCTTTTGCCTCGGCCTCTGCAGCTTGAGCTGTAAATTCTTCTACCTTAGAAATGAATTGAGCTGCGCGCGCTTGAGCAGCAGGATCGGTGCGTCGCCACTGTGCATCGGCTGCTTCAGTAACTCGTTTTTCCAAGTTAGCAATTTTTTCTTCGTATTCACGTACGCGATTGCGCGGGACATATCCGATAGTTTCCCACTTTTCTTGCAGTTCGCGAAGCTTCTCGCGGGCAGAGTCAAGTCCTTGCGCAGGGTCAATCAAAGGGGTGTATTCGTCGATAAGCGCGTCCTTTGCCTCGGCATTGGCAGCAAACTCACGGTCGCGTTGATCGTTTACAGCATTACGGGCGTTGAAGAAGTAGTCTTGGGCTCCCTTAAACGCTGCCCAAAGTTTGTCGTCAACATCTCGTGGGGCACGTCCTGCTGCCTTCCATTCGTTCATGAGCTCCTTGAACGCATGAGCGGTATCGTTCCAATCTGTTGATTCTTTGAGGATGTTTGCTTTTTCGACGAGTTCCTCTTTAATCCGGCGGGCTGCAGCACGGCCGCGATCAAGCTCAGCAAAGTGTGAGCCGCGACGGCGATTAAACGAGTCGCGTGCACGAGAGTAGAGTTTCCAAAGTTCATCGTCTGTTTTACGGTCGATTCCCTTGATAGTTTTCCACTCATCAAGAATCTCGCGAATGCGATCGCCTGCGACTTTCCAGTCGGTAGATTTTTCGGCGATTTCCTCAGCTTCAGCAACAAGCTTTTGCTTCTGCTCGATAGCTTTTTCTCGCAGTTGCTGTTTCAGCTCGCGAGCTTTTTCTCCAGCAGAGTCTGCTCCATCGATGATGGAGCTTAGGCGTTTTTCCAAGGAATCGAGATCGCCGATAACCGCAGCGTCGTCAAGCCCATCACGAATTTCGCCAGCTTTTTCTTTGATATGCGAAGCATCGTTCGGATGAGATTTAAGACGAGATTCCAAGAGCGCTACTTCGGTAGCAAGATCTTCGAATCGATGAATGTAGTGTTGAAGTCCTTCTTCAGGAGTGCCAGCTTGCCATGAACCAATCTTTCTTGTTTCGCCACCGCGAATCAAATAAACCGTGCCATCATCATCAACACGACCAAAAGCACGGGCTTGGTTCATCGCGGATACATTGGGGGCTACGACTTTACGTGCAGCGTGAGCTCCAGGACGTGGGACTGGAACAGCTCCTGGGCGAGGACCTGGCTTGGGGGTGTGCGGAGTGCTCATGACAGGTGGTTCCTTACTTGCTCTAGAGTGCCGCGCGGCGCGGCGCCATGTTCGATCAACAATTCAATTACTTTGACATGCTATCTGGCAAAGCTGTGGGCGACCTAGAAAGGCAGCTGAATTCCACTCCACTAAACTTACCGTGTTGCAGATTAAAGTGTTTGAGTATTACGGACATTATCGAGTAAGGAATAGCTGTGGGATCGGAAATCGATGTGATTCACAACATGTACAGCACTGACCCTACGCGGATACTGTTGGTTCCTAGCGGCCCAGTCGTAGTCACCGAACTGTCACCATTTGAGCCTATTAGCCAGCTTATTAGGACTGCTGTTGATGACATACTGCACGAATTGAACCCGAAGACGATTCGAATCATTTTTTCTTTACGTGATACGGAATACACAGCGCATACGGGTTCGTTTCGGGCTTGGGGTGGAAGAAAAACTGCCGTATCAGACGGCAATTATCTACCAGAGCTGGTCGCACGGTTTTTAATTGGCAGATACCTCGAGCACAATCCCAACGTGGAAGTGCTCACAGGATCTGGTCTAAGAGATGCTGAGCCGAATGAGCTTATTGTCTATGCTGTAGATGGCCCCGCTGCTCTAACCCAGCGTGCACCGCTGGGTTTTAATCCGAAGGCTGCGGAATTCCACAATGCGATCGTGAATTGTTTGTCGCATGCCAGTAATAAGGGCACCGTAGAGCCAACGTGGCTGCAATCGGCGACAAAGACAGTTTCCAAAGATGATCTATTACGCGCAGGGGTAGTTAACCCTTCGCAATGGCTAGAGCTATTCCAGTACTCTTATTTATCGGTTCAATTACTGTTGTCAGATTCGACTTTAGGTGTGGGCAGATACGTGGCGCTATTACAGCTTTGCTCTTGAATCGAATAATGCACTGCGCCAATTTCTGGGGAAACAAAATCAAAGAAAGGCAATCCGATCGTATGGATAATCCCACGACACCTATTGCGGTTGTTGGGCCGACTGCGTCAGGTAAGTCTGCGCTCGGAGTATCGTTAGCGCATCATCTTAACGGCGAGGTAGTAAACGTCGATTCGATGCAGCTTTATAAAGGCATGGATATCGGCACCGCCAAGCTCACACTTGAGGAACGCGATGGTATTGTGCATCATTTGCTTGATGTGTGGGATACCTCTGAAACAGCGTCAGTTGCACGTTATCAAAGCCAAGCGATTGTAGTGGTAGAAGACATTCTACGCCGTGGCAAAACCCCCGTTTTAGTCGGTGGATCGATGCTTTATGTGCAATCGCTTGTCGACGATTGGCAATTCCCGCCCACTGATCCATCCGTGCGTGCGAAATGGGAATCAAAACTTAATGAAGTCGGTGTCGAAGCGCTTCACGCACTATTGGCGCAAAAGGATCCTCAAGCAGCTAGTATCATTGAGCTTAAGGATCCTCGTCGAACTGTACGGGCGTTAGAAGTTATTGAGTTGACCGGAAAACCCTTCAACGCCAGTCAGCCCCCTAAGGATGCTCCACCACGCTGGAATACCCAGATTATTGGGTTAGGAACTAATGCAGAGTGGCTTAACCCTCGAATCGATCTTCGCACAGAGCTGATGTTTGAAAAAGGGTTTGTCCACGAGGTAGAAAACCTCGTAGGAAAAGGGCTGATAGCTGATTCGACAGCTGGTCGTGCCATTGGGTATGCGCAAGTACTTCAACATTTTGCTGGTGAGCTGAGTGTTGATGAGATGATTGAGCACACTAAGATCGGAACTCGTCGCTACGTGCGTAGGCAACGAAGCTGGTTCAGACGCGATCCGAGAATTCATTGGATCGATGCGAGCGGAGATACTTTCTCTATGGCGTTATCATTGCTGTCATGACCTACATGAATACTCACGATGCACAGTTGCCCTTCTATAAAGGGCACGGCACGGAAAACGATTTCGTTATCATCCCCGACTTAGATGCGAAAATTGGGCTCACACCAGATTTCATTGCCGCACTATGTGATCGCCGAAGCGGAATTGGTGGCGATGGACTTCTCCGCGTAGCAACAGCTCAAGCGCTTCTGAAAGCGGGAGTTTTCGCTGCTCTTCCAGACGGAGTAGCTGCGACTGACGTGTTTATGGACTATTACAATGCAGATGGATCAACTGCTCAAATGTGTGGCAATGGAACGCGAGTTTTCGCCCATTGGGTACGAGCTCATGGAATTAAAGACGAAGACGAGTTTGTTGTAGGTACCCGTGCCGGGGCACGTTTTGTCAAAGTACGTAGCTTTGATGATTCACAGGCTGAAGTTACGGTTGATATGGGCTCGGCGGAAGTCACAGGTGTATCTACATGCACAATCGGGTCACAACAATTCGCTGGTTTAAGCGTTGATGTGGGTAACCCGCATTTGGCATGTGTTGTTCCTGGGTATGGTCAAGAAGACATTGAAAATCTTGATTTAGTCAAACCATTATTTGACCCGAAGTTTTTCCCAGAAGGCGTAAACGTTGAAATCGCTACGCCCTTAATTCAAGGTGTTACGCATATGCGTGTCTTTGAACGAGGAGTTGGAGAAACTCGAAGTTGCGGAACTGGCACTGTGGCTACGGCTCGGGCGGCATTAGCTGATACTGGATATGCCGATGGGGAAGTGGTTGTAGTCGTTCCAGGAGGTAAGGTCAGGGTGACTATTCAGGGGGATGAATCAACTTTGACTGGCCCATCACGAATCGTCGCCTCGGGGAATATCAATCTGGCCGGACTGAAGAAAAACTAATCTAAAATCTAGTTTTCGGTGTACCGACGTGCGGCTCGGCGTGCATCGGTCCAAGCTTGTTGGAGTTGAGATGCTCTCTGGTCGGTGATGTCGAGAAGCTTTTCTAACTGAGAAGTATTCAGAGACTTGTTGAGATGAAGACGTACGCGTTGAATAAAACGGTCTGAATTTGAAAGTAAATAGTGAAAACTTTCGATTTCAGGAACGGTACTAAAAGTATTGAGCAGTTCGGGGCGGTTTAGTGTGCGATCTGCAATGCTGGAAGCATCTGATCCATGTGCAAAGCGATTATATTGCGCCTCGATATCTTCGATATCTTCTACAGACAAGATGACTGATGACCGTAGAGAATCAATTTCTGCACTGTTGGGATGATGATCGATCATGTAATAGATCGCGATAAAAAGGATAATGCTCAAGAAGACGCCGGGCGTTTTGAGCAGCCAAGTTAAAACACAACAAGAAAGAGCGATGACTAGATACGGCCACCAAGGCAGCCGCGAGGAACTTTCCAGTCCAGCAAATTCTGGCATAATGTCTCGCTCCTTCCATCAAGTTGTGTCAATGACGATCTTGCGGTAATTTATGGGATCTGTTAAAAGCATCCTTAGTGGCCGCAACCACAGCCGCCACCACCGCATCCGCCGCCGCATCCGCCGCCTTGTGGGATAACAACGGATCCGACTAGAAGTGCATCTGCTTCTAGGATCATGTCACGTTCGGGCAGCGGAACACTTGAGGGTAAGCAAATATCGAAGGGGAAATTTCCATCAACTGTTACATGAATGAATTGTTCACTGGTAAGAGTGTTGGTGAGGTATTCCGCCGACAAGACTCGGGCGGCGAAATACGCGGAAGCATCTGGGGTGTTAGAGCCGTTTCCTTCTGCAACAATGGCAGCGCCTTTACTGATTAATTCTCCGAGGTGCCCATTGGGATTGGCAGCTAAATATTCCGACTCAGTGGCATGTAGTGCGACATTGTGCGCTAACGCTGTCACTCCGAGCTGCTGCCACCGTTGCTCAGGTTCGTCGATCAGAAGTGGGCCTTGCGCCAAATTACAGGTAATAGATGTGATGGATTCCCCGTTGTAGTCCACGATGTCACACAGTGCAAGAACGTCATTAATCATACTGACGTGGGCAAAGGTCATGGTTGCGGATTGGAATCCAGCGAAAGTAGCAAACGGTTCGACGGCCAAGATATTAATGTTTGCACCAGACTCATCGGCGTATTGGATGAGTTGTCCACCGCGTACTTCTCCCGTAACGGTGAGATTGTCTGTGGCAATTGCTGCTTCGACGGCATATTGCCATTTATCGAAGGTCATTCCGATGCTGAGGAGGTCATTGCTCATAATCTACGATTGTAACTTCTCTCGTCCAGAAGTCGGGCATCGAGACGGCATCGTTAAAGGCGGGTGAATAGGTCGTTCGCTGTGAGCGAGAATCCTCGTAAAAGGTGGCTGCACCACCAAGAAACTGGAAGAATGTGTAATAACGATGACAAATAATACTTTTAAAAACTCGGAACCTGGCGCACAGTCTCATATTCTTGCTGGTCAAGGGGAGAAAAACTATAGCTCACATGATGAGCTTTTGGCACGTGCATTTCGCGATCATAAACCTGTGAGCCGCTCTGCGGATGACGGCGAGGACTTTACTGACTTGATTGTGGCAAAATCGGTGTCGGAAGGGCATAAGAATGTGTCTGACCACACACCGACTGTCGGCGAATTAGATCTGGAAGCTCGATCGAGTTTAAGGTCGTTGACGCGTGGCTCAGAGATCCATGCAACCGATCAGGATGACGGTTATGACGTCGAATATCGTAAGTTACGCTTGGAACGTGTCATCCTAGTAGGGGTGTGGACCAAGGGGACGACTGCAGAGATCGAAGCGAATATGAATGAATTGGCTTCGCTGGCGGAGACTGCGGGTGCAGACGTGGTCGAAGTCTTGTACCAAAAGCGTGATAAGCCCGACCCAGGAACTTATATCGGTTCCGGCAAGGTGTCGGAACTCAAAGAAATTGTGGCGTCGACAGGCGTCGATACGGTTATTTGCGACGGTGAGCTTTCGCCGAGTCAGATGATTGCTCTGGAAAAGGCCCTCGATATCAAAGTCATCGATCGTACAATGTTGATTTTGGACATTTTCGCTCAACATGCGAAATCTAAAGAAGGCAAAGCCCAAGTAAGCTTGGCTCAGATGGAGTACCTCATTACTCGAGTTCGTGGTTGGGGTGGGGCGCTATCGCGTCAGGCTGGTGGTCGTGCCGGATCCAATGGCGGTGTTGGTCTTCGTGGTCCTGGTGAGACAAAGATCGAAGCAGATCGGCGACGCTTGCGTTCTGATATGGCTAAACTGCGCAAAGAGATCGCGGGTATGAAGACGGCTCGTGAGGTGAAACGGTCGCAGCGAAAGCAGTCAACGATTCCTCAAATTGCCATTGCTGGATATACCAATGCTGGAAAATCTTCACTTATCAACGCTATGACCGGTGCTGGTGTCTTGGTAGAAGATGCTTTGTTTGCAACATTGGACCCAACAACACGACGTGCGGAGCTTGCAGATGGTCGCGCAGTTGTGTTTACGGATACGGTTGGCTTTGTGCGTCACCTTCCGACTCAATTAGTCGAGTCGTTTAGATCCACTTTGGAAGAGGTCGTTGATGCTGATCTTGTCCTCCATGTTGTTGATGGGTCTGATCCATTTCCGCTCAAACAAATCGAAGCCGTTAATACGGTGGTATCGGAAATTGTTCGTGAACTTAAGGTAGATGCACCTCCAGAGATCATTGTGGTTAATAAAATTGACCAAGCTGATCCATTAGTTTTGGCTGAGTTGCGTCATGCTCTTGATGATGTGGTCTTCGTATCTGCGAAGACAGCAGAAGGAATACCCGAGCTAGAGATGCGGGTAGAACAGTTTCTTAATACCCTCGATACTCATGTGCGCTTGCTCGTTCCATACACCCGTGGAGATATCGTGTCGCGTCTCCACAGTAATGGCACGGTTCTCAGCGAAGAATATGAAGCAGAAGGTACGCTTATCGACGTCCGGTTACCAGCTGCTATTGCGGCGGAACTGAGTGAGTTACGAGTCGATTAAGCACCTGACTTCATTTGCAATGGGGTAGCCCCATGATGTTGTATTTGTTTTATTCCTTGTTTGGGAGCCATAATGAGGTTTCGTGAGCACAGCATCTTGGGGTTGGACCCTACACGGAGATGGCAAGACCATCGCACCAGGCGCAGTTGTTGCACCTGAGGAACGGCTCAGTTGGAGCCGAACCATTGGCATTGGAATGCAACATGTGATCGCTATGTTTGGCGCTACATTGTTGGTTCCAACCCTCACTGGATTTCCTGTCAACACCACCTTGCTATTCTCCGGAATTAGCACGATGGTGTTTCTTCTTATTACGAGGAATCGTCTTCCTTCGTATCTGGGAAGTTCCTTTGGATTCATCGCACCTTTGATGGCTTCTCAAGGAGAAGGGATTGGCGTACAACTCGGTGGCGTTGTTGCGACTGGCCTTGCCTTAATCCTAGTGGGCTTTATTGTTAAAGCCGCAGGCAGGAAAGTAATTGATTTGGTTATGCCGCCTGCAGTAACTGGCGCCATTGTTGCCTTGATCGGCCTCAACTTAGCTCCAAGCGCAGCTGGAAACTTTCAATCGCAGCCCTTAGTTGCAGTTGTAACACTAGCGAGCATTTTGCTTTTTACGGTTGCCGGACGTGGGATGGTTGCTCGCCTAGGAATTCTTATTGGTGTAATTATTGGTTGGGTTTTTGCCGCTGTTACCGGCAACCTTGCTGAAGGTGCGAGTGATAGTGTTCGCGAGGCAGCTTGGATTGGTTTCCCACAATTTCATACGCCCGAATTTACAACACACGCTATTTTAGTAACGCTGCCAGTTGTTATTGTTTTGATTGCTGAAAACGTTGGACATGTCAAAGCCGTGAGCGAAATGACGGGGCGTAACCTTGATGATTTAGCTGGTGATGCTTTGATTGCAGACGGTATCGGAACAACCTTTGCCGGTGCGTTCGGTGGCTCAGGAACAACAACATATGCCGAAAACATCGGTGTCATGGCGGCTACGAAAGTCTATTCCACAGCGGCATATTGGGTAGCAGCGCTTACAGCTGTGGTGCTTGCATTCATTCCAAAATTTGGAGCCCTAATTTTTACTATTCCAACTGGAGTTCTTGGTGGCGCTGCATTAGTTCTTTACGGATTGATCGGCATGCTCGGTGTTCGTATCTGGCAAGACAATAAGGTTAACTTCAATAACCCAGTTAACCTCACAGCAGCAGCCGTGGCGCTTATCGCCGGTATCGGTAATCTCACCTTAGTGATTGGTGGAATTGAGCTTCAAGGAATCGTGTGGGGTTCAATGGGTATTATCGTCTTCTATCCTGTATTCAAGTGGTTGTATCTTCGTGTGGGCGAAGGAAACAACGCACGTTTCTAATAAAAATTGTGCCCGAAAACCTGAGGGGTTTTCGGGCACAATTTTGCTATTTACGTGTATTTAACCGCTGTGGCCCTTGAGCATATCTTCAAAATTAGTCAATTCGTTCAAAGGATCGGAACCGGTATAACGTTTACGAACGTTTTGTCCTTCAGCGGTGACACCACCTAGTCCACCAACGTTGCCAGATTCCTCGACAATGAGGCTTGCAAGTTCTCCTGCTGCACGAGCGATTCGTTTATTGAATTCCGCTCCTTCTGGTCCACCGAAATCTTCGGTAGCTGCAAAAACTCCAGTGGGGACTACTACCGCCCGCATATATGATAACAATGGACGTAGCGCATAATCGAGAACCAAAGAATGTCGCGTAGTACCAGCCGTAGCAGCGATAATAGTGGGCATACCGGTCAGGGCATCCGTATCAAGTACGTCGAAGAACATCTTGAATAAACCGGTGTAGCTAGCTTTAAAGACAGGCGTCGCTACAACAAGCCCATCTGAAGCGGATAGAGCTGACGTAATCTCTTCTAATTTAGTCGTGTGTACCCCAGTCGTCATAGCTGGCATGAGATCTGGGATAAGTTCACTTAGCTCGATTGTGGAAACACTGAGGGCTTCGCCGCAGGCAGAAACTGCTGCGGTTACAGCTTCAGATATTGAGTCTGCGATCTGGCGGGTTGATGAGGGGGTGCTAAGACCTGCGGAAATGACTGTCAGTGTACGCATAATGTATTTTTACCTTCTCCTTTTACGTTTATCCAAGGAATCTTGATGGTTCGTACACCTATTGCGCGGATGTTTTACCTGGTTCAACTAAAAAGTGCGGGTGCTCCGGGTGAGCTTTGAGGAACGAGTGGCTTGGGGATCAGAAGGAACATCATCAGGTCGACGTTCTTCCATGCGGCGACGAAGCTCGGGAAAAACTTGAGTGCCTAAGATTTCGATTTGGTTAAGAACAACTTCAAGAGGTAGCTCAGCGTGGTCGATAAGGAAGAGCTGACGCTGGTATTCACCAACCCAATCAGCGAACTGCATAGTACGTTCGATGATTTGTTCAACAGTGCCAACGGTCAACGGTGTAAGTTCTATGAACTCTTCGAGGTTTGGTCCGTGCCCATAAACCGGTGCATTGTCAAAGTAAGGACGGAAGAATTTCTTTGCCTCTGCCTCAGCCTCACCGATGAATACTTGCCCACCGATTCCGACGATGGCCTGATCTGCGTGACCATGTCCGTACTTTTCAAAACGCTGGCGGTAAATATTAACCATTTGAGCAGTGTGCTCTTTATTGGCTCTTCCGGTTTTAGAGTGCATTGATTAGTTCGCCGGAGGTTCGGGCGTGGCACAAGATACTAGGGTTCTTGGCTTTGTAGGAAAAAGGGTGTCTAAACCATCCGTACAAAACCACGGACCTACAGTGCAGCCCAACCGAAATGCCATCGTCGATACCATCTACCGCACCGCAGAACTAGGAGAAACTATTACCAGGGCCGCAGAACACGGTGATAGTTACCGTCATCGAAGCCGAGCCCATCAATGAATGCCCCAAGTGCGGGCAGCCTAAAGTAATCCGCGACCACGTCATCCGCAGCCTAGTCTGAAGTGCCCCGGGTTTTGTTCCTAGGCGTTTGCCTTGATTTCTATTATTTCCTGTGGCGGGTTCTGCTTCCAAAAATCGGTTTCGACCTCGACCGGGGTTCGGTATCCCAAGCTTTGGTGGAGTCTATCTTCGTTCCACCATGACACCCACTCGAACGTCGCGATTTCCACCTCGACAACATCATCCCACCTGCGGGTATGGATCAGCTCGTTGTTGTGAGGGGCCATTAACGTTTTCTGCCAGAGCATTGTCATAAGAATCCCCGACAGTTCCGGTGGAAGCGGTAATCCCGTGCTGGGCAAGTCGCTCGTTGTAGACCACGCTGACATACTGTGAGCCGTGATCTAAATGGTGAATGAGCCCTGTTGTTTGTTCAGCACACTTGGGTCGCCTGGTTAAGAGCTTGCAGCGGCAACACCTGAAGTCCGCATGGAGTCTGATAACGCCCACCCAACGATCCTCCGGGAGTAAACGTCGGTGACAAACGCGGCGTACACAAAGCCTTTCTTCGTGCGCACATACGTAATATCGGCCACCCACAGTTTATTCGGGCCCGAAGCTTTGAACTCACGCTCGACTAAGTCTGGGCGCAGATCAGGCACATTAGGCTTACGGGTTGTGAGAGGTGATCTGCCTTTGCCTTTGCCAGAAACACCGGCTAGGCACATCAACCGAGCAGTTTGTTCACGACCGATATCAATTCCGTCACGGTAAAGAGCATGCCACATTTTCCGTACACCTAAGACGCTGTAATTATCCCGATGAACAGTTCTAATGCGTTCAATCAGCACAACTGTCACGAAGGCGACGAGCACTTAAGTCCTCGGGCCTTGGACTGGCGATACCCACGCGAGGTGATAAACCCACCAGCCCGGTTATTTTTCAACGCCAGTGCAGATGAACTCGACGGAAAAACTACTCCGGTATTCATCGATGAATCGGATCATTTCTTAACGTTTGGGGTCTGGTTCCGACGCGAAAAAAGCTGAGGCAGCCTTCAGCAGCTCGTTAGTGTCGCGTAGCTCTTGATTTTCACGACGTAGCCTCGCGTTCTCGGCGGCCAAGTCTGCAGGCACAGGTTCTGGGATGTTTCCCGCACGGCGGGCAGGCTTAAGTCCATTGACGGGCCGTGTGCCATGAAACCCCCAGCTTTGGGGCTACTGCCTGGCACGCGGGGTGCATCGACATATTTTCCGCCAAGATGCGGTCTTCCACGAGACGGATCACACGGTCTTTGGCATCCTGGTCAAATTTTCTTGGCATGTTCCAGATTTTCCCGTCTACTCAAACGGAACAAAACCTGGGACACTTCACACTGGTCGCACAACCGACACACATGGCGCGATGGAAACGTCATCCGCCCCGCCCGGCTTCTTGACGTTGCCCCAGGAAGAAACACTGACGTATTGCGAACATGACTAAATAATCAAAGCGAAGTTTCATAATCAGGTCACCATCACCAGCATGGACGGCTTCCAAGGCTATGCCACCGCCGCCGGCGACGTCATTTTCAACACCACCTAAGTCATAGACCTATTCCACGTTGTACGCCTAACCGGTGACAAGCTCACCACGTGTCGCACCAAGCTTTAGTGAGAAACAACAGTCCGGCGCAGCCGGGAGCAAAGACCTGCTCTACCGCAACCGGACAACACTGTTGACCACCCATGCACCTGCTGACCGACAAGCCCCGTAGGAGGCTTGAAAAACTGTTTGACTTCGACGACGGCTATACGCCGCTACAACAGACCTGGAACTACTACCAACAAGCAAGCAGCCAACAAAGCCATGAGCATGCTCATTGACACGTTTGTTGGTATGAAAGACGCTAGGATCGCTGAGATCGCGTAGTTGGGTAGGACCATGAACAAGTGCTGCAAGGACATCCTCGTCTACTTCGACCACTACATCTTGTGGTGCCTGATCCACGCCGTCAACATGCGACACACAATCAGTGCACTCTAAAACCGGAAGAGCCTCTTTATTCCAGAAAATATTGTTATGGAAGAATCCATCGCCATAAAATGCTGCTTGTTCGGCGATCTGTACAGACCGAATTGATCTATGTCATACGAATGGGGAAACGTTGTCTAGCGGTGCTGAAGTAGAGGTGTAGTTCTGTAATGGAGTACGGAATTCACCTTTCCAATTCACCACGGGCTTACGCCATAGCTTACGAAGAAGATGGTAGTTCTCGACAACGAGTGGGATACCTTTTCGGATACTTTTGCCAAACCATGGGTAAACGGGACCGGTGTTTCCGCGCCCCATCATTAGGTCTACGCGTCCACCGGAAAGGTGCTGTAGAAAAGCATAGTCTTCGGTGATTTTTACAGGATCGTTAGTGGTGATCAGGGTGGTGGACGTCAATAGCTGAATATTCTTTGTCTGCGCTGCAATATAAGCCAAATGTGTCGTAGGGGAGGACGGTATAAATGGTGGATTATGATGCTCGCCGGTTGCAAATACATCAAGATCTACTTCTTCAGCCTTTAATGCAATTTGTGTCATTGCGTTAATGCGATCGTGTTCGCTGAGAGTAACTCCGGTGGTGGAGTCTGTCGTAACGTCACCAATGGTGAAAATGCCGAATTGTATGATGTTGGTCCTTTTAAAGGGGTATTCGTGATCTAACACCGGCAATCATATATGACATGTCAACAATGGTCAAGGTTTTCTCTCTCCTTAGAGGCAGTACAGGGGAGGAGTAAATAAAAAAAGAGGAGAACAAGAGTTCTCCTCTTTAAAGTGGTCACGGCGTTGCTTAAACGGCGTCGAGATCCTTTTCGATCAAGGCTGCGATCTTCTCAACAGCCTCAGGGTTTTCGGAGGTGACGGTAACCTTATCGCCCTTCTCTGCGCCCAAAGCCATGATCATAAGAGACGAAGCTGCATCAGTCTCATCATCGTCTTCGCCTTCGATGGTGAGGAATATATCCTCATCAAATTCACCGGCTGCCTCTGCAATAATCGACGCTGGGCGTGCATGCAGGCCGACGGAGGATCCGACAGAAACGGTCTTGGAAGCCATGAACTGGTGTCCTTTCATTTAGCTGTTCGCAGCATCATATCGAAGCTCACGTTACGCGAACAGTGCGATTTTATTACGTACCTCGAGCAACGATACTGCACCGCATCATAGCAGTGGCATCGGTTACCTCTGACACCCCGTGCCAGTTTGAGAGCACCTGTGTCCGATTCTATTCCGAATGTTTATTTTTCGCCATCAATCGGGCATAAATGCAACGACGATTGATGTTCTTTTAGAACACGTCGTTTAGGTCATCGTAACATTTTAACGATACTGACTTGTGTGTTTAGGCGAGCTGTGGATTGGAACGAGCCACATACGCTTTAAGAGAATGACGATGAGCGCGGAAACGATCACGCCAATGAGTAAAGCTAAGAGGAATGTCCACGCTGGAGAGATAGCAAAGAGTACAAAAATTCCGCCATGCGGAGCATGCGAGCCAGTCGCGGTCCCCATGGAAATTGCGCCAGCTGACGCGCCTCCAATCATCAATGACGGTATCACTTTTAATGGATCACCTGCGGCAAAAGGGATCGCTCCTTCAGAAATGAAGGAAAGTCCTAAAAGCCACACTGATTTTCCGTTTTCTCGCTTGGTATCTGTAAACACTTTTTTATCCATAATGGTCGCTAAAGAAAGTGCAATCGGAGGGACCATACCTGCGACCATGGCTGCCGCCATAATATGAAGCGCAGCAGGTTCAATGGTGGATAGGCCTGCGGTAGCAAATAAATATGCTGCTTTATTTACAGGGCCACCGAGGTCGAAACACATCATAAGTCCCAGCACTGCCCCAAGAATGATGGCTGAAGAACCCGATAGTCCTGCTAGCCAGTTTTGGAGGGATAGAAGCAACAATGAAAGGGGTTTGCCCAAAACCAAGAACATGATCAAACCCACAAGAAGGCTGGAAATGAGCGGAACAATTACTACCGGCATAAGCGACGAGATAAGTGCGGGAACCCGCCTCGTAGAAAGCCACCATGCAAGCGTTCCAGACAGTAGCCCGGTGACTAATCCGTCCAAAAATCCTGCGCCAACGAAGACTGATACGGACCGCCGATAAAACCTGGAGCTATTCCTGAGCGTCCAGCGATAGCAAACGCAATGTATCCCGAAAGCGCAGCCACAATAAATTGCATTGACATTGAGCCGATAGCAAAGGCCACAGCGCCAAGATAAAGCAAAAGGCCAGAGCGCTGGAAATGATGCGACTGTCCTGTTGCTATATCGATGACCGCATCGTGGCTGGGCAGATCGGTGAACGAATGCTGAATAGTAATTGCCTGCCATCCAGCAGCTATGTCTTAGCCTTCCAAAAGAAATCCGAGGGCTAATAGTAATCCGCCGGCTGCTACGAACGGAACCATGTAGGAGACACCACTCATCGCAGCGTGGCGCTTTTTCGTTCTAAATCGTAGGCTGTTGCTGAAACACGACGAGTTACATGTGGTCGAACTGTCGTATTTGTTGAAGCATTCTTGAGTGCGATTGCGGCGCTAAGGGTGTCGTTGGGGTCGCGGATAGCTTGTCGTGGGCTGCATTCAAGGATTCGTTTTCCTTTGAATCGCTCACGGTCACGCACTCCCACATCGGTTGCAAAGATAACAACATCAGCTGAAGCGATCTCTTTTTCACTTAATACTGAGTTGTCAGAAGCGCCTTGAGTTTTTACTAACAATGAGACGTCGCCACGTGCTTTCGCGGCTGAAGTAAGCGCATCCGCTGCCATATAGGTATGGGCGATCCCAGTAGGGCATGCGGTTATTGCCGCAATCGTTATAGGAGAACTCGGTGCATTATTTTTTCGCATCGAGTGGAACTGCAATGAGAAAGACTAAATCCACAGCATTTTGGGAACCGTCGAAATTCACTTGTTTGCTTAGTGATACAAAAGCGATCACAGGATGTGCTACGGCTGACGTTCTGCAGTGCGGAATCGCAACGCCTTGGGGGAGTGCGGTGCTGCTAAATTGTTCGTGAGTGAGGGTATCGGCAATCAGCGTGTCGACGTCATCCGTAACTCCAGCCGTTTTCATTACATGGCAAAGCTCCGTGATGATTGATGTTTTATCGCTATCCCAAGCAGGGGTGGGCTAGGAAAGGAGAGTGACAGGTGTGTGATCGACATCGATTTGATGAGGGTATGGCATGTGAGTGCCTGCAAAACTAGCAGCGGCTGCGCCGTAAGCGACAGCCTGAGCTAGGCATTTTTCCGGAGGCAGCCCTTCTTCCGACGCAAGAATAAAACCGGCTAAGGAAGCATCCCCAGCTCCCACTGTAGAAAGAACAATAATGGGTGGGGGCGTAGCTTTCCACGCATGATCTTTAGTGACTAATACGGCGCCAGCAGCACCTAGGGTTACGAGCACCTTTTCAACCCCTTGGAGGATTGCTTTACGGGCTGCGTTGACAACGGGGCCGAAGTTTCCTTGTGCTGCTTCTTTTTCTAAAGCGTATCCATCAAGTCCAACGAGTTGACCAAGTTCCATACCATTGGGTTTTATTAGCGACAATGCACAGTTGCCGAATGATTCCCCAACTTTTTGCAATGGTACGTCGGAAGTGTCAATTGCGATTCGCAACGAGGGGTGGCGAGCATTGAGCAATTTTGTCAGATGTACATACCAGTCAGTAGGAACTCCTGGAGGCAAGGAACCTGCGAGAACTGCCCAAGAACAACGCGCCGTGCGTTCTAGGAGGTTTTTCTCCAAGGCTTGCAACTCATCCTCGTGAATTTGCGGGCCTTGAATATTGAGCTTTGTGGTTGTGCCGTCAGGCTCAGTCACTGTCGTGTTTATTCGCACTTCACCGCGGATTGTTACTCTTTGCGCTGGTATTTGGGACTCACAGATCAGCTTATTAAATGGATCTTCTGGGTGGGCTGGGTAAAGCGCTACGGTGTCTGCTTGTGCCTTTGCTAAAGCAACGGCAACGTTTATCCCCTTTCCTCCTGCAACTGTTTGTACGCCTGATAAGCGTTGTACTGCGCCTCGAGTAAGTACGGAATTTAACTGGAGGGTCTTATCGATGCTGGGATTTGGGGTGAACGTCAGAATCACGGGACCACCACTTGTAAATTCGGTTCGCCAAGCTGGCGGGAAAGCTGAGGAGGGGAGCTGCGATCAGTAACAACAAAGTCAACATCGGCGAGCTGCGCAAAACTGACTGCTGAACTGTGTCCGATTTTTCCGGAATCGCAGAGAATGACAGATGTTTGTGCGTGGGCGATCATCTCGTGCTTCACCTTGGCTTCACGCTCATCTGAAGTTGTAAAACCTTTGTGTGGGTCAATCCCATTGGTTCCCAAAAAGGCGATATCTGCTCGCATAGAATGCAATGTTTCTATGGCGTGTGGGCCAACAATTGCTTGAGTGCGCGCCTTCACAAATCCGCCAACCATGATGACATCAGGAACACCAGCGCTACTCAAAGTTCTCGCGACGTTTGGCGAAGTAGTAACGACGAGCCAATTTTGTCCTAAGTATGTACGGGCTAAAACGTTGGCAAAAGTTTCGGTAGTTGAACCAGCATCTATAAAAATTGATGCTTCCGGGCTAGGAATAAGTGATAGGGCAGTTAAAGCGATGCTTTGCTTGCGTCGTTGGGATTGATGAACAGGCAGATCATCGTCATCGTCTACAGCGAGCACATTGACATTAAGCTTGGGGCTGCCAGAAACGGCTCCTCCGTGAACACGTCGAAGGAGTCCCTGCTGCTCTAGACTTTTCAGGTCACGTCTGATGGTTTCAGGTGTGACATCAAATTGCTGAGCTAGCTGCGTTACACTTGATCGTCCGGTTACATTGGTGAGCGAAACGATGGTTGCTTGACGCAGATTTACTTCTTCTACGGTAGCCACCTTCACTCCTTCATCCAACCAAGAGTTCTTCCAACCCCCAATAGAATTTTTGAGGGCACATTGCAGTTATATAACGGTAAAAATCCTTCGTTTCATGATCTGGCGCCTTGAATGCGCCATGTAAACAAAATATTTGAACTTACACCAAATTTATGCCCACTTCTTTCTGCATGTCAACATTTGTTTGTTGGATTGGTTGCGGAAATGTTGATTTTGTGGTGATGTAGAAGCAGTATTGACTACTCCCGTGAGGATAGGTGGCGAACGTTGAATAACGTGATGACAGATACAATTATTAAGGGTACTGGCGTAGTTTCCGGTGTCCGTTATGCCAAAGCTGTGTGGATTAGCCCGCGGCCAGAGCTGCCCCAGGCAGGAGAGGTTGTTGACGAAGCTGATCGCGCTCAACAGCTAGAAAAGTTCGTTGCTGCGGCAGATGCCGTGGCACAACGCCTTCTTGATCGTTCTGAGCATGCCGAGGGTGCAGCATCGGAGGTGCTGAAAGCTACTGCGGGAATGATCAAAGACCGCGGCTGGCAGAAGGCAGTCAAGAAGGGAATTCAAGGCGGACACCCAGCTGAGTATGCAGTCGTTGCTGCGACCACCAAATTTGTTTCAATGTTTGAAGCAGCAGGCGGAGTAATGGCAGAGCGTACAACAGACCTTCGCGATATTCGCGATCGTGTGATTGCTGAGCTGCGCGGAGATCTTGAACCTGGACTTCCAGATGTTCATGAGCCCGTTGTGCTTTTCGCTGATGATCTATCCCCTGCAGACACTGCAGCCCTGAATACCGACTATTTTGTTGGTCTTGTGACTGGGTTGGGTGGACCAACCAGCCACACAGCGATCATTGCACGCCAGCTCAATGTTCCGTGTATCGTCGCAGCCGGTGAGAAAATTCACAAGATTGAAGTGGGGACAGACGTGCTTATCGACGGCGCGTTGGGCACAGTGACTCTTGACGCAGATCCTGAAACCGCTCGTGCAGCTGAACTGGAATCTCGTATGCTAGCTGAGCGTATCGCACAGTGGAAAGGCCCAGCGGAAACTAAGGACGGTCATCGAGTACAGCTACTTGCGAACGTACAAGATGGAAAAGCAGCTCGGATCGCTGCAACGGAAAGCCAAGCTGAAGGTATTGGGTTATTCCGTACCGAAATGTGCTTCTTAACTGCTACAGAAGAACCAAGTGTTGATGAGCAGGCGGCCGTCTATAAAAAAGTTTTGGAACAATTCCCAGATTCCAAGGTTGTTGTTCGTTCGCTAGATGCAGGTTCTGACAAACCGGTTGCCTTTGCATCTATGGCCGACGAGATGAATCCTGCACTGGGTGTCCGTGGCCTTCGCGTAGCCCGTGCTAATGAGTCATTGTTAACTCGTCAATTGGACGCTATCGCACAAGCCGCTCATGAGCTTGGGCGAGATGAGAATTCCCCAACGTGGGTTATGGCGCCTATGGTCGCTACAACACGAGAGGCACGCTGGTTCGCTGGGCTTTGTGCAGAACGAGGGTTAACCGCTGGTGCAATGATCGAGGTGCCTGCAGCGTCGCTAATGGCAGATAAGCTCATGCCATATCTAGACTTCGTCTCTATCGGTACTAATGATCTCACCCAGTACACCATGGCAGCAGACAGAATGTCTCCTCAACTCGCGTATCTGACAGATCCATGGCAGCCCGCGGTTTTGCGTTTGATTAAACACACTTGTGAAGAAGGCAAGCGTTTTAACACCGCTGTGGGCGTATGCGGAGAGGCAGCAGCAGACCCACTGTTGGCATGTGTTCTCACTGGTTTAGGCGTCAATTCGCTGTCAGCTGCATCGACGGCGATCGCTGGTGTGGGCGCACAATTGGCATCTGTTGATTTTGAAACATGTGTCCGTGCTGCAGAAGCAGCTGTTAATGCCGAAGGTGCAATTGATGCACGAGCGGCTGTGCGTAAGGTATTGCAGCCTTAAGCTCGAGCAACGTTAATGAAGTGGGGCGGGAAGAATAAAAGTTCTTCCCGCCCCACTTCATTAGTTATGATGAGAGAACTTGAGAGATTGAAGCTAGGCTAGGCGATAATGACTTCTACATCACGGTCGCGCAGTGCTTTCACAAAGCTCTCAGGGGCGTTAGCATCAGTGATGATGACATCTATATCAGAAATAGATCCAAAACTTACCAAGTAATCAGTGCCCATTTTGGTTGAATCGCACAAAACAACAACTTTATGTGCATTAGTAATCATTGCAGACTTAATAGCAGCCTCTTGTGAATCTGCAGTCGATAGTCCGTGATCGATTGTCAATGCGTTTGTGCCGATGAAGGCAACATCGGCTCGCATGAGCGCCAAGGTACGAAGAGCAGTATCGCCAACGACGGCTTGGGTAATGGCCCTGACACTGCCTCCGAGTAGTTGGATTTCGTCAAGGCCGGAATTCGCCAAGGTAAGTGCGATTGACAAGCTATTGGTAACGATGGACCAGTGTTTTGCAAATGGTTGGGCTGCTAAGAGTTCAGCTAATGCAGCAGTGGTCGTTCCAGCGTCAAGAAACAGACCTCCTTGAGCTTCAGGAAGATAGCTAAGGGCTGCGTGCGCGATGGAATTTTTAGCACCAGACGCAGAGCGTGATCGCGTATCCAAGCTAAATTCGGCAGTTTGAAATGTTTGGTTTGCTACAGCCCCACCGTGTACTCGGTGGACCACTCCTTCTCTATCTAGGACTGCTAAATCCCTACGGATAGTCTCTGCTGTCACGTCGAAGCGTGCTGCTAGCTCAGTTACATTGACGCGGCCTTCAACTGCAGTCAAAGAGGCAATTTGCCTGCGGCGCTCCTCGGAATACATTGGTTTGACCTTTCGTGGATCAATACATCGGGCAAAGCCGAGATTGAGGACTTTTGGTTTTTGTATTTATCTTCCTTCTATCTTTTCATGCAAAAACCAAAAATGTGCGATCTAGAGTAAAGAAAATTCCCACAATCGGACACGAAACAAACGAATTAGAGGTAAAAACTAACGTAAACAGCGTTTGGTTCAAGAAAAATAAAAAAGTGTGATCTTATACGGAAAACCGAATTCTAGGCCTCTTCGGGGGTGCGTAATGTCTAAAACCCCCTATATTTAGATCAATATACAGGGGGTTTAGGGTTCCTTACCGGAGGATGGATTAGAGCTTTCGGAGGATAGAAACTACTTTGCCCATAATTTCTGCGTGCTCAGCTGGAATGGGGTCAAATGCGTCGTTGTGGGGTAGAAGCCACACTCCAGACGAATCTGAGTGGAATTCTTTTACCGTCGCTTCACCATCAATAAGCGCGGCTACAAATTCCCCTTGTTCTGCAACAGGCTGAGAACGGACGACAACCCAGTCGTGATGCAGGATTCCGGCATCACGCATAGATTCACCCTCAACTTGGAGCATGAAAAGATCACCATCTCCAACGATTTCGGAGGGGAAAGGGAAGTAGCCGTCTACGTTTTCTTCGGCGAGAATTGGATTACCCGCCGCTATGGAACCGACTATTGGTACAAAACTGGTGGGTGAAGTTTCCGCAGGATCGGGACTGATAGTAACCGAAGACTTTTTAGGGCCTGGTTTACGGCCAGGCTTTGAAGGGATCGGGTCGGGAAGCGCGCGGACATCGACTGCACGTGGCTTATTAGGGTCCCTGCGAAGGTAGCCCTTCTTTTCCAGCTCTTTAAGTTGATAGGCAACGGATGAGGTGGATTGCAGGCCTGTGGCATCACCAATCTCTCTAATGCTTGGGGGGTAGCCGCGGAGAGAGACTGCGTCGGTGATAACTTCTAAAATTCGACGTTGACGTTCGGAAAGTTTTCCTATTTGGTTCTTCTTGTTAGAAGATGAATCCTTTGCTGGCATAAGACTTATTTCCTCAAAGTGATCGTGATTTGTTGTGTTTTATTTGCGAATAACGTATCGGCAGTGTTCGAAAAGACTGCCATGGTGATCGAGGGGGGGATGATCGGGCAATGTAGGGATAATAATCGCCTACGACGTTTTATTGGGTTACTGAAAACATTACCTTATTTCGAACAAATCCTACACATTTGTTCGAAATATTCTTAAGGCGTTGACAAGTTTGTTCGAGTGAGTATTATTGACCGTGTAGTAAAATCGAACATGTTGTCGATGTGGCGTGTTGCTTGTAGCGTAGGCGATTGTTCAAATTGAAAGATGTGAGGGAAGTATGTCTATTTCTTATGTTTTACCAGCGTTGAGGTCGCATGATGGACGTCGTGTCGAGGTTGGCCCTGCTTCGGAAATGTGGGATATTTCAGCTTTCGCTTCAGCTGCAAGTGAACAAAGTGTTCGAACTTTAAATCATGTTGGGTCTTATGTCGAAGAGCAAGAAAGCAACCCCAATTTGCATGAGAAAGCAGCGCAGAGCTTCGGATATAAGGTTCGTAATGTTCTAATTGGTGCATTGCTAGGTCTAATTGTTGCTACTTCATTTATTACAGTAGACGGGATGATGCATCCTGAGGAGATGGCTAGCGTGGGCTCCGATGCATCAGCAAAGTGATGGAAGATTTCGCGGTATTAGATTTCCGTACTAATTCGGGGCACGCTATAAGATGTGAGAGTCTGTTTTAGTAACGAAGCGTAAGCGGGGTTGTGTCGTGTACTGTCCTTTTTGTCATAATGATCAGTCTCGTGTGATCGACTCTCGTGTGATTGATTCAGGTTCAGCGATCAGAAGGCGTCGCGAATGCACGCAGTGTAAGAACCGGTTCACTACAGTTGAAAAAGCACAACTTCTAGTAGTCAAACGTAATGGACTTACCGAGCCTTTTAGTAGGGAAAAGGTCATTGTAGGTGTTCGTCGTGCATGCCAAGGCCGAGACGTAAGTGATGATGCATTGAAACGGCTTGCGCAACAAGTAGAAGAGCGAGTCCGTTTGCATGGGAGCTCACAGATTCATGCTAACGAGATCGGCCTCGCTATTTTGGAACCATTGCGTGAACTAGATGAAGTAGCTTATTTGCGATTTGCGTCAGTATATAAATCGTTTGAAAGCGCTGATGATTTCGAATCTGAAATTCGGTTGATGCGGCGACGGGATAGGTCGAGTTAGTCTCAGTTAAATAAGTAGGGGTTCCCACTCTTTGCACTACAGGAGTGGGAACCCCTACTTATTAAAGAGCTTCAATGAGCTTATGGATTTTTCGTTCCGAGACCTTTTGTGCGGTTCCTAGCTTTTGGGCAAAAAGGCTGACTCGTAACTCTTGAATTTTCCACGCGATATCGTTGATTTTTGATTTTGAAATTCCACTACGATTGGCCTTTGCATAGAGGGCATTTTCGAGTCTATTGATAATCTGCTGTAATTCGGCATCCTTATAGGAATCTCTGCTCATCGTATCCAGTCGAATGGTTATAGCTTCGCAAATCCGCGGTAGCCGCGTCAGATGACGAATCCCGTGATGCGATACTGCAAATGGGGGGAGCAGGAAATCTAATTGCCTACTAATATCGTCGATGGCGTCGCCTTCCCAGTGTGCAACTTCGTCTTTGGTCTTGAGATAACAATTGATGGCAGGAGCTAATTGCACGACGGCTTGACGTGTTAGCGCCGGTACTTTGGGAGTAATTTCCTTTTTAAGGACATCAAATTCTTCTGGTGAACGTACTGGTCCGCCGCGTTCGATGAGTAGGTCGCGGATCAGCGCAGCTTTGACATCTTGTACTAATCCATTGCTGCTGCCGTGAGGATAATTCTCAACTGCAACACGTTGTTGAAGAGGCAATCCGTTAAGCATTTTTTGGGTGTTAATATTTGACGCCTTCATCAGCATCGCCAACGTTGCTGTCAGCATGGATGCGTCAGCTTCGGCGCGGGTAGGTTTGGCCTCAACTGAGAATCCCTGTTCTCCTATGACTAGGGCGGGATAAGTCTTAATGAGTTGGCCGTCTACTTTTGTGGATACTTCTTCAGGGATCTTTCCTAGGGTTGAGGACGTCCAAGTTGTGACAGCGCTTTGGTGGACTGCTTTTCCGATTTTGAGTGCAGACGCACGAATTTTATTTTTTTGACGGGCTTTAAGGTGCGCAAGATTTTTATCTTTATCAAGTACCTTTCCATGCTTGTCTATCGCTGCGAATGTAATCCTTAAATGATCTGGGAGCGCTGATAAATTGAAGTCCTCTGCTTCGATCTCCGTAATTCCGGATTCTTTGAGTGCCTTCGCTACAGCTTGAGTAAGTGATCCTTTTCGGAACGAAATCCGAGGCTGTATCAGATCTGCGTAGTTCGGAGCCGGAACAATTTTTTTCCGTAGATGTTTTGGAAGAGTTTTTAAAGTGGCAGTCAACAGTTCTTGAATAAAACCAGGAACCAGCCATTCAAAACCACTTTCTTCAAGTGACGCAAGATATGGAACCGGAACATTGACTGTAACTCCATCGTCAGGATGGCCGGGTTCAAAACGATAACAGAGCTCTAGCTCTACACCGTTGTCGTACCAACTATCTGGATACCGTTCTGCATTTACTTCTTCAGCACTGTCAGAAATAAGTTTGTCAGGATCAAAATCGAGTAGTTCTGATTGCTGCGTGCGGGTTTTCTTCCACCAATGATCAAACGCTCGGGCAGAAACGACAGATTGGGGGAGTCGATCATTGTAAAACTCGTACAGAGAATCCTCGGTTACTACGATATCGCGTCGTCTTGCTTTTTCCTCCAAGGTATTTGCAGCTTCCAATTTCTGCATATTGTTTTTGAAAAAGCTGTGATGGGTAGTCCATTGCCCATTAATTAAGGCTTCACGGATAAATATCTCACGTGCGCCGATAGCATCGATGGTAGCTAGATTGATCAGTCGGTCGACAACGATAGGCACCCCATAAAGCGTTGAACGCTGGTAGACCATTGCGGCGCCACGTTTGAGCGACCAATGGGGCTCCGAATATTGGTGTTTGAGTAAGTTTTGTGCTAGAGGCTCGACCCAATGTGGATCTATTGCAGCGACGTCGCGGGCCCATAGCCTTGATGTTTCGACAAGTTCTCCAGCCATTACCAATTGTGGAGGTTTCTTAGCAAGACCTGATCCAGGAAACACCATAAAACGCGTATTGCGGGCGCCTACAAATTCTCGGGAATTCCCCTCTTTAATACCGATATGGGACAAAAGACCTGCTAAGAGAGCTTGGTGGATGCAATCATTGTCGGTTGTGTCTGACCATTCGAACGATTTCCAGCCGACTTGTTCACCTATGGATTTTAGTTGGCGAACAAGATCACACCATTCACGAATCCGCATATAGTGAAGGAACTCTTGTTGCATCACCTTTTTAAATGCGTTTCCTGACAATTCATCACGACGCTGATTGATGTACGCCCATAATTTGAGATAGCTGGAAAAGTCGCTTTGAGGATCTTTGAATCGAGAGTGGAGTTGATCTGCTTGCGCCTGATAATCAAGAGGCCGTTCGCGCACGTCTTGAATTGACAGCGCGGCTACAACCACCATGACATGAGCGAGACAGCCTAGTTTTTCTGCTTCGATGAGCATTCTGCCTAGTCGTGGATCGAGTGGAATTCTGGCAAGTGTCGTGCCGATTGTTGTTAACCGTGGAAGATCAGTCCGTGTATCCGTTGTGGTTAATGCACCCAGTTCGTGCAGCAACAGTATTCCGTCACGGATCGATTTGGTATCGGGTGCTTGGATGAAGGGGAAATCGTCAATATGGCCCAAGCGTAGTGAGGCCATTTGCAGAATCACGTTGGCTAAATTTGTTCTCAGAATTTCCGGATCGGTGAATTCAGGGCGTGAGAGAAAGTCCTCTTCGGAGTACAACCGAATCGCAATACCATCGGCGACACGTCCACAGCGGCCGGAACGTTGACGAGCGCTGGCTTGGGAAATTGGCTCGATGGGTAGGCGTTGTACTTTTGTACGACTGGAATATCGAGATATGCGTGCTGTACCTAGATCGACGACAAAGTGAATACCTGGGACAGTCAATGATGTCTCAGCAATATTTGTTGCAAGCACAATTCGGCGCCCAGCATGTGGCGTAAATACCTTATGTTGTTCTTGGTTAGATAGCCGACCAAATAGTGGGATGACTTCAACATTTCGCCATCGTTGCTCTTTTATAGCTTCCATGGCGTCGCGAATGTCAGATTCGCCGGCAAAGAAGCAGAGGATGTCGCCATCACCGTAGCCCATGAGTTCTTTAATGGCGCTGATTAGGCCGTCGATGGGATCGACGTCGATAAGCGACGAGCCATCTTCAAGTTGAAGGGGGCGATAAAGTACCTCCACTGGGTAGGTTCGCCCGGACACTTCAATAATCGGTGCTGGTGTACCATTCTCGTCCGAAAAATGGCGCGCGAATCGTTCAGGATCAATGGTTGCCGATGTGATGATGACTTTTAAATCTGGACGTTTAGGAAGTAATTGTTTGAGATAGCCAAGGATGAAATCGATATTCAGGCTACGTTCGTGTGCCTCGTCAATGATGAGGGTGTCGTAAGCATTGAGATAGCGATCACGTTGCATTTCTGCGAGCAAAATGCCATCAGTCATGAGTTTGATAGACGTATTGGGGGAGACGCGATCGTCGAAGCGAATTGCGTAACCAACAGATTCACCGATTGGCTGATCTAGTTCGTCTGCAATGCGTTCGGCGACTGTTCGTGCGGCTAATCGACGTGGCTGTGTGTGCCCAATTAAGCCAGTAATACCACGCCCCAAATCAAGGCATATTTTAGGAATTTGAGTAGTTTTACCGGAACCTGTTTCGCCAGCGATGATGACGACTTGGTTCTCTTGGATTGCGGCAGTAATTTCCTCCCGTTGTGCACTAACTGGGAGATTTTCCGGATAGGAGATAACTGGGATATTGCTGCGTCGTTTTTCAATAGAGCTGAGCGCTGCTGCAAGGTCCTGCGCGATAGCTTCTAAAGCCCGCGCGCTATGCGCTTTAGTGATGCGGTGCTGAAAAGACCGGTGGAGGGCAGGTCCCAATCCTGATAATTGGGAAATACATGATGCTTTTAATTCTTTAACTTCTGGCGAATCTTGATTCGCTGGTTTTACGCGTCGATTAGAGTGCTTTGGATTCCGTTTGCCCATAATAAACACACAGTTTAGTGCTCAAGGGGGGAGTAACAGTAATACAACGATTGGGGTTAGTGACTGGAGTGCGAAAAACTGTTCCAGTAAGGTCGGGCGTGTATTGAATAATTTCAGAGCCTCACGCTAGGAGTGACATGACCACCCCTCGGAATCCTTTTGACCCTCAAGATAACGAGTACGAACCTTACCCTTCTACTTCTCATCCAGAAGACCGTGGTTTTAACGTACCAGCTGATGGGTACCCCACCAGTTCGCCTCTAGGCAGTTATTCCGGTTCCTACGCAGGATATAGTAGTGGTAGAAGTTCTGCGGGGGAGCAGAAGTTCCATAAGGACCTCAAAGATCCGTTTGTGGAACACAGCGGTAAGGCAAATATCGGCGCGGCGATTGAGTATGGATTCCGAATTGTCTTCAAGAAGCCGCTATGGATACTAGGTGCTTTCTTTGTACTTGCGGTTGTTGGAGCTGGGGTAGCGACAACAATGTATCTGTCTTTCGGTGCGAGTGGTGGACTAGAGGATCCTAACGCAGTACCTGAGTCTTCCACAGGAGGCACAGATTTTTTGATTAATTTTGGATCCATATTGGTCGCAGCTTTTGGTATTCGCCTCGTACTATTGCAGCTTGATGGACTTCCTATCACTTTTGGTGAAGTATTCACGAAAGCTCGTTGGCTTAAGACCACAGCGACGGAATTTTTAATATTCATATTGCTGTTTATTCCACTGGGAATTAGCCTCGCTGTCGTTTTTGTCACTGCTTTCAATCTGCAAACAGAGGGCAGCTGGATGCCATTTGTATTGGCACTCGTGCTGATTCTCGTTGTTGCCACCTTCATTTCACCATTTGTTACCTACGCTCCATATTTCGTATGCGATGGGCGCGCCTCGGTGATAGAGGGAATACGTCTTGGTTTTGTGCAGGTTTCTAGAAACTATTGGCAAGCAGTGGGCTTTAGCTTCTTTAATCTCTTAATTTCTACATTCGGGTTGCTCATCACTCTTGGAATAGGCGCGATTATTATCGTTCCTGCCATGATGAATGCTCAAGCTCATATGTATCGGCAAATTGCTCAAGGAACGGTTCCGTTGAAAGTATAGGAAATAAGATAATGGTGGTGAGGGTCGTAAGATCCTCACCACCATTTTTATATGCTAATTCTGCGCGATAACGTCTTGAAACGCTCGGCCAACTATAGAACCTAGCTTTTGAAATTCCTCAGTCCTTGACGATGACGTTCGGTACACCATTCCTACTTGACGCGAAGCACTAACTCCAGGAGCGAAAGTAGCCGTAGCCAAGCCTGGGCGAGAGCATTCTATGGACACTGAGCTTTCCGGTACTAAGGTAGCGCCCATTCCAGCACTGACCAATTGCATAACAGTAGTCAAGCTGGCCGCTCGAGTCTCTGCCGCCTTGCTGTGTGTGGGATTTACATCAGCATGTCGGCAAAGATCAACGATCTGGTCGCGAAGACAATGGCCGTCGTCGAGAAGCAAAAGATCAAGCTCTTTGAGGTGAGAAAGAGTTAAGTCACTGCGATGAGCCAATGGGTGATCTTCGGTTGTCACCATGCGGAAGTCTTCGACGTAAAGTGGCATTTCTGTAAAACCGATTTGTTCAGTAGGAAGCGCCAATATTGCACAATCGATATGTCCGTCGCGGAGAAGCGCTGTAAGGTGTTTTGTTTGCTCTTCTACGATTCGAAGCTCCAGATCGGGAAACTCGTTACGTACAGCATCGAGTAAGTTCGGGAGAATATAGGGGGCAATGGTCGGAATGATACCAAGACTCATGGGGCCAGAAAGCGTGCCGGAAGCGCCATGTGCGTGGGCAAGGAAAGCGTCAGCCGCATCAAGCGTGGCCTTTGCATATGGTAAGAGCATTTCCCCAGCGGGAGTAACAATGACTCGACGAGTGGAGCGTTCAATGAGCTGAACACCAAGGCCATTTTCAAGAGCTGCTAATGCTTGCGAAAGCGATGGTTGGGAAATCGAAAGCTTGGCGGCCGCGGTGCCAAAATGCTTGTTTTCTGCAATAGTGGCGAACGTGCGCAGCTGTGCAAGGGTTGGCCGATATTCTTTATTGCTCATGCCTATTTATTATAGACACTTTTAAAAGAAAGTCATATTGACAGGTGTTCGCTGTATAGGTATAAACAATGACAGGAGCCAAAACCTTAGTTACTTATTCCGATAAGGACTACAACTGAGGCAGCGGTCCAATAAAAGAGCTTGTTTTCTTATCGTCATATTTTGTGGCAGTGAAGGAAACAGCAGGCAAACGCTTTTAACCGTTCGATCCTATTTGGAGGAAATTATGTCTATTTTGACTGTTGGCGAAAAGTTCCCAGAGTTTAACTTGACGGCGCTCAAGGGCGGTGACCTGCACGACGTTAACGCATCTCAGCCAGAGGACTACTTCGAAACTGTTTCTTTGGACAAGTATGAAGGTAAGTGGAAGGTTGTCTTCTTCTACCCAAAGGATTTCACTTTCGTGTGCCCAACTGAGATCGCAGCTTTCGGCAAGCTCGACGAAGAATTCCAGGACCGTGATACCCAGATCTTGGGTGGCTCTATTGACAACGAGTTCTCCCACTTTAACTGGCGTGCTACTCACCCAGAGCTCAAGACCGTTCCATTCCCACTGTTCTCTGACATCAAGCATGATTTAATCAAGGCCCTTGGTGTTGAAAACGAAGAAGGCGTTGCAGATCGCGCAACCTTCATTATCGATCCTGACGGCATCATTCAGTTCGTATCTGTTACTCCAGATGCGGTCGGCCGTAACGTAGATGAGGTTCTTCGTGTTCTCGACGCGCTTCAGTCTGAAGAGGTTTGTGCGTGCAACTGGCAGAAGAATGACCCAACCAAGAACATTGATAAGTTCGCTGAGCTTGAGAAGGGCCTGAACTAAATATGTCGTTGGATAATCTCAAAGCTGGGCTTCCAGAATATGCAAAAGATCTGAAACTCAACCTTGGCAGTTTGGCACGTTCTACGGAACTGACTGAGCAGCAATTGTGGGGTACTTTCCTTGCGGTAGCGGCCGCTACCCGTAACGAAGCAGTTTTCTCTGAAATTTCAGAAGAAGCATCTGAGCATTTGAGCGAAGAAGCCATGAACGCAGCCCTTGGCGCAGCGTCGATTATGGCCATGAACAATGTGGCCTATCGTGCGAAGGGATGGCTCGGCGATGACTACGCTCAAGTAAAAATGGGTCTTCGCATGAACATTATTGCAAAGCCAGGTGTGGACAAAGTTGATTTTGAGCTGTGGTCACTTGCAGTTTCTACAGTTAATGGCTGTGAACACTGCACCATTGCTCACGAAAAGACCGTCCGTTCCGAAGGACTAACCAAAGAACAGATCTTTGAAGGGGTCAAGATTGCTGCGACATTGCAAGGTGTTGCCCAAGCAGTCGAGATTGAGGCTTCGCGATAATCAGCTCTAGTTAAGGCATACGCGTGGTTAAATCCTACTCATGTAGGATTTAACCACGCGTATGCCTTTTGTTTCTTAGCTGTCGATAGAGAATTTCGCGAAACGAACCTCATCGGCGGCATCGGAAGCATCGAGATCTACAGTTGCGGCAAATGAGAACGCGCGGTCATCGTTTGGATCCTTGATGATTTGGCGCACAGACCAAATACGGCCATCTTTCTTGAGCAAGAAATACTCACGTCCACGTGCATCAGAACCAACATCTAGATCCGAATATTCGTCAAAGTATTCGTCTAGTGCTTCTGAAAAATCTGGCTGTTCATCGAGATAATCTGTCAGTGCTTCAAGTTTTTTTTCTTCTTCGGCTGCAAACAGCTGTACCATTCTAAACATTAGATTTCTCACCATTACGGCAAAAGCACGAGAATTTGCGGTAATCGCATTAGGATCCTCAACACCGAAAGCTCGTTGTTGGTCGACTGTATCTTGAGAAATCGGGGCATCAGGATCAGCCATATTTGCCCATTCATCGATCAATGAGGAATCTACCTGTCGGACAAGTTCCCCCAGCCATTCGATAATTTCCTCGAGCTCATCTGAAACATATTCAGTGGGCACGGAATGTGACAGCGTCTTCCATGCGTCCGTCAGATAGTGGAGCACTACGCCTTCGGAGCGTGAAAGTCCGTATGTTGCGATGATATCGCTAAAGGTCATTCCATGTTCGATCATATCGCGAACTATGGACTTCGGGCTCAGCGTGAATTCCTTAGCCCAAGGATGGCCACCACAGTACGTACAAAAGGCTGGTTCGAGGATTTCTTCTAATGGTTTCGGCCAAGATATTTCCTCAACGACGTTCATTCGTTCGGTATATTCCACGCCTTCAGCTTTAAGAGCTGCTATCTCTTCACCGCGAGCCTGTTTTTGTTGAGCGATGAGGACAACTCGAGGATCTTCCAAAATCGATTCAAAGACACTAATCACGTCGAGAGCATAGGAAGTCGACTCTTTATCCAAGATTTCAAGTGCGGCGAGTGCAAAAGGCGCGAGTGGCTGGTTAAGAGCAAAATCGCGACGAAGATCTTCCGTGATAACGTATCTGCGACCAGTCGAGTCGGGGGAGTCTAGCTTTTCGACGATTCCCGCTGTCACGAGCCCGCGGAAAAGCTCGAGAGCTGTAAGAATGTCTTTGTTCTGCTTATCACGAGTATCATGATTAGTCCGTAGTAAATGCTTGAGGTGTACATAGGCGTCACCAGGACGAGCAATTACATTGAGCAACATCGAGTTAGAAATGCGGAATTGACTCTGAAGATTTTCTGGTTCAGCTTCAGATAAGCGCTCATAGGTTTTTTCTCCCCACGTGACTTCGCCATCTCGGGCTGATTTTTTCCGCAATTTCTTCAGTTTTTTAGGGTCGCTTCCAGCACGCTGCCGAAGTCGCCAGTTTTCAATTTCATGTTCTGGTGCTTCAATAACGACATTTCCGACGGTATCGTAACCAGCGCGACCGGCTCGTCCTGCAATTTGGTGGAATTCTCGCGAAGCCAAAATTCGTTGTTTGCTACCGTCAAACTTTGCTAATCCCGTAAATAGAACAGTACGAATAGGGACGTTGATACCGACTCCGAGGGTGTCTGTACCACAAATAATTTTCAGTAGACCGGTTTGTGATAATTTTTCTACTAATCTGCGATACTTAGGGAGCATTCCGGCATGATGGACTCCAATTCCTTTGCGTAGGAGCTTCGATAAAGTGTGCCCAAAGGTAGTAGTGAATTTAAAATTCCCGATTTCGGCAGCAATCTTTTCCTTGGTTTCAGAATCGATGACCGTCATACTCGTAAGCGATTGCGCTCGCTCAATCGCTTCCCGTTGTGTGAAATGTACAACGTAGATTGGTGCATTGTTGGTATCCAACAAATCTTGAATGGTTTCGTGTATAGGGGTGTATACATATGAAAACTGTAACGGTACCGGACGTGTTGCTCCAGCGACTAGGCTGGTGGTTCTGCCCGTTCTATCACTCAAGTCTTTTCTAATAACGGTAGTATCACCCAAGGTCGCGGACATAAGGAGGAACTGTGCCCGTGGCAGTTCAAGTAGCGGGACTTGCCATGCCCAACCACGACCTGGCTCAGAATAATAATGGAACTCATCCATAACTACTTGATCGATCTCAGCGTCAGAGCCGTCTCTTAACGCGATATTGGCTACGATCTCTGCTGTAGCGCAGATGATAGGGGCGGATCCATTAACCGTCGCATCACCCGTCATCATGCCGACTGATTCAGGGCCAAAGATATCGCAGAGGGCAAAGAATTTCTCGTTAACTAGAGCTTTGATGGGAGCAGTGTAAAAACTTCGTTGCCCACGCGCCATGGCAATAAAATGAGCTGCGATGGCAACCATTGATTTTCCAGAGCCAGTAGGGGTGGCCAAGATGACGTTATCGCCAGCTAAAATACTTAATGTTGCCTCTTCTTGAGTCGGATAGAGTGCTAAACCTTTACTTTTAGTCCAACTCAAAAACGAATCGAAGATGGCTTCGTCGAGAAGTGATTCTGGGACATCATCGAGATCAGGCAGCATCTGGGTAAGATTCATAAAACCTAGCCTACTGAACCACAGCTAAGAACCTAATCCTCGGAGTCATCTTCTTCACCAATGTTGGCGAGAAAACGCTCAAATTCTTCGCCTAGCTCGTCTGCATCAGGTATATCTCCTTCAGCAATTTCTAGTGCTTTAGGGTTGCGTTCACGATATTTTTCGAGTTCTTCATCGTATTGCTGTTCAAGAATTTTGACTACCGACTCGATTTCTTGAGATCCAGCTACCTGTTCTTCTACCTGCAGTGCTGCCTTTTGAACATCTGCTTCTAACGTTTTCAAAGGGAAGTCAAGGTTAGTAGACGTGGTGATTGCTTCTAACAATTTAAGTGTTGCAAGCGGATATGCGGATGCAGAGAGATAGTGAGGTACGTGAGCAGTGTAACCAGCAACGTCGATATTATTCTTATTAAGCAATCGCTCAATATGTAGAGATGCAGAACCCGGGATCGTGACTTTGGAATCAATGCTGAAATGGTGCTTGATTAAATCCAATGAATTGCCATGTGCGGAAACAATTAGAGGACGGGTATGGGGGACCGTCATAGGAGCCGCATAAATACAGATAGTGCGCCTTACTCCGAAGCGACGGACAAGATTTGCAACGGCCTGCGAAAACGCATCCCAACGTAAATCTGGTTCAGGACCAGACAAGAGTAAGAAGGGAGTCCCGTTGGAATCTCTAAGTACATCCATGCTGAGCTTCAGCGCATTGGCATCGATAACGATGTTGTGATCGATGGTTACAGAGGGCCGCCGAGATCGGTAATCAATGAGTTCGTCATTGTTGAACACTGCTATTGGTCGGTGTTCGAGAGCTGAAAGTAGGTGGTCGGCGCTAGCTTCAACCGCTAAACCAGCATCAGCATAGCCTTGCATCGCGATGATGAGAGTTGGGCCGTCAACACCATCAGAAGCTACATCGGGTGCGGGAAACTCTAACTCATACATTTTTGCTTCTCGCTCATTCATAATTTGCTTCTCCTCACTCAGGGCGAAATCGATGCATAAGCTCTTATGACCATAACTCATTGAGAGGTTACACAAAACGCGATTCGGTCTTATACACGATAACGCGTTATTGTGCTGGATTGTTCCTCATTATTGAGAAATCTGTGGATAACTTGGTGCGAAAACTAGGTTTCCGAGCCAGTAGGGATACTTATCAACAAGTGTTTTGATTGAGTGCAGAAGACTTGTTGCTGTTAGTGCGATTATCCACTTATGACTTCAACAACACCACATTCGCCTAGCGAAATGTTTGCTAGCATCCCAGGAATTTTTGGATTTTATCCCGAAGAGTCAATCGTAGTACTCACGCTGATGCATACAGAAGAGTCATGCTACCAGCTGGGGCCAGTCATGCGGCTTGATCTGAAAGATCTCCGCTACCTTTCAGATATTGGCGACACTCTTTCTGCAATAGAGCCGGATCTTGTTTTTGGCCTTATTATTTCTGAACAGAAGCCAGAGGCCATTGAAGATCTAAGCGGATTAATTGAATTTGTTGCCGATTGTGAAATCGTTCCATTCGACGCGTGTTGGTATACCTCAGCGATTGAATCTGGCGGCAAGTATGATGCCATTTGGCTAAACGAAGCAATGACCGAGGCTGCACATGAATTTCAATCTTGGCGCAACGGTCGGATTCCACTCATCGCTAACACTGGAATAACAGGTGAAATGATTCATGCTGGACATCTTCCGGAGCTTTCGCGAAAGGACATCGAAAGACATTACGCGCAAGCTGAGGAATCAGAACAGTGGGATGAATATCTTATTGCGGAGCGATACGCGGAGCTTTTCGACGATCCATCGACGTCGTGTAGAACTGCGCAGGAATGTATCGATGTTTTCGGAGGGTGTCAGGTGTTTTGTGTGTGAGGCTCTGATCCAGAAGGAGTTTCACTGATAATGACTACCGTGTCACCGAGGAAAGGTCATGACCCGAACAGGGTCAACGAGATCAGCGCTAAGCTGATGGAAAATCCGGAAATCGCCGAACTGATCGGCGAGTTGTCGACTTCCACCGATGATGCCAGCGACCTGGTCAAAGGTCTTTTGCAGGCATCGATCAACGCTGGTCTGCAGGCTGAAATGGACGCGCATCTGGGATACGCGCACTCTGATCGTACGGCGAAAGCCCAGCTGGGCACCCCGGATGGTGGCAATCACCGCAACGGGTCGTACACCAAAACCGTCAACTCTGGTTACGGCACCTTTGATGTGACTATGCCCCGGGATCGAGCTGGCACGTTTACGCCGCGGATGCTGCCTAAAGGCACCCGCCGTCTGACGGAGCTTGATGACATGATCATCTCCCTGTACGCCGGTGGGATGACCGTGCGCGATATTTGCCACCACCTCGCCACCACCCTCGGGGTGGATATGAGCCCAGATACGATCAGCACCATTACCGACGCGGTGTTAGAAGAGGTCATGATCTGGCAAAACCGCCAGCTCGACGAGTTCTACCCAGTGATCTTCCTCGACGCGCTGCGAGTGAAGATCCGCGATGGCCACCGCGTGGTCAACAAGTCTTGCTACATGGCGGTAGGCGTCGACATGGACGGCATCAAGCACATCCTGGGATTGTGGATCGCAGACAATGAAGGCGCCAGTTTTTGGGCATCCGTGTGCGCTGACCTTGCCAACCGTGGGGTCCAAGACGTGTTCATCGTCTGCTGCGACGGGCTCAAAGGCCTGCCGGAAGCCGTGGAGGCAACCTGGCCGAATTCCATGGTGCAGACCTGTATCGTGCACCTGATCCGGGCGGCCAACAGGTGGGTGTCCTACCAAGACCGCAAACCCGTATCAAGTGCGCTACGGGAGGTCTACACCGCACCGACCGAGGACACCGCCCGCGCCGCCCTGGACGCATTCGAGGCCAGTGAACTGGGCCGTAAATACCCGCAATCGGTCAAAGTCTGGCGCGACGCCTGGGACCGGTTTGTGCCATTTTTGCAGTTCCCGCCTGCGGCACGGCGGGTACTCTACACCACGAATTCGATCGAATCGCTGAATGCTGAGCTGCGGAAAGCCACCCGCAACCGCGGCCAGTTCCCGAACGATACCGCGGCGCTGAAAACGCTGTGGCTGATGATCTGCAACATCGAGGACAAGCGCGCTGCCCAGCGAGCGAAGAAAGCGAAGCGCGCCATCGAATGCAACGGCTATATTGAAGGAGCGAAAGCCACCGGGTGGAAACAAGCCATCAACCAACTAGCCGTGGCTTACCCCGACCGATTCGCGGACTACTTGTAAACCAAGCCCCCCGCACACAAACAATCGGACACTCTCCTTTTTCGCAAGCGGTGACTTTGATGCAAACAGAAAAACTCATCAAAGATGCCGCATTGACGGTAGCAGCTTTTCTTAAGAATAAAATGTCGAGAGACATCATTATCGAATACTGTGTACTAAACACAAATACTGTTAAAGAAGCTCTGTGCTACGTATCGCGTCATACTAAGGGGTTTGTACGGGCAAATGCATTAGCTTTGTACGCTTTATGCATCGTCGATTCCCCGTGGGGCAACCATATTACTTGTGTATTGCAAGCGGCTCATAAGACCTTGCCTTTTCACCATCTCACGGCTCTTGTAGCAGAAGCCTATTATCGAGGTCTATCTGGATCCATTGTTGATCTTGTTGTCACTGGGAGCCAAGAAGCGCAGAAACACTTTGGTGAAGCGACAAATGTAAAATCCGCGGTGTGACTTCCAAGAAGTCACACCGCGGATGTGAAAAATGAATCTACTCGCTGTTATCCCCGAGAAGTGAACTGCTCCCCATTAGTTGGACTGAGAAATCAGTTACCTACTAGTGGGGAGCAGTTGTATGCGTGCACGTAGTTCGTTGTCGGCGGGACAGCGGGAAGAATTGGTGGCTCTTTTCAAGCAGGGTTATAGTTATTGGGCTGCAGCTCATCATGTTGGTGTTGGTGTTTACCCAGTCCGTGCTTTGTTTCGTCGGTTCTTGCTCCATGGCAAGCTATGTCTTGTGGAAAAGCCTTCAAAGCAGCAGTACTCTTTCGAAATCAAAAAGGAAGTTGTCCAACGCCATCTAGCTGGCGAGTCGAAGATGGATCTGGCCCGTGAGTTTGGTCTGTCGTCGGATCAAGTGGTCGGATATTGGTCGCGAAAATGGCGCAAAGGTGGTGATGACGCGTTAAAGCTGAAACCGAAGGGCAGGCCTAAAGGTTCAGCTAAGCCGAAGGTGCTTACTGAAGAAGATAAGCTGCGTCGCGAAAACGAACGGTTGCGGGCTGAAAAGAGAGTGTCCGATTGTTTGTGTGCGGGGGGGCTTGGTTTACAAGTAGTCCGCGAATCGGTCGGGGTAAGCCACGGCTAGTTGGTTGATGGCTTGTTTCCACCCGGTGGCTTTCGCTCCTTCAATATAGCCGTTGCATTCGATGGCGCGCTTCGCTTTCTTCGCTCGCTGGGCAGCGCGCTTGTCCTCGATGTTGCAGATCATCAGCCACAGCGTTTTCAGCGCCGCGGTATCGTTCGGGAACTGGCCGCGGTTGCGGGTGGCTTTCCGCAGCTCAGCATTCAGCGATTCGATCGAATTCGTGGTGTAGAGTACCCGCCGTGCCGCAGGCGGGAACTGCAAAAATGGCACAAACCGGTCCCAGGCGTCGCGCCAGACTTTGACCGATTGCGGGTATTTACGGCCCAGTTCACTGGCCTCGAATGCGTCCAGGGCGGCGCGGGCGGTGTCCTCGGTCGGTGCGGTGTAGACCTCCCGTAGCGCACTTGATACGGGTTTGCGGTCTTGGTAGGACACCCACCTGTTGGCCGCCCGGATCAGGTGCACGATACAGGTCTGCACCATGGAATTCGGCCAGGTTGCCTCCACGGCTTCCGGCAGGCCTTTGAGCCCGTCGCAGCAGACGATGAACACGTCTTGGACCCCACGGTTGGCAAGGTCAGCGCACACGGATGCCCAAAAACTGGCGCCTTCATTGTCTGCGATCCACAATCCCAGGATGTGCTTGATGCCGTCCATGTCGACGCCTACCGCCATGTAGCAAGACTTGTTGACCACGCGGTGGCCATCGCGGATCTTCACTCGCAGCGCGTCGAGGAAGATCACTGGGTAGAACTCGTCGAGCTGGCGGTTTTGCCAGATCATGACCTCTTCTAACACCGCGTCGGTAATGGTGCTGATCGTATCTGGGCTCATATCCACCCCGAGGGTGGTGGCGAGGTGGTGGCAAATATCGCGCACGGTCATCCCACCGGCGTACAGGGAGATGATCATGTCATCAAGCTCCGTCAGACGGCGGGTGCCTTTAGGCAGCATCCGCGGCGTAAACGTGCCAGCTCGATCCCGGGGCATAGTCACATCAAAGGTGCCGTAACCAGAGTTGACGGTTTTGGTGTACGACCCGTTGCGGTGATTGCCACCATCCGGGGTGCCCAGCTGGGCTTTCGCCGTACGATCAGAGTGCGCGTATCCTAGATGCGCGTCCATTTCAGCCTGCAGACCAGCGTTGATCGATGCCTGCAAAAGACCTTTGACCAGGTCGCTGGCATCATCGGTGGAAGTCGACAACTCGCCGATCAGTTCGGCGATTTCCGGATTTTCCATCAGCTTAGCGCTGATCTCGTTGACCCTGTTCGGGTCATGACCTTTCCTCGGTGACACGGTAGTCATTATCAGTGAAACTCCTTCTGGATCAGAGCCTCACACACAAAACACCTGACACCCTCGCTGAAAATGCTTATTTAAAAAAATTGCGGGACTTGAGGAACCAGGGACACGCCTGAAAGCCCAGGCGATCGTCATCCTCAAGTCACAACACCGCTTGGCAGATCTCCTCGCGGCGGCAGATATGCCGCGGGCGACATTCTTCTACCATCAAAAGCGACTCGATAAGCCGGATAAACATGCTGCGGTAAAGCACGCAATCCTAGAAAGTTTCGAAGCCAACAAGCATCGCTACGGCTACCGGCGAGTGTTGCTGGACTTGCGCAACAAGGGCTGGGTGGTCAACCACAAACTCGTCTACAAGCTCATGCACCAGATGGGTCTTCGGGCTAAAATCCGTCAGCGCAGGCCCTATAATTCCTACACAGGAACTATCAGTCGCATTGCTGACAATAAGCTTGCCCGTAAATTCACTCCAGACAAGCCCAACATCGTCTTTGTCAGCGACGTTACCGAATTTAGGGTTGCAGGCCGCAAAGTGTATTTATCACCGGTAATGGATCTCTTCGACCGCTGTATTGTCGCTCACACCGTGGCTACATCACCGTCGATAGCATTCACCGCCGATTCCCTAACAAAGGCGATTGCAGCCTGTGCGCCGAAGCCTGGATGGATGATGCACACCGATCAAGGCTTCCAGTACCAGCATTCAACCTGGCGTAATCTAATCCACGACAACGGCGGTGTTCAGTCAATGTCGCGTAAAGCTAATTGTTACGACAACGCAGTAATGGAGAACTTCTTCGGACACTTAAAAACCGAGATGTACCACGGAGAAGTTTTTGGAACCGTCGAGGAATTCACCCAAGCTGTCGAAGACTACATCCAGTGGTATAACACCGAACGCATCCAACAACGACTCAAGGGCCTGACCCCGATGCACTATCGGAATCAGGCCCTTGAACCCCTAACCACCTAGAATTAAACCAGTCCAACTTACAGGGGCTAGTTCAAAGCTCCATGGGCTTTGTCTCCGAGCTGAGAGGTAAAAGCCCAAGCATCAGAGACAATCGTGTGCAGATCAGTGCGTTGTGGTTTCCAGCCCAGTTCGGATTGTGCCTTAGCCGATGATGCAATGAGCACTGCAGGATCACCAGCCCGTCGAGGTGCTACCTCGGCAGGGATGGGATGGCCGGTAACTTCTCTGCAGGTATCAATGACTTGTTTGACTGAATATCCTTCACCGGATCCGAGGTTAAAGATCCGGTGGCTGCCTTCGACGTTACTTTGAAGCGCCAAAATATGGGCATCAGCAAGATCACGAATATGGATGTAATCGCGGATGGGAGTTCCGTCTTCAGTTGGCCAATCGTCACCGAACATAAAAATTTTGTCACGGTGTCCCAGTGCTACTTGTAAAACGAGCGGAATAAGATGGGTTTCTACTTCTCGATTTTCACCCACCAAACCGTATGCACCAGCTACGTTAAAGTACCGAAGGCTTGTTGCAGCAAACCCATAGGCATGCGCATATGAAGTGATCGCGTAGTCGATAGAAAGCTTGGTTGCGCCGTACGGATTCGTCGGTCGAGTAGGGGCGTCTTCAGTAATTGGGACTGTTTCAGGTTCGCCGTAGGTAGCTGCTGTCGAAGAAAACACAATGTTACGCACGTTATTGCGTTTCATGGCGCCAAGAAGCGCAAGTGTGGTCACCATGTTGTGTTGCCAATACTCATCTGGTTTTTCAACTGATTCGCCTACAAGCGAACGAGCCGCAAAGTGAAGAACCGCGTCAAAAGAATCAGATGATAAAACGTTCTCGGCAACGTCTTTGATATCACCTTCGACAAAAGTGGCTCCCAGAGGGACAGCATCGCGATTGCCGGTTGTAAGATTATCGACAATTGTTACTTCGTGTCCCTGTTCGAGCAGAACAGTAGAACAGACACTTCCTACGTATCCGGCACCACCGGTAACGAGGAGTTTCATCTAATTTCGCCGCCTTTAGTATTTAGAGTTCTTCGATACGGATAGTGTGAGTCAGATCATCGATCAGTTCGACATCTTTTCCATTGTGGCGCAACGTGATATGCCCGTCTCTATCTACGATTTCGACTTCTGATCCGACACGGATATCAGCGTCGAGGAGCTGCGTGAATTGATCCGTTTCAGCTTGGAAGATTTCATTTATCTGAACAACGCGTACTTTGCGGGGCATGCTTGTGGCAGCATCGATGACGCGAGTTCCGGGGGCTGCCGCGTCGGAATTACCTACGCCTAGTTCGTCAAGCCCTGGAATCGGGTTTCCGAAGGGGGACCTGCTGACATCTTTCAGCACTTTCACGAGCCTGCGCTCAACTTCGTCGCTCATGACATGTTCCCATCGGCAGGCTTCATCGTGAACTTTATTGATATCTAGGCCAATGATATCGGTAAGAAGGCGCTCTGCTAAGCGATGCTTACGCATGACTGCAGTCGCTAACGTACGACCTGTTGGCGTCATTTGTAGACTACGGTCTGAGGCGACAACGACAAGTCCATCGCGCTCCATACGGGCAACGGTTTGGCTAACTGTAGGTCCAGATTGTTCCAGACGCTCGGCGATCCTAGCGCGAAGGGGAGTGACTCCCTCTTCTTCCAGCTCATAGATAGTGCGCAAGTACATCTCTGTGGTATCGACTAAGTCCTTCATTGTAAGCCTCTTTCCTTATAATGCCAGTGGAGACTGCGTTGGGTGCTGGTGATCAATTCCTATCAATCTACAACGAATTGTAGCGTGAACAATACGGAATCGTTTTCTTGTTAAGTTGCAGTCCCGCAGCGCGCGTTTCGATGAGACCTTAATTATAACGCTAATCTAAAGATTACTTTTAATAGGTGTTTATGCCTTTATTGGTAGGTATATCTAAGCAAACTTTCCTTAATGTGCATAGGCTCGAAGTTTTTCGGCACGGGCGCCATCACGCAGTTTCGACATGACCTCGCGTTCAATTTGGCGAACTCTTTCACGAGACAGTCCAAATTGACGACCAATTTGATCTAGAGTGCGGGGAACTCCGTCATCGAGTCCATAGCGAAGGCGGATAACGTCCTGTTCACGCTGTTCCAAAGTGTCCAAGACCGTTCTGATATCAGAGTGGCGCAACGACGCAACTACGGCCGATTCAGCATCAGTAGCCTCGGAATCCTCGATAAAGTCGCCAAGTGGGGCCTCTTCATCGGCGCCCACTGGCATATCTAGGCTTACGGGGTCACGGGACTGACGAAGCAACATTTCAATCTTGGATTCTTCAATCCCAGACTCTTCTGCAAGCTCTTCATTGGTTGCCTCACGTCCGAGCTGCTGATACATCTCGCGTTTGATGCGAGAAAGCTTGTTTACCTGCTCTACGAGGTGGACGGGTAAGCGAATCGTTCGGGACTGATCTGCCATGCCACGTGTGATGGCTTGGCGGATCCACCAAGTTGCATAGGTGGAAAACTTAAAACCCTTGGAGTAATCAAACTTTTCCATCGCACGGATGAGCCCTAAATTACCTTCCTGAATAAGGTCCAGTAGGGGCATGCCGCGTCCGGTATAACGCTTTGCTAGGGATACCACGAGACGTAGATTGGCCTCTAGGAGATGGGAACGTGCTTTACGCCCTTCCTTGACTAATACTTTAAGGTCCCTTTTCATTGCGCGGGTCAGTGGCTCTTGGGAATTTTCTAAGAGATATTCCGCATAGAGTCCGACTTCAATGGTCTGTGCGAGCTCGACCTCATCTTCGGCATTGAGCAGGGCAGTTTTGCCGATGCCATTGAGGTAGACACGAACGAGATCTGCTGAAGGGTTATCATTCGTTTGATTCCTGCGGCTACCGCGGTCGACGGTCTCCGTGGATGCTTCCACGTCGGAAGGGCTTGTCATAATGACCTCCTAGCTCTCGTTGCTACACATGGAACAACGGTGAATTGATAAATCTAGTTCCATTACCCCCATGTGTGGGGAGGCTAGGTGCATTCGATGATCACAGTAAACGGTCCGTCATTGACAGATTCCACCTGCATATCTGCACCGAATTTTCCTTCATAAACGGATATCCCGCGGGATCGCAGTCCGTTCGCAATCTTGGTGATGGTTTCTTCAGCGGGATCGCTTGGAGCTGCATCGGACCAAGAAGGACGGCGTCCTTTTGCAGTACGCCCCATCAAAGTGAATTGGCTAACCAACAATACAGGTGCATGGGCAGCTTCTACACTTTGTTCCCCTTTGAGGATTCGAAGTTCTGCAATCTTTCGAGTCATCGTTTCCCATGCAGAAGCGCTATCATCGCGGCCTACTCCGACCAAAGCAAGAATTCCTCCAGTGGAAGGGCAGTTTATTTCCCCTACGACGACTTTATTGACGGTCACGGACGCTCTAAGTACTCGAGTCAATACAGCTCGCATGGTTCAGTAGTCACCATCCCTTTGTGATCTCGGCTGGCAAAAGAATGCCATGGCGGATAAGGGCGACGACTGGATCAATAATGGCATCGACGAAGGACTCGTCGTCAAGCCCATTACTGACCGCATAAAGCGTCGCGACGTCTTCCAGTGTCAAGCCTTCGGGGTGTAAACCAGCGATGACAGAAACAATGTGTTCGTCAACCTCATGGCTCCAACGTGGACCATCAGTCCTCGTGATTCGATATTTAAGATGTGTAAATCCCATTCCTGATTCAATGTCGGTGACTGAAATAGATTCTTTGGCAACCCCTGGACGTATATAAAACTGTGACTGTGCGATGCCGTCACGGTCTTTTTCACGAAGCCAATCCACACGCGCAAAAAACTCTTCAATCTCATCGCCGAGATAATCGTCAACCTGATGAGTCAACTCCTCAAAATAAACTTCAGAAGGAATGGAATCATCGACACGTTGGATGGCTACATAGCCAAATCCCACAGCTTCGACTTTGGCTCGCGAAAAATGTTCCAACCATGATTGCGTCCGCTTAAAACCGATTTCAGAGCGGGGATCGATCGACTCGTCACGTAACCAAGTATTGACGTATTGAATTGGATCGACTGTGTCACGCTGTAAAAACCAAGCGATCACACCGTGGCTGGGAATCCACTGTGCTACACGCGAAGCAACAGACTCGCCATTTTTATGGACCCATGACCCTAAAATGTGCGCCGTACCATTGGAATGAAGATGATCTACTGCTCCGCGAACTACCGTTTCCGTTGCGCCGTCTAAATCAAGGCCTGAATCCCGATAAACATGCTCGATTTCGGGTGGACCTACAACAAAAGGCGGGTTGGCTACGATGCGGTCGAACAGCCGATTCTTCACGGGTTCAAACCAAGAGCCATCGAGAATTTCGACATCGAAATGTGCTCCAGCAAACGTAGCCTCCGCGAAATCGAGAGCTCGGAAATGTACATCCGTTGCTGTGACTGATCGAGCATGTCTCAACTGGCCCAGCGCCTGAACACCGGAACCAGCTCCTAAATCCAAAACAGAATTAACCGGTGAACGTGGGGTAGTGGCTAATAGCGAAAGACTAGCCGCCCCAACGCCGAGGACATGATCCTTGCCAGGAACATGATCGGCAATCATTGAAGCATCGGTGTCAGAAAATACCCAAAATAGATCATCTTCAAGCTCAAGCCAACGAATATCGATTTTTGCGGCGAGATACGCTTCTGATGCATCGACAATTTCGAGAACACCAGTTTCCGTCAATTGATCCGTTAACGATTCACCTAGAACTCGGCGCAACTCCTCGGCAGCTCCTGGGCGATGGAGAATAAACGTTGAAATCAAAGTATAGAAATCGTAGTCTTCGTTTTCTCTCATGGCATAGAGAACAGAAGCCGGTTCGCCTCTACCAATTGCTGCAAACCCTGGACGTCCAAGAAAATCTCGAATCGACGAGGGCGTGAAACCCAGCTCGTGGAATCGCTGAACCAATTGAGGTGAGACGGAACTTAAGGGAGTGCGCATTGCTAAATTTCCTGACTGCTGTTGGTAAACGAATCTTTGATACTAATCGGAATCCATATCGATCACCATCGGATTCGTATCATCGAAACAATCACTGGGTTTCTGATCTAATGCCCTACGGTTTGTCTGATTGAGCGCTACGTATTCTGCTTGTTCACGGGCTGCCGCAGGTTTGTACACAGCTTTTTTACGTGGATCGCGTTTCTCGCCCACACCATTAGCAATGACGACTGCGATCCACGGCAATGGAATGCAAATAACAAATAAAATTACTGAAACGACTACGTTATGCCACCACATGTACGTAGCCATCGAAGCGACTAAAAAAGGGATACGAAGCCCTTGCAGCCATGCATATACCACCTCGCGATGATGACGATCTTGTTCTGGACCACGAGATGCATCCGTGACTAATTCGACACGATGACCCAAGATACGTCGAAAAGCACGTTTACCAGAGCTAATGTGCACTTCATCTACAGCATGATGAGAAAAATCCGTGTGCGCATGTATCAGTGAGTCTTCGTCCATGAGTCATAAGGGTAGACCCGCGTAGCCAAGTTGGCGCAAAATGGTGCAATATAGGGGGCGTGAGTACTAGCACGAAAACTATCGAACGTCCTGACATAAGGGAAGAAACAAACACTGGAGACGACACTCCAAAATTCTTTCACTATGTGAAGAAAGATCAGATCGTGGATTCGGCGGTGTCCGGTCGAATGGTAGTTGCTTTGTGCGGAGAAGCATTCCCCGTGACTAAGCAAGCAAAACCTGGATCACCTGTGTGTCCTGATTGCGAACGCGTGTATCGGGGACTGCGAAAAAAGTGATGGGACTACGCGCTTGGCAGCGAAAAGCGCTGACTAAGTATCTAATGCAAGCCCCCAAAGACTTTCTAGCTGTTGCTACGCCTGGAGCAGGAAAAACAACCTTCGCATTGCGCGTGGCTACGGAGTTGATAGGGAACAAAACCGTAGATCGAGTTATTGTCGTCGTGCCCACTGAACATTTGAAGATTCAGTGGGCACAATCGGCTGCCAGAGTGGGGCTTTCCTTAGATCCTCATTTTAAGAACTCTGACGCGGTCAATCCGCAATACGACGGCGTTGTGGTCACCTATGCCCAAGTTTCCATGCATCCCTTTAAGCACTATGCTGTAGCGACTTCCAAGAAGACGCTTGTAATTTTGGATGAGATCCATCACGGTGGTGACGCCAAAAGTTGGGGTGACGGTATAAGAGAAGCATACGGAGACGCTGAACGTCGATTAGCGCTTACCGGTACGCCATTTCGTTCCGACGATTCCACTATTCCATTTGTCCGATACGAGGAAGACGACGAGGGGCATCTTGTATCGAGATCAGATCACACCTATGGATACTCGGATGCCCTTGCTGACGGCGTGGTGCGTCCAGTTGTGTTCCTCGCCTATTCTGGTGAAGCGCGATGGCGGACTAGCGCAGGCGAAGAATTCTCTGCTCGACTAGGAGAGCCACTTAATCCAGAACAAACGGCTCGGGCGTGGAAGACTGCTCTGGATCCTAAAGGAGATTGGATACCTGCCGTATTACAAGCTGCGCACACTCGGTTATTGCAGTTGCGACGGAGCATTCCCGATGCCGGCGGATTGGTTATAGCAACCGATACAACAGCAGCTCGAGCGTATGCCAAGATCTTGGAGAAGATTTCGTCGACACCTGTAACTGTCGTGCTCTCAGATGAAGTCGGCGCATCGAAACGAATCGAAGAATTTAGCGACAATACCGATGAATGGATGGTTGCAGTTCGTATGGTTTCGGAAGGCGTGGACGTACCTCGGCTAGCTGTCGGTGTTTACGCTACCTCTGCCTCAACTCCTTTGTTTTTTGCACAGGCAATCGGTCGATTTGTGCGTTCACGTAAAAAAGGAGAGACGGCTTCGGTATTCTTACCATCAGTTCCAGTGTTGTTGGATCTTGCGGCCAAACTGGAGAACTCCCGTGACCATGTACTCGGTAAACCGGACCGTCCTAACGAAGGATGGGATGACGAACTATTAGCGCAAGCAAATAGGGAAGAAACAGAAAGAGACGAGCTTCGTTCATACGAATCAATTGGTGCTGAAGCCGAGCTTGATTCGCTTATTTATGATGGTTCGTCTTACGGAACTGGTACATTTACGGGCTCTGATGAGGAGGCTGATTATCTTGGCCTCCCAGGACTATTAGATGCAGATCAGATGCGAGCACTATTACGTAAACGTCAGAACGAGCAACTCACTGCCCGAGACGAAGAAGCGAAAAAACGCCAACAACTAGAAAATGAAGAAAGGGAGAAATGGAAAAAGGAACGCGAATCTGAAGTTCATGATGTCGCATCTGTGAAAATTCCACAGTTGCGAAAAGAACTAAATGCCTTAGTCTCGATCACTGCAGGTCGCACTGGACGACCACATGGTGCAATTCATACAGAAGTACGAAAAAAGTGCGGTGGTCCACCTACCGCAATGTGCTCTGCGGAGCAACTTCAAGCGCGTATCGATTATCTACGACGTTGGTAAAAGAATATAAAAGTTTTCCTCATACAAGCTCACTTTTGTGCATAATAGAAAATGCAATGCTTTATTAAAAGAAGTAAAGTGCAAAATTCAGTCTATTGAAAGGGAACCGTGACTACACCAAATGATTCTTACCCTGCCGGTGAACCACAATTTGGCAATGATCAAGGCAATGGAGGCTATCCAACAACGGGATACCCAGCTGATCTTCCAATAGACGAGCAGTTGCCAATGAAAAATTCTTTGGCTCCTTGGGCCCTAGGCTTGGCAATCGTTTCTGTCGTGGTACTTTTTAGCATTTTTGGTACTGGCTTTGCGTGGATTCCAGCCGTCATTTCGGTCATTCTCGCGATTGTTTCACTCGTCAAACTTCGTAAAATGCCTTTGGGTAGTGAACCCCGAAAAGGCATGACGATTTCTGCTCTCATTATTGGTTTGGTTGTTACCATCATTTCGGTAGTGGCAGCTATATTGCTGCTTACCGTATTTAAAGACACTTTCGGAGAATGTGCCTCCCTAGAAACTTCTGAGCAGCAGCAAGAGTGTGTAAATCAAAAGGTCAATGAATTAAACCAAAGCAAGTAAGAATCGTATTTTCGCAAGGACAGAGAAAATACGATAGGGGGCTGCTTTAAATATTCAATCTGCTCTTCATAATCTGAAATGAGGTAACAACACCAGATTATGAAGAGCAGATTTTGCGACAAAGTGGCTCGTAGCGATCTTTGAATTAGAGAAACTGGAACCTTTAGCGATCGAGTGTCATGAAAGAATTATTTTAGGGGCTGGGGCCGAAACTCGTTTCGGCCCCAGCCCCTAAAATAATTTCAACTGTAAAGAGGTCGCTATTTTTTGGAAGTTTTTCCTCCGCAGTGTCGTTGAGCGCTGTCAACAATCCAGTGTGGATTTAATCGAGATAGTCTCGGAGCACCTGTGAACGAGAGGGGTGACGAAGCTTTGACATTGTCTTCGACTCAATCTGGCGAATACGCTCACGAGTAACACCATAGACCTGACCAATTTCGTCTAAAGTCCTCGGCATTCCATCTGTAAGTCCGAAGCGGAGCTTAACTACACCAGCTTCGCGTTCGGAGAGTGTATGGAGAACATCTTGGAGTTGATCTTGCAACAACGTGAACGAAACGGCATCAACTGCAATAACAGCTTCAGAATCTTCGATAAAGTCTCCGAGCTGACTATCGCCCTCGTCACCGATGGTTTGATCCAAAGAAATAGGTTCGCGAGCGTACTGTTGAATCTCAAGAACCTTTTCTTCAGTGATGTCCATCTCTTTAGCGAGCTCTTGAGGAGTAGGCTCGCGACCGAGATCTTGAAGGAGCTCACGTTGAATCCGTCCAAGCTTATTAATGACCTCGACCATGTGTACCGGAATACGGATAGTGCGAGCCTGATCTGCCATTGCGCGTGTAATCGCTTGGCGAATCCACCAAGTAGCGTACGTGGAGAACTTGTAACCCTTGGTGTAATCAAACTTTTCTACAGCACGAATAAGACCCAGGTTGCCCTCCTGAATCAAATCCAAGAACGCCATGCCACGGCCCGTATAGCGCTTAGCAAGGGACACAACCAAACGAAGGTTCGCTTCTAGTAGATGATTTTTGGCTTTACGCCCATCTCTTGCGATTGCTCGAAGATCGCGTTTGACAGCTGGAGTAAGTTTCGCTTCCTTATCTCCGTTATTAAACGCTTCTTCCATTTGCTCCATGCGGTAAGTGGCATAGAGGCCTGCTTCGATACGCTTAGCTAAGGAAACTTCCTGTTCGGCATTCAGCAAGGCTACCTTGCCGATTTGTTTCAAATATGCGCGAACGGAGTCTGCAGATGCAGAAAGCTCTGCATCTTTACGTGCTTGACGTAATGCCGCTGACTCGTCCTCATCCCAGACCGAAGGACCTTCATCCTCATCTGAATCATCATCGGAAGAGTCATTTTCTTCGAGATCTTCTCCGAGCTCGTCGGTGTGCATCTCATTGTCGTCGTCAAATTTATCCAGATGCGGTTCATAATCTTCATCTGAATCTTCGCCATCTAGCGATTCCAGCTCGTCCTCGGACTCTTCGCTGGATTGGGTCGCTTCTTCATGTGCCGGAGTAGCGACTTTTTTAGCGGATTTGCGAGTGCGCTTCTTTGCTGTCGTTTTTTTGACAGTTTTCTTTGCTGCGTTTTTAGCGACCTTCTTCGCGGTTTTCTTGGCAGCCTTTTTAGCAGCCTTTTTGACTGGCTCAGATGAAGGAAGCTCAATTGCTGGCTCGGCTGTAGCTGATTCAGCAGAGCTTGTCACTGTTGGTGTTGCAGCTACTTTAACTGCAGTAACTTTGCGGGCAACCTTGCGTGCGGTTTTCTTGGCAGCCTTTTTAGCAGCCTTTTTGACAGTGGCAGAGGATGCCTCGCCAGCATTCGCCAAGCCTTGTCCTGAAGGCACTGTGCCTTCAGCGGTTGCCGTTGCGGAAGATTCTGAATTCTCAGTGGCTGCCACGTAAGCCCTTTCGATTGGGAGTTAAAACTACACTCAGGTGCGAACAAATCCGCTATCAGCATTCAACGGAATTTTGAAAGACCATTGAGTGTAACTGCTACAACCGTTTTACTCTTAGTTGAGAGGAATTGCATGAAACTAAGGGGTGGCAAAAATGACTTTGGCATGGCGCCATAGCCCACGATTGCGTACATGTAGATCGGTTGCTGTGATTGCACTCTAATGATCGTGTTAGCACGCTCAGTTAGACAAAACGCCATTATAAAACAAAATAGTAATTTTTGCCGTATTGAATGCTCCAGTTGCGGAATCAGGAGTGTTCGATACGGCTAATTTATGTAATGGCTGGTGAAAATCACATTGAATTCCAACCGTAATTTTGCCCTGAGTTACTAAGGGTGAAGATGCTGGGATGCTGCCATAGCAGCTCCTACGATTCCAGCGGTGTTTCTTAGCTGAGCTGGGACAACCTTGGTGTTAACGGTGAGGCGAGGTACCCACTTTTCAGCTTTACGGGAGATGCCACCACCGACGATAAAAGCTGATGGCCAAAAGAGCTGCTCATATTCGTTGAGTACCTTCGATACGCGCTTAGCCCACTTTTCGTATCCAATTTCATCGCGATCTTTGGCTGCAGACGATGCGAATTTTTCTGCTTCTTCGCCATCTACGAGCATGTGGCCCAGTTCAGTGTTAGGAAACAACGTACCGTTGACTAAGAATGCTGAACCTATACCTGTACCAAAAGTTAGAAGGATTACACTTCCTTCGCGTGCAATGGGATCGCCAAATTGGGCTTCTGCCAATCCCGCAGCGTCTGCGTCATTGAGAACCGAAACATCGATGTCGCCTAAGTGTCGAGCAAATAGCTCTTTTACGTCTACATCAATCCACGATAGGTCGATATTGGCGGCGGTGAGGGCTCGTTGTTCATGAATGACGGAAGGTAGAGTAATGCCGACAGGCCCTTCCCATTCGGCTTGATCGAGGATGCGTTTGATTGTTTCGGCGACTGCATCGGGGGTTGCAGGTTTAGGAGTAAGAATCTTGATACGATCTCCTACAAATTCTCCTGTGTCTAGATTCACGCGCGCTCCCTTGATACCAGAGCCGCCAACGTCGATACCAAATCCGATGTTTTCCATGCGGATCATTCTACTGAACTAGTAGTAGTTCTTTCTTACAAAGCGGTGTACAAATCGCCTTTGAGATCAGCAACATATTTTTGAACTCTGTGAGGCTATACATGAGGTACGCCAATCTTGGGTTGGAATTCCAATTTGCGAATTTTCTGGAGAGAAACACATGACTAAAACAGGCTTGAAAGAACATGTAGTGGAGCAACTCTCTGTGAGAGTGGATTCTTTACGTGAGTATGCAGAATTGGCGTGTCAGGCAGCAGTTCACATTAGGTGCACAATGAGAGAGCTTGGCGACGTCACCGCGGGAATGGAAACGAAATCGTCTGATGTAGATCCCGTAACGATCGTTGATAAGGCCGCTGAGCATTTATCGCTAGTGCTTTGTCGCACTTGCGACCAGATGATGGAATGTTAGGAGAAGAAGGCGCAGAATCTTCAGGCAGCACTGGAATAACCTGGATAGTTGATCCCATCGACGGGACCGTGAATTTTATCTATGGAATTCCGCAATACGCGGTTTCGCTGGCAGCGTGTATCGGTGAAAACATCGTGGCAGGTGCTGTGATTAATGTCGCGACTAGTGATCTTTACGTTGCAGCAAATGGTAGTGGAGCTTTCGTTTTGAGAGGCGATTCTGATGCGCTAAAAGCTATTGAGGTTTCAACGTGTTCAAATCTACAACGAGCCTTGATCGCTAGCGGATTTTCGTACTCTTCTCAGAGTCGAGAAGATCAAGCTAAGTTACTAGTTAGTCTTTTGCCCAGGGTGAGAGATATACGCAGATTCGGTAGTGTTGCTTTGGATCTTTGTGCCGTAGCTGAAGGGCGTGTTGATGGATATTATGAACATGGCCTTAATGCTTGGGATTTTGCGGCGGGTGCATTAATTGCTCAAGAAGCGGGTGCCAAAATAAGGCGGCCAGAGCTTAAATTGGCTTCTTCGGCGGGGGGCACTACTTTTGGCTAGTTCATCAACAATATTTCGTGAACTTGAGCTGCAATTTTATCCAGTTGACATGCGGAAATAAAAGGTTCTGCGAACGATTGCGTTTGCGGCTTTACTACCCCCACTGGCGACACATGGATCGTGGAGGTGACAATCTTAAAAAACTCACTTAATATGCGCCTCGAAGAAAGCCACAAAAGCGATCGAGCCAGCCCCCCTTGTAACAATGCTTTGATCGCTTTTCCTGACACTACGTATAAGGATGAGTGCCCCATGGCCACTGATTACGATGCACCTCGTCGTCGAGAAGAAGATGAGATGGAATCCGATTCTCTCGAAGGACTAAAAGCCGCGGAATCTAGCAAAAACGATATGGATGACGACGGAGAGATCGTCGAGCCTTTTGAGTTGCCTGCAGTTGATCTTAGTGGTGAAGAGCTCAATGTCACCGTGATTCCTCGTCAAGCAGATGAATTCACGTGCTCTGAGTGTTTCCTCGTGCAGCGTAATAATCGGATCGATCATGTAGAAGATGATGGGTCTGTTGTGTGTAAAGACTGTGCATAGAAAATGGAGCTGCATAAATGCAGCTCCATTTTTGTTATCGAGAGGGGTGTTGATGTGGCAAAAATGCGTGAAGTAGTGATTCGGGATCTTTGGAAGAAACGAGCCAATAGGGCGTAGGGTCGTCATCATCATTTAGGATCAGCATCACCATCTCAGGTACCCATTCATGTGAAACCACAAAAGCGCTGGGGTCTAGTTGACGCCCCATGGCATTTCTTTTTGCAGTTGCGGGGACCATCATCGATCGCGAAACTACTGAATCAGGAAGATTTGCATCGCCAGCAACCAACCAACGAGTACCATCTGGATCAACTTCGACTGCAATCCTGGTCTTGGAAAGCGATAACAATACCCACACTGCCACTGCAGTGAGAAGGATCGCAGGGGCATACAACCATAATACGGAACGGTTCATTGCAAGTTGCGCAGTAATTAGCGCTACAACGAATGCGCCGAGTAACCACCAGTGCCATGGAACCCATTGTTTTTCGGAATAAATAACCGATGTATCTGCAGTCGATCCAGCACTAGAATTTAGGGAAGTCACAACTCGATAGTCTACTTATGCTGGCAACAATAGCCAACGACACTTTCTGAACTTAGAAGCAACCTTTGTTATCTTGATAGTTCGTCATAACTCGTATCAGTTGAAGTTCAACTGCTCAAGCTGAAGGTGAGGAAGATACCGAATGGAAAACGACCACGAAAAGTCAAGCATGGTGGCAATTCAACGCTTAGACCCTGAACTTCCACTGCCGGTTCGCAAGCACCACGGCGACGCCGGAGCTGATTTATTTTCGGCTGAAAGTGTCACAATCGAACCGGGACATAGAGTTCTCGTGGGAACCGGAATAGCTATTGCGCTGCCGATAGGCACTGTTGGTCTTATTCACCCTCGTTCTGGGCGTGCTTTGAAGGAAGGCCTAAGCATCGTCAATACCCCAGGCACCATCGATGCTGATTATCGCGGAGAGATTAAAGTATGCCTGATTAATTTGGATCCCACTACTCCCATTCACATTGAGCGAGGGGAAAGGATTGCACAATTACTGGTGCAAAAGGTTGAGCTGGTCGGGTTCTGTGAAGTTGAAACATTGTCAGAAACTGAGCGCGGTATCAACGGCTACGGTTCTACTGGAGTTAACTGAGACTAGAATCTGTGGAGCAACACCAAAACTTCTTTCACAATCAACCAACGGAGTAATTATGTGGCCTTTTAAACGCCAAAATGGCGATTCTGATCATGAAGAAAGTAATCGGGAAGCAGCTGCTGTACAGCAGAGCGTGGATACACAAGAAAATCTAGCTCAAGCTACCGCAGATTCACCAGATCCAATTCACGATGCAATTTCAGGGGAAACTGGCCCTTTTGATGCTGATTCTGTGAATATTGAGGGTTTTGATTTCTCCGATTTTGCAGGCGGCATTCTCAACCTCGGGTCACTTCTTGTACCTTTGCCAAAGACATCAGAAGTTCAAGTGGAAATGGGGCCAGATGGACCCAAAATGCTTCATATTTTGACTCAATTTGGTCGTATCACCCCCGTAGCGTTTGCTGCCCCTAAGGCACCTGGCCAGTGGCGCTCCGCAATCCAAGAAATCGCTGAAGGAATGCGTGCTGACAATCTTGATGTCGATTTCCAACAAGGGCCGTGGGGACGCGAGATCGTAGGAACCTCCGATGACGGCAACGGCGTGATCCGAATTATTGGTGTTGATGGACCTCGATGGATGCTAAGAGTTACCTTGGCAGCTCCTTCGGAAAGCGCTGATCGTATGGCCGAATTGGGCCGAGAGGTTGTGTCACGTACATTTGTCCGCCGCGGAAATGAGCCAATTTTGGCAGGAAGTAGTCTTCCAGTAGCCTTGCCACAACCCTTGGCAGAACAGGTTCAACAGGAATTGATGCGGCGATCTGAACAGCAAGCAGCTCCGATTGAATAACAATTGATTTAGATATTGTTTGTGAATTACGTATCAGACGGAAAATGAACAATGGCATAACTGGGGATTTACTCTTCGCAGAGTTTACTTGCTAAATCTGGGTGGCTATTAGATCTCAGTAAGTTCTTAGCGGTCAATATGCCCTTTGGATACGAATAGACGCTCGCAAATTAGTTGAGATTTCTTACCCGAGTAGTTGCAAAAATGATGTATTTTATGGTGAAACGCGCCAATCAGGCGGTCAATGACTTCTTAGATTCGACGTCCACCGTTCCACCAGACGAAGAAAAAGAACGAAATGACAAAGGACAAGCAAGACATTGAACGCGGAAGCGTAATAGATGTTGAAATTCTTAATGCTGCACATGGCGGACTGGGAATTGCTAAATACGATGGACGAGTAATATTCGTGAAAGGTGCTTTCCCAGGGGATCGGCTGAGCGCAAATATCACCCATGTGAAAAAGAAGTTTGCTCGGGCTACCACCGGATCGATCGAAATGCCCTCCCCACTTCGAACGAAGCAACGATGCCTAGCTGCTGCGAATGGTGCTGGCTGCTGTGATTTTAGTGAATTGGATCCAGAAATTGAGGGCAGATACAAAGCTGATTTAGTTCTTGAACAACTGGAGAGGCTCGGAAAGATCGCGCAGCCTCCATCATGTGAAGTTGTATCATTTGGTTCTCCTACTCAGTGGCGTACTCGCATGCGTTTAGGCGTGGATACTCAGGGCAGAGCTGGGGGATTCGCTGGTCAGTCACATGATGTAGTTTCGGGAGTGCCATGTAGTCAAGGCGTAGTGGGGTTGCTTGATGGCATAGTAGGTTCGGAACAGAACGTACTGCATTTTACTCCAGGATCCCAAGTAGTGGTTGTTTGTGATGATCTCGGTCAGCGCACTGTCGTTGAGACTCAACCGGCGCCTCGCGGTAAACGTACCGAATCAATGGTAAAAGTCGTAGAAGGAACTGGCAAAGTTTCCCAAGTTGTTGATGGCGTTACATTTGAATTACCCGCAACTGGATTTTGGCAAGCTCACAAAGATGCGGCTCAAGCATATGCCGATACCATTCGGGAATGGTTTGGATCTCTAGTATTTCGGAATACAGATTCGTCATTCGTTGCGTGGGATCTCTATGGTGGATGTGGGTCTTTTGCCACTGCGATTTTATCGGCAGTTGACAATCGTGGTGTTGTCCATTGTGTGGAAAGTGCGCCGGCTGCAGTTTCGGCTGGAAAACGAGCTCTTTCTCAACTAGTGGAAGCTCAAAAAATAGTTTTCCACACGGCAACAGTTGAGCGCGCCATGAATAAACTCCCTGCCCCTACTGTAGTTGTGTTAGATCCGCCTCGAGTAGGGGCTGGTACTGAAACAGTACGAACAATTGCACAAGCGGGTCCGCAAGCTGTAATACACATTGGTTGTGATCCTGCAACGTTTGCTCGTGACATCGCCGAATGGAACCGGAATGGTTTTATTTTGGAAAAACTGCGTGTATTCGATGCCTTTCCCGGTACGCATCACTGCGAAACCATCGGTTTATTAACAAAGAAAAACTAATTAGATCAAAGGGACTTTGCTGTTAGAGTCTTGGCAGTGCGTTACGCAGAGTACACTTATTGTCAAGACTTTATTCGATGTCTTTGACTTCTATCGCATAGCAACGCGATAGAAGTCAAAGCTATTGGACATTCGCGCAGTTGAGTCTGTGCCTGATCTGTAAACCGCCAGTATTTTTTATGAAAGGGTGCAACTCAACGCGCATGAGCATTCTTGAACACATCTCGTCACCTGCCGATGTAAAAACTTTAAGCTACGAACAATTAGATACTTTAGCGAGTGAGATCCGCGAGTTTTTAGTGGAAAAGGTTTCGGCGACAGGAGGCCACTTAGGTCCGAACCTTGGGGTAGTCGAGCTGACACTTGCGATCCATCGTGTGTTTTCTTCACCCAGTGATCCCATCATTTTTGATACATCGCACCAGTCTTATGTTCATAAGATTTTGACAGGACGTGCAGATGCATTCGATACCCTTCGCCAAAAAGACGGTTTGTCTGGATATACTTCTCGCGCTGAAAGCAACCATGATTGGACTGCATCATCTCATGCGTCAGCTTCGTTATCGTATGCGGATGGATTAGCAAAGGCCTTCCAGCTAAAAGGCGAAAAAAACCGAAACGTGGTTGCAGTTGTCGGCGATGGTGCTCTAACTGGTGGTATGTGTTGGGAGGCCTTAAACAATATTGCAACTGGGACCGAGCGTAATGTTGTTATAGTAGTTAATGACAATGGGCGAAGCTACTCACCGACTATTGGCGGATTTGCAGATAATCTAGCGGCGCTTCGGATGAAACCAAGCTATGACCGCGTGATGGAACAGGGTAAAACTACTCTTAAATCTTTAGGATGGGTAGGCGAGCGGACATTTGAAGCTCTTCATGCTTTTAAAGAAGGCGTGAAGTCAAGTGTTATTCCTACAGAGATGTTCCCCGAGTTGGGCATGAAGTATATTGGTCCAGTTAATGGGCACAATACGAAAGCTGTAGAGGCCGCGTTACGCTATGGCCGAGAGCATAAGGGTCCTCTGATTGTTCATGTGGTGACAGAAAAGGGCAAAGGATATGCTCCTGCTGAAAATGACGTAGCTGAATTGATGCACTCAACGGGTGTTATCAATCCGAAGACCGGTGAACCAGTGGGCACTAAGAGCCCCGGATGGACTTCAGTTTTTAGCAAAGAGCTTGTAAAAGCTGGAGAGACACGCAAAGACATTGTTGCCATTACGGCTGCCATGGCTGGTCCGACAGGACTTTCTGCCTTCGGCGAGAAATTCCCTGATCGCTTGTTTGACGTTGGAATCGCTGAACAACATGCTATGACATCTGCTGCTGGTTTGGCTCTAGGCGGACTTCATCCAGTCGTTGCTATCTATTCGACATTCCTTAATAGAGCATTTGATCAATTACTAATGGATGTTGGTTTGCTCAATCTACCGGTTACCATCGTTTTGGATCGTGCCGGAGTTACTGGTTCCGATGGCGCAAGTCACAATGGTGTTTGGGATTTTGCAGTAGCTGGGATCGTACCAGGTATCCGAATTGCGGCACCGCGTGACGACGAGAATCTTAAGGAGCTGTTCGCTGAAGCACTCACTATTGACTCTCCGACTGTTGTGAGGTTCCCTAAGGGAGAGCTGCCGTCTCGACTGATTGCACAGCAGCGTTTCGACGATGGTGCGGAACTATTGCATTATTCCGATTCTGATCATGAGGATTCGACACCGAGCATTTTGGTCGTTGCCGTTGGTTCTCTCGTTCCATCTGTTATGGAAATCGTGTCCGACATTGAAGAGTCTGGTTGTAATGTGACTGTGGTTGATCCACGATGGGCAGTACCTGTTGCGCCATCAATCGTGGGATTAGCAGCAGATCATGATCTTGTTATAACAGCCGAAGATGGCATCATTCATGGCGGAGTGGGCGCGATGATTAATGAGGCGCTTAATGCCTCTGAAATAGATGTACCAGTTCGAAATTTAGCATTTCCTGAGATATTCCCTGAGCATCAAAGTAGGAATCAACTACTTGATGCTGTGGGGTTATCTCCTCGAGGTATAAAGACTCAAATTATCGAAGCTGCAGAATCTCTTTTCCTTTTAGACTAGGAATAGCTTCAGTAAGTGAGGGGCGGGCCTTGATCTTTTGGAATCTAGGCCCGCCCCTGTATTTTCTCTATGAGGCGTGCTCAATTTTATTGAGTGTATCGGTGATTACTGACGCACTGTTGTCGATTTGCCAAGGTCGTGCCTCTAATCTCATAAGGCATTCAATTACATCGTCTTGTGCGATCGGGCGTGGTACATCTCGTAGTTGCCAGCATAGTTCTTTAACCGAGTGCGGCTGCATGAGATTTTCTGCTGGAAGATTTAGAAGTAGCGCCTTTTCAACGATGGAATTTTTTACCTCTTCAAAGTCATCTAAAGATTCCGGATGAATCTTTTCCCAAACGTACTTTGATGGCAACTGATTCTCATCGAATTGTGATGTGTGTGGCCAAGTACGTGGATCGGATTCCAAAACATCGTTGATCGTCGGCATCCAACGAGCGATCCGCTTACGGTACTGTTTAGGAATCTCTGAGGCACGGAGAGCAGCTTGTGAATTGCGAGGTGGACGCTGTGCAACGGAAATCAGCACTTTGTCCGGTAACAAGCGAGATACGGATGTATCTTTCATACGAGCTTCATCGTCGCGTAACTCCCAGAGGGCTTCGGCAACGACTAGCTGCCGAGGTCGGGTAAGACGGCTGACACCCTTCATATCTTGCCAGCTACGCTGTGTGTCTAAGCCATGACTGCTTGTATTTATGAGATGCGCACATTCTTGTTTGTGCCATTCTAATTTTCCATGAGCTTCTAGGAGGAGTTTCATGGATTCTGCAAGTGGAATGAGCTTCTCGACGTCTAAGGCTGCATAAACGAGCCAACTGTGGGGAAGCGGGCGACGTGACCAGTCTTCGGCACCGTGTGCCTTTTTGAGGGTAACTTCCAAGCGCTCTTCGAGCATGGACGCTAAATTAACTCGCGGCAATCCAGCGAGTCTTCCTGCTAATTCAGTATCGAAAATTGTACTGGGGTAGAAACCTAACTCGGAAAGACAGGGTAGGTCTGTTGCCGCGGCATGGATAATCCACGGTTGATTGTTTATTACCTTGCCTAGTACAGATGTGACTAATCGTCGATTAGCTTCTGGGTCGATAAGTACTGTGCCGCTTCCTTCGCGACGAATCTGTAAGAGATAAGCGCGGTCATCATAACGATAAGCTCCAGCGCGCTCAGTATCAATTGCGAAAGGGCCAGTGCCCTGAGACAGTTGATAAGCTGCCTCGTAAATCGATCGGGAAGTTGCAGCGAGCGGGGGTAATCCCTCACTCGGTTGAGTGACTAAAAGTGCCATAGCAGTAAAAAGTTTAGGTTATCGGGAGATACTTGTCGTACCTTCGGGAGGCAATCCGGCTACATTTGCTAACACTTGAGCTAAAGCTGATACATGAGGTGCAAGATCAATTGCTGTTGCCGTCCAAGATGCGCGCATTTCAACTTGGTATGCCCGAGGAGGTCCACCAATTTCGCCAAAGCGAACTGATGCTGTAGCAGTTACAGTTCCCCCGAGATTTGTGTGATCAGCATGGGTTTTATCTAGAGCTTCTGTAAGCCATTGCCAGGTGACATCGGGCAGAAGTGGATCGTTTGCTACAGATGCATCCATATCGGCTTGAATGTAAGCAACTAATCGCATCGATCCGTCCCACGATTCGTCTGATGCCGAGTCATGAAGGAGGATAAGCCGACCGAAGGCGTCACCTTGCGAATCATCTGACAAAGTCCTGCTGACCTCCAGTCCCACTGCGTGGCTAAAAGGCGCTAGTCGTTGCGGTGGGCGAATCGTGCCTAAGGAGATCTCTGGTCGGAGCTGAGCCTTATGCATTGATTCCACGGCGTCCATAAAATCCTGAGGGATGGATTCGTGAGAGCTTTCTGAGGCAATAATGGGCATTGCTTGGTTTTCAGTCACATCGCACAACCTAATAAGGACAGCTTGGGTTTGGTCGGAGGCGCGCCGATTTTTAGCGGAACGTTGTTACTTCAGAGGAATAAACTGGCTCTTCCGGTTTTGGGGTGCGTAGCGGGATAAGATAGAAAACGACGGGTCCAGCGGGTCACCACAACATGTACGGGTCCCTAGTGTGAAGATGAAAGTTGCTACACGACCATCTAAACCCACCAGAGACCCGTACTGTGAAGCCTACTGGAAACCTCGTTGCTGACACCATCTGCCGTACCGCGGAAATCGGACTTGCTATCACCGGTGCCGCTGATGCCGGAGCGCTGACCATCATTGAGGCCACGCCCGTAGCCGTTATCGGCGTGTGCCCAGACTGCGGCCCATCTGGCAAGTTACGCGACCACATCACCCGTCGACTCGTTGATCTTCCTGTCGTCGGATTCCCCACCAGGCTGCACATAAAAGCCACCAGGTTTCGGTACGCAGCCGCCTCATGTAAGAGAAAGATCTTCCAAGAATCTTTAACCTGCGCTGATGACGGTGCCAAGCTCACGTATCGGGTCACCCGCTGGATCTTGCAGCGCCTTGCTATTGACCGGATGAGTGTGTCAGCTACCGCCAAAACACTCGGTGTGGGCTGGGACCTGGTCAACCAGGTCGCACTAGATGCTTGCCGTCAGCTTGTCTACGGCGATCCTTGTCACCTAGACGGGGTTCGCATTCTTGGGAGTCGATGAACATGTATGGAAACACACCAGAAAACCAGGCCAGGTATCACACCTGGTGACCATACTTGTTGACCTCACCCCGCTGGTGGACGGGCATGGGCCTGCACGTTTGTTAGACATGCGACCGGGCAGATCCGCCGATGTGCTCAGCGGGTGGCTTAAAGAGCGCGACCCCAGCTTCCGGGAGCAGATACAGGTGGTGACCATGGATGGGTTTACCGGTTATGCCACCGCAGTCGAGGAGCAACTACCACAAGCAAACAAAGTCATAGACCCCTTTCCATGTAGTGCATCTAGCAGCCGACAAACTCACCAGTTGCCGACAAAGACTCCAACGCGAGACCACCGGGTGTCGCGGACGCAAAGATGACCCACTGTACAAGCACCGGCGCACCCTGTTGACCAGGACGAACTATCTCACCCAGCGACAAAAGCAACGCTTAGAAATGTTGTGGGCCACCGATGACGACTACGTGGCCCTAGAAGTAACATGGCTGCTCTACCAAGACATGATCGCAGCGTACGCGCATCCGAAGAAATCAGAAGGCAAAAAGCTCATGGAACGCATCATCCACACCCTGCATAAAGGATTACCGAAAAGTTTAGAAAAGCTCGCCCAACTGGGACGCACCCTGTGGCGAAGACGCAAAGATGTGCTTGCCTACTTCGATATCGGTGCGTCCAACGGCCCTGTCGAGGCAATCAACGGCAGACTCGAACACCTACGCGGCATCGCCCTAGGATTTAAAAACCTCAACCACTACATCTTGCGGTGCCTAATCCACTCCGGACAGCTACAAGACAAAATCAACGCACTCTAAAACCGGAAGGGCCAATAAACTTTGACCAAGTTGTGGATCAAACTTAGGATGGGTAAGTGAATTGGTCAAAAGGCGAATTCGATCCAAAGTCGGTGTAGCTGTTGAGCACCGGAGTTCTAGGTTAAGACAGGCAGATTATACATGGCTGAGAAGCTCAATTTCGAAGAATTAAATAACATGCAGCGTTATTCGCAGTTTGCTGTTTTCCGTGCGGTTCCTGGCGCATTGGGGAGTGATCGTGCAGAAATCATTACTCAAGCCCAAAGTTTTTTTGACAGCCTAGAGACTGCTGGGAAAGTCGAAGTTCGAGGGATTTATGACCTAGCGGGTTGTCGTGCTGAAGCGGACTTCATGATTTGGTGGATTGCTGAAGAATTTGAAGAAATTCAAGCCGCTTTTGCTAGGTTCCGGAGAGAAACAGTGCTGGGGCAGGTTTCCGAAGTTGCTTGGTTGGGCAACTCTCTTCATCGGCCAGCAGAGTTTAATCGCTCACATCTTCCATCCTTTATCATGGGGGAGAAACCAGGGGGTTGGATTACGGTCTATCCATTCGTACGTTCTTATGATTGGTACATCATGGATCCGCAAAAACGTCGCAAAATTCTAGCTGAGCATGGGCAAGCTGCACGAGATTTCCCAGATGTTCGTGCGAACACCGTTCCAGCATTTGCGCTTGGTGACTATGAGTGGATGCTTGCATTCGAAGCACCACGGCTCGATCGGATTGTAGATCTCATGCATAAAATGCGTTATACGGAGGCTCGTCTTCATGTTCGTGAAGAAACCCCATTTTTTACGGGTCGTAGAGTGCCTGAGGTATCAGAACTTATCAATGTTTTGCCGTAGTACAAGATGGTAAAAGCGTGGGGCCAACAGCATTTGAGTTGCTGACCCCACGCTTTTAAATGTTTAAAGTTAAGTGCCTTAGCCTTCTTCTGCAGGAGTCAAAGTTAAGCACACAGAGTTAATGCAATAACGCAGATCTGTGGGGGTATCGTAACCTTCACCTGCAAAGACATGCCCTAAATGAGATTCGCAGTTTGCGCAGATTACTTCAGTGCGGATCATACCATGAGAAGTGTCTGTGCGTTCTATGACCTTATCGCCAGCTAATGGCGAGAAGAAAGAAGGCCATCCGCAATGGGAATTGAACTTTTCTGTTGATCGAAAAAGCTCGGTGCCACAAGCACGGCACGAATAAACGCCCTCTGTAGTGGTGTTGGTGTATTCCCCAGTGTGAGGTGCTTCGGTACCTGCTTCGCGCAAAACACGGTACTCTTCGCTGCTGAGTCGCTGGCGCCATTCGGTGTCGGTGATCAATTTAAAATTTGTCATCGCTTGTCCTTAGTTTGTCGGAACTGTGTATTGGCTACAACTCATGGGCTGAATCATTTATTGCGTGGGATTCCCTAATGTGTCGCGAATTACTTTATAGCGTGAAAATATTAATCCACTAGGGGAGGAAGATAGCATTTCTAGCCCAAGGCGAGTAGTGAAAGAGTCGTCAGATATTTTTCCAAAAAGGGGGCTTTCTACTGGGCAAATGATATTGGGGGCAATCGTTAAATGAAGACGATCGACGATTCCTAAAGACAACGCCTGGCGGTAAACTGATGGACCACCTTCAATGGATATTTTTTTCAATCCTCGAGCATGCAACGCATCGAAAGCAATCTTTAGTGGGTTTGTGCTAGTAGGTGCCACGATGACCTCCACGCCTATGTCAATAAGCTTTTGTAAGCGCTGGTCCCATTGTTCGGAATTGTTGGCAGGTTGTTGAGTTATAACGAATGGGGATAATTCTGATGGTAGATCAGGGGAGAATAGTTCGGAGGAGAAGTCGAAATATAAAGATCTACTCAAAAGTGTAAGTTTAGGTAAACCGCAGCGGCCTAGCTTTTGCCTTTGAGTCTTGATCCCATGTGGCAGTACTACAGGACCGTAGTTTTCCTTTCGAGCAGTTTCGGCGCCCACAACGATCGCATCTGCCCATCCTCGTAGTTGTATTAGTAAGTCTGCATCTGTTTGGTCACCCATTGGACCGGAGACTCCCGATAAAGTGGCTGAGCCATTGATTGATGTAATCGTAATAGCGCGGCATTCTGGTTCGTTGATCGTGGTGAGGGGAAGAGCCCCGTAAACAATTTGCTCGGTAGTTACTGTGCTGGAAGATGCGGAGTCACGCTGCATGCCAGTTAACACTACTAGGAAAATAAAAAAAACCGGCGTTAAGCCGGTTTAGTTGAGCGGATGACGAGACTCGAACTCGCGACCCTCACCTTGGCAAGGTGATGCGCTACCAACTGCGCTACATCCGCATGTTTTCGTTTAAAGCCTGAAAACAAGGCTTGTGCGCGATACTGGGATTGAACCAGTGACCTCTTCCGTGTCAGGGAAGCGCTCTCCCGCTGAGCTAAACGCGCGGGTATGAGGTGGAAACGGGAATCGAACCCGTGTGCACGGTTTTGCAGACCGTTGCCTCACCACTCGGCCATTCCACCGTGGCGTTGCCGCCTCGGAAGGTACTTAAAAATACCAGAGCGGATGACGAGACTCGAACTCGCGACCCTCACCTTGGCAAGGTGATGCGCTACCAACTGCGCTACATCCGCATGTTTTCGTTTAAAGCCTGAAAACAAGGCTTGTGCGCGATACTGGGATTGAACCAGTGACCTCTTCCGTGTCAGGGAAGCGCTCTCCCGCTGAGCTAAACGCGCAGACGCTCTAAGCGTTGAGCGGATGACGAGACTCGAACTCGCGACCCTCACCTTGGCAAGGTGATGCGCTACCAACTGCGCTACATCCGCATGTTTTCGTTTAAAGCCTGAAAACAAGGCTTGTGCGCGATACTGGGATTGAACCAGTGACCTCTTCCGTGTCAGGGAAGCGCTCTCCCGCTGAGCTAAACGCGCAGACGCTCTAAGCGTTGAGCGGATGACGAGACTCGAACTCGCGACCCTCACCTTGGCAAGGTGATGCGCTACCAACTGCGCTACATCCGCACGCAAACTGTGCTGCGAGAAGAAACTTTAGCCCGATGGCACGTGTTAGTGCAAATCCGCAGTTAGTGGGGGAAATGAAAGTAAAACTGCGGGTATGGCTAAGCAGAATTGATTACACGGACATGTCGACTATTCATATCTGTAAAAGTTTGGTGGCGAGTTATTGCATTGATCTAAATGAAGGAGGAGTGTGCTGAACTGCACTCTATATAAAGATTGGGTTTTTAATTAGAATCGTGCTACATTGATCTTCGTTCAACAATGAGTTGAAGCTGGTCCTATGGCTCAGTGGAAGAGCGTTCCGTTCACACCGGAAAGGTCGCTGGTTCGATCCCAGCTAGGACCACATAATTCGATCTCTACACTATTTGCTGTGGGGATTTTTTAATTTGAGGGTTAAGTAGCAGAAGGGGATGCGGACGGAATCTTGGAGGATTCCATTATGAACCGTTCCTACACCAACACGCAGAAGCGCACAGCACTGCGGGTCTACAAACGCACACAATCAGTGACTAAAACAGTCCGCGAACTCGGCTACCCAGGCAGATGGACCCTGTATAAATGGCTACGCGAGCCCAAAACCCCACCACAACCACGTAAACAAGCCAAAACCCTGACCCACTACCCATACGAAGTCAAACTTCGCGCAGTAGAACTTTTCCACAATGGTTGGCGACCAGCTGATATTGCCCAGGAATGCTGCCTGCACACTCACGCCAGCGTCTATGCTTGGGCGCAACGCTACCGTGAGGAAGGACAATGGGGCTTGATGTCGAAAAAAGAACGCGCAGGCCATGGCCGCATCCCTACTAAAGCAGCACTAGAAAAATCATTGCCGGATAATCCAACACAGTTAAAACAGCAGATGGCCACGCTGCTGGTAGAAAAAGCCGTGTTGGAAAAGGAGCTGGAAATTATAAAAAAAAGACGTAAGCGTCATCCCCGGTCAGCTGAGTAATAAGCACAAAACCGACGTGGTTGACGCTTTGCGTAGCACGTTTCCATTAGCAATGCTGCTCGCTGCTAGTGGTCTTGCTGCATCCAGTTTCTATTACCACCTGAAAAAACGACGCATGCCTGATAAGCACGCAGCTATTCGCAGCATGGTGCACCGCATCAGTTCTGATTCACATAATACCTATGGTTATCGCCGTATCTGGTGGCAATTACGACATTTAGGCATAACTATCAGTGAAAAAGTAGTTCGCAGGCTCATGCGCGAAGAAGCAATTACGGTGCGGTTTCCGAAGCGGAAGGTGAAATATTCCAGTTATCAAGGAGAAATTTCTCCGGCTCCGCCGAACCTGGTCAACCGTTGTTTTCATGCCACTGCTGCGAATACGTTGTGGCTGACTGATATTAGTGTTTTCGCTGCGAATGAGGGGCGGGTGTATTTGTCTGTGATTATTGATTGTTTCGATGGCAAAGTCGTTGCTGCTAAGACGAGTGTGAATCCCACTATGGAGTTAGCAGAATCTACGCTGCAGGCCGCTATTGATGCTGAGGGTCTTCCACCGGATGGTTCATTAGTGATTCATTCAGATCGTGGTGTGCATTACCGTGGTCGGAGTTGGCATAGTCTGACTGCGAAATATGGCATCGTTCGTTCGATGTCGAAAAAGGGGTGTAGTCCTGACAATGCGGCATGCGAGGGGTTTTTCGGGCGGATGAAAAATGAGATGTATTACGGCAAGAGGTGGCAGACAATCCAAGAGCTTGACGATGCCATTGCTGCTTATATCGAGTTTTATAACAATCATCGCATTAAAGTTAGTCTCAATGGTATGAGTATCGCGCGTTATCGCATGGCTGCGGTAGCGTGAGGTTGAAAGTGTCTAACAAACCGTCCGCATCCCCGAATGTGTGTCTGATTCTTGCGATTTCCGCAGATCAGACTATACAAATCGGGCTTGAAGAGAGTGTCCGATTGTTTGTGTGCGGGGGGCTTGGTTTACAAGTAGTCCGCGAATCGGTCGGGGTAAGCCACGGCTAGTTGGTTGATGGCTTGTTTCCACCCGGTGGCTTTCGCTCCTTCAATATAGCCGTTGCATTCGATGGCGCGCTTCGCTTTCTTCGCTCGCTGGGCAGCGCGCTTGTCCTCGATGTTGCAGATCATCAGCCACAGCGTTTTCAGCGCCGCGGTATCGTTCGGGAACTGGCCGCGGTTGCGGGTGGCTTTCCGCAGCTCAGCATTCAGCGATTCGATCGAATTCGTGGTGTAGAGTACCCGCCGTGCCGCAGGCGGGAACTGCAAAAATGGCACAAACCGGTCCCAGGCGTCGCGCCAGACTTTGACCGATTGCGGGTATTTACGGCCCAGTTCACTGGCCTCGAATGCGTCCAGGGCGGCGCGGGCGGTGTCCTCGGTCGGTGCGGTGTAGACCTCCCGTAGCGCACTTGATACGGGTTTGCGGTCTTGGTAGGACACCCACCTGTTGGCCGCCCGGATCAGGTGCACGATACAGGTCTGCACCATGGAATTCGGCCAGGTTGCCTCCACGGCTTCCGGCAGGCCTTTGAGCCCGTCGCAGCAGACGATGAACACGTCTTGGACCCCACGGTTGGCAAGGTCAGCGCACACGGATGCCCAAAAACTGGCGCCTTCATTGTCTGCGATCCACAATCCCAGGATGTGCTTGATGCCGTCCATGTCGACGCCTACCGCCATGTAGCAAGACTTGTTGACCACGCGGTGGCCATCGCGGATCTTCACTCGCAGCGCGTCGAGGAAGATCACTGGGTAGAACTCGTCGAGCTGGCGGTTTTGCCAGATCATGACCTCTTCTAACACCGCGTCGGTAATGGTGCTGATCGTATCTGGGCTCATATCCACCCCGAGGGTGGTGGCGAGGTGGTGGCAAATATCGCGCACGGTCATCCCACCGGCGTACAGGGAGATGATCATGTCATCAAGCTCCGTCAGACGGCGGGTGCCTTTAGGCAGCATCCGCGGCGTAAACGTGCCAGCTCGATCCCGGGGCATAGTCACATCAAAGGTGCCGTAGCCAGAGTTGACGGTTTTGGTGTACGACCCGTTGCGGTGATTGCCACCATCCGGGGTGCCCAGCTGGGCTTTCGCCGTACGATCAGAGTGCGCGTATCCTAGATGCGCGTCCATTTCAGCCTGCAGACCAGCGTTGATCGATGCCTGCAAAAGACCTTTGACCAGGTCGCTGGCATCATCGGTGGAAGTCGACAACTCGCCGATCAGTTCGGCGATTTCCGGATTTTCCATCAGCTTAGTGCTGATCTCGTTGACCCTGTTCGGGTCATGACCTTTCCTCGGTGACACGGTAGTCATTATCAGTGAAACTCCTTCTGGATCAGAGCCTCACACACAAAACACCTGACACCCTCGGCTTGAATAAGGATTTAGTCCTTATTCAAGCCCGATTCTCGTTCAATCCGCCGGAACGGCGCTTCAGTGTGGTAGCTAGATGCTGGTTAGCCTTTGCCGGTGACACCAAACAGACCACGATGCCCAGTATGTACTGGGCAAATGAAGAAAAACGGCACCACCACAAAAGGAACGACCAGATGGCGGTGCAAGAACCCTGACTGTGGATCTTCCACCACCTACCGTCGGCCTGATCTGACTAAAACCCGCGACTTCAAAGCGTTTCACCGATACGTGACCTCCACGAGATCACTAACCGAGATCGCCTGCGATGCCGGAGTCAGCAGATGGACCCTCGACCGCCGATTCGAACCGTTATAGCTCATCAATGTTCCCAACACCCCAGACCCCAACAGGGTCTACGACCAGATCTTCATCGACGGCACCTACACCGACGCCGGCTGCCTGCTCGTAGCAGCAAGCCACAACCACGTCATCACATGGCACTGGGCCAAACACGAAACCGCCCACGCTTACACACAACTGCTGCGCGGTATCGCCCAACCGTTATGCGTCGTCCTCGACGGCGGACAAGGCGCACTTACTGCGGATTAAAACCTGCTGGCCCACGACCATGATCCAGCGCTGCCTCGTCCACGCCCAACGCGTCATCCGTCGCTACACCACATCACGGCCCCGCACCGACGCCGGCAAAGCGATCTATACCCTAGCGCTGAAACTGACCAAGATCACCACCTTGGACCAGGCACGCCAGTGGACCATCAAACTGCACGAGTTCGGGGTGGTCTACAAGGACTTCCTGAACGAGAAAACACCCGTACCCAAAAAGCGCCGCACCCCCAGCCACCAATGGGAATTCACACATATCCGGGTCCGAAAGGCATACAACTCGCTTTTGCACTTATCGCGCAACAACTGGCTGTTTGCCTATCTCCAACCCCCGCCAGAAGCACTCGAACCGGCCCGGTGGGCAGCAACCACAAACAGCCTAGAAGGCGGCATCAACGCACAACTCAAACGCATCGCCGATGCGCATCGCGGCAGGTCCGGGGAACGCCAACGAAAAATGCTCGAGTGGTACCTGCACTCGAAAACGCAGCTGCCTGACGACCCACTCGAGATCGCCAGGCAGTGCAATTACGGACAAGATCAACTCGGAAAAGTTCCCGATCTCGTCCCAGAAGACCACAACACAGCCGACCAAGAAACAGGCCGACCAGCCTTCTACGACAACGCTATCCCAACCGAATACCAACACAACATAGGAATCCGCAAAGGCCCCATGCAATAAAGAAATGTCCGCCCGGCGACACGTCGAACGGACACACTTTTGGGGATGCGGACGGAATCTTGGAGGATTCCATTATGAACCGTTCCTACACCAACACGCAGAAGCGCACAGCACTGCGGGTCTACAAACGCACACAATCAGTGACTAAAACAGTCCGCGAACTCGGCTACCCAGGCAGATGGACCCTGTATAAATGGCTACGCGAGCCCAAAACCCCACCACAACCACGTAAACAAGCCAAAACCCTGACCCACTACCCATACGAAGTCAAACTTCGCGCAGTAGAACTTTTCCACAATGGTTGGCGACCAGCTGATATTGCCCAGGAATGCTGCCTGCACACTCACGCCAGCGTCTATGCTTGGGCGCAACGCTACCGTGAGGAAGGACAATGGGGCTTGATGTCGAAAAAAGAACGCGCAGGCCATGGCCGCATCCCTACTAAAGCAGCACTAGAAAAATCATTGCCGGATAATCCAACACAGTTAAAACAGCAGATGGCCACGCTGCTGGTAGAAAAAGCCGTGTTGGAAAAGGAGCTGGAAATTATAAAAAAAGACGTAAGCGTCATCCCCGGTCAGCTGAGTAATAAGCACAAAACCGACGTGGTTGACGCTTTGCGTAGCACGTTTCCATTAGCAATGCTGCTCGCTGCTAGTGGTCTTGCTGCATCCAGTTTCTATTACCACCTGAAAAAACGACGCATGCCTGATAAGCACGCAGCTATTCGCAGCATGGTGCACCGCATCAGTTCTGATTCACATAATACCTATGGTTATCGCCGTATCTGGTGGCAATTACGACATTTAGGCATAACTATCAGTGAAAAAGTAGTTCGCAGGCTCATGCGCGAAGAAGCAATTACGGTGCGGTTTCCGAAGCGGAAGGTGAAATATTCCAGTTATCAAGGAGAAATTTCTCCGGCTCCGCCGAACCTGGTCAACCGTTGTTTTCATGCCACTGCTGCGAATACGTTGTGGCTGACTGATATTAGTGTTTTCGCTGCGAATGAGGGGCGGGTGTATTTGTCTGTGATTATTGATTGTTTCGATGGCAAAGTCGTTGCTGCTAAGACGAGTGTGAATCCCACTATGGAGTTAGCAGAATCTACGCTGCAGGCCGCTATTGATGCTGAGGGTCTTCCACCGGATGGTTCATTAGTGATTCATTCAGATCGTGGTGTGCATTACCGTGGTCGGAGTTGGCATAGTCTGACTGCGAAATATGGCATCGTTCGTTCGATGTCGAAAAAGGGGTGTAGTCCTGACAATGCGGCATGCGAGGGGTTTTTCGGGCGGATGAAAAATGAGATGTATTACGGCAAGAGGTGGCAGACAATCCAAGAGCTTGACGATGCCATTGCTGCTTATATCGAGTTTTATAACAATCATCGCATTAAAGTTAGTCTCAATGGTATGAGTATCGCGCGTTATCGCATGGCTGCGGTAGCGTGAGGTTGAAAGTGTCTAACAAAACGTCCGCATCCCCTTTTGCTACTTAACCCTAATTTGATATGAGGGGCGGATTCTAGGGGTCGTGGAAACCAGAGAGTGTCCGATTGTTTGTGTGCGGGGGGCTTGGTTTACAAGTAGTCCGCGAATCGGTCGGGGTAAGCCACGGCTAGTTGGTTGATGGCTTGTTTCCACCCGGTGGCTTTCGCTCCTTCAATATAGCCGTTGCATTCGATGGCGCGCTTCGCTTTCTTCGCTCGCTGGGCAGCGCGCTTGTCCTCGATGTTGCAGATCATCAGCCACAGCGTTTTCAGCGCCGCGGTATCGTTCGGGAACTGGCCGCGGTTGCGGGTGGCTTTCCGCAGCTCAGCATTCAGCGATTCGATCGAATTCGTGGTGTAGAGTACCCGCCGTGCCGCAGGCGGGAACTGCAAAAATGGCACAAACCGGTCCCAGGCGTCGCGCCAGACTTTGACCGATTGCGGGTATTTACGGCCCAGTTCACTGGCCTCGAATGCGTCCAGGGCGGCGCGGGCGGTGTCCTCGGTCGGTGCGGTGTAGACCTCCCGTAGCGCACTTGATACGGGTTTGCGGTCTTGGTAGGACACCCACCTGTTGGCCGCCCGGATCAGGTGCACGATACAGGTCTGCACCATGGAATTCGGCCAGGTTGCCTCCACGGCTTCCGGCAGGCCTTTGAGCCCGTCGCAGCAGACGATGAACACGTCTTGGACCCCACGGTTGGCAAGGTCAGCGCACACGGATGCCCAAAAACTGGCGCCTTCATTGTCTGCGATCCACAATCCCAGGATGTGCTTGATGCCGTCCATGTCGACGCCTACCGCCATATAACAGGCCTTGTTGACCACGCGGTGGCCATCGCGGATCTTCACTCGCAGCGCGTCGAGGAAGATCACTGGGTAGAACTCGTCGAGCTGGCGGTTTTGCCAGATCATGACCTCTTCTAACACCGCGTCGGTAATGGTGCTGATCGTATCTGGGCTCATATCCACCCCGAGGGTGGTGGCGAGGTGGTGGCAAATATCGCGCACGGTCATCCCACCGGCGTACAGGGAGATGATCATGTCATCAAGCTCCGTCAGACGGCGGGTGCCTTTAGGCAGCATCCGCGGCGTAAACGTGCCAGCTCGATCCCGGGGCATAGTCACATCAAAGGTGCCGTAGCCAGAGTTGACGGTTTTGGTGTACGACCCGTTGCGGTGATTGCCACCATCCGGGGTGCCCAGCTGGGCTTTCGCCGTACGATCAGAGTGCGCGTATCCTAGATGCGCGTCCATTTCAGCCTGCAGACCAGCGTTGATCGATGCCTGCAAAAGACCTTTGACCAGGTCGCTGGCATCATCGGTGGAAGTCGACAACTCGCCGATCAGTTCGGCGATTTCCGGATTTTCCATCAGCTTAGTGCTGATCTCGTTGACCCTGTTCGGGTCATGACCTTTCCTCGGTGACACGGTAGTCATTATCAGTGAAACTCCTTCTGGATCAGAGCCTCACACACAAAACACCTGACACCCTCGGAAACCACATCCTATATATCAGTTGACTCTAGCAACACAACCATTCGTTCAGCTGGCGTATCGTAACCGAGAGTTTTACATGGCCGACGATTCAATTTGCATGGCAACGAAGTCAAGACATTCAACGGTACGGACACTCAGATCGGTTCCTTGAGAAAAATACTGCCATAACAGGCCATTAGTATTTTCATTGATCCCCCTCTGCCACAGCAAGCCTAGATCACAAAACACACCGAACAATCAGCAGCAATAGAAAAATTGATGACCAGCCATTTCACTTCCCTGATCCCACGTCAGTGATCCTTTAAGATACTACGGCAAACCACCAATAGCTTTGACCAAAGCTTCTCGAACTTCGTAAGGCGCCGTGACCATAAGACAAATGAAACAACATCACATACCTCGTACCACCCTCAACGAGGGTACCGATCGCTGACTTGTTTCCTTTACCAAGGATAAAATCCCCTTCCCAGTGACCAGGAACAGCACGGTCTGCAACCTCAACCGGCCGGTTGGAAATCATCATCATCGGGTCAACAAAACACTGACGAGAAACACGCCAACCACGCGGCTTACATTGCCTATGACCGCGGCGTAATGCCACAGCGATCTCTTTCTTCAGCTCCCCTTTTGGCCTGGAAGAACAATAATTGATAAATAGTTTCCGGACACACATACATAGTGTCATCGCCAAGATAATCCCTGCGCAACCTTCCAGAAACCTGCTCCGGAGAATACCTACCTTTAAGCATCGACCACACCGCGTTGCGAAGCTGCGGGTTGGCATCCACCTTGCGCTTTTTAAACCGAAACCGCCGTAGGACTGATTACCGATGCACATACGAAGGCAGATACAGCCCGAATTCGTCACGGTTGCATGCAAGCTCTTTGCTGATCGTGCCAGCTGAGCGCCCTAAGTGTCAGGCAACCTCGCGGACTCCTGCGCCGCATCGTTTCATATCGAAGATGATCTCGCGATCCTCCACGGACAGATACCCCAGTGAAATCCGCTGATCGATACGCTCCTGCGGGATAATCTGGACGGGAACCGCTTCACGGCCGTCAACATAAGGAATGACCTGCATAAACCTGTTATACAGTGCCACATCCAGCCCGTGGGGGCACGAAAGGCTTGCGCCCTGTTGCCAACTTGACAAGCCCCTTTATCGATATCGGCCGCGACACGCGGATGAATGCCACACACTGCTGCCGTATCGTTACGGCCAAGACCATGGGCACGCAGTTGAAGATATTCACATCGACGTGTCGTAGCTTTCGCAGTGCGCCTGTGCTCATTGCGGTGCCACAAACCCAGCTCAATACCGATGCGATAGACAACGCTGGAACCGACAGACAGTTCGCACACAATATCCATCGGTGCCAGACCTTTAAGCCGCAGCTGGGCAATCTTATCGCTTTCAGCCGGACTTACCCGCTTTACCTGCCTTATGGGCAACCCGAATGCACGAGCGAGCCGATAAACCACTAAGTACGGCAATTCCACTGCCACTGCAGCCACCCACACCGAACTTCCTGCTTTTATCAATGCACACAGGCACGCTACCACCGCAGACTCTGAATCCCACTTCGAACCCATGAAATCACCCAATTCTCGTCAGGTGTTTCCACGACCACTAGAATCCACCGAGTCGAGTTGCTTTGCTGTTATCTAAGTTGGGGAGATACATTGCTATTCTTGGCGGAATAGGTCTTCTTAGATTTTTGAATGTTGTCCAACCGTTTCGATGTTTTGAAAAATATGACTTGGTTCGGAACTTTTTCAATTCTCTGAACGACTTGTATTGCAGACTTTGAATTTTAACGATTTTGGGCCTGCGATAGATGTGTCGATTTCCTCTGATTTGAGTGGTGAATTTGTGAAGGGTCAATGTGTACGTAGCACGTGGCAGGGCGTTAAATTCGCTTCCATAGGTGCGTTAACAGGTCTTTTTTTGCTCCAGCAACCCGCCGTTGCTCACGACGTTGTTATATCTTCCAATCCGCAAGATGGTGCAAAAGTAACGGAATTCCCGACAACCGTCGAACTGACCTTTTCGGGTATTCCTAAAAAGGACTTCAATACTGTTGCATTGAGTCGGAAATCTGATTCGACAGTTTTGTATCGAGGCGAGCCTCATCTTAACGGGAAGGTTGTGAGCTTCACATTGCCTTCGAACATCGAAAAGCAAGCAGGTGAGTATCTAATTGGCTTTCAGATCACTTCATCGGATGGGCACTCCACCAAAGGGCGAACTACGTTCACTTATGTTGATCCTTCGCAAGAGAATGGTTCTAGTGAAGTTTCGGCAGAAAGCGAATTGAAACCCACAACCTCTGAAGGACTTAGTTCGACGGCAACTTTCGCCGCAGGGGGAATCACATTAATTGCACTAGCTATTGTTTCTATTTTTTTAGTTGCACGACGTAACTCCCAGAAAGGAAAATAATTAATTATGTCTACATCTCGTCGTATTAAGGGCGTTATTGCTGTTTTTGCCATGGCTTCAATCGCTTTGACAGCTTGTTCTAACTCTGAATCTGATTATGAGAAGAAGGTCGACACCGCATCATCTGCTGCTGCGGCTGCTTCCGAAACTAGCTCGATGAGCATGGGGGAAGATTCTGTCATGATGATGAACCCATATGTTCGCTCCATGGAAGACGGAAAATCCATGACTGGTATTTTTGGTGAAATTATGAACCACTCTGACAAGGATGTCACGGTTGTGGGATTTAGTTCTTCCATTAACGCCAAGATGAATCAACTTCATGAGGTCGTTGACGGAGTCATGAAAGAAAAAGAAGGTGGATTTGTTATTCCTGCTGGCGGAACCTACACGTTGGAGCCAGGCAAAGATCATATGATGCTCATGGGTGTTGACAAGCCAGTTGCAGCTGGTGACACTGTTTCCGTCACACTTGAACTATCTGATGGTAACTCGGTTGACGTCAAGGATATTCCAGTTCGAAAGTTGGGGGCTGGCGATGAAAACTACGGAGCTGACGGTGCGGTTCACATGGATCACGGAACCAGTGCGACAATGAAGCACGATCATAGCCATAAATAAAATTAAGTCGTCGAATCTCTAATTGAGGAAAAGGTTACTGAGAATGGCCGAAACTCCACGTTTTACTGTTAAATCATTAGGCGAACATCTCAAGATGAGTCGCCGTGGATTTCTTACTGGTACAGCCGGAGTTGCAGCCGCAGGAGCATTAAGTGCGTGCACAGAGCCTACGCATGATGCAGATGCTGTGGGTGTAGATCAAACAGTTGCCCAAGAAATAGAGCCATTCGACGGCATCCATCAATCTGGAATTGCCACTCCGGCACAAGCGCACCTCATAGTACTGGGACTTAATTGCCGTGCGGGAGTGGATTCTGCTGCAGTGCGACGTTTGTTGACCCTGTGGACCGAGGATGCTCGGGAGTTAACTCAGGCGCGAAGCCCAGTGGGTAACCTTGAGCCCGAGATGACCTCGTCACCTTCACGTTTGACAGTTACTGCTGGTGCTGGCGCACGGCTATTCGATATTCTCGGGAAGTCGGAAATGAAGCCTGCATGGCTCAAAGATATTCCAGTCTTTTCTAAAGACAGACTTGATCCGCGTTGGGGGCAAACGGATCTTGTGCTACAGATTTGTTCAGATGACCCTATGACCGCAGCTTTCGCCATGCGGCATATGACCCGATCAGGATCTGATTACGCTGAAGTTAAATGGGTTCAACAGGGATTTTTAAACGCTCGGGGTACTTTGCAAAAAGGCGAAACTCCGCGAAATCTTTTTGGCCAAAAAGATGGCACCATTAATCCTCACACTGCTGAAGAATTTGATAAGCAGGTTTGGATTGACGATGAAGATGATTCTCCACGTTGGATGCACGGTGGAACGTGCATGGTTGTAAGGCGTATTTCAATGAATTTGGACACTTGGGAGCGTCTGGATCGGCAATCCAGAGAGGTCGCAATTGGACGCGATATCGTAGAAGGGGCCCCACTAAGCGGTAAAAAGGAGCACGATTCTGCTGACTATGAGGCAGTTGATGAATATGGTCTTCCGAAGATTGACGCCCGTTCCCACATGGCGCTAGCTACGGCACCTTCAGATTTGCCTAATCAGCGGCTCCTTCGGCGTGCATATACTTACAATGAAACCCCGATGGTTGGGACTGATCAGCTATCGAATGCCGGCCTTGTGTTTTGTTGTTTCCAAAAGGATCCGCGTAAACAATTCATTCCGATTCAACAGCGCTTAGATGCTAGCGATCGTTTGAATGAGTGGATCAAACACATCGGTTCTGCGGTGTACGCGATTTTCCCAGGCACCGATCAAAAGAAAACGGAATCTTCCATTTGGGGTGCCGCGTTGTTCGATTCCTAGTCAATTCGCGGTACTATAAGCAACAAAGCGTCGAAAAGTACCGAGTTTAAATGGATCATAAATGTCCTCGGAAGATTTCCGTGGGCATTTACTATTCTGATGAATGAAAATCGAGCTATTGTTGGAACGTTTAAGCGTCCAGGTATGACGCTTAAACATGAGCGCAAGTAAGGAGCGCATTTTTTTAAATGGCACATCTCATTGAGGCAGCCCCCAACCCCCACCAGCCTTTCGTTGTGGCTGCAGGCGTTGCGGTCGGTGCTGCTATGCGGCAACTGGAGCTACCTAATAAAGGTCCTGAAGCGATCGTTTGTGTAAGGGATAGTGAAGGCACACTGTGTGATCTGTCTTTTGTGCCTGAGCAAGGTAGTGAGTTCACTCCAGTTCCTGCTAATACTGAAGATGGACGTACAGTCATCCGCCACTCGTGTACTCACGTGTTGGCTCAAGCCGTTCAAGCAGAATTCCCAGGAACAAAGTTGGGCATTGGTCCAGCGATTGAAAATGGCTTCTATTATGACTTTGATGTCGCAGAGCCTTTCACTCCGGAAGATCTTCAAAAGCTTGAAAAGCGAATGAAGAAAATCGTCAAGCAAGGGCAAAAATTTGAGCGTCGAACTTTCGCATCGGTTGCCGAGGCTGAAGAAGCTCTAAAGAACGAGCCATATAAGCTTGAGCTGATTCGCGATAAAGGAAACGTTGATCCAGACTCGGATGAGGCTACAGAGATTGGCGCTGGTGATCTCACAGGCTATTACAACGTTAACCCACGTACAGGGGAAGTGGATTGGTACGATCTGTGCCGCGGACCCCATGTTCCGACAACCAAGTACATTCCAGCATTTGCTTTGACTCGATCGTCAGCAGCTTATTGGCGTGGCGATCAATCTCTAGCAGGTTTGCAGCGCATTTATGGCACCGCGTGGGAGTCTAAAGAAGCGCTTGAAGAATACCAGCTGATGATGGCCGAGGCTGAAAAGCGCGATCATCGTCGTCTAGGTGCAGAGCTTGACTTGTTCAGCTTCCCAGATGAAATCGGATCTGGTTTTCCGGTGTTCCACCCCAATGGAGGAATTGTTCGTCTAGAGATGGAGGAACATTCTCGCCGTCGTCATATCAACGCAGGATATTCCTTTGTTAATACCCCGCACATCACCAAAGGTGATCTGTTCAAGAAATCGGGTCACCTAGATTTCTATGCTGATGGCATGTTCCCTCCTATGCAGCTTGATGGTGAGGTTGACGAGGAAGGAAACGTCGTAAAGCAGGCTCAAGACTATTATGCAAAGCCTATGAACTGCCCGATGCACAACCTCATCTTTGCATCGCGTGGTCGGTCTTACCGTGAACTTCCTTTGCGTCTCTTTGAGTTCGGTACGGTTTACCGTTATGAGAAATCCGGCGTAATCCACGGACTTACTCGTGCACGTGGTTTTACCCAGGATGATGCTCACATTTACTGTACTGAGGATCAACTTGAGCAAGAGCTCACATCAGTACTTGATTTCATTATTTCGCTCCTTCGTGACTACGGCTTGGATGACTTTTATCTTGAGCTTTCCACCAAGGATCCGAACAAGTTCGTTGGTTCTGATGAAATTTGGGAAAAATCTACGTCAATTCTGCAGCGTGTAGCAACTAAATCTGGTCTAGAACTGGTTCCGGATCCTGCTGGAGCGGCATTCTATGGGCCAAAGATTTCGGTTCAGGCTCGAGACGCTATCGGTAGAACTTGGCAAATGTCGACAGTTCAGCTTGATTTCAATCTCCCAGAGCGATTCAACTTGGAGTACACATCTTCTGATGGTTCTAAGAAGCGTCCGATCATGATTCACCGTGCGCTGTTTGGCTCAATCGAACGATTCTTTGGTGTCTTGCTGGAGCATTATGCCGGTGCATTCCCAGCGTGGTTGGCTCCTCACCAAGTAATAGGTATTCCAGTGGCAGATTCTTTCTCTGAGCATTTGGAGAAAGTTACAGGGATGCTTCGTGGCAAGGGTGTTCGCGCGAGCGTGGATACTTCTGACGATCGTATGCAGAAAAAGATTCGCAATCATACAACCGGTAAGGTTCCATTTATGCTCCTTGCAGGTGCGCGCGATGTTGAAGCTAATGCGGTGAGCTTCCGTTTCCTCGATGGCACACAGGTTAATGGGGTTCCAGTTGATAAAGCTATTGACGTGATCACACAGTGGATCTCTTCGCGAAATAACGAACAGCCAAGCGAAGAAACTGTGAAAAAACTGGTGTAATACCCGTTGCTTTGCATGGTTATGAATTAACCCACGATGTATTCAACATATACATCGTGGGTTAATCCCTCATTGTGTGCATAAACGAAGTACGGTGTAGTAAGAAATTGAGATAGTTACAACAGTAAGATTCAAGATTTGCTGTTGGGCATTGTCATCTAATTGGTGGTTGAGGAGCAGATATGGGGTCAGTGCCAGACAACGGTGAAACATACGTTGATCAAGGCATCGGCGTGGAAGATCGTCTAGAACGCCTATGGGCGCCTTATCGAATGGCGTACATCAAGAAAGATCCCGTTGATGATGCGCGTGGCTCTACCAACCCTTTTGTTCGAATCCCTGAGCTGTCAGATGAAGATGGGCTCATCGTTGCGAGAGGGGAGTACGTTTACTGCCTTCTTAATCTCTTCCCTTACAACTCTGGGCATATGATGGTTGTTCCTTATCGTCAAGAACCCAATTTGGAAGACCTTACCGCCGAAGAAATTTCTGAACTTTTCGCTTTTGGTCAAGCTGCGATCAAAGTCGTTAAATCTGTATCGCGCCCAGATGCTATCAACGTTGGGTTCAATTTGGGTCGTGCATCGGGTGGTTCGGTGGGCGAACATCTCCATATGCACATTGTGCCGCGGTGGTCTGGAGACGCGAATTTTATGACTATTATTGATGGGACAAAAGTATTGCCACAATTGTTGCGTCAGACACGGTCGTTGCTCGCGCAAGCGTGGAACGACATGGACGGAATCCCAGGAGTAGCTCATGCTTAGTGTCCATGGCAGGAAACCTGCATCGGTCATCGTCGAGCCTGCGGCAAAAGCACTGATCAAGATTGGTTTTACTCCTAATTCCATCACCATCGTAGGTACTGCTATCACGATCGCGATCGCAGTCATTTTAATTCCGACTGATCATCTATTTGCTGCTGCCGTGTTGTCTGGCATATTTGCAGCATTCGATATGGTTGATGGGACCATGGCTCGAATGCGAGGCGGGGGAACGAAGTTCGGAGCGACTCTCGACGCTTCTTGCGATCGGATTACTGATGGCGCACTGTTTGGCGCTATTACTTGGTGGCTTATATTTCACCATTCCGCATCTCAAATGCTTATCGTTGCGTCATTTGTGGTTTTGGTTTGTTCACAGGTTATTTCCTATGTCAAAGCTCGAGGTGAAGCGTCGGGCTTCACCATGAATGGAGGTTTGGTCGAACGACCCGAGCGCCTGATTGTGGGCTTGGGAGGAATTGGTCTAGCTGGGCTTGGCGTACCTTTGGCAGTAGATGTTGCAATTTATCTATTGGCTATAGGGTCAATTTTTACTGTGGGACAGCGCCTTTATATCGCTTCTCAATCCGAAAACGCCTTGGAAAAAACAGCTGCACCAGCTGGAGCCAAGGAACACCCTAATTTCTAAGGGGCAAATGTAGACCGAGCAGTTTTATGAATTCAACACGTATGAAGAGCAATCAGCGATTCCAAAATTTTAACCAATGGAAGCTTCACACATCGGCAGCTGCGTATCTAGCTGGGTGGAAAGTAGTTCGCCTATTGCCAGAACCTGTGGCATATCGGTTATTTTCGTGGGCGGCGGTGATTGCTTCACGACGTGGCAGGGGGATGGATCAACTTCGCCGCAATCTCACTCGAGTAGTGGGAGCAGAAAACGTTGATAGAGCGTTGGTTAAACGGTCTATGCAATCGTACGCACGCTATTGGTGCGAAGCATTCCGGTTGTCTGTGATCGCTCGCGATCCTGATGTTATTCATCGAGTTGATGCCCATGCCCGCGGTGTGGAACAAGTTAATCCTCATAGTCCGATGATCATTGTCTTGCCGCATTCAGGTAATTGGGACCTTATCGGCATGTACTTTGTAAAAAAAGTGGGCACTTTTACAACCGTGGCAGAACGAGTAAAGCCGGAGTCCCTTTTCCGTGCTTTTGTTAATTATCGTCGTTCACTTGGTTTTGAAGTTCTTCCGCTAACGGGAAGCGAAACTTCACCGTATTCTATGCTTTTGCAACGCGTTCGCGAGGGGCGGACTGTGTGTCTATTGGGCGAACGAGATCTTACATCTCATGGAGTTGAAGTCGAGTTTTTCGGTGAAACTACTCGAATGCCAGCCGGTGCGGTAAAACTAGCACTTGATAGTGGTGCACCTTTACATGTTGCGCATACATGGTTTGAAGGAGACGATTGGGGCTTAAGCCTATCTGAGCCTGTAGAGATTACTGATGTAAAATCTGGAGTTCAGGCAATTGCTCAGATAATGGAGAAAAATATTAAGGCCTACCCGGAGGATTGGCATCTTTTGCAACCGTTGTGGATAAATGATTTGGATCGACGGCGTTACGAATCAGGACTGCAACCAAAAAACGATTAAGAAAGGCGTAGCATTTGATGCCCTCAATGCGGATCGGTATTGTCTGCCCTTATTCTTTTGACGCTCCAGGTGGAGTTCAAGTCCATGTGCTTGATTTAGCCGAGAAATTCATTTCGCAAGGGCATCATGTTGAAGTTTTGGGGCCTGCTTCGGAATCAACTCAGCTGCCAGATTTTGTAACAAGGGGTGGTGCGTCATTGCCAATCCCATATAACGGATCAGTCGCTAGATTATCATTCGGTCCAAGCACGTTTATACGTGCACGAGATTTTATTAATCGCGGCCAGTTTGATGTGCTACATATCCATGAACCAAATTCACCTAGTTTTTCCATGGCGGCGCTGAAAGTTGCACGTGGTCCTATTGTTGCGACATATCATGCCTCGAGCAATCGCTCATTAGCACTCAAATTTGCATTGCCATTTTTGCGTGGTCAATTAGAAAAGATCCGTGGTGGAATCGCGGTATCGGAAATGGCTAGGCGATGGCAGGTTGAGATGCTAGGCGGGGATCCGATCCTTATCCCCAATGGTGTTGAAACATCACAGTTCGAGCTCGACAAAAAGCCATTGTGGTCAGGGCGGATTCCGGAAATTGTCTTTTTAGGGCGTCTTGATGAACATCGTAAAGGTCTAGATATTCTTCTCCGGGCAGTAGACCGACTAGACCATGAAGTACGGGTTACAGTAATTGGTGGTGGAACTCATCCGCCGGCTCCTCGAGTTGATTTCGTGGGAAGAGTTAGCGATGAAGAAAAGGCTGAAATCCTAGGACGAGCTGATATCTATGTGGCTCCGAATCGCGGGGGAGAAAGCTTTGGAATCGTACTCGTAGAAGCTATGGCTGCAGGTTGTGTCGTTGTAGCTAGTGATTTGGAAGCATTTTCTGCAGTGTGTGATGCACAGAGTCCGCAACCATCAGGAATGCTATTTCGAAATGGTGATGCTGACGATCTTGCATCTACACTGAAAAAGATTATTGAAAATCCTAAATATGGGCAGCAACTGGTTGACTCTGGAACTCAAAGAGCAAAAGAATTTGATTGGGATAATGTCGCCAAAGAAGTAATGCGAGTTTATGAGACAGTGCGTGATGGCACCACCGTGACGGCCACATAGGAGAAACGTTCATGACAACAGTCATTGTTGCGATAGTTGTATGCCTTATCACCGTTTTTATCGCGTGGGCTTGGAGTACTGCACAGCGTTTGAATCGTCTTCACATTCGAACGGATTCTGCACTTCAAGCGCTTCAAGCCGCATTGGATCAACGATCTGCGGTGTTGGCGGCGCTATATCCTCAACATAATGCTTTGGTGCAGTCGGCCCAAAAGATTCAATTAGACTATGAAACCTTTTCAGAACGGTCTGAAAAAGAAAAACATGTCGGTGCGTGTATTTCTCTTCTTGGCGATGCTGTTCCTGCATCGTTGGTGGAAGCAGAGGCACGAGTCCAATTGGCCTTCCGCTTTTATAACGATGCGGTTGCAGATACTCGTGCCCTTAGAGTGCGTCCACTAGTTCGAGGTCTACGACTTGGTGGAACTGCACGGCTTCCTATTTTCTTCGAGTTGCCCAACATCCATGACTAAGTGTTCTTTATTTCATGGAAACGATGACTATCTAATTGCTTGAGTGCATCAGCAAGTTGATCAATATCTTGGTGAGAATGCATCGATGTCATGGTTATCCTCAACATGGCATTGCCACGACTTACTGTTGGATATCTGATTGCTGGAATAAAAAATCCCTTATCACGAAGCAGTCGTGCAGAAAGAAGTGCCTGATTTTCGTCTCCAATTGGGTATGAAATGATTGCGGAGAAAAACCCGTTTTTCTGAACTGGGACTACATGTGAGCTTTGCTGTGCGAAGTAAGCAATATTGGATTGAAGCTTGCGGACACGATCTGGTTCTTGTTCTAGAACTGTCAGTGCCGCATCGGTAGTTGCCATCGTTGCTGGTGAAGGAGCAGTGGAAAAGACATATCCGCGCCCTTGATTGCGCAATAAGGTGGCTACCTGTTCAGAACATAAGGCGAAGCCGCCTTCGCCACCAAGAGCTTTACTCGACGTACCGACGATTACTTCTTGTGAGAAATCGGTTGGTGCGTGGGGGAACAAATGCGCGGTGCCTCGCCCTGCGTTTCCTAAGCACCCGATTCCGTGGGCGTCGTCGATAAGCAACCATGAACCGTGTCGGGCAGCTACGCGGCGTAACTGTCCGAGATCTGCGATAGCTCCAGACATGGAAAATACTGCGTCGGTAATAACAAGTGAATTCGCAGTAGGGCAATGAGTTAATGCATCATCGAGAACTTCGTAATCTCCGGTGGGAAAAGCCTTTACTTGAGATTTGCTGAGTCGGCAACCGTCAATGATAGAGGCGTGATTGAGTGAATCTGAATAGATGGTGCAATCTGTCCCAGCAAGCGTGGAGATAATGGTGACATTTGCTTGATAGCCGGAAGCGAAAAACACTGCGTCGGGGGAGCCGAAAAATTGAGCGAGATGAATTTCGATACTGCGGTGAATGCTGCTACCGGTTGTCAATCGGGAGCCACCGGATCCTGTTCCTAGAGAAGTGATGGCTTCGATTGCGGCGTTTTTTAGAAATGGATGTTCGCTAAGGCCTAAATAATCAGAGCTGGAAAATAGCAGCATTGGACGATTATCGATTATCGCGTGTGGAGTTTGAGGTGATGAAAATTGCGCGGGTGTGCGCTCAAGCCCTCGTTCACGCCACCCCACATTGCGTTGGTGAGCATAGAAATCAAGCGATGGAGACATTAGTTAACTCCGGTAATGAGGACTGGCTGTTGTTCAAGATAACTAATCGTATCTTCAGGGGTGCTCAACCTAGTATCCAAAAGGAAAACCCGCCCGCCAATGGGAGAATATGGATCTTTCATGTTCGGGATACGGATGTAGGTATTTGCTGCGGTGACATATCCTGTCGTATAGGCAGGATCATCAGAGATACATATTTCTGCGACGATGCCCGGTGTGCTCATCACCTTGGATGCTAAGACTAGGGCTTCGTTGAAATGTGACTTTTTAAGCGTTGGACCAGTGGAATCTTGCGGTGTGATCCCAAACGTCGACGCGCGTACTCCTCGTTGTGGATCATAAGGGTCGAGGCGTTGTCCAGTGTGCGCGCATAGTAAAATCGCCCCGCGCATGTTGCGAGCATTCAAGACTGCATCAAGTGCCATCCGTGCGATAGTGGGACTAACAACGTTGGAAAGTTGCTCGATTACTTGATGGTGGGCTTCGCTAGGATGCTGGGCAGAAAGGCATCTGACCTCTAATGCAGGGACTTTGATGATATCTGTATCATTAATTCTGCGGATTGTAAGCGTGGTTATCTCCGGTTGACCCTTGGAATGCGTATTTGCACGCTTATAAAAGCTGGACAAAAATTCATTGGCCCGTGATTCATCAACAAGAGTTTCAGCTCCAGATATGTGTGCTCCGTTGCTGCTCGCATGCATTTTGATGCTGACATAGCTCATATATGAAGCATAAAACAATGAGTTAAACGGTGTTCAAGTTTATTGAAATAATCTCCACATATTTTCAGATGTCATGGCATTTTTGTCGAACGGTGCGCCTCAATATTGATAGAAGCCGAGAGTGTCTAATGGTTTGTGTGTAGGTTCCCAACCTGCATAAGAAGATGAACCAGAATGACTAGTGCGGCACGACGAAATCCGGCTGATAAAACCAAAATTGATGCGATCGAAAAGAAGCTGCTTGCTAACCCTGACATCGCGAAACTCATTGACAAGCTAGGCACGTCCACCACGGATGCCAACAACCTAGTTCGGGTCTGCTGAGGGTTTGGTTGACAGTTTTCCTTCTGATTTTTAGGCCGCAAGGGATGCGGCTGGTTCCATGATTGTTTCGTATTCGATTGGTGTCAATTTACCCAGTGCTCGTTGCCGTCTTTTCCTGTGATATGTCCGTTCAATCCAGTGAGTGATCGCGGCAGATAGTTCACGGCGCCTGTTCCAAAAGCCACGATCAAGAACGTTCTTTTGTACAAGAGCGAAGAAAGATTCCATCGCAGCGTTATCCCCACACGCTCCAACTCTGCCCATAGATCCCTTCGCGCCGTAAGATTTCAGCGCGGCACGGAATTTTCTAGAACGAAATTGCGAGCCACGATCAGAGTGAATGATTACGCCATGGGGATTGCCTCGTTTCCTCATCGCATCATCGAGCGCCGCCACCACGAGGCGTGATTTCATCCGCCCACCGGTCGCATAGCCCACGATTCTTCGCGAGCACAGGTCTTTGATCGCACACAGATACAGCTTGCCCTCTTTGGTCCAATGCTCCGTAATATCTGTAACCCACGCAACGTTGAGCGCATCAGCGTGGAAGTGACGCTGTAACAGGTCATCATGTACTGGAGCACCCGACTTCTTCCCACGCGACTTACGCCTAGCGATCACCGAGAACACCTGAGCATGAGAACACAAAAGCCATACTCGACGCTCAGAAATCTCTATCCCTTGATCATGGAGCTCGTCTGCTATCAGGCGGTAACCAAATTCAGGATCGTCACTGTGAATCTGGCGAATCTTGTCTATAAGTTCTACTTCTTGGGCTTGCCTGTCCGAAACTGGCTTAGCAGCCCATTTATAAAACGCTTGGCGGGAAAACCCCAGTACCCGAGCCGCTACCGTCACGGTCGCCTTACCTGCCTTGATCAGCTTTTCCACGGTCGGGAAGACCCTTTTGGGCGATCACCTCTTGAGACAGGTACGCCGCCGCTGCACGTAGCACTTCGTTTTCCATTTCCAACTCGCGAATCCGTTTCAAAGCCTGGCGCATCTCTTTAGCCACTACCGGATCAGCACACGGTTGCATCCCCTGAGCCTGCAACCTCGCATCAGTAATCCATTTTTGCAACGAGGAACGCGAGATCCCCAAATCAGCACACACCTGACGGCGAGCAACCCCAGACTCCACCAACGCCACGGCATCAGCTTTGAACTGCTCTGAATACAACTTCGACATAATCAACATCCTTCCCTGCCCCGCCCCAGCGAAACAAGCTAGACGTCAACCAAACCCTCAGCAGACCCTCCCGTTCAAAAATGTGTGCTGCTCGGCGTGAGCATTATGTAGAGCTTTTGCGTCAGGGACTGAATTTTACGCAAGCAGCCAAAGTAGTGGGCGTTTCCAAACGTACCGGGAAAGTATGGCGTAATGGACGTACTCGCTCGAGCGGGCGTAACGAAAAGGCTAGCGTTGCCTGGTACTGTGCAAAAATGGAGATCCCTGAAAATGCTGGACCGTACTATCTAGGCCTGCAAGAACGAATCATTATCGCTGATAGGCTTCATGCAGGTAAAAGTATTCGCGCGATTGCCGGAGAGTTAGGCAGGGCACCGTCAACAATCAGCCGCGAGGTAAATAAACATCGTAGCCCAATAACAGGGGACTATCAGCCATATCACGCTGACCAGCAAGTAGTACAAGCCAGGAAAAGACCTAAGCCAGCCAAGATTAACCGCAGTGCGCTATTGTTTCAACTGGTGGAGGACGGGTTAAAGAAACACTGGAGCCCGGAGCAAATTAGCGGGTGGCTGAAGAAAAACTATCCTGATAACCCGGCAATGAATATGTGTGTAGAAACCATTTACCAAGCGATGTATGTTCATGCCCGTGGACAGTTAAAGCTAGAGGTTAAAAAGATGCTGCGTACAGGGCGTAGCAGGCGTAAACCGCATAAACAACCCCAGCAGCGCACACCCCGTTTTAAAGACCCCATGACAATGATTGCTTGCCGCCCAGCACAGGTCGATGAACGGATCATTCCAGGACACTGGGAAGGGGATTTGATATGCGGTGCCGGCAATAAGTCCGCGATTGGCACGTTGGTAGAGCGTACAACCCGGTTCACAATTTTGCTACATCTTCCTAATCACCATGATGCCGGCAGCGTTCAAGAAGCGATCGTGAAAAAGATGCAAGGACTTCCAAAACTACTACGTAACTCCCTTACCTGGGATCAGGGGTCTGAAATGGCGCTGCACAAGAAAATCTCTACCTCCTTAGATATGGATGTTTTCTTCTGCGATCCTCATTGTCCTTGGCAACGAGGCACAAACGAGAACACCAATGGTTTACTACGACAGTACTTCCCAAAAGCTACCGACCTATCCCAGTACCCAGAAGACTATCTGGACGCAGTCGCAGAAGAGTTAAACGATCGACCACGCAAGACGTTAGAATACGATAAACCCAGCGAGCGGATCCTCAAGCTGCTTGCCTAAAACCATCAACCGTTGCAACCACCCCTAGAATCCGCCCTGTGAGGGTGGGGGTGTCCCTATGTTTTTGTCAAGTGTTAGGTTGTCGCTGACGAATACAGATGTGGGGGTAGTTTTTAGGCGTGCTTAGGAACCGGCCAGCGTGTGCTGGTCGGCTTTGTCTTTTGTTGTTATGCAGCAACTGGGCGTGGTGGGATTTCTCGGAAGAACTCTTTGTTTTTCAGCATTGCGTAGATGACGTTGCATCGGCGTCGTGCCAGGCAGATAACTGCCGCGTTATGGCGTTTACCTTCGGCGCGTTTACGTTCGTAGTACCGCCGTGAGGGTTCGTGGCTGCGGATAGCCGCGAATGCGGAATAGAACAAAGCGTTTTTCAGTCGCTTATTACCCGATCGTGCTGGGAATTCCCCTCTGATTGATGACCCTGATCGTCGTGTCACTGGTGCGATGCCCGCGTATGCAGCCAGGTGGCCGGCGCTGTCGAAGTCGTAAGCCGTTACCGATCGCAAGTAAGGATCTGCGCTGCGGTCTTGATGCCGACTCCGGGTATGCTCTATCCACGACCTCACAAAGAGGGAAATCGTCAAGCATCCCCTCAACCTGTTCAGCAATGGTGCCCACGTTGCGCTTTGAATGCTTTGATGTTTGCAGCTAGTTGGGGAATGACGAGCTCGGCGGCATCGCTTCCTGGTACGGTGACTGTTTGCGCTTTTAGTGCTGCAAAAATCTCGTCTACCAGCGGGGTAGGGTCTTTTCGTGTGTGCTTGATCATCCAGTTCAGCACCCGATGGTATCCGGCTCGTTTCAGCCCTTGTGGCCCTTTGTAGTGGATCAGCATGTCCAGGATTGGGGTGCGCGTTAGGGTGCTGCCAGCAAGAACTCGTTCCAGGCTGGTGTAGATCTGGGTAAGGATGCTGCGTAGTCGGTTGACGGTGCGGGTGCAATCGCGGGCGATGTCGTCATCGAAGCCGGAGAGCATTTTCAATGCTGATAGAACTTCGTTATTTCGGTCGACGGCACGTAGCGTGTGCGGCATTGTGCGGGCGGTGTCGGCAATGATGAATGCGTCGCGTTTGTGAAGTTTTCGCACGGCCTGGATAGAGATCTGCAGCTTTACGCATAGCTAGACCCGGTAGGTATCCGACTTCGCATCCGCAGGCACGGGCTACAGCAATCGGTAGTGCGCCGATGGTATTGGGTTGATCGACGACCACGAGCACCGTGCCATGCTCTTGAAGCTGGTGGAAAACGCTTGCTAGATCGGACTCGAGTTGAGGCAATGGTTTGTCGAATACTTTGTTGCCGACCGTGGTCGAGAGCGCAGGCGTGGTGCTGAAGACTAGCTGACGTCTAGGCCGAGGAATATGTCGATGGAGTAATCCTGCGACATGGTGAACTCCTAGAAAACGAGATGAATATGTCGTTGTTCCAGTCGCTGGCGTCATGACATTCGTTGCGAGCACCCACGTTACAAAGAGACCTGGATATAGATTCCGGCCGTGTCCCTATCAGCTGTCATCGAACGTCCTGGCACCCGGTGGCAACACCCCCCCGGATCATGGAAACTACAGGGCAAGTAAGCCATACCGGGACCAGCGACTATCCCCATTATCGGGGATACTCACAAGGTAACGGGTAAGGCATGGGGTCCACCCTAGTGCAAATACTGCACCGAGTAGGGGAGCCCCGGCTATTGTTTGCCAACGGCGTGGAGCCATTCGAGTGTCTTTTTGAAATGGTTGAATGAATCCCATGAATATCAGGCCCATGAAGATGGTTACTACACCACCTACGCGCATTAGCATCTCTTTATTCGTCTGGATAGCCTGTATTGCCCCAAAGACTGCTGCAGTTTCGAGAATGAAGATTATGGTAAAACCCGCTACGAAGAGCAGTGCAGAGCCGCAAACCCTGCCTCGATATCTCTTTACAAATACGCCATCATTTGTAGGCGCTGTTGTAGCTCCTACTACCCCGGCAAGATAGGATATATACCCTGGTACTAGTGGGATAATGCAAGGAGAAGCGAACGAAACCATCCCAGCTATGGCTGATGCAAGAAAAGCTAATATCAGTGGTCCACTGACGACAAGCTCAGAAAAAGTAGAGCCTAGTTCGTTCATATTCGATCCTTCTTCCGAAGAGATTAAGGCTATTGGGCGAAAGTAATAAACTCCCCGTACATTACATTCGACGAATGTCGACCTCAAAGAGGCGAGCGACTCAATTGGCTCAATGTTAATGACGGTGCAGGAAACGATATCGGACGGTTGCTTTTACTTTTCTCGCTATGGGCGAAATAGCGAGAAAAGGCAACGTTCCGACTGATGCATAGCCGACATTTTTGAAAATTTTTTCAAAACGCTGTACGGGACTCGGGGATGATGTGCTTAATATATAGTAATCACTATGTGATCGCTTCGACACCGAGGCTCTAGGCCGGTGCGAGTACGTCATGCTCACCACCAAGCAGTACGCTGCCGTCCTGGTCGTCGACGTTGACCAGATAGGAACAGCCGGTGGTGACCCTGCAGACCTTAACCCGTATGTGCGCGGTGTGGTGCGTTCACTTATCACCCACAACATTGGGCCGGCCTGGGTTGGCATCAACCCCACGAACGGTAAAGCCCAGTTCATCTGGCTTATCGACCCCGTCTACGCTGACCGTGATGGTAAATCTGCGCAGATGAATCTATTGGCAGCAACCACGCGCGTATTGGGTGAGCTTTTAGACCATGACTCGCACTTTTCCCACCGTTTTAGCCGCAACCCGTTCTATACCGGTAAGGCTCCGACCGCTTATCGTTGGTACAGGCAGCATAATAGGGTGATGCGTCTTGGAGACTTGGTAAAGCAGGTGAGGGATTTGGCAGGACACGACCAGTTCAACCCTGCCCCGCGCCAGCAGTTTTCCTCGGGCCGGGAGTTAATCAACGCGGTCAAGACCCGTCGCGAGGAGGCCCAGGCATTTAAAGCCTTAGCCCAAGACGTGGATGCAGAAATCGCTGATGGTCTTGACCAATACGATCCGGAGCTTATCGACGGTGTGCGCGTGCTCTGGATTACCCCAGGCACCGCAGCACGCGACGAAACCGCCTTCCGGCATGCGCTCAAGGCCGGGCACCGACTGCGCCAGCAGGGACAGCGCCTGACGGACGCGGCGATTATCGATGCCTATGAGCATGCCTACAACGTCGCACACACCCACGGCGGATCCGGTCGTGACAGTGAGATGCCGCCTATGCGCGACCGTCAAACCATGGCCAGGCGCGTGCGTGGGTACGTCACCCACTCCAAGAGTGAGGCCTACACCAGCTCTAGTGCGCTAGGTAAAGCCACCAGCAGTGAGCGCAAAGCCCTAGCGACCATGGGCCGCAGAGGCGGACAGAAAGCCACACAACGCTGGGAAGATCGCGAAAGCGACTATGCACAAGGTCGTTTAGAAACCATGCGAAAGACGCATATGCGCAAAAGTGCAGGGGTTGTCCAACAAGCAAGCTGTTGGACAATTCGTAACTTCCTTTTGGTCTGAGACAGAAAGAACTCCTACTAGGCGCGAAATCATGGCTGAAACAGGCCTGTCGGAAGCGACCGTGAAACGTCATCTGAGAACACTTCGTGCTGAGGGAACCCTGCCGATGTAGGGGGTCACACCATAAGCAATATACGGTTCCCCTGCCGACAGGCAGTTAGATAAAACCTCATATGAAGAAAAACCTTTCTTTAGTTTCCTAGCTTTGATACCAGCAGGAGCTCTCCGGTACTCAGCATCGTTATGGGGAATATTCATTGCTTGTGCTATGACTTCTACTCGCAGGTGGCTTCTCCCCAGTGCCTCCAACGATGAGAAGTACTGGGGTGGTTGCGTCCCTTAGTGTGGTGTAAACCTTCGGAGACCCACTTAGAAGGTCCTTATGCGTACTACATCCTTTCGTCCCCTTATCGCCACCGCCATGGCGGTGCTCGCGTTTTCTTCAGCTGGAATGGGGGCAGCCACTACTTATGTGGTACCCGCCGCGAGCGACACCACTCAGGTAGCGCTCGATCAATCCGGAAATGAGCGATCCGCTGTTCCTACTGAAGACGGACTCAAGCTGAATACCGCTGCAGGCGATTCCGTGGATATCGCCAACAACGTGGCTACGTGGCGGGATCAAGCGGGCAACAGCATTGCTTCCATCGATCTCGACAATGAGGGCAACGAGAACGTCGCGTTCCGTTACGACGAGGCAACGCGGATGTTCGTTGCCGAGACGGCGCACCACGGTGGTGTCATGGCAGCCGCATAGGCCTTCAACATCACCTAGGGAGTCCTAGTGTGTCCCTGCGTCGGCATCCGTCGGCGGCATCGCCACGCCCATCGTGGGAGTTTTCACCGGTTCAGCCTGCGATGCTGCAGGAGGCGCAATGATCGCCGTGGTTTCCTGCTAGCTGGAAAGGGCGGCGCCCAATGGAAAGACTTTCGACATCGAACCATGTGTACAGCGCGATAGTGTAGTTGGCCATTACTGCGGTAGCAATTCCGTTCAACCCGGGTATCCCATGGGTCACATGGGCAGGAGCGTTTCTGCTTCTGTTTTTCGCGGCCGAGCTTGTCTCCATGTTCATCAAGACTGGGGTAGAAGGGGAAGGGAAGAAGACGCAGGCGGTTCTCTGCTTTTCCGCTGCAGCCGCACTCATTCTTATCCTCCTGTTGGTAATCTTTTTCGACTAACGGAGCACAGGAAATGGACGCCGAGCAGCTTTCGTTGCTCGGCGTCCATTCATCTTCAAGCGTTCTCATGTCCACCAGAATCGCCCCACTCTCTCACGCGCTTTTCCACTGTCGTACGAGCGCTGCCACGACCCAGTGTCAAGTCGGAATCCACACTTGCGAGCCCTGCCACGGCTCTCACTGTAGCCTGAGGATCAGAGACCGGTGCCTTTGAATATGAGAAAGCTATTGCGCGTTCGTGATTTTTCTTCGGGCTTATCTATCGGCGTATGGGGAAATCGTGTAGCGTGAATCACGCCGTGAATCTCACTGAGTAAGGATTTCATTCATGATCACTTTGAAGCGACCCTTGATTTTGGCACCAATGGCAGGGGGGCCTTCTGCTCCTGAACTTTGTGTCGCGGTAACAAATGCTGGCGGTTTGGGAAATATTGCTGCAGGTTACTTAACTCCAGAAAAGCTGATATCGGCAATTCAACAGGTTGAAGGTGAAACGGACGGTCCGTACGGGATAAATATATTCTGCCCGCCTCCGGATCGAGAGCGTTCTTCTAAGGATCAGGACCTATGGAAGCGGTACCGCGTCTTACTCGAAAAGGATACCCAGATACTTGGGGAGTTACCTGAGCAACCCTTTACGGGGGACGACTTTTACCGGGAAAAGATAGACATTGCTTTAAGCTCGCAGGCTCAAGTAGTTTCTTTTACGTTTGGCTACCCTGATGAAACGTTGATCCATGAGTTTCAAGAAGCAGAGAAAAGTGTTGTTTTAAATGCGACAACGCCTCATGAGATCGACTTTCTTGCATCCACCTCGTGTGATGCTATATGTGTTCAGGGGGCAGAAGCTGGAGGCCATCGAGCGACTGTGCTCTCTACCGAGAGTGAGGGATCGACTCATTCTACTTCTGAACTGCTGGAATATGCCTTATCTAAAGTAAGTAAGCCTGTTATTGCTGCAGGTGGTATCGCGACTGCAAAAGAAGCCCTCGCACTCCTTCGCCGGGGTGCATGGGCCATACAGGTGGGCACCCATTTTCTTCTCGCAGATGAGGCGGGGACGAAACAGACCCACAAGATTGCTCTGAAAGAGTTACGCGGTCGGCCGACCACCCTTACTAAGGCGTTCACCGGAAGACCGGCTCGCACCATCACCAATACTTTTACTGAAAAGTACTCCCAGTCCGCTCCGTCGATGTATCCGGAACTTCACCATTTGACTTCAGAGTTAAGAGCAAATGCTAATTACGCTGGCGATGTGGAAAGCCTTAACCTTTGGGCGGGAGTGAACTACGGGTGCGCCCGTTCGGCACCCGCGGCCGATATTGTTGATGAGCTGACCCCATATTCTACTTCTCTAGGCGTCGGTCGCGTCGTTCCTCTGGCTGCCCAGGTAGCTGTTGTGGGCGGGGGCCGAGAGGGCTGGCGGTCGTCGAAAGAACCCTGGACCGGTTGGCGCACAGTAGCGGTCGGGAAGAAACACCCGTACTGATCTGGTTTGATGATTCATCCTTCGGATCCGGCAAGGTGTGGAATCCTTATCAGACCCCTGCTCTTCTCATGAATACTGTGGCATCTCAGCTCAGTGGCTTCCCTGATTCCAGCGCCGGTATCGAGGGGAGGTATCTCGAGGGACCCACATTTTACGAATGGCTGAAATCTGAGAAAGCTTCTGCCTTCCTACACTCAGATCCTGTCCTTTTGGAAGAGGCTCTGCAAACGGGTCCAGACACCTATACATCCAGGGCTCTCTATGGCGCTTATCTTCATTGGGTAGCTTCTCAGGTAGTCACTGCCTATCGAGATTATGTAGATATTCACTTAGTGCCCACGCGAGTGCTATCTATCGCAGATCAAGAGGGGGCATACGCTCTCATGGACTCTGATGGGCACACAGTAGTGGTCAAAAATGTTGTGTTGGCAGTTGGGCATACCCCTCAGCAGATGTCTGAGAGCGAGCTTGAGATGGTGCGTTCGGCAAACTAGGCGGGATTAATTTACCTCCCAAGGGGTGGCGCTTCACCGAAAGAAACTGGTCGAATATCGCCCAATGACACAGTGATACTTCGGGGAATGGGTTTAACTTTTTTTGACTATCTGGAATTGCTTACCGAATATCGTGGCGGGCGGTTCTCCTCAGACGGGGATACCTTCCGGTACATTCCCTCAGGAAAGGAACCGAAGATAATCGCGTGCTCCCGAAAGGGCGCGCCTCATCATGCTCGTGGGAGGAATCAGAAGCAGCCTAACGAGAGGTGGCTACCACGGTTTCTTACCGAGGATTTTGCCCGGACGCTGGACAACGCCAGTTTTTCAGTCGATGTATGGCCTAAGATCTTCCTCGAGGTAGAGTTAGCATTTACGATCGCCCTCTTGGAACAAAGCGGTCTTGACTCGGAAAAGCAGGAGGCCGAATCCCGGGCCCAGATGGGTGTTAAGGAGCTTATTCATTGGCGGCAGGAAATTGGCCTATCTGAAACTTTGGACTGGTCTGATTTGCTTTCCCCACGCTGGGTAAATGCTCCCGGGTGCTCGTTGTCTGACTACCAAAGGGCTGTTTCAGAGCGGTTGCGTGCAGATATTGATGCTGCAGAGCAGGGCAATAAAGTAGGACCACTAAAGACTGCCTTAGATACCTTGCGTGATTTACGTAATGAAATTCGCGCTTGTGTTCAATACGGGCGAATTTCTGGACGGTCATACGCTACCGAGTTAATGGACCGTTATAGCCCGAACAATGCATTTCTGTCTATCGGCCCTCCCGTCGAGCGGATTAAGCAGCTCAAAGCTCTGGTGGATGCGGGAGTGGTAACCATTTTGCCTGCTGAATCCAGCATTGATCTTCTCGAGGGAAAGGGCGCTTACTCTTATTTTGCTCCCACGATTCCTGATTCCCAGGGGTGGGCAACAGTTCTGATCGAGGCACGGCTGCCGTTTGGAGCGATTCATCACACTGCAGATCCCCTGCTCGGCGACCTCTTATCCCGGGGCATCGTCAAGCCCCACCTCTACTCCGAGACAAGTAGGGTCTCGGGGGCTATCGATGTCAACCCGAAGACTTTTATCGCCTATCAATCGGGCACTGATAAAAATACCGGACTGCTTTTCGCTTATGGCATTCCTCTTGAAGGGATCCAATGGGGAACTGCGGCGACAATCCGGCCATTCGTCAATTCCGTGATCATTACGGACGCAGATGTGATTGCCAGACAAATTCAGGAGAATACTTATGGATAAAGAAAAACAAACTCAATCCGATGCTATCAGGCGCAAGGTCCTGGGTGATAACTATGTCAACACCACTTTAAAAGGATGGGCCCCGCACAACCCGTGCTCGAACTACTTGAGACAGCTCCCTGGGGTTTCTTTGGCCTAGAAGTGGGCTCGATTTACGAACCCGCAGTTTAGTGACCGTGGGTATTCTTGCCGCGCAAGACAGGCATGCGGAGCTCGCGACACACATTAGAGGAGCGCGCCGCAACGGGTGCTCATTTGAAGAAATTATCGAAGCTATTCTCCATGCTGGGGTATACGCTGGAATGCCGGCTGCAGTAGAAGGAGCAAAAATCGCCCAGGGCATTGCACAAGAGGAAAACAATGGGGAAGCCTGAAGGAGACGCTCACTCCGCCGCGACTGAAACTACCCACCGGGATGTCCTTTTGGTGTCGCGTGGTACCGCCGGCCTAGCAGTAGCCATGGGCTTGGGTAGATTCTTTTATACCCCCATTTTGCCTTTGATGGTAGGTTCCCTGGGCTGGTCGGGACAGTCCAGCGCGTGGATCGCAACCTCCAACTACACTGGGTATTTTGCGGGTTCTTTGGAGGCCTCCTGAAGTGCCCCGGGTTTTGTTCCTAGGCGTTTGCCTTGATTTCTATTATTTCCTGTGGCGGGTTCTGCTTCCACAATTCGGTTTCGACCTCGACCGGGGTTCGGTATCCCAAGCTTTGGTGGAGTCTATCTTCGTTCCACCATGACACCCACTCGAACGTCGCGATTTCTACCTCGACAACATCATCCCACCTGCGGGTATGGATCAGCTCGTTGTTGTGAGGGGCCATTAACGTTTTCTGCCAGAGCATTGTCATAAGAATCCCCGACAGTTCCGGTGGAAGCGGTAATCCCGTGCTGGGCAAGTCGCTCGTTGTAGACCACGCTGACATACTGTGAGCCGTGATCTAAATGGTGAATGAGCCCTGTTGTTTGTTCAGCACACTTGGGTCGCCTGGTTGAGAGCTTGCAGCGGCAACACCTGAAGTCCGCATGGAGTCTGATAACGCCCACCCAACGATCCTCCGGGAGTAAACGTCGGTGACAAACGCGGCGTACACAAAGCCTTTCTTCGTGCGCACATACGTAATATCGGCCACCCACAGTTTATTCGGGCCCGAAGCTTTGAACTCACGCTCGACTAAGTCTGGGCGCAGATCAGGCACATTAGGCTTACGGGTTGTGAGAGGTGATCTGCCTTTGCCTTTGCCAGAAACACCGGCTAGGCACATCAACCGAGCAGTTTGTTCACGACCGATATCAATTCCGTCACGGTAAAGAGCATGCCACATTTTCCGTACACCTAAGACGCTGTAATTATCCCGATGAACAGTTCTAATGCGTTCAATCAGCTCAACTGTCACGAAGGCGACGAGCACTTAAGTCCTCGGGCCTTGGACTGGCGATACCCACGCGAGGTGATAAACCCACCAGCCCGGTTATTTTTCAACGCCAGTGCAGATGAACTCGACGGAAAAACTACTCCGGTATTCATCGATGAATCGGATCATTTCTTAACGTTTGGGGTCTGGTTCCGACGCGAAAAAAGCTGAGGCAGCCTTCAGCAGCTCGTTAGTGTCGCGTAGCTCTTGATTTTCACGACGTAGCCTCGCGTTCTCGGCGGCCAAGTCTGCAGGCACAGGTTCTGGGATGTTTCCCGCACGGCGGGCAGGCTTAAGTCCATTGACGGGCCGTGTGCCATGAAACCCCCAGCTTTGGGGCTACTGCCTGGCACGCGGGGTGCATCGACATATTTTCCGCCAAGATGCGGTCTTCCACGAGACGGATCACACGGTCTTTGGCATCCTGGTCAAATTTTCTTGGCATGTTCCAGATTTTCCCGTCTACTCAAACGGAACAAAACCTGGGACACTTCACTACGGATGAAATTCGCTAAGAAGTTGACTGCAACTATTGCGGTATGTGCAAGTGTTACTTTTGCTAGTGCTGGTGTTTCAAGTGCCAAGGTTTTTCACGGTCATTGGATTGGTGGTCGTATTGAAGAGGCGTATCACCGGGAGGGTGTCAGGTGTTTTGTGTGTGAGGCTCTGATCCAGAAGGAGTTTCACTGATAATGACTACCGTGTCACCGAGGAAAGGTCATGACCCGAACAGGGGCAACGAGATCAGCGCTAAGCTGATGGAAAATCCGGAAATCGCCGAACTGATCGGCGAGTTGTCGACTTCCACCGATGATGCCAGCGACCTGGTCAAAGGTCTTTTGCAGGCATCGATCAACGCTGGTCTGCAGGCTGAAATGGACGCGCATCTAGGATACGCGCACTCTGATCGTACGGCGAAAGCCCAGCTGGGCACCCCGGATGGTGGCAATCACCGCAACGGGTCGTACACCAAAACCGTCAACTCTGGTTACGGCACCTTTGATGTGACTATGCCCCGGGATCGAGCTGGCACGTTTACGCCGCGGATGCTGCCTAAAGGCACCCGCCGTCTGACGGAGCTTGATGACATGATCATCTCCCTGTACGCCGGTGGGATGACCGTGCGCGATATTTGCCACCACCTCGCCACCACCCTCGGGGTGGATATGAGCCCAGATACGATCAGCACCATTACCGACGCGGTGTTAGAAGAGGTCATGATCTGGCAAAACCGCCAGCTCGACGAGTTCTACCCAGTGATCTTCCTCGACGCGCTGCGAGTGAAGATCCGCGATGGCCACCGCGTGGTCAACAAGTCTTGCTACATGGCGGTAGGCGTCGACATGGACGGCATCAAGCACATCCTGGGATTGTGGATCGCAGACAATGAAGGCGCCAGTTTTTGGGCATCCGTGTGCGCTGACCTTGCCAACCGTGGGGTCCAAGACGTGTTCATCGTCTGCTGCGACGGGCTCAAAGGCCTGCCGGAAGCCGTGGAGGCAACCTGGCCGAATTCCATGGTGCAGACCTGTATCGTGCACCTGATCCGGGCGGCCAACAGGTGGGTGTCCTACCAAGACCGCAAACCCGTATCAAGTGCGCTACGGGAGGTCTACACCGCACCGACCGAGGACACCGCCCGCGCCGCCCTGGACGCATTCGAGGCCAGTGAACTGGGCCGTAAATACCCGCAATCGGTCAAAGTCTGGCGCGACGCCTGGGACCGGTTTGTGCCATTTTTGCAGTTCCCGCCTGCGGCACGGCGGGTACTCTACACCACGAATTCGATCGAATCGCTGAATGCTGAGCTGCGGAAAGCCACCCGCAACCGCGGCCAGTTCCCGAACGATACCGCGGCGCTGAAAACGCTGTGGCTGATGATCTGCAACATCGAGGACAAGCGCGCTGCCCAGCGAGCGAAGAAAGCGAAGCGCGCCATCGAATGCAACGGCTATATTGAAGGAGCGAAAGCCACCGGGTGGAAACAAGCCATCAACCAACTAGCCGTGGCTTACCCCGACCGATTCGCGGACTACTTGTAAACCAAGCCCCCCGCACACAAACAATCGGACACTCTCATCACCGGCTTGGTGGGTGGCAGACTTTTGGTGACGCTATAACTTGACACGCTCGAAGCCCACCATCCAACGGCTACAAAAAGCGAAACAAGGTAAAGGAGATTTCGAGCAATAAGCACATAAACCGTAAGTGACGTGTCAAACGGAACGGAAATAATATCGTCATAGCGGGCGGGATAAACTATCCAACTGAAAAACGCAATGAAGATGCTCATGAAACCGAGCAGACGCACCGACCAACACTGTGGGTGAACAGCTACAGCCACCACAATTAGTGGGGAAATCCACAAAACATATTGAGGTGAAAGTACTTTATTAGTACAAATCACGAGCAAAACCATCACGATAGACCATGCCAATGTTGTCTCTGGTGTCCAACGATCAAACAAAAAATTCACAAGTGCCCACAAAATACCGAACACTACAGTTGCCAGCATGGCCCACGATGAAATCGTTAATGCCGTTTCAATATTTGGTCCAGTTACTTCAAAGCTTTTCGACGTAGCATAATAGACTGAATAATGCTCTGGATCACCAAGAGCTTTATACATAAACCATGTGCCAGGAATCGACTCAATCTGAATACCTCTATCTGATTGGTACGTCAAAGGCGATACCAGTCGATCGAAACCATCAACAAAATAGACAATTGCTACTAAAACTGCCGAAGTTGCAAAAAATATCGCAAGGCGTATCCAACTGCTGATGCTCTTAAATCCACCCACTAGGCCCGCAGCTAAAATTCCGGGCCAAAGCTTCATCATTGTCGCTAATGCAATTAAAGCCGATGCGCGATGTGGGTTGACAAAATAACACAGAGCAGCCAATCCCACTGTCACTCCGCACATAATATCTAGACGCAATAAGAAAACGTGTTGCGTAGCTAGGCCAAAAACTATCCAGACAACCGCCGCAAAGCGATAACCCGGAAAGCGTTCTCGGCTCACTGTAACTAAAGCACCAAAAAACAGAGCGTCGAAAAGCAAGCAAAGAACTGCAAATCCAACAACAAAGGCGGCATGCTCAGAACCAGTTATCCACGATAATGCTTTAATCGGCCATACGCCGACGGCTGGATACTCCTGCAATGCGCCTGGAGAAAGCTCAAAGATACCAACATAGTAATAATTGACGTCACCTGTAGGACGAAGATCGAGCATGATGAGCTTTACTAGGGCGATACGAGAGATAGCCCAAAGTACGCACAACGAGGGGATCGAACCGATTTTTTGCACGGAAAAATTGTACGAATAATTGCAGCCTCATGGGGGATATAACCACCGAAACTGCAAATAAATAATGAAATATCGAATAGGTCAACCCATCAATGTCGTTACACTAGTGGCCATTGATATAGCTTACAATCCAAACCGTGGGAAGAAGAAAACATATGGGAAGAATATTTGATGTCCTCAATGTTGAGACTTTAGATGTCAATCTCTTTCGAGGTCCCGTTGTAGAATCGGCGCTAGCGCGCACCTTCGGCGGGCAAGTTGCTGCTCAAGCACTTGTATCCGCTACGCAAACAGTCAACACTGAAGACTTTATAGTACATTCTCTGCATGGATACTTTGTGTCTGCAGGGGATTCATCAAAGCCTACGATTTTTGAGGTTCAACGTATTCGCGATGGGCGTAGTTTCATCTCACGGCACATCACAGCCCTACAAAATGGTCGTCCAATTTTCGTCATGCAGGCCAGCTTCCATATAGGAAACGACCACGGACCGGAGCATTCAGATCTCGTACGGCGCGTGCCCCCACCAGAAGCTGTGCAAATAGATCGAGACGGACTGCCAGCAAGCTCGAGGGCCTTACTTGATGAGTGGGGAGACTGGGATATTCGAAAAATTGCTCCGGAAGACTTTGAGAAGAATCCATACACTCCAAGCCAGCAAGTAGTGTGGTTTAAATCCAAGGAAGCGCTACCCGACGATGAAACATTCCATATTTGCACACTGGCGTATATGTCAGACATGACTCTTCTCCACGCGTCTCTCGTCCCACACCCTGAAGAACCCGTAAAACTCGCATCACTGGATCATGCCATGTGGTTCTTGCGCCCATTCCGAGCTGACGAATGGTTGCTTTACGATCAAGTGTCACCTTCCGCGCATGCCGGACGTGCCTTAACGCAAGGAAAAATCTTCAACCTCAATGGTGATTTAGTAGCGATCACAACACAAGAAGGTTTGACCCGCCACCTCAAACCTGGCGAAGCAGATATCCCATTCGTGTCACAATGAATAAAATAACCAGCAATAAAAAGTGTGATAAACACATAGGCCACAAACTGAATACCACATAGCTATCGTATAATAGCGCTGTTGCCAGAAACGAGGCATCGTGGAACTTTCCGTTACCAGCTATAGCGATTGCGTTGCTCAAGAAAACACCGCAATGTTATTTCGCGGAAACAGCTCATCAACATTCGACATGACGGTGCTCAGACCACGGTGTCAGACTAAATGAAAGGGAGCCAATGTCCGGCCACTCCAAATGGGCTACAACCAAACATAAAAAAGCAGCCAACGACGCCAAGCGCGGCAAAGAGTTTGCCAAGCTCATTAAGAACATCGAAGTAGCTGCGCGTACCGGCGGTGGCGATCCTTCAGCAAACCCGACCCTTGATGACATGATCAAGAAGGCCAAAAAAGCTTCTGTTCCAAACGACAACATTGAACGTGCTCGCAAGCGTGGCTCTGGAGAAGAAGCCGGTGGCGCTGACTGGCAAACCATTATGTACGAGGGTTACGGCCCTAATGGTGTAGCTGTACTTATTGAGTGTCTAACGGATAACCGCAACAGGGCAGCTTCTGAAGTTCGAACTGCGATGAGCAAAAATGGTGGCAACATGGCGGAAAACGGTGCAGTTTCTTACATGTTCAAGCGTCGAGGATTTGTTCTTGTTAACAAAGGTGAGCTAACGGAAGACGATGTGCTCATGGCGGTACTTGACGCTGGAGTTGAAGAGGTAAGTGACGCCGGCGATAAGTTTGAGATTCTGTCCGCGCCGAGTGATGTGGCTGCCATTCGTGATGCATTGGTAGAAGCGGAAATTGAGGTGGAAGATTCTGACTCTGATTTCCGCGCCGATGTGCTGGTTCCGCTCGAGGCAAATGATGCCCGTAAGATTTTCCGGTTAATTGATGCTCTTGAAGAGTCTGACGACGTTCAAAATGTTTACACCAACATGGATCTGAGTGACGAAGTTCTAGCAGAGCTGGACGCTTAATTACTTTTTGTAGTTGTATAAAGCGGCTGTCGTGTCTCGCAATGGACACCACAGCCGCTTTTCGCAATTATGTGCTAAATTGAAGTGTCAATGGTTTTACAGATATGTTCGCAACCACTTCACTAGATGATAAGGCACTATGACCATCACGCAACGTCCTCAGCATTCCGTTGTAGGCTTAAGGATTATGGGAATCGACCCAGGTCTGACTCGCTGTGGGTTATCGGTGGTGCAGGCTGGGAAAGGTCGAAGTGTTATACCCGTAGCCGTCGGGGTGGTGCGTACACTGCCTCATGCTGAGTTGTCACAACGATTGTTAGAATTGAGCGAAGCGGTAAATAGCTGGATCGACGAGTATCAACCTGATGTCGTTGCCATCGAGAGAATTTTTGAGCGCGGAAATGTGTCCACGGTGATGAATACCGCCCACGGAGTAGGAGTGCTTGTTCTTGCAGCTGCGCAACGCGGCATACCAGTGCATATGTACACACCTAGCGAGGTGAAAAAGGCAATTTCTGGTAATGGTCGAGCCGACAAAAAACAGATGACGGCCATGATTACAAGAATTCTTGGGTTGGCGGAAGCACCCAAACCAGCTGATGCGGCCGATGCTCTTGCTCTAGCGGTATGCCATTGTTGGCGAGCTCCAATGCTAGCGATACATAACTCCCAGAGATAGCCCGTAACAATAGACATTTAGAAAAAGGGGTATATGAAGTGATTGTTTCTCTGAGAGGTACAGTCGAATCGATCGGTTTAGGTAGCGCTGTAATCGAATGTAATGGCGTAGGTTATGAGGTGTTAGCTGCCCCCACAACTCTTGGACGGTTAACTCGGGGGGAGCAGACGCGGGTGTTAACCACAATGGTGGTCAGGGAGGAATCCCAAACATTGTATGGGTTTACCGACGATGCTTCACGACGCATGTTTGTTCTGTTGCAGTCGGTATCGGGCTTAGGGCCTAAACTTGCCTTAGCAGCACAGTCTGTTTTTACTACGGAGGACATCGCTCGACATATCGCTGGGAGTGATGCCACGGCTCTGCAGAAGATTCCTGGAGTCGGTAAACGGATGGCTGAACGCATGATCGTTGATCTAAAAGATAAAGTTGGTGGGTTCAATGACGGTATTCCTGCTGACGCACAGCCTCAGTTGTCCATTGCCGTCGATCAAGCAGTCCAAGAGCAAGTACTTAAAGCTCTCGTAGGACTAGGGTTTAGTGAAAAAACTGCATTGCCAGTGTTGTCTCGTGTGTTGCGGGACTCTCCAGCGCTCTCAACATCTCAAGCATTGCGCGCAGCATTAAGCGAATTGGGCACTAAGAACTAAATAGGGGAGAGCTATTCGTGGCTAATATTGAAAAAACCGAGTTTCATGTCCCAGCACCGGTATCTGCTGCTGGGAATCAGAAAAGCTCACTGGGCAATGCTGATGTCGATGCACGAGTGCAATCCAATGAAGGGGAAGTAGAGACTTCGCTTCGTCCACGTAGTTTGGACGAATTCATTGGACAGCCAAAGGTGAGAGATCAGCTCAATCTTGTCTTATCAGGTGCTAAGAGCCGAGGAGTTGCACCAGACCATGTGTTACTTTCGGGACCGCCTGGACTAGGAAAAACAACAATGGCGATGATTATTGCCTATGAATTAGGCACTAGTCTTCGTATGACATCCGGCCCTGCATTGGAACGCGCCGGTGATTTAGCAGCCATGCTGTCTAATTTGATGGAAGGTGATGTCTTATTTATCGATGAGATTCACCGCATGGCACGTTCAGCTGAAGAGATGCTGTATATGGCGATGGAAGATTTTAGAATCGATGTTATCGTTGGTAAGGGGCCAGGGGCAACGTCGATCCCCCTTGAACTAGCTCCTTTTACTCTGGTTGGTGCAACTACTCGCTCTGGAATGCTCACAGGCCCATTACGTGATCGATTTGGGTTTACTGCCCAAATGGAATTCTACGAGGTCGAAGATCTTACCAAAGTGGTCGTGCGTGCTGCTGCGGTTCTAGGAGTCAGTATCGATCATGATGCGGCTGTAGAAATAGCCTCCAGATCTCGTGGAACACCACGTATAGCAAACCGTCTACTTCGTCGTGTTCGGGACTTTGCAGAAGTTAACGCTGACGGGCATATCAATCTCACAGCAGCTCAAGCTGCATTGTTGGTATTCGATGTAGACGAAATGGGGCTCGATCGATTAGACAGAGCTGTGCTAGAAGCGTTGATAAAAGGTCACGGCGGTGGGCCAGTAGGTATCAATACTCTAGCGCTAGCAGTCGGTGAAGAGCCGTCGACAGTCGAAGAAGTCTGTGAGCCATATTTGGTCAGGGCAGGAATGGTTACACGTACCGGCAGAGGCAGGGTAGCCACTGCGACTGCTTGGCGTCATCTAGGACTTGAACCTTCGGAAGGAATTATTGGTTCGCTATAGTCATTGAGCATGACATCAACTTTACTTTTGTACGTGGCCTTGGCGGTCGTGTTTGTGTTGCCATCACTGCTTATTAGACGAAAGCAAAAACAACACCTGGACCGGCTGAAGAGCCTCCAAGAATCGATGATGATAGGCCAGCGAGTTATCACGACCGCTGGCATTCATGCAGTAATCAAAGGAATAGCCGAAAATACAGTTGACTTAGAGATAGCACCGAATATTTTAGTTACCTTTGAAAAATCTGCTGTGATTTCCATCGAAGACAATAAAACGGATTCTGAACTAGACGCTTAAGTCGCTTTATTACGCCTGCATTGGAACACGGATTAATGCCGTGGCAAAGAGGATTTCATTAACCTTAATGATTTTAAGGTGTGTAGTTCCGTGGACAGTGCTTCGGTGGCGTACCATAGCCAAGAACCAAAATTGCTGTTCGATCGTGTTCATTTTTCGCATTGATGGAAAGCAAAGAGAAGCTGACGGCGGCGTGCTGTTAGATCATCATTTACATAGGAGTTAGTTCATTGCCTTCGCAAACGAAGAAGGTAGCCAGTAATTCTAGGAGTTGGCCGTTCAAGGCACTCTTCGTTTTTACTGTGCTCATCGCAATTATCTATGCGCTTGTTTTCGCTACAGCTGATCATTCGGCGCGACCGAAACTCGGTATCGATCTTCAAGGTGGTACCCGTGTGACACTTGTTCCTCAGGGCCAAAAACCAACTGAGGATCAACTTGCGCAGGCAAAATCCATTTTGGAAAATCGTGTCAATGGAATGGGTGTCTCCGGTGCAAGCGTTGTTAGCGACGGCGATACATTAGTCATCACCGTTCCAGGTGAAGACACGACACAAGCTCGTGCACTAGGACAAACATCGCAGCTGCTTTTCCGCCCTGTGGCAACGCCAGATGCGCCAGATACCACGAAATTGCTTGATGCAATGAAAGAGATGGCGAATCGATGGGTTGAAGTCGGAGTGCTCACTCCGCAAGAGGCCAATGATGCGCTCTCGAATACCGCCAAAGCATTATCACAATCTGAAGGCAAAAAACCAGAAGATGCCAAAGCCCCTACAGTCACAGCTAAGGAACCTAAAGAACCTGCTAACTCCATTGAGTCGGAACAGCTGCGCAATAAAGTCCTTGAGGTTATGAAGAAAGACCGTCAGTCTGCTGATGCGACTACACAGCTTTCTGCCAGCTCCTTGCTCAAATGTGATGACACACCTGATCCGCTACAAGGTACTGATGATCCAACTAAACCATTGGTAGCCTGTGATCCATCAAGCGGACAAGTATATGTTTTAAGTCCTGCGCCATTGCTCCAAGGCGAAACTGATCAAGCTAACGGTAAAAGACTCACCGGCAACGAGATTGACACCAACCGTCCGATCACGGGTGGGCTGAACCCCCAAACAAGCCAAATGGAGATCGCCTTCTCTTTTAAATCGGACAATGGGGATCAAGGCAGCGCAACTTGGGCAAAATTGACTCAAGAATACCTGCAAAAACAGGTAGCTATTACTCTCGATTCGAAGATTATCTCTGCTCCAGTTATCCAATCTGCAACCCCAGTAGGCTCGGCAACTGCAATTACGGGAAGCTTTAGCCAAAAAGAAGCACAAGATTTGGCTAACAACCTGAAATACGGAGCTCTGCCTTTGAGCTTTGCTGGAGAAAACGGGGAAACCGGCGGCACGACCACAACAGTTCCCGCTTCACTAGGAGTGGCGTCTTTGAAGGCAGGTTTGATCGCTGGACTCGTGGGATTGATTTTGGTGGCATTATATTCGCTTATCAATTACCGTTTCTTCGGCCTTATTTCGATGTTTTCGCTGGTTGCATCCTTCGCTTTAGTATTCGGTGCACTGGTCTTGTTGGGGCGTTGGATCGGCTATTCCTTGGACCTTGCTGGAATTGCCGGTTTGATTATCGGTATTGGTACTACTGCCGACTCCTTTGTCGTTTTGTATGAACGCATCAAGGATGAAGTTCGCGATGGGCGTTCGTTCCGTTCCGCAGTACCAAGGGGGTGGGAACGTGCCCGCCAAACAATTATTACTGGTAATGCCGTTACCTTGATTGGTGCAGTGATTATTTACATTCTGGCCGTTGGAGAAGTGAAAGGCTTCGCTTTTACGCTTGGGCTCACAACCATCTTCGATATCGTTGTTACCTTCCTTGTTACAGCTCCACTAGTCGTCCTCGCATCTCGAAAGCCGTGGACATCTTCAGGCGCAGCAAATGGCATGGGAAAAATTATTTCTATGCATCACGGTGCCAACGCAGCCAAAGGAGAAGAATAAATGAGTGACAATAAAGTTTTGTCAAAGCTCTACACGGGTGATGGTGGACTAGACTTCGTTGGACGCCGCCGAACGTGGTACCGAACTGCACTAATCATTGTGGCGATTTGTTTCATTGCTATAGCTGTTCGCGGTTTTAGTCTTGGAATTGATTTTGTTGGCGGCACCAAGATGAATATGCCGGCAGCACAATTGGAAACTTCAGAAGTTGCTGACACATTCAAAGATGCCACAGGTATCGAACCAGAGTTGGTTCAAATTGTGGGATCTGGTGATACGCGTATCTTGGAAATCAACTCTGAGCGACTAAGCGAAGATCAAATTTCTCGAGCTCGTGTAGCACTTTTTGAGAAATATCAGCCTGTGGGCTCCCAAGGTCAACCAACGCCAGACGCTATCGGTGATTCTACGGTATCGGAATCCTGGGGATCTACGATTACCCAGCGCATGCTGATCTCGATGTTCGTATTCCTAGCGGCAGTTTTCGTCTACATTACGGTTCGCTTGGAAAAAGAAATGGCAGTAGCCGCAATTGTTGCGTTGCTCGTAGATTTGATTGTTATTTCTGGAGTTTATGCTCTAGTTGGCTTCGAGGTTTCTCCTGCGACTATTATCGGTCTTCTTACGGTCTTAGCTTTCTCGTTGTATGACACTGTCATCGTGTTTGACAAGGTGCGCGAAAATACAGCTGGATATTTGGGTAATCGCACTCGCACCTATGCGGAACACGCAAACCTAGCTGTTAATCAAACGGTGATGCGTTCAATCTCGACGACGATTATCTCAGCACTTCCAATTATTGCTTTGATTGTTATCGCTGTGTGGCTCATGGGAGTCGGTACCCTGAAAGACTTGGCTCTTGTCCAGCTCATTGGTGTTATTGAAGGTACTTTCTCGTCCGTATTCCTTGCCACTCCAATCTTGGTGTCATTAAAGAATCGCTCTAAGAAGACCGCCGAGCATAATCGTCAAGTAGAAATGCACCGATGCGGTGCAGAAGCTCAAGATGACTCTGCCCCCGAGCAATCAACTGAATCTACGCAGAAGCGTACGGTGTCTGGCCCACAGGCTACTGCGTCGACAGGTGCAAGTTGGCGTCCTGACCGAGGGTAACTTCACATTATTGATTGAAAATTCCCCCTGAATTGAACTAACTTCTTTCAATTCAGGGGCTTTTCATATGGGGTGCGGCCAACTAGATAGGGTGGATTCAATCCTTGTTGGTATGAGTTACTATAATTTTCCTAGTCCACAGGGCATAGGTAATGTGCTAGTAGGAAAGGCCAAGCAAACTGTGAGGATTAGAATCCCTTCAATGAACCTCCGAAAGGAGGCTGTACGCGTTGGCAGCTTATTTGGCGTTAGCGTGATGGCGATAGCTTTGTCTTCCTGTAGTGCACAAAACGAATCGTCTTTGATCCGTAGTAACCAGTTGGGCTATGCCGTAAACGATCGGTTGGTAACCACTAATGCTGGTTCTACCGAAGGCGCATCAACCAATGCACAGTTGCTTGCTGGACGGCTGTACCCAGCACCCTATGTTTCCGGGCCGAAGGGGCAATTAATTCCTAATTTGTCGATGGCCTCGGCACAGGTGCTTCCAGGTATTAATCAAAAGATTGTTTATACGATTTCACCAGACGCAGTGTATTCCGATGGTGAAGCCGTGACTTGTGATGACTATCTTCTTGCCTTTACTGCGGGTACTTATGATTACGTTTTTGATTCCTACATGCCGTTGATGAAACAAATCGACAAAGTGGAATGCACACCTAGGGATCGTGAAGTCACTGTTACATTGAAGGAAAATTTTGGTCCTCGGTGGCGGCAGTTGTTTCCAGCGGGTGTCATTTTGCCTGCTCACGCAATAGCACGCAAAATGGGTGTGACTCTTGAGGATCTCAATACTGTATTGCAATCACGCGATGTCGATGCGCTTCAACCAATTGCTGAAGTATGGAATCGAGGTTTTTCGCTCGACCAATTTGACCCTGATCTTCAGGTTTCATCGGGGCCTTATAAGGTTGATCGGGTGGGGGATCGAGGGGAAGTCTATCTAACACGAAATCCTCATTATGGCGGACAACCAGCAGAAATCGAGTCAGTGGTGGTCTGGCTTAAAGGAGCTAACCTCAAGGAGCTTAAAGACGCCGGTACTTTGGAAATTGCTGAGGTTGCCAGTTCAAAAGAAATCGATTGGCTAGACCGAAACGATTCTACAAATTCGTTTGATGTACAAGCGCAATCGGGAGTATTGACTGAAGAACTATTGTTGGCCAACGCGGGCGTATTTGCCATGCGAGAAAACAGACAAGCTTTTGCATCCTGCATTGATCAATCGAGTATTGCGTCCGAATCCAGCGCGCTATCTGGTGTTGAGGTAGCGCCTGTTACAGCACGCACAATTCGTGCTAATGATCCCATGGCTGGCCATGTCAAAGATCTCACAGAGGCTCATCTGCATAGTGACGTAGAGCAAGCTCGCCGACTTACCGGACAAACAATTGCTATCGGCTATGAGGGGCCTGATGCCCGAATGGAAGCAATTGTGGCGAATATCCGTAAATCCTGTGAACCGGCAGGAATCATTGTGGTGGATGCGCATCAAGAAGGCAGCGGTATTAGAGATCTGTCTAGAAGCTTTACGACGGATCATGGGCATCAGTTCGATAAAATAGGCACGATTGATGCTGTTTTGAAAGCTGTTGACCCTGTGACCGAGTTCGAATCAGTGGCCACAACTAGTAATAACATTGCGGCGACACGACAAGCTGAACTAAACACGTGGGATGTTGTTCCGTCGATCCCATTAGCGTCGCAACCGCGAGTGTTCGTAGTTGATCGACGTGTGTCCAATGTGGTTCTTAATACCGATCTAGCTGGAATCGGATGGAACATGGATAGGTGGCTCTTTTCTAAGAATTCAAAGTAAGAGCAAATGTACGTTATTTTTAATCAGTATCGATTTCTAGGAAAGAACTGCTTTTATGACTGTACCCTTGTATGCAGATGCTCGAGAAGCAATTGCGTGTAAAACTCGTTTCGTTCCCGATTTCCCCGTACCAGGAGTAATTTTCGAGGATCTCACCCCAGTGTTGGCTGATGCCGCCGCTTTTTCTCTCATCGTTGATGAATTGGCAGAAAATGCGATGCGACTAGGAGCTGATTTCATCGGTGGGTTAGACGCACGTGGATTTCTTCTAGGTTCTGCAGTCGCGTACAAAGCTGGAACTGGCATTCTTGCCATTAGGAAAAAGGGCAAATTGCCTCCACCAGTACACGCTGAGAAATATTCTCTAGAGTATGGCACTGCAGCACTTGAGCTACCTGCTGAAGGTCTAGAGTTGGAAGGCAAAAAGGTCGTGCTAGTCGACGACGTTTTGGCTACCGGAGGCACATTGGATGCAGCACGCAAATTGATTGAAGCTTGTGGTGCCACTGTAAGCGGATACGCAGTTGTTCTTGAAGTTGACGGACTTGGTGGCCGTGAGCGTCTGAATAATGCACCTTTGGTAGTAATTAATGAAGGCGCTACGGCGTAACTCAAGTTGTTTCGGTACTTTTGGTTAAAAATAGAGTTGGAAAGGCATATTCGCGACGATGACGCAGGATAAGAAAACAGCGAAGCAGTCCAATTCGATGCGGAGTATGTCAGCTCGATTGGCCAGAAGCCTTACCGGTAACAGGGTTCGGGTGAACTCTGTGCTAGAGCCCATGCTGGCGATTCATAGGGAGTTTCACCCTAAAGCCGATGCTGAGGTGCTCAATCGAGCCTACGCGACAGCTGAGCGGCTTCATGACGGTGTATTCCGAAAGTCGGGCGACCCATATATTACTCATCCGCTGGCGGTTGCAACGATCGCAGCGGAGATAGGCATGGATACCACTACATTGGTGGCGGCGTTACTCCATGATACAGTGGAGGATACGGATTATTCCCTCGAAGATCTTACAGCTGATTTTGGCGCTGAAGTAGCTCGTTTGGTCGATGGCGTTACCAAACTTGATAAGGTTGCTTTGGGAGCTGCTGCTGAGGCAGAAACAATCCGAAAAATGATTGTCGCTATGAGCCAGGATCCACGTGTTTTGGTTATTAAAGTAGCTGACCGGTTGCACAACATGCGCACAATGCGTTTTTTGCCTCCAGAAAAGCAAGCTAAAAAAGCGCGTCAAACCCTTGAAGTTATTGCTCCTTTGGCTCACCGCCTCGGTATGGCCAGCGTCAAGTGGGAACTCGAGGATTTGTCGTTTGCAATCTTGTACCCAAAGAAATATGACGAAGTAGTGAGGTTGGTTGCTGACCGTGCTCCTTCGCGTGATCGCTACCTCAATCAGGTCATTACTCAGCTGACCTCTACTCTCAAAGAAAATCATATTGATGCTGAGGTTATGGGGCGGCCTAAGCATTATTGGTCGATCTACCAGAAGATGATTGTCCGAGGTAAGGACTTCGATGAGATCTTTGATTTGGTGGGTATTCGAGTTCTAGTTGATAACGTGAACAACTGTTATGCAGCTATTGGCGTGGTTCACTCGTTGTATTCAGCTATGCCTGGGCGATTTAAAGACTATATCTCTTCGCCTAAGTTCGGTGTCTACCAGTCACTGCATACAACTGTCATGGGGGATGGTGGCAAGCCTCTTGAGGCACAGGTTCGTACCCATGAGATGCACTACAACGCCGAGTTCGGTATCGCTGCACACTGGCGTTACAAAGAAACCAAAGGTAAGAATAGCGGCGAACAAGCCGAAATTGATCAAATGGCGTGGATGCGCCAGCTGCTGGATTGGCAAAAGGAAGCCGCAGATCCCAATGAGTTTTTGGACTCTTTGCGCTACGACCTGACAAGTAAACAAATTTTTGTGTTCACTCCGAAAGGCGACGTAGTCAATCTGCCAGTTGACTCCACACCTGTCGATTTTGCTTATGCAGTCCACACTGAAGTGGGGCACCGGTGTATTGGTGCGAAGATTAATGGAAAACTGGTTGCTCTGGAGTCCAAACTTAAATCTGGTGATCGGGTAGAGATTTTTACCTCGAAAGATCAAAATGCTGGTCCTAGCCGTGACTGGCAAGATTTCGTGGTCTCTCCTCGAGCTAAAGCGAAGATTCGCCAATGGTTTGCCAAAGAACGTCGTGAAGAATATCTCGAAGTTGGTCGCGATGCGTTAGTAACAGAGGTGCAACGTGGTGGTTTGCCAATGCACAGGCTATTCACCGCACAATCAATGAAGCAGGTTGCTACTGAACTGCATTACCCTGACGTTGATGCGTTGTACACAGCGATTGGTTCAGGCTCGATCTCCGCAGCACATGTAGCGAATAGGCTCATCGCTGCATTCGGTGACACTGAGGATGCCGAAAACACTTTGGTATCGCGTACACCATTTAGCGAGCTTGTGAGCTCAAAGTCTCAGGTAACTGATAAAAACGGAATTCTCGTTGAGGGAAGTCCTGATGTTATGGCCAAGTTGGCTAAGTGCTGTATGCCAGTTCCAGGCGATGAGATCTTTGGTTTTGTAACTAGGGGTGGTGGTGTTTCCGTACACCGAACTGACTGTACCAATGCGGATAGCTTGCGTAACGAACCAGAGCGCTTGATTAATGTCCAGTGGGCCTCTGAAGGCGGAAGCGTGTTTGCTGCTACATTGCAGCTTGAAGCGTTGGACCGTGAGGGGTTGCTGATGGATCTGACTCGAGTGATCAATGAGCAACGTGTTCAGGTCGTGGCGATGTCATCACATGCTTCAGATGACCATGTTGCTACGGTACGCTTTACCGTCTCTGTCTCAGATACTAAACAGCTGGGATCACTTATGACCCAGCTTCGTAATACAGAAGCAGTTTTCGACGTCTACCGTGTCACCTCTGGAGGCTAAGGAATAGTTAAAGGTCGGTGGCTAGAAAATATATTTTTTAGCCACCGACCTTTAACTTATTGTTTAAAAGTTCTTAGATGCCGAACTTCTTCATGATCTGAGAAGCAAGTGGGAACAGAGCGCCCAAGATTGCAATGACGGTCGAGATAATGTTCAGAACGCTCTTGATCTGAGCAATGGTTTTATTTGCGTCTGTCTTGACGTCATCAGTCTTAGGCTTGTTTTTATCGGTCTTACTTGCACCAGTGCTTCCAGCATCAATGATTTGGCTGAAAGAAGATCCGTCGTTGGGCTTGGCGTCAGCCATAGCAGGAGCGGAGAGGGAACCAGCGGAGATTGCAACTGCGGTGGTTGCAGCTACGAGACCCTTGCGGGAGAAAAGCTTCATGAAATTACTACTTTCGGTGAAGTCGGACAACAATGTCAATCATATTAGCTTTTTGTCAGATAAAAAGCCACCTAAAGTTATCGGAATTTTATATGCATAGAAATGAGTGGACCAGTGAAAACCTCATAGGTCTCACTAGTCCACTCAATCAACATATTTGTTAAGACACTGCCGCGGTCTTAATCTTTACTTCTTCAGCCGGAGCGCCATCTGTGCCACCGTCCTTTACCCCTGCTTCAGCAATCTTGTCTAGGGTCTTAAGGCCATCGTCAGAGATTTTTCCGAAGTAGGTATATGCGGGAGGTAGCGGAGAATCTTTGTAATTGAGGAAGAACTGGGATCCGTTGGTACCTTCGCCGGCATTAGCCATAGCAATGCTTCCGCGTGGATAGACTACTGGAGTCTGTTTATCTGAAGCCTCATCTGTTGGGTATTCGTTGTCGAACTGGAAGCCTGGGCCGCCAGCACCGCTACCACTTGGGTCACCGCACTGCAGGACGTAAATTCCACTAGTGGTTAGACGGTGGCAAACAGTATCGTCGTAGTATTTTTGCTTGGCGAGATGCTCAATGGCATTGACTGTGCAAGGGGAAGCTGCTCGGTCGAGCTCAAGATCAATCCTTCCTTTGTTTGTGTCCAGGGAGACCGTGGTTGTTCCCTTTGCAGAAACGGATTCGGTTTTGGGTTGGGATACTTCCTTGGAAGCGTCGCCTGCATCGTTATAGGTACAGGTAACGGTATCGTCTAGTGCCTTGGCGCGTTTCATCGCTAGAGGGGTGAAGCTGGATTCTTCAGTTGTGGGTGTGGCCTGGTCAGAAGCCTGGTTTTGTGTAGAATCATCCGAGGAGTTTGCCCAGTAAATACCGCCGACGATTGCTAGAACTGCGACTGCTGCTGCAACGACAACGCCTAGCGGTTTTGTTTTTTCCGCGCGATCTCTTGACTTGACTTCTTTTTCTAGAGATCGCATCGCGCTCTCACGGTGTTCCTTGTTAGTGCCCACAGGCCTTCCAATCCTTTACTTAGATGAGCCGAGCGTGAAATGGCTCGCTGTTTCATTATTGTTGGTTAGTCTAGCTTGCCGTTGTGATACCCCAAAGTTAGAGCCTGTAGCGAGGAATGTGATTCGTCGTTACGCTTGAGGCTATGGCTATTACACATTTTCAGGAATCAGCGGTAGAAACTAGCGGATCTCTTCCACAAGTTGGGCAGGCTCTTCCGCCTTTCCTTCTCGTCGATGCAGATTTAACTGATTTTGATGCAGAGCGTTTTGCTGGCAAAAAGATTATTCTCAACATTTTCCCATCCATTGTTACTGGTGTTTGTGCGCAATCGGTGCGGCACTTTAACAAGGAAGCAGCTGATTTAGCTGACACTGTGGTGATTTGTGCTTCTGCGGATTTACCATTTGCACATTCTCGTTTCTGTGCTGCTGAGGGTCTCGATAATGTCATTACGGGATCATCATTCCGTTCTTCTTTTGGTCAAGATTATGGCGTTGTTCTCGAGGGGTCACCTTTGAAGGGCTTGTTGGCTCGAGCCGTTATCGTTGCTGATGAGCAAGGTACCGTTATTCATTCCCAGTTGGTCGATGAGATCACGGCCGAGCCTGATTATGCTGCTGCTTTGGCATCCATCAAGTAACACGGTTGCATGAACTACATGGAGATTTTGAGTTTTCCGGCAGGACCATATCAAACCAATTGTTACGTGGTGCTGTCGGAGGAATCTGACGGGCGTCGATACGCAAGCGTGGTAGACCCTGGCCTTCGGGCGAAAGAGCTAATTGATCAGTACTGTCAAGAAAACCACGTCGAAGTAGTGCAAGTTTTGCTCACTCATGGCCATATTGATCACTGCAGGGATGCTGCTGCTCTTGCTAATGCTTGGGGAGTCGCGTTGCAGATTCATCGCGACGATGAATTCTTTTTGGACAAGGGAAAAGGAATGTCGGAGGACTCGAGATTACTTTTTCACGCCGATGCGATGAATCTCCCAGATTCCATCAGCTATTTAGGCGATGGCGATGAAGTTGAACTTGGTAGTGAACGATTCGTTGTTCGTCATGCGCCTGGTCATTCACCAGGGTGTGTCTTGTTCGTGGGCAAAGATTTCTGTTTTTCAGGTGATGTGCTTTTCAAAGGTTCGATAGGTCGGACTGATCTTGCACACTCTGATCCTCATGCTATGGTGAACAGTCTTAAGACTGTAGTTCTTGGGTTAGAGGATGCTTTGACAATACTGCCTGGGCATGGTTCAGCTACCACGATGCGAGCTGAGAAGGCTTCAAATCCGTATTTGAGGGTGTAGTACTCGAATTGTTTTGTTGCTACCGCTAAGCTGTATCGACGTGAGTAAGAAGAAGCTGCAGACGATCCAAGCCCCTAAGGGCGTGCCAGACTATATTCCACCAGTTTCCCCCGAATTTTTGGGAGTGCGTGATACTTTTGCCCACCAAGCGCATCTGGCTGGTTATGAGCACATCGAGCTTCCTATCTTTGAAGACACAACTTTGTTTGCTCGTGGCGTCGGTGAATCGACCGATGTGGTAACGAAGGAAATGTACACGTTTGCGGATCGAGGGGATCGGTCGGTTACGCTTCGTCCTGAAGGCACAGCCGGCGTGATGCGTGCAGTTATTGAGCACAATCTTGATCGCGGCCAACTTCCGGTCAAGCTGAACTACTATGGTCCGTTTTTCCGCTACGAGCGCCCGCAAGCGGGGCGTTACCGCCAATTGCAACAAGTAGGCGTTGAAGCTATCGGCGTTGATGACCCCGCTCTCGATGCGGAGGTTATTGCACTTGCTGACCGTTCTCTCAAAGCAATTGGCTTGACTGGTTACCGTTTGGAGATTACGAGTCTCGGTGACCACACGTGCCGTCCGCAATACCGAGAAAAGCTCCAAGAATTCTTGTTCAAGCTGCCTTTGGACGAAGAAACTCGTCATCGTGCGGAGATTAATCCACTGCGAGTTTTGGACGATAAACGTCCGGAAATTCAAGAAATGACTGCAGATGCGCCGCTAATGTTAGATAACCTGTCTAATTCGAGTAAGGAACACTTCGAGCTTGTTACAGGAATGCTGGATGACCTCAATGTTGCTTATGTAGTTAATCCTCGAATGGTTCGTGGCTTGGACTATTACACCAAGACGACATTTGAGTTTGTTCATGATGGCCTGGGTGCTCAGTCGGGTATCGGCGGCGGTGGGCGTTACGACGGCCTCATGGCGCAGCTGGGCGGCCAAGAACTTTCAGGTATCGGCTATGCGCTGGGAGTGGATCGTTGCTTGCTGGCGCTTGAAGCAGAGCAGAAGCGAGTAACAGATGGCTCTAGAGTAAGCGTTTTTGGCGTGGCCATGGGGGCAGCAGCGAAGCGCGAAATGGTTCGGATTATCGATGCACTTCGTTCAGCTGGTATTAGTGCAGATATGTCCTATGGTGATCGCGGTTTGAAAGGTGCTATGAAAGGTGCGGACCGTGCTGGGGCACGTTTTGCTCTTGTCTTAGGCGATCGTGAGTTGGAAAACAATTGTGTTGCTGTTAAAGATCTAGCTCAACAGGGACAACGCGATGTAGCTCTTGACAGCTTGATCGTGGAGATTCAATCAGCGTTGTAAAGCACTGGGACACAACGCTTTCGGCGGTGGGAATGCATCGTATTTTTATTACTCGTGCATTCCCACCGCTTTTAGCATTCAGTGATGTTAACAGGAAACCCGAGATGAATAGCTAGGCCGCCAGTGGATGTTTCTTTGTATTTTGTGCGCATATCTCGTCCAGTTTCAGCCATAGTAAGCACCGCATCATCGAGTCGGACACGATGTTTACCTGATCCGATAAGTGATAAGCGCGCTGCATTGATAGATTTCACTGCACCGATAGCGTTGCGCTCGATACATGGAATTTGGACTAGGCCACCGACTGGATCACAGGTTAACCCGAGATTATGTTCGAGCGCTATTTCTGCAGCATGTTCTACCTGGGGTGGGGTGCCGTTGAGGACTTGGCACAGACCAGCGGCGGCCATGGAGCTTGCTGAGCCGATTTCACCTTGGCATCCAACCTCAGCACCGGAGATTGAAGCGTTATATTTGATGATGATGCCTATCGCGGCAGCTGTTAGCAAGAAATCTCGATGGCTTGTTTCCGTAAATTGCGGGCCAAATTTTTCGGCGTAGTGCAAAACTGCAGGGACAATTCCTGCCGCACCATTAGTTGGGGCTGTAACAATCCGCCCACCGGCTGCGTTCTCCTCGTTGACTGCGAGGGCAAATAGATTCACCCATTCCATTGCGCGAAGGGCGTCATCGGTATCCATTGGGCCCTCAGTGAGATGCTGGAAAAGCTGCGGCGCACGTCGTTCTACTTCGAGTCCACCCGGTAGGATTCCCCACGTGCCCAATCCTTGATTAACGCATTCTTGCATCGTGGCCCATACGGAATCTAGATGATCGTTTACAGGGTAGAGGCTTCCATGGATTGCTGTCTCATTGGCTTCCATTAGCTGTGGAATGCTAAGAGCGTTGCTCTGGCATTGATACAGAAGTTCGTCTCCTGTGGTGAACGGATACGGTATTAAGTCTTGACTTGTCGAATCAAGAGCAGACTCTGGGGGTTTTTGTTCGCGCATGGTATCGGCTGTTGCGATGAAACCGCCACCGGTAGAGTAATAAACTGCAGGGGCTCCGATGCAATTGCCTTCAGGGCCATAGACGACGAAAGTCATCGCATTTGGGTGTTCTGGCAGTGGAACTGGGTCGAATATGAGGCGATAATGTACTTCGCCTCGGGGTCCGCTGACTGTTCCTCGCGTGGGGATCGCGGAGCCAAAAACTGGTTTTACGTCAGGCGTAAGGGTAATAGGGGTGTAGCCTGCTAAGCCAAGAATTGCTGCACGATCGGTACCGTGGCCGATGCCAGTGGCAGCAAGGGAACCATGCAAAGTGATAGCGATTTCGGAATCATCAGGGCAGTTGTTTGCACTAAGAAATGCTTCAGCTGCGCGAAGTGGTCCAACGGTGTGGGAAGAAGAAGGGCCAATTCCGATACTAAACAAATCAGTGACACTGATTGACATACTGCTCCTTGATCGGGGTGGGGAAGATGGGTGAAGTTATCAACCTAGCTATTTTTGGTGGCTTTAGCTACTCCAGTTTTGCAACCTGCAGTGAAAATATCGATGAGGTGTTCGGTTGTGGGAGTCGGTGTATCTGTCGCGCTGAAATGAGGGGGTGCGCATAGTGCAATGATGCCGGTGTAGAAGTCCAGGATTGAGATGGAGGGGTGAATTAGTTCTGTCGCCCGAAGATTGGAATCGATAATTCGCATCAACTTCATGAGTTTACGTCGGGCGTCTAAAAACTCAGGAGCCAAGCTTGATTCGGGAGGCTGGATGATGGCTGGAATAACGATATTGAGCCCGATCGTAGAAATAAGAGATGTGAGAGTGATGAGTTGCTGTTTAGCTTCGCTCGATGATCGGGGAGGGCAGTTGGCGATGGAATTGAGCTGTTTGATTCCGTTGTCAGCAATATTGCTAATGCAGGCATGAAGGAGGTGTTCACGCGTAGGGAAGTTTCGGTACAACGTTGCGATTCCAACTTTGGCACGTTCTGCGACTGACTCGACTGTCATGTGAGTGCCGGCTTGGATAAGAAGTGCGCTTCCGGCTGCGATGATGCTATTTCGCCGTCGCAATGCGTCCGTTCGCATAGTTTAAAGTCCTCGAGGGTTTGACAATGGTGTCTCGTGGGAGAAATATGTTGGTGATCAGCTTTAGTGGAGGGTACCTTCTCACTTATTGAGAGTGCAACACCTCTGCGGTAGGCCTAACACATTTTAGAAAACGATTAACAAGATAGGATCCCCCGTTCGTGGAAACAACGCACAGCCTCACGACGGACAAAGCACCGACCGAAGATCAGCCGATCCTAAGTGTTTCTGACCTCCATATGGTCAGTGGTACGCACCTCCCAGAGTTAAAAATCTACGCTGGTCTTAGCTTGGTGCACTGTGGTCGAGAAAATTCGGCAACAACTTTGTCGATGACTCTCGCAGGGCGTATGAAGCCCATAAGTGGTTCGATTGAATTAAAAGTTCAGGATTCAGACAAGGTGCTAACAACACCACGTCAACTGCATAAAGCAGTCGCTCTAGCAGGCGTACCAGAATTAGATTCGCTTGAACGACTCGTGCCAGTCACAGCTGTAGTACGTGAGCAATTGGCATGGTCTCAACCTTGGTATCGCCGAGTTCCCCGAGACATAACCAAGTTGGAAAGATTCATTAATGCAGCGACACTACTTGATCTTCCCACCAGCAAAGAATTTGCCAGACAAAGCATTGGAGATCTCGATCCTCTAACACGTTTTCGCTTACGTATCGCTCTCGCACTAATTGCAAGACCGCACACAGACTTGCTCATTGTGGACGATATCGACCAAATCCGAAGCCTCCGTTTAAGAGCTGATCTTTTAAGGGAACTAAAAAACATTGCTGCATCAATACCCGTTGTCGCCATGTCCGCCAACGATGACGTTGACAAAATTGCAGACCACGAGATTCACGTTGCTGGCGCGCTACAACGAAAGCAAAAAGCAAAGGCATAACGAGGAAAACCTAACATCATGAACCTATTTCATATCGGTACGGAATTCCGCAGATTCGGACATGGAAAACTACCTCCCATAGCAATTGTCGTTATCATGCTTATGCCCTTGCTATTCGGCGGATTATTTGTTTGGTCTTACTGGGATCCAATCGGACACCTCAACAAATTGCCGGTAGCAGTAGTCAACTCTGATGCTGGAGTGACCAAAGAAGGCAAGACCATCAACGCAGGTGAACAAATCACCCATAGGCTTGTCGACCAACAACAAGCAAAATTTATAGAGGTCTCTGCTGAACAAGCTCGCAAAGGAATTGCTGACGGAACGTACTACTTCGCTATCGAATTCCCCACAGATTTTTCTCAAGCTGCCACTAGCGTAAAAGATCCACAGCCGCATCAAGCAAAACTTAATGCTGTCTACAACAACGCCAATGGCTTTCTAGCGACCATGTTGGGTAACCAAGTCGTAGGACGCGTTCTTGCCGCAGTAAACGAAAATCTTGGGTCACAAGTAGCTAACCAACTCCTTGTCGGGTTTAATACCATCGGCCAAGGCCTTGACACTGCAGCAGATGGAGCCGGTCAACTCGCAGACGGATCTCATAAAGCTCATGATGGTGCCGACAAGCTTGCAGACGGATCAACGCAGCTCAACAAAGGACTCCAACAAGCAAACGACGGAGCACACAAGCTTCACGACGGCGCAGGCCAACTTGACCAGGGAATTCATACCGCAAGTAACGGCGCTGATGCACTTGCCGACGGATTAACAAAACTCAACGCAGCCACCGATACCCTCGGAAACGGTGCAGGACAAGTATCTGCAGGCGTCGATAAGCTTGTGGGCGTCGCACAACAAGCGAGCGATGCTCAATCGCAATTGACAGTTCCGCTCGTCAATCTGAGCGCCCAACTACGCGCCACAGGCATACCCCAAGCGATCGACCTCGCTAACAGTGCCGATGGCATTATTAACTCCATCAACGCAGCTGGAATTGGTCCTCAGTCAGATATGATGACTCAACTTTCAAAACTGCGAAACGGTGCATCTGAAATACACCGACAGCTTTCCGATCCCACGGCACAATATCGTGCAGGTATAAATTCAGCAACGGAAGGTGCTCAAAAACTTTCCACTGGATTGCATCAGTTATCTGATGGCTCTGAAAAACTTGTTATTGGCACCAAGACTCTAGCCGATGGTACGACCAAACTTTCAGCAGGATCTCAACAGCTGACAGTTGGTGCATCGCAACTCAGCTCAGGCTTAGTTCGTCTCGATGAAGGTGCTTCCGAACTATCGCTCAAGCTAGGAGAGAGCAAAGACAAAATTCCACAATTTCCCGAAGACACAATCGCAGACTCAGCGCGAAACGTATCCACACCTGTATCAGAAAACGTTGCCAGAGACTCCCTCTCACTTTTTGGCTTAGGACTTGCACCTATGTTTATCGCACTGGGACTATTCATGGGCGGCACCGTCACCTTTATGCTCATGCGCCCGCTGCAGCGACGCGTCGTTGACTCAGGCGTAACACCTTTCCGCGTCGTTCTAGCTTCCTATATACCTGCAGTCATCGTGGGATTTTGCCAAGCAACCATTATGTTCTTAGTGCAACGCTATGCCATCGGGCTTCACGCGCACAATGAATTCTTACTGTGGACAGCGATGTGTCTGACATCTATGTGCTTCATGGCGATAACTCAAGGACTCAACACAGTATTCGGCTCTACTGTCGGACGCGTATTGTGTATCGCATTCATGTCGCTACAGATCGTATCGTCCGGAGGCCTTTACCCACCGGAAACACAACCAGCACCACTGCGCTGGTTCCATACTTTCGATCCAATGACATACTCAGTAAATATCCTTCGGCAAGCGATTTACCCAACAGACGTAGCTTTAGACCATCGAGCAGTACAAGGCGTCATCGTATTGATCGTGATCGGCGCATTGTTCCTGCTATTCTCTACAATCGCTGCAATGCGAGAACGGCAAATGAAGATGAAAGACTTCCATCCAGAAGTAGCGGTATAACATCTGAATCTCAAAAACGAAAAACATCGTCCGAATTCAAATGAAATGAAATAATCGGACAATATGGACCCACTTCGCATGAGCACGCTGCGCGCCCAAGGATCGTATCTTAGGGAAGTCGCACAGCGTGCTCGTTTACTTTTGAACTCGTTACTAGAACCACCTGAACCGGCAAAGTTCAACACTCACGGTAAAAACAGCGATGTATGGGTGGTACCGCAAACCGCTATTTCTTGGCCGCCGTATCTATTCACCCATGAAGAATTCTCAGAAGATCACATCGAAGTCACGGAGAGCCTTGAAAGATTCATCGTGTCAACGGCAGGTATCGTAGACCTACTACGTAAAACTAAAATTGGCATATGGAGCACATTTACGCGCCGGGTTTCTTCCACTGCGAATCAGCAATTCGAAATGGCTGCAACTGAGCTTGAAAACCTACTCGCGAATCCAGAACTTCAATTGCAGCTATCTCGTGTCACTGAATACCTTCGCCGATATGATAGGGCTGAATCAGCTTATAAATCAGGAGTTCATCATTTTCTAGTAGAAAACCTAGACTCTCCCTACGGCAAATCTCTGCGATCGAGCCTTGCATCTGCAATGCAGTTTCCGGAAGTCTGCATAGATAATCTGGGCAAAGAATATGTCAAGTCAGCAATTCTCCTGTGTGAACAATTACGGGCGCACCCGCTCTCACCGGTCAAGTCTGTTTGAGTGGTGTTTCTACCCTTCGATAAAGCATGCAGTGCGATGGTGTCAGGGGCCAGCACGTACCCAGTGCTCTAATTGATTCACTCGACCTCCTTGGTGGTGTCAGCGTCGATGACGTTGGCGGTGATCATCGCCTTGGTGTGTGCCAGACTGGTCAGTGACATGTAGCAGTTTTGCTGAATCCAGTCATCATGTTGTTCAACTAGTATCGCGCCAACAAGGCGCACGACAGCGTCACGATTAGGAAAAATACCTACGACATCTGTGCGCCGGCGGATTTCACGGTTAAGTCGTTCAGTAGGGGTTATTCGACCAGACTTTCTTCCACACTGATTTCGGGGCGTTAGTAAACGCCAGAAGCTCATCCAAAGCTTCTTCCAGGTAGCTAGCAACGCAGGGGAATTTCTCTTCACAAAATGCTACGACCTCACGTGCTTGGGACCACACCGATTCCGAGTCTGGTTTGGAATATCGTATGAAACATCGCCGATAGGGTTGGCCACTGCGTTTTGGGCACCATGCCAGAGAGGTTCTTGGCGAAGTGCGTTCGGCACCGTTGCCAGGACGCATTCGGTAATATCTCACTAATTGCATGTTGGATACCTAGATGGGCGTCACTGGTGACAAGATAGACTTCATCAAGTCCGCGGGCTTGAAGATCCCTAAAGAACCTGGTCCACGAGGCCACAGACTCAGATGGTGCAATCTGCATGCCCAATAACTCCCGGTAACCTTCGGCATTAACCCCGGTGGCTAGTAGCACAGAGGTTTTAACGACTCGTCCGCTTTCACGGACTTTCATGGTCAACGCATCACACGAGACATATAGGTAGGGGCCGGTATCAAGTGGTCGGGTGCGGAAGTCTTCGACCATCTCGTCAAGGTCTTTTGCCATGTCAGATACCTGTGATTTTGAGAGATTATTGATTCCTAAACTGGCGACGAGGTCGTTCATCCTGCGGGTGGATACGCCCTTTACATAGCAGGTGGCTATTACGGTTGTTAGTGCTCGTTCGGCTAGGGTTCGTCGTTGCAATAACCAGTCTGGGAAGAAAGATCTGGTACGTCATTTGGGTACAGCGATATCGATGGTGCCGACGCGAGTATCAAGGTCGCGGTGGCGGTAGCCATTGCGGACATTAGTACGAGACTCGCTGGTGGTGGCGTAATCAGCACCGCAAACACTGTCAGCCTGGGCCGAAAGGATCTGGTTGATGAAGTCTGTGAGCATCTGGCGCATCAAGTCTGGGGAGGCCTGAGTGAGCAATTCTTCCAGATACGCGGTCGGGTCGATATGATGAGGGTTAGTGGCCATCGCGGGTTTACTTCCTTTCGAGGATAGGTAAGAGTTGATTCGAAAGGTACCCGCGGTGGTCGCCTCATTCATTCATCAGGACCGCACCGGTAGTTACAGATACACCACGCTAGCGGACGCAACCCAAGCAATCGCACGCGCGCACCGAATGGGGCAACGAGATCCTGTCACTATTTATAGGCTTTTGGCGCCAATACTGTCGACGAAAGACTTACCGAACTACTGGGGCATAAGAAGGCAGTATTTGATAGCTATGCTCGAGATGCAGAAGCCGCAAAGGTTTTCGACGCCATAGATGTCTCAGAAGGAGAGCTAGCCCGAAAAATAATTGAGCTAGAGCGCGATCGTTTAAAAAAGATAACTAAGATAGCCCCTTTTCCAACTTGAATGAACTAGCCTCCGAAAGTTGGACTGGTTTAATTCTAGGTGGTTAGTGGTTCAAGGGTCTGGTTCCGGTAGTGCATCGGGGTCAGGCCCTTGAGCCGTTTCTGAATGCGTTCGTGGTTATACCAGTGTATGTAGTCATCCAGGGCCTGCCTGAAGTGCTCGAGACTGTCGAATGATTCACCGTGGTACGTCTCTGACTTGAGGTGTCCGAAGAAGTTTTCCATTACAGCATTGTCGTAGCAGTTGCCTTTCCTGGGCATCGATTGGATGCCGTCGACACTTGTGTTGAGGTCACGCCAGCTGGAATGCTGGTACTGGATCCTTTGATCTGTGTGTACCAGTAAGCCGCTTTCGGGAGATTGGCTTGTGATGGCATCTTTCAATGACTTTGACGTAAACGCTGTATGTGGCGAGGTAGACACACTATACGACACGGTTGAGCGGTCATAGAGATCCATGATTGGTGACAGGTAAACCTTGGTACCGGCAATGCGAAACTTCGTGACATCACTCGTCTACACTGTGTTTGGTTTATCGGGCGTGAAGCATCGATCCAGCATATTCTCCGCGATGTGACTGACAGTGCCTTTGTACGAGTTGTACTTCTTTTTTGTTCTGACCTTGGATTTAAGGCCTAGCTTGCTCATGGGCTTGTAGACCAGCTTATGGTTGATATTCCACCCCGTCTTGGCGAAGTTGAGTATGAATCCTCCGGTAGCCGTAACGACGGTTCGTCTGTGTGAAGACCTCGACGATCGCTTCCTTGAGATCGATATGTTTATCCGGCACGTTCAGGCGTTGTTGGTGATAGAAAAATGTTGATCGGGCAAGACCTGCCGTGTCTAACAAATCTTCTAGGCGATGGTCAGATTTGAGGATGACGATCGCTTCGACTTTTAGCTTCGTCGCTGGCTCCTTAAGTCCCCGCATTTTTTAAGTACGCGTTTTCTGCCCGTAGTTTCTCCACCTCACGGTGCAGCCGGTCTTCCTTAATCAATGGCTTCGAACGGGCACTGCCTTTAGGTCTGTCCTTCGGTTTCGGCCGAAGTGCCTCATCACCACCTGTACGCTAGGCACGCACCCAATGGGAGACAAGTTGCTGCGAAGACGGCTCGAATTCCCAAGGCAAGATCTATCTTGGACTGGCCAGTGTTGAAACGATCAACGATCTGTTTTTTAACTTCGAAGGAATGGTGCTGTTTCGTTGGGTTTTTCACAAGACACAGCCTGCTATGAAGTTTGAATCGTCGTAGAAGTTTTCGCGCCGCATATTTGCTAACGCTCAACTGACGAGACGCTGTGCTGTAGCCTATTCCATGTTTAAACAAGTCAACGAGTTGCTCTCGCTGCTGTTGGCTTAGAGAACTTCGTGCTCTCAAAGAACTGTTCCCCACTAGTCGGAAACTGATTTCTCAGTCCAACTAATGGGGAGCAGTTCAGAATAGTTGGAAAAGGGGCCCTTGACCATCATGAGAATATGACCTCGTGGCTGGAAAACTATTAGTCTCGGTACACGTGTCGATCGAGAGTATCACAGCTGCTCATTTTCCCTGAATTGTAGCCTGCAAGGAATGCTCGTTGCCTTTGATCAGAAGAGCCGTGAGTAAATGACTCGGTATTGACTCTTCCGGTTGTGCGCTCTTGAATGTTGTCATCGCCAACCGCGCGAGTCGCAGTTATAGCGTCATTGACTTGTTGTTTGGTGATCGGTTCAAGGAAAGCATTATCCCCTTTATCTGCATAATGTCCCCAGACACCTGCATAACAGTCGGCTTGTAGCTCTATCTTGACTGCATTCGAATTAGGGCCGGGATCATTATAATCGGATAATCCTAGTGTTCCCTCTAGGTTTTGTATATGGTGCCCGATCTCATGTGCCACAATGTATTCCTGTGCGAATGGGGTATTTTCTCCCCCGTAACTCTGTAAGGAATCAAAGAAACTAACATCAAAGTAGGCAGTGCGATCGCGAGGGCAATAAAAAGGACCGGTAGCAGATGAGGCAGTTCCACAACCTGTGGAAACCGCTTGTGAAAATACTGTAATATTAGGTTTTTCGAACGCAATTCCAGCTTGCTTTTCAAGCTGTTCTTGCCACATTTGATTAACCGAAATAGCAGTAAATTCGACACGACAATCCGCATGTGCGTTTGCATCATCCGTTGTCTTGCAGTGTTCCAAAGTTCCAGAGGGCACTTGTTGTTGATTTTGTGCAGAATCAGAGCCAATAACTTGCCCCAAGTCCGATGGATCGCCGCCCATAAGTAGGAATAATCCTACGAGCAGTAATGTACCTATGCCACCTCCTGCGGCGATGCGTCCACCACCACCGCCGCCCGATCTGGCAAGATTCTCTGGTTTTTCTATACCGCCACGAAAAGTCATGTTTTCATCATGCCATAGGTTTTAGCTGCGAGGAGTTCCTTTATGCAGCATAAATGCGAAAATCGAAAGTGGCACATATGGAAATGGTCCCAAGTGAAAACGATAATAAATCACTTTGGGGTAAAAGGTGGGCTGGTGTCGCGAATATTACGGTAACGCGGTAAAATCGTTCAGTTGATAAGCAAAGGGCGGGCTAACTCCCGTACAAGCGAAAGGATTTGGTGCACGTGTTGCGCACTCATCTCGCAGGTGATCTTGGTAAAGAGACCGCCGGCCAGACAGTCACCCTCACAGGTTGGGTTTCACGCCGTCGAGATCATGGTGGTGTTATCTTCATTGATCTCCGTGATTCTTCCGGGCTGGTTCAGGTCGTTTTCCGAGAAAACGATGTAGCTGAGCAGGCACACCACCTGCGAAGCGAATTCTGTATCAAGGTAACCGGTGAAGTAGAGGCTCGTCCGGAAGGCTCCGAGAACCCCAATCTTGCTTCGGGTGCAATTGAGGTCAACGTCACTGACTTGGAAATCCTGAATGAAGCTGCACCACTACCATTCCAAATTGATGATGTTTCTCAGGGAGGCGAAGTCGGAGAAGAGACACGCCTTAAGTACCGTTACCTAGACTTGCGTCGCCCCAGCCAAGGTGCAGCTCTGAGACTGCGTTCGCAAGCGAATAAAGCGGCACGTAGCGTACTTGATTCCCATGATTTTGTTGAAATTGAGACGCCAACTCTGACGCGTTCGACCCCAGAAGGTGCTCGTGACTTCCTTGTGCCAGCTCGTCTGAAGCCAGGATCATGGTACGCGCTGCCTCAGTCCCCGCAGCTATTCAAACAGCTCTTGATGGTTGCGGGCATGGAGCGCTACTACCAAATTGCTCGTTGTTATCGAGATGAGGATTTCCGCGCCGACCGTCAACCTGAATTTACTCAACTCGATATCGAGATGAGCTTTGTTAATCAAGATGATGTCATCGCATTGGCTGAAGAAATTGTTTCTTCACTGTGGAAGCTCATCGGATACGAGATTCCTACTCCGATTCCACGCATGACGTATGCGGATGCTATGCGTCTGTATGGCTCGGACAAGCCTGATCTACGATTCGACATTAAGATCGTTGAGTGCACAGACTTCTTTAAGGACACCACTTTCCGAGTGTTCCAAAATGAATACGTCGGTGCAGTTGTAATGGACGGTGGTGCTTCTCAGCCACGCCGTCAGCTTGATACTTGGCAGGAATGGGCGAAGCAACGCGGAGCTAAGGGGCTTGCCTATATTTTGGTTGGTGAGAATGGCGAGCTAACTGGCCCAGTTTCCAAGAACATTACTGATGAAGAACGCGCTGACATTGCAGCACATGTTGGTGCAAAACCGGGCGATTGTATTTTCTTTGCTGCTGGTGAGACAAAGAGCTCACGCGTGCTCTTGGGTGCAGCTCGAAATGAAATTGCTAAGAAACTTGACTTGATCAAGGAAGGCGATTGGGCATTTACTTGGGTCGTAGATGCTCCGTTGTTCGAGCCATCTGCGGATGCAACCGCATCTGGAGATGTGGCACTTGGTCATTCAAAGTGGACTGCCGTTCACCACGCATTTACCTCCCCGAAGCCGGAATGGCTTGATTCTTTTGATGAGAATCCAGGTGAAGCAACTGCTTACGCTTACGATATTGTCTGCAACGGCAATGAAATCGGTGGCGGTTCGATCCGTATTCACCGTCGTGATGTTCAAGAACGAGTCTTTAAAGTTATGGGCATCACTGAGGATGAAGCTCGCGAGAAGTTTGGTTTCTTGCTTGATGCCTTTGCCTTTGGTGCTCCTCCACATGGAGGTATTGCTTTTGGCTGGGATCGTATCGTCTCGTTGCTTGGCGGATTCTCCTCGATTCGTGACGTTATCGCGTTCCCGAAGTCAGGTGGCGGCGTCGATCCGCTGACCGACGCTCCTGCACCAATCCCACTTGAGCAACGTCGAGAAACTGGTGTGGATTTCAAGCCAAAGAAAAAGACTGACGAGTCCGCGGTCTAACAACGCAAAGCTCACAGTGAGCTAGGCACTAGAAAATGGGGCTTTGTTGGCATCATAATGATGCTAATGAGGTCCCGATTTTCGCGAAAGCGGTATCGTTGAATGAAAAGGAAGAAACCGACGTGATGTTTGAATCGCACAGCCAGATTATTTCTGCTGCTGAAGAACTTTTGACTAAGCGTTATGGTGGTTCGCAATCATTGACTGATTGGGATCGCTTAGCTGGATCAGGGGCAGCAGTCGTATTGAGGGCTCGTGTCGCGTCGTCACCATTTTTTCCCAATCGTTCAGTGGTTGTGAAATATATCCCGTCCACTGGAAGGCTTATCGACGAATCCACGTTGATGCGTGAAGTAGTTTCTTATCAGTTCACAACATCTCTGAATGCTGATGTTCGACCAGGTCCTGTCCTTTTAGCCTATGACGTAGAACAGCATCTCCTTGTGATTTCCGATTCAGGAGATGGAGATACATTTGCCGAACTCCTTGAGCGACATGAAAATGATGTACGAATTGGGATTTTGCGCAATCTAGGTGAAGCTATCGGAAAATTGCATGTAGGAACAGCTGCCAAGGAACAAGATTTTAATATTTTGCTTCATAGGATGTTAGTTAAACATCCAGAAGTGCAGCCCATGCATGGTTTCAGAGAGAGGTTATTGCGTCTCAATATTGGTGTGGGAATCACTCTTGTGAAAAAAGCTGGGATTGCGGTGCCAGATGTGGTGAAAAGCTTTGCGCAAGAAGCAATGCGAAGGTTAATAACAGGTCAACATCGAGCTTTTACGCCATTTGATTTGTCTCCAGATAACATTATTGTGGCTGACCGTACCGAGTTTTTAGATTATGAGTGGGCCGGATTCCGCGATGCAGCTTTTGACGTGGCTAGTGTTATCGCAGGTTTTCCCCAGTATCTTTTTGCTCGCCCCATCTCGGATATCGAAGCAGATATTTTCATCGAATCGTGGGTACAACAGGTTGGGGATATGTGGCCCAACGTGCGGAATACGCCCCGTTTACACGCACGGATTTTAACTGCGCTGATCGGCTGGGCTTTTTCAAGCGTGACGATGATGTATTTAGGTTCGAGTAGTGAAGCCTATGAAGAGCTTTTTCATAAAGTAGGTACCGAAAAAGCAGCTGCATTTGATGTAGAGGAAATCGTTAAAGAAATCGCCGCTACTGGCGATATCCTACTAGGAACGTTTATTCCAGATACGAGTGAGGATGCAGATTTAGTTGCTTTGCTTCGGCAGGATCTCTATGAGACGTTCGAGGCATTGAATCGATTTGCACAACGAGAGTCGGACTCGAGATTTCCGGTAGTTGCTAATTTTGCCCAAGCAGTGGTTGATCTCCTTACGGACGATGAGTCGGCTGAATAGAGTCGCAGACTAACGAAAAGGAGGCTGAGAAGCATGATGGACTCTCTTTTTGATTCTCCAGACAAAACTGCTCGGTCATCTAGTGATTCAGATGCCCATAACTTTTTCAAAGCAGGACCGTATGCGCCATTGGCAGCACGTATGCGTCCTCAATCGTTGGCTGAAGTCGTGGGGCAACGCCATCTGTTAGATCCGGGGAAACCTCTTCAGCGGCTAATTGCTGGATCCGGTGATGCCTCTGTGATCTTATATGGGCCTCCTGGAACTGGTAAGACCACGATTGCTTCGTTGATAAGTGCTGGTACTGGCCATGAATTTGTCGGATTATCTGCATTAAATTCTGGCGTGAAAGAAATCAGAGAAGTTATCGATCAAGCAAGGCGAAATCTTATTCATGGAAAACGGACGGTCTTATTTATCGATGAGGTCCATCGATTTTCTAAGACACAACAAGACGCCTTACTTGCTGCCGTAGAAAACCGAACAGTTTTGTTGGTTGCAGCTACAACTGAAAATCCTTCGTTTTCCGTAGTGGCGCCGTTGCTTTCGCGTTCTCTCATTTTGCAATTAAAACCTTTAACTCACGACGATATTAAAACCGTGTTGTTACATGCTTTGCAAGATAAAAGAGGTCTTGATAATCGAATCACTATTTCTGACGAAGCGTTGGAACAACTCGTACTTCTCTCAGGCGGCGATGCACGACGTTCGTTAACTTATTTAGAAGCGGCCTCTGAATCTTTAGCCGATGGGGAAGATCTAACGCCTGAGATCATCCGGCACAACGTTGACAAAGCTATTGTTCGATATGATCGCGATGGAGATCAGCATTATGACGTTGTGAGTGCCTTCATTAAGTCGATGAGAGGCTCTGATGTCGATGCTGCATTGCATTACCTCGCCAGAATGATTGACGCAGGAGAAGATCCTCGTTTTATCGCGCGTCGTCTTGTGATTCACGCCAGTGAAGACGTCGGCATGGCGGATCCACAAGCGTTGAGCATAGCAGTAGCAGCGAGTCAAGCGGTCGCGTTGATTGGTATGCCAGAAGCGCGCATCAATTTAGCGCAGGCCACTATTCACTTGGCGACGGCGCCAAAATCCAATGCTGTGATAACTGCGATCGATGCTGCGCTTGCAGATGTAAAGCAGGGGAAAACAGGCCCAGTTCCAGCGCATCTGCGTGATGGTCATTATGCTGGTGCAAAGCAATTGGGAAACGCCGTTGGATATAAGTACCCACATGATGATCCTCGAGGAATCGTTGAACAGCAATATATTCCTGACGGACTTGAGGATGTTGTTTATTATCGCCCAAGCGAGCATGGTGCAGAACAACGGATCGAAAGCTATTTAGGCAAGTTGCGTAGGATTGTTCGAGGGCAACGTCGATAAGCTTTTGGCAAAAGGTTCGATGATACGCAAGGCCTGTGATTTGTTTTGATCAATCTACGGGTAAACTAGAAAGCCGATTGCTTTTCTGCTGGCATAGACACACTCAGGTCATGCAGTAAAGAGAAATGAAAAACTGTTAACTATCAAGCGAGGACTACTGCTGTGCAGACCCATGAAATTCGGGAACGCTTTACTAATCACTTCGTCAAGGCTGGACACGAAGCTGTACCAAGCGCGTCGTTGATTCTTGACGATCCGAACCTGCTGTTCGTCAACGCAGGTATGGTTCCGTTCAAACCATACTTCTTGGGCCAACAGAACCCACCGTTTCCTAATGGCACCGCAACGTCGATTCAAAAATGCGTACGCACCCTTGATATCGAGGAAGTAGGCATTACCACCCGTCACAATACGTTTTTTCAGATGGCGGGTAACTTCTCCTTCGGTCAATATTTTAAAGAAGGCGCCATCACCCATGCGTGGCAGCTGCTCACTGGAACCGTCGCTGAAGGTGGTTTGGGGTTAGATCCTGAGCGCCTGTGGGTCACTGTCTACCTTGATGACGATGAAGCAGCAGAAATCTGGAACAAGAAGATTGGCGTCCCTAGTGGACGCATCCAGCGACTAGGCATGGCGGATAACTACTGGTCAATGGGTATCCCAGGCCCCTGTGGTCCATGTTCGGAGATTTACTATGACCGTGGTCCCGAATATGGTGCTGAAGGTGGTCCAATTGCTGATGACAATCGCTACATGGAAATCTGGAATTTGGTTTTCATGGAAAATGAGCGTGGAGAAGGCATCGGCAAGGACAATTTTGAAATTGTCGGACCGCTTCCCAAAAAGAACATCGACACCGGAATGGGTATTGAGCGTGTTGCTTGTATCCTTCAGGGCGTAGATAACGTCTACGAGACTGATCTGTTGCGACCAGTTATTAATGTTGCAGAAGAGCTGACCGGAGCAACTTACGGTACGAATGACGACCACAACATTCTTTTCCGTGTAATCGCGGATCACTCTCGTACCGGCATGATGCTCATTCTTGACGGAGTGACTCCCGGAAACGAAGGACGCGGATACATTCTGCGTCGCTTGCTGCGTCGCATCATCCGATCGGCTCACTTGCTCGGCGCTAAGGGACAGACGCTTGAAAAGTTCATGAACACCATCATGGATACGATGACCCCCTCGTATCCAGAAATCGCGGATAACCGTGAGCGTATTCTTCGAGTTGCGATCACCGAAGAAAAGGCATTCCTTAAAACTTTGGCTTCCGGAACCGAGCTTTTCGAAGACAAGGCAGATCAAGTTAAGACCTCCGGAAATAAGGTTCTCGATGGTGCTGCTGCATTCAAACTGCATGATACGTACGGTTTCCCCATCGATCTGACTCTCGAAATGGCAGCTGAAGCTGGACTCAACGTTGACATTGAAGGCTTCAACTTATTAATGGCGGAGCAGCGCGCACGAGCCAAAGCCGACAATCGTGCTAAAAAACATGGGCATGCAGATTTGTCTATTTATCGTGAATGGGTAGACGAACACCCTACGGTCTTTACAGGCTATGATGAGCTAGCAACTGATTCCAAGGTATTGGGTCTATTGTCCGCCGGTAACAAGGTTAACGAGATCAATGCCGGTGAAGAAGTCGAAGTAATTCTGGAAGCATCTCCGCTTTATGCCGAAGCAGGTGGGCAGCTAGGTGACCGTGGTCGAATCCTTATGGGAGACACGGTGCTAAACGTCAATGACGTCCAAAAAATTGGAAAGAAGCTCTGGGTCCATAAGGCTACTGTGGCACAGGGTGGACTAAGCGTTGGCGACGTGGTTACCGCAAAGATAGATAGTGACTGGCGCCATGCTGCTCGGCAAGCTCATACAGGTACGCACCTTATTCACGCAGCGCTGCGTCAGGTGCTTGGCCCTACAGCAGTTCAGGCTGGATCGATGAATAAGCCAGGATATCTGCGTTTTGACTTCAACTACACTGAAAGCCTAACCCCTCAACAGCTGGAAGAGATCCAAAATATCACCAATCATGCTGTTGATTCCGATTGGGACGTTAACACCATTGAAACCTCCCTCGAGGAGGCAAAAGCAATGGGTGCTCTGGCCTTGTTTGGCGAGAATTACGGATCAGAAGTTCGTGTTATCGAAGTTGGTGGACCATTCTCTATCGAGCTATGCGGTGGTACACACGTAACACATTCTTCGCAGATCGGCCCTGTTGCAATTTTGGGTGAATCTTCGGTGGGATCGGGAGTACGTCGTATCGAGGCTTATACAGGACTCGATTCCTTCAAGTACTTGGCTAAAGAACAAGCACTTGTAGAAAACATTGCATCATCCATGAAAGTTAAGCCAGAAGAGCTACCAGAACGTATTGCGGCATTGACTCAGAAGCTTAAAGACGCTGAAAAAGCTATTGCTGATATGCGTTCGGCTAAATTGATGGCTCAAGCTGCGGGACTAGTTGCAGGAGCTATGGAGATCAACGGAGTCAAACTTGTTGCGCAGCGAGTTTCCGATGTGGAAAACATGGGTGATCTTCGTTCCCTTGCTGCAGATGTCAAACAGCGCCTAGGTGAAGTTCCTGCCTTGGTTGCTTTAGTGGGCCAAGAAACCTCCGGTAAAGCGCCATTTGTTGTCGGTGCTACAAAAACTGCTGTTTCCGCAGGATATAAGGCGAATGCATACGCGAAGATCCTAGGACAGCGCATTGAAGGAAATGGCGGTGGAAAGCCAGACATCGCTCAAGGATCTGCACGAAACTCTAGTGGATTCGATCAAGGAATTGCAGCTGTAAAGACAGAGATGTCAGCTTAAGCAGTTTATTTTGAAAGTCCGACCGTATTGATGGAAACAATAATTTACTGCTCGTCGATACGGTCGGTTTTCTTTTGAATGAGCTCTAGTAATCTTCGATAAATATCGCGGTAATAGTGGTATAAAACCCATAAGTTGGCGTTAGACGGTTACAAATAGGTAACATTTATTTGCTTAGGTGCATTGCCCACGAGTCAATTGTGCCTTTAAACGTCATAAGTTTACTTTACTGACTGCGCAAAGTTCACGCTGTAAGGATTTTACATGGTAGTTCAACCGGATACTCCCGGAGATAATGATCCCGGTATGGGCCGACGACTTGGCGTTGATGTAGGCACAGTTCGAATTGGATTAGCGATGTCCGATTCTGGTGCTCGTATGGCAATGCCATTCGAAACAGTCGCACGCGAAACGGGGCTTAAAGACAACGATAAGCAAGACATCGACAGAATCGCAGAAGTAATTTGTATCAATCACATAGTAGAAGTAGTTGTCGGGCTTCCGCGAGATCTAAAAGGTAATGGCTCGAAAAGCGTCAAACATGCTAAAGATATCGCTTTTAGGATCCGGCGTCGGATGCATAAAAATGGGTGTGAACATGTTGCAGTGAGAATGGCTGATGAGCGTTTAACCACTGTGGTTGCGACACAAGCTCTCAGGGCCTCTGGCGTTTCAGAGAAAAAGGGGAGAAAAGTTGTTGATCAGGCCGCTGCAGTAGAAATTCTTCAATCTTGGTTGGACGCCCGAAACAATGTAGTAGAAAATCGGACATCTACGTAGAAAAGTCCAGTTGCCGCATAATGCGGCGCTGCAAATGAAAATAATCGCTGTAAAAAGTAGAATCAATAATCTAGCAAGGTCAGTAGCGACCTGAAACGAAAGGCTCACATCGATGCGAATGGAAAGTAAATACGTCAAACGGCGTCAACGTGGTTTGGCCGTGTTGGTTGCTGCCTTAGTTTTGATTATTGGTTCGATAATCTACATCGGAGTACATTTTGTTAACGGAGGGTCCGACTATAAAGGTGCGGGCAACGGAGAGATGGCGCTCGTTGAAATCAAAGAAGGCTCCTCGCTTTCCGAGTTAGGGCCCGAACTTGCCGAGCGTGGGATTGTAGCAAGTAACGACGCTTTCCAAGGTGCAGCGTTTTCTAATCCTGGTGCAAGTCAAGTTAAGCCAGGCTTTTATCGCCTAGAAAAGAAAATGAGCGCTGCCGAAGCAGTTAAAGCTCTGCTTGATCCTTCGCGTAAAATCGATATGCTCGAAATTCATGGTGGCTCCACGTTGACGGATGTCACAGTGGTAAAAGGTGAAACGCGTAAAGGAATCTATTCAATGATTTCGGATGTGACGTGTTCTCAAGGCTCCACAAAATGTATTAGTTCTGAGGAACTGCAGCAGGTAGGCGCAACAGCACCGTTGGAAGAACTGGGAGTTCCAGATTGGGCTCGTGAGGCAGTTGCTGCCCGTGCAAATGATCCTAAACGTTTGGAAGGCCTCATTGTTCCAGGATCGTATATTGTGAACCCAGAAAAAGATGCCCTTGGCATTTTGCAGGATCTGATTAAACGTGGTGCCGAAACTTTCGAGAAGACTTCACTTGCGCAGCGCGCACAGACTGTCGGACTGAATCCTTATGAGTTGCTAACCGCAGCTTCACTTGTAGAACGTGAAGCACCTGCAGGAGACTTTGACAAGGTTGCGCGTGTCATTCTTAATCGTTTGGCGAAGCCAATGCGTCTTGAATTTGACTCAACTGTGAACTATGGCTTGGCAGAACAGGAAGTCGCTACAACAAACGAAGACCGCGCTCGCGTCACCGCATGGAATACTTATGCTAAAGATGGGTTACCAGATACTCCGATCGCTAGTGTTTCCGTTCAAGCTATTGAAGCTATTGAAAATCCTGCCGAGGGGGACTGGCTGTATTTCGTAACGATTGATAAAAACGGAACTACAGTGTTCACCAATAATTTTGATGATCACCAAAATGCCACCCGCGATTCAATTGAAAATGGCGTGCTAGATAGCAACCGGTAAGCGTTGGTGCGCATTGTGGCTTTATCCTAAAAACTAGGATAAAGCCATTTTATTTGTTTTGCGAGCCTAAAAGTGGCTTGGCCGGGGCAACTAGTGCCAAGTCACTTTATACTGACCATCATGATTTCCTTTCGAGCAGCCGTTTTAGGGCACCCCATAGAGCATTCCTTATCTCCGTTACTGCATAACGCCGGTTACGCGGCTGTAGGTCTGTCACAATGGTCTTATGGGCGATTTGATTGTGATTCACAGCAGTTATCTGATCTAGTTGATCAATGTGATCCATCATTTCATGGCTTCTCAGTAACAATGCCGTGCAAATTTGAGGCGTTAGAATATGCGACTTCCGTAAGCGAACGTGCACAGAGAATTGGTTCTGCGAATACTTTAGTTCGAGCTGAAAATGGTTGGTATGCGGACAATACGGATACCGAGGGGGTTCGCGGTGCCTTAGAGATCCTTTTTAGCGATCGGGGAGGTGCGGCGGAGGCACTCAAAAATACCCGGGCAATCATCGTCGGTGCTGGAGGTACGTCTCGGCCCGCAATGTGGGCATTAGGAACATTAGGCGTCGCAGAAATAATTGTGGTTAATAGAAGCGATCGTCGTGATGAATTGGAACCAGTTCTAGAAGGAATGTCCACCAAAATAGGTTTTGTTGGGTTTGATTCAGATCTTCGTTCATATGCGCAGTCAGCTTCAGTGGTTATTTCCACTGTGCCGTCTGTTGGGGTGTCAGACCATATAGATGACCTAGTTCATGCTCCAGTTCTCGACGTAATTTATGATCCGTGGCCGACACCATTAATCCAACAGGCGCAAAAGAAAGGCGTGCCGTGCATCGGCGGACACATCATGCTTTTGCACCAATCCTTGAGCCAGTTTGAACTATTTACTGGAGTAAAAGCACCTCGCGAAGAAATGCAAAGAGCGCTGTTTGACCACCTGTTTGGGGATAATTAATCCTGCGAATAGTGCTTCGCCATACAATAGAGCGCATGGGGGAGACACTTAAAATATGGGGAATAACTTGTATCGGATCGTGGTGGGCCTTTCGGCTGATTTGGCTTGACTGCGCTACCCGTCGTCTGCCTAATCGGTATACGTTAAGCGCTGCTGTTTGCTCGTTTATATGGGCAGTTTTAACACAGCATTTTGAGTGGATCCTTTATGCGGGAATCTGGGTTTTCCCCTATGTCGTTATAGGAATTTTGAGCGCAATGCGAGGAATTGGGGGCGGCGATATAAAACTAAGTATGGCTCTAGGAATCGTGGCGGCAGCACATGCCGGTGCCCAAGGCGTGGTTATTGCCAGTATTTGCTCATCATGTTTGTCAATAAGCTTAGGTCTAACCCTTCGTTTTCTTCATTCGAAGGGACATAATTCCACGAGATATAGCAATCTTCCGCATGGTCCGAGCATGATAATAGCGACATGGATTGTGGTGGTATGGAGTCAAATTACCCCCACATAGTCAGTGTTTTACCCAGATAAAACAAGAAATCAAATGCAAACCGAGCTTCTTGTTCATGTCATGCCATAATTTCAAGCATGCTTCGTTGGACAACTGCTGGAGAATCACACGGACAAGCATTGATTGCAATGCTAGAACACATGCCTGCTGGTGTACCTATTAGCCGAGAGGAAATTTCCTATCAGTTAGGTAGACGTCGTCTTGGTTTTGGACGTGGGGCACGAATGAAATTTGAATCCGATGAGGTAAACATTCTGGGCGGTGTTCGTCATGGCTATACGCTTGGCAGCCCAATCGCAATCATGGTTGAAAATACTGAGTGGCCAAAGTGGACGACCATTATGTCTGCTGATTCAATTGACGAGTCTGACCCTGATGTTGCCGCTGCTATGTCTTCTGGACGCGGAGCCCGCCTGACGCGTCCCCGTCCTGGACATGCAGATTTTGCAGGAATGGTTAAGTATAACCATGATGAAGCACGACCAATATTGGAGCGATCCTCAGCACGAGAGACTGCTGCACGAGTAGCTGCAGCCACTGTTGCGCGGAGTTTCCTGCGTGAAACGCTTGGTGTGGAAGTATTTTCGCATGTTATTTCCGTTGGTCGTTCGGAAATTGATGAAACAGTTTGTCCAACATTTGAGGACTTAGGAAGAATTGATAATTCCCCTGTCCGTTCTGCTTCGGCACAAGCGGAAGCGAGCATGATTGATCAAATTAATGCAGCTAAAAAACAGGGAGACACCTTGGGCGGCATTGTTGAAGTCATCGTTAACGGCCTTCCTATTGGCTTAGGCTCTCACATTTCAGGTGACGATCGATTGGATGCACAGATTGCTGCAGCTTTAATGGGTATCCAAGCAATAAAAGGCGTGGAAATCGGTGACGGATTTGAAGAAGCCCGAAGGCTAGGTTCGGAAGCGCACGATGAGATTGTGTTGCGAGACGGCGAAGTTGCGCGACTTAGTAACAGAGCAGGCGGTATCGAAGGTGGTATGACCAATGGAGAAAGCCTTCGAGTACGTGCCGCAATGAAGCCAATTTCGACGGTGCCCCGAGCATTACAATCTATTGATATGGATTCTGGAAAACGCGCTACCGGAATCCATCAGCGATCTGACGTATGCGCTGTTCCTGCGGCTGGAGTTGTTGCAGAAGCAATGGTTGCATTGGTTTTGGCACGAGCAGTATTGGAAAAATTCGGTGGCGATTCCTTAGCAGAGACCAAACGGAATATCGCAGCGTATAATGAATACGTTAAAACGCGGATTGTATTCGATGGTGAGTAGGCAAGTGATGAACAATCAGTTACCCGAATCGGATGTGAGTATTCGTGTTCGCCCAATCGTTGTTTTAGTAGGCCCACCTGGAGCGGGTAAAACGACCGTTGGCCGTCGTCTTGCGAATGCCTTGAATACTTTAGTCGTGGATAGCGATGTGTTGATTGAACAACACCATGGCAAACCCTGTGGTGTAGTATTTACTGAACTCGGTGAGCCAGACTTTCGAGCGTTAGAAGCAGAAGTGATAGACTTTGCCCTCACTACGGCAGGAGTAGTGAGCCTAGGTGGCGGTGCCGTGACAACAGAATCGGTGCGGCAAAAGCTTCGCGAACAAATAGTGGTATGGATAGATGTATCCGCAGAGGAAGGAGTACGTCGAACTGCAGTTCAAAATTCGAGGCCGCTCTTGGATACAACGGATCCACTTGAATGCTACAGCGAGTTATTAGATCAGCGTCGCGATTTTTATAAGGAAGTTGCAGATTATCGCGCGCACACAGATGGTCGGAGTCAACAGCAAATTGTCGCTGATATTTTGGGCTTTCTTGAAACCTTGCGTTGAAGCTTATAGCTAATTTTATCGTCGTATGCCGAGAAGGAATTAAACAGTGCCAACTATAGAAGTAAAAAGCAGTAATCCATATCAAGTACGAATTGATAAACAATTAAACGCTGAGATCGTTAAAACAGCACAACTCAGCGGTGCGGAAAATGTAGTGATCATCACGCAACCGCCACTTCTCGAACGCGCCGAAAAGCTTGAAAAGATGCTGGCACAAGCGGGGCTTGCGTCTCATGTTATGGCTGTGCCTGATGCTGAAACTGGTAAAACTCTTGAAGTCGCCGGACGTTGTTGGGATCAGTTAGGCGAACGGGGATTTTCTCGAAGCGATCTAGTAATCGGATTCGGTGGTGGGGCTGCAACAGATTTAGCTGGATTTGTTGCAGCAGCTTGGATGCGCGGCATAAAAGTAATTCAGGTACCTACTACGTTATTAGCAATGGTTGATGCAGCAGTCGGGGGGAAGACTGGTATCAATACTGTGGCTGGGAAAAACTTAGTGGGAGCTTTCCACGAGCCGATTGCGGTGTTTATCGATGTTGATCATCTCGATTCATTGCCACAGGATGAGATCATTGCGGGGTCGGCTGAAATCATAAAAACTGGTTTTATTGCAGATCCTAGAATTCTCGAATTATATGAGAAAAATCCGGCAGCTTGTTTGCTTAAAGATGGATACCTTCCCGAACTTATTGCACGCTCAATTGCCGTGAAATCAAAAGTTGTCAGTCAAGACTTAAAGGAATCAGGTTTACGCGAGATCCTAAACTATGGGCACACTTTTGGACATGCAGTTGAACTGCGTGAAAATTTTTCTTGGCGGCATGGAAATGCTGTAGCCGTGGGTATGGTATTTATCGCGGAGTTGGCCAACATTCGTGGTCTTATCTCTGACGAGCTGGTAGAACAGCATCGCAAAATTTTAAAGTCAATAGGGTTGCCTACCTCATATCCGCAAGGCCACTTTGAAGAACTTCATCAAGGCATGAAGCATGATAAGAAGAATCGAAATAGCATGATTCGATTCGTCGCTTTACGTGACATAAGTGATGTCGTTCGTCTTGAAGGCCCTACTGACGAAGAACTTTTCCAAGCATATTCGCGCCTTGCGTTGGAGATGAGCTAAATGAATGTTGTGATCCTCAACGGTCCGAACTTAGATCGGTTAGGCAAACGTCAGCCTGATATTTATGGTTCGACAACTCTGGCAGACGTAGAACTTGAGTTGTTTCGACTCGCTGAGCAATTAGGCGTTGACGTCGAATGTAAACAGTCAAACTATGAAGGTGAATTGATCGACTGGATACACTGTGCGGCGGATGCAGGTAATCCCGTGATCATTAACCCCGGAGGGCTAACCCATACTTCGGTGGCATTGCGTGATGCATTGGCTGAAATATCAGATGGTCCAGGGTTCATTGAAGTCCATATTTCGAATATTCATGCGCGAGAAGAATTTAGACACCACAGTTATTTGTCTCCAATCGCGACTGGCGTTATCGCTGGACTGGGAACAATCGGTTACGAATTAGCCCTCCGATATGTAGTTTCGACTTTAAACTCATAAATAACTCTCATCGATGTAGGAGAATATGACTATGCCATTGGCTGACACTCGTTTTTTACAGCGCCGACGTGCTCTTTCCTCACAGCTTGCAGCAAAGCGTATCGACGCTATGTTAGTGACGCATTTGACGCATATTCGCTATTTATCGGGATTTACCGGTTCAAATGCAGCACTAATCATCAATAAGGATCTGTCGGCGCGCATTTCAACAGACGGCCGATACACCACACAGATTGCTGAGCAAGTACCGGATATTGAATCTTTAATGGCTCGCAATTGTGCTCCAGCTCTTCTATCGGAAATTAATGGTCCGAAGCGGATCGGAATTGAGGCGGACTATCTATCAGTTTCTCAATGCGAAGAATTGCGTAAATCAGCAGGCTCCGATGTGGAGTTGATTCCAGTAACTGGAGCCATCGAAAAGCTTCGGCTAATAAAAGACGCATTGGAAATTGAGTCTCTTCGATCTGTAGCAAAAATTGCAAATACCGCTTTTCAGGAACTTATCGATGATGGCTTGATTGCTGCAGGGCGAGCTGAACGTGCGATAGCCGCCGATTTGGAGTATCGGATGCGCATTAAAGGTGCAGAGCGGCCGAGTTTTGACACCATCGTGGCATCGGGTCCAAATTCGGCAAAACCACACCATGGCGCCGGTGATCGGGTGATATGTGAAGGGGACATTGTCACTATAGATTTTGGTGCATATGCTGATGGTTATAACTCAGATACGACTCGAACCGTGATCGTTGGGCAACCAACTGCATTTGCTCGAGAAATCTACTCGATAGTTTTAGAAGCTCAGCGTGCGGGGTGTGCTGCTGCTGTGCCAGGTACTTCATTGGTAGACGTCGATAAGGCGTGTCGCGAAGTCATCGAGAATGCTGGATACGGTGAATACTTTGTCCACTCAACTGGTCACGGTCTGGGTTTGGACGTTCACGAACAGCCTGCAGCGGCTGTGACTGGAAACGGAGTTTTGGAAGAAAACATGACTCTCACTATCGAGCCTGGAATTTATGTTCCAGGTAAAGGCGGGGTAAGAATCGAAGATTCACTCGTCATTCGTAGCGGATCGGCTGAAAACCTCACCAGTCTTTCCAAGGATCTTTTGATACTCTAAAGTGTCGAAGCGATATTGATAGTTTTGCTAAAGCTTTAGTGTAGTATTGATTGACTACCGACAGCATCAAATCTTTTCATCGAAAGAAAGAAGTATTCAGCGTGGCAACTACTGCCGATTTTAAGAACGGTCTTGTCCTCAAGATTGACAACAAGCTCCAGCAGATTATTGAGTTCCAGCACGTCAAGCCGGGTAAAGGTCCTGCGTTCGTGCGCACCAAGCTGAAGGATGTTGTCTCTGGAAAGGTCACGGATAAAACCTTTAACGCTGGTGTCAAGGTAGAGACGGCAACCGTTGATCGCCGTGATATGACTTACCTGTACAATGATGGTTCCTCCTACGTTGTCATGGATGAAAAGACCTTCGAACAGGCTGAGTTGGCTTCTCACATCTTCGGTGACGCTGCTCGTTTCCTTCTAGAGAACACCACTGTTCAGGTATCTTTCCACGAGGGTGAGCCTTTGTTTGCTGAACTGCCAATCTCTCTCGATCTTCGCATCGAGCACACCGATCCAGGTCTTCAGGGCGATCGTTCTACTGGTGGTACGAAGCCAGCAACTCTTGAGACTGGTGCAGAGATTCAGGTTCCGCTGTTCATTGAAACTGGAAATGTGGTTAAGGTGGATACCCGTGACGGCTCCTACCTATCTCGCGTAAACAACTAATTGTGAGCGGTAACAAAGTGAACCCTGAAGATGAAAATACCTCTCAGCCCAAAAAACAGGCTGAAGAATTGAAGTCTCAAGAGACTAGGTCTTCTTGGAAACGTCGTGGTAGCCGGTACAAAGCGCGTCGACGTGCGGTGGATATTCTTTTCGAAGCAGAAATGCGGGATATCGACCCGGTTGCTATTGTTGAAGACCGAGTTGGGCTTTCGCGACTAAACGGAACAGACGTGAATCAAGTTCCTAGCTACACTAAGGAAATTGTTTCTGGTGCAGCTCTGGAACTGGATCGGATTGATGAACTGATCGCAGCTCATTTGGCCGAAGATTGGTCGTTGGAGCGGATCATGACTGTTGATCGCGCAATCCTTCGCGTCAGTGTCTGGGAATTGATCTTCAACCCTGATGTTCCTTTGGCTACCGCAATTATCGAAGGCGTGGAACTAGCGAGTGAATATTCAACGGATGTATCACCAGCATACGTTCACGCGCTTCTCGACAGTATCGCTAAGAATATTGACGAATATCGTGCCGGTTCGATGACGCTTGTAGAAGAAAACGAATCTGAAATGGATGATTCTCCGGTTGAAGAATCAATTCAAGAAGACCTACAGTAGGTAGTCTTTCTCGAAAAATCTGGTGGTCGCACAAGAAGGCGCGACCACCAGATTTTTTTTATATCGCTGTTGCCTTAGCCCAACTGTTTTGCAAATCAAGAACCTCATTAACACTGTTAGACAAGCAAGTATGTAGTTGAGAATCAGTGAGCCCAGCAGCGCTGCAGATATCCGCTTCTGCACGCATTATTTGGACGGTTGAATTATCGACTACAAAAATATCACCGCGTACTGTGCGATTATTTACTTCATTAGCGGCAAGATAAATTTGTGGATCATTTTTTATTTCCGATAGAGAACGATCGGCGCGGACTACCAGTACGCTTGGCAATCCAATGAGCTGGAAATTAAATCCATTAATATTGGCAAAACCAACTGACGGTCCAGTAGGCGTGACATGCAAGGTGATTCCAAACGACTTCATCTCTTTAACCACTCGTTCAATTGAAATCGCTGTAGGTACGTCAAGCATTGTTGCTCCCAAGTCACTCGGTGCGGGAATTGTGAATCAAAATGGTTCCAGACGCCCACAAAGGAATCGATAGTTGACACGATAAGGCATCCAATTGGTTGAAACTTGCCCAGCACTTGTATCGAAAGATCGTTGCGTTGTTGTATGAAGGAGATTGTCCCTTTCTTCATGGAAACTGACACAAGGCAACAGTGTAGTTTTATTCCACTCATTGCACACGGCGAGTAGCTGTGCAGCTTCATCTAAAGCTAATGTTGCCCGCTATGCACTACCCATGTACACCAAATGATCTATTTTTGAATGGTGATTGATTGATAAAACCAGTAGTAATGCATTGATCTGCACGGACAAATTTTAGATTTTCGTCCGTAAGAATCTCTTCGATAGTGGAGATATTACAAGTCGGTGTGATAGTAAGTTTGTTCGTTTCTATTAAAAATCGAGAAGGTTTTCGCCGCCGAGTTCGTGCGCTAGGCAACTACGAATATCGACATAGCGGAAGTGGTGGTTCAAATTGTTCAAAACACGAGGCTGGACACGTTGATCCGCTAAGGCTAATTCTTGGGCGCCTTGTTGTCCAAGCAGAATTGCGGGACCTAAAGATGGAATCGTCATTTTTGCCGGCCTCTTGAGTTCTTTCGCGAGTGCATCGACAAATTCTTGATTTTTGACAGGATTAGGGGCCACTGCATTGATAGCTCCTGAAAGCTTTGGATCAAGCACGGCACGAATGTAAATATCGCAGAGATCGTCAATAGCTATCCATGACATCCAAGGATTGCTGCCGCGAAATGGTCCACCAAGTCCTACAGAAAACACAGCCTTAAGAACTGGAAGCATTCCACCGCGACCGCTCATTACAACACCCGTCCGAATGTTGACGATACGTTTATTGGAGGTCGCGTCAGCACGACTGGCTTTTTCCCAGTCATTGCACACACCGGCTAAGAAGTCGTCACCTTGAGTGGACTCCTCATGAAGAACTTCGTCTCCGCGCGCATGCCCGTAGTATCCGATTGCAGAAGCTGACACCATAGTGTGACAGGTACTGTCTTTTTGAACCAATTGGGATAAAGACCGAGTAGGTTCAATTCGAGAGTCTCGAATGTCGACTTTGTGTGAATCGTTGAACCGTCCCAAGATGGGCTCACCAGCAAGATGAATTAAGGCATCGAGTCCCTCAAGTAAATTTGAAGCTGGATGAGCAGGATTCCAATGGCGTTGATGCGGTTTAGCTTCGCCGCGTACAAGTTGAATGACAGTATGACCAAGTGTAGTTAACTGTGCGGTGAGTGCTCGCCCGACGAGTCCGCGAGAACCGGTAAGTCCGATCGTTAAGGGCTTGGACTCACTGGAATTACTTCTCGTCAATTCGTTGAACCGTTGCTGTGCCTGAATATCATTGATGAGTTGATGCTGACGATACGCAAAAGCTGGAGATAGCGTTGTGTGTGGTGCTCGTGTATGCACTGTATCAGTGACAAGTGTGCCGTGGGGATGATCACTGAAATCATGTATGTGGCGCCATGATGCCAAAGATTTTACTGGGGCATTTATACATACATCCGTAAAACGATGATGCTGTATGTACCCGCTGAGATCATGACGAGCCTCCCATCGTAAACCAGCAGGTAATGCAAAAACTGTTGTTCCTTTTGCTAGTGAGGTTGCTTGTTCAATGGGGCGTAGTGGCAAAAAAGGAGGGGTAAGCCTAAATACAGCTCCAGATCGGGTATGCCATTTCCATACCTCTTGACGTGGTGCTGGGACGACATGGCTTGTGTGAAGACTCATGAATGCCTTTCTCGCCGATAGGTTATCTGTTTGAGGATACAGCAAAATTGTTGGGGAATAACAGGTCTGTCAGAGCATAGTAGTTATGCTTCATGCGCATTCGGGGGAGGCACCGGCCAAGACCATGTTAAAAAGCTGTTGTGGTGTTATCGTTTTTCTAGCCTTAGTTGGTCTTAGTGCTTGCTTCGGCGCAGACAATTCTGCAAAATCATGAAACGGCATCCTTTAACAGACCGCACAGAGAGGCGGGAAAGGAGGTCACGATGAGTGAAAACAATGGCGACAATATCGAACTTCTTTCGGAAAACGATGTTGCTCGTACTATTGCACGCATCGCGCACCAAATTATTGAAAAAACTGCGCTCGACGCACCAGGTACAAAGCCTGTATTGCTGCTCGGTATTCCTTCTGGTGGAGTTCCTATTGCGTCTGAACTTGCGCAGAAAATCAAAGAATTTACCGGAGTGGATGTTCCGGTCGGTTCACTAGATGTCACCTTGTACCGTGATGATCTGAGAAAAAGTCCCCATCGTGCGCTACAGCCGACCAATCTTCCGCTAGATGGAATAAATGGGCGTCATATTATTTTGGTCGATGATGTGCTTTATTCCGGCCGTACAATCCGTGCCGCTCTAGATGCTCTTCGCGATATTGGTCGGCCAGATATCATTCAGCTCGCTGTATTGGTGGATAGAGGTCATCGACAGTTACCTATCCGTGCAGATTACGTTGGCAAGAATTTGCCTACTTCTCGTGGCGAAGATGTTCAAGTCTTTATCAAAGAAATCGACGACCGAACAGCCGTTGTCTTAACTCGTGGCACGGAGGAAGCATAGTGAAACATTTATTATCTATTGCTGACCTCAGCAAAGATGACATTATTGGTTTGATGGACGAAGCGGATCGTTTCCGGGAAGCACTTCTAGGACGTGATATCAAAAAGCTTCCTACGCTTCGCGGTCGAACAATTTTTACTCTTTTTTACGAAAATTCGACGCGTACTCGTTCATCATTTGAAACAGCAGGAAAATGGATGAGCGCTGATGTTATTAACATCTCTGCTAGTTCATCTTCGGTAAAAAAGGGCGAATCCTTAAAAGACACTGGTCTGACGCTATCTGCGATTGGTGCAGACGCCATTGTTATGCGCCATTACTCATCAGGGGCGGCTGAACAGTTGGCCCGTTGGGTTGCTCCAGGTGGGGTCGGACCGAGTGTTATTAATGCTGGTGACGGTGCACATCAACATCCTACTCAAGCATTATTGGATGCTGTTACGATTCGTCAACGCTTAGGTGATATCGATGGTCGTAAGATCGTCATTGTTGGCGACTGTCTGCATTCGCGAGTGGTACGTTCCAACGTAGATCTTCTCACCACGTTGGGGGCCGAGGTAGTCCTTGTCGGTCCACCAACGCTATTACCTGCTGGTATTGATACTTGGCCAGCTGGTTATTCCTATGAGATGGACTCCGAAATCTATGACGCGGATGTCGTCATGATGCTCCGAGTCCAGCAGGAACGGATGCATGGTGGATTCTTTCCGACACATCGTGAATACGCCACCCTCTATGGGCTTTCGGCAGAACGCGAACGAAAGCTCCAAGACCATACGATCGTGATGCATCCAGGCCCAATGTTGAGAGGCATGGAAATCAACTTCGGAGTGGCCGATGCTCCTCGTACCGCTGTATTACAGCAGGTTAGTAATGGGGTACACACCCGAATGGCCGTTTTGTTCACTCTTATCGCTGGCCGAGACGCAGCGGCATTTTAAAAACTCAAGGAAGAGCAGCAACTATGAGTACTCAAAATTATCCAGCAACTGGCCGACTCGCCGAGCCGGAACATGGCACTCTGCTAGTCAAAAACGTGAAGATCTACGGAGAGGGAGAGCCTGTCAATGTCTTGATCACTGATGGCGTGATTAGTGACACTCACGCTGGTGATGTAAAAGCAGATCGTGGAATCGACGGCCAAGGCGGAGTTTTGCTTCCTGGCCTTGTAGATATTCACGTTCATCTTCGGGAACCAGGCCGCGAGGATACTGAAACAATTGCGACTGGTTCAGCTGCCGCTGCGAAGGGCGGTTTCACGGCTGTATTCACAATGGCAAACACAATGCCTGTAATGGATCAACCGATTATCGCAGAGTCAGTGTGGCATAAAGGTCAAGATATCGGGCTTTGCGACGTTCACCCTGTCGGATCGATAACAAAGGGTCTTGAGGGCAAAGAAATCACCGAATTTGGCATGATGGCACATTCTCAGGCCAAGGTTCGTATGTTTTCCGATGACGGAAAGTGCGTCGATAATCCACTGATCATGCGTCGAGCAGTTGAGTATGCACGAGGTATGGATGTGCTGCTAGCACAACATTGCGAGGATCCTCGATTGACTGACGGGGCAGTCGCTCACGAAGGCGCAATGGCAGCCAAACTCGGTTTGGGCGGTTGGCCACGCGTTGCAGAAGAGTCGATCGTGGCACGAGATGCAATCTTAGCCCGCGATTATGGCGGACGTATGCACATCTGTCATGCTTCAACACAAGGAACTGTTGAACTTGTTAAATGGGCGAAAGAACATGAAATTCCACTGACAGCCGAAGTTACCCCGCACCATTTGTTGCTAACTGATGAACGACTCGCCACATATGACGGTGTAAATCGTGTGAATCCGCCACTTCGTGAAAACTCCGATACTCTCGCATTACGTGACGCATTGCTCAACGGAACGATTGACTGCGTAGCAACTGACCATGCACCGCACGGGTCCGAAGATAAATGTTGCGAATTTGAACATGCGAAACCAGGTATGTTGGGCTTGGAGACTTCCTTAGCAGTGGTTGCAGCAGTCTTCGTGGAAACTGGACTCGCAGATTGGCGTTTTGTAGCCAAAGTTATGAGTGAACGTCCTGCAGAAATCGTAAAACTTCCTGGCCATGGCCGGCCAATCGCAGTCGGGGAGCCAGCGAATTTAACGATCGTGGATCCAAGCGCCAAGTGGACTGCTTCGGGTGAAAAGATGGCTTCCAAAGTAACAAACACGCCATATGAGGGCATGGAATTTAATGCGCGGGTAACGACCACGATTTTGCGTGGTCGTCTGACCTGTGTCAATGGTGAACCAACTCAAGCACGAGCGTAATGAACAAACGGGTGTAAAAGCGCTAAGTTTGATAAAAGTGGGTAACTTATCCACCAGCTGGCTTCATCGCCTGAGCACCTCAAAACGTACAAAGTGAAACGCGGATATTGCGTTGATATCCGTGTACCCAAAAACAAAAGTGAAAGGCGACAGAGTGACATCCCAAGATCGAAATGAAGCCGTACTTGTGTTGGCAGATGGCCGCATATTTAAAGGAGAGTCTTTCGGCGCGGAAGGAACAACTCTAGGTGAAGCAGTTTTTACTACGGCAATGAGTGGTTATCAAGAGACCATGACAGATCCGTCCTATCACCGTCAGATTGTGGTAGCTACGGCTCCGCAGATCGGTAACACCGGTTGGAATGATGAAGACGGTGAATCCCATGGTGACAAGATTTGGGTTGCTGGTCTTGTGATTCGGGATGTGTCTACGGCTGTATCTAACTGGCGCGCAAAACGCAGCTTGGAAGATGAAATGCGCGAACAGAACATTGTCGGAATTTCTGGTGTGGATACTCGTGCAATAGTCCGGCATTTACGTAATTTCGGTTCAGTCGCTGCAGGTATTTTCTCAGGAGAGGCGGCGAAGAAGCCTCATGATGAGCTCATTGAGATAGTAAAATCACAGCCTTCAATGGCAGGAGCAGACTTAGCTAGCGAGGTATCTACCCAAGATGCTTATGTCGTAGAACCAGACGGTGAAGCACTTTATACTGTTGTTGCTTATGACATGGGCATTAAGACGAACACTCTTCGTAATTTCTCCCGTCGTGGAATTAGAACGGTGGTCGTTCCAGCAAATACTCCTGCAGTGGACATCGCTCAATATAATCCCGACGGAATTTTTGTATCCAATGGGCCTGGCGATCCAGCTACTGCTGATGTGATGGTAGGGATCGTGCAAGAAATTCTGGCACAGAAAATTCCATTTTTCGGAATTTGCTTTGGCAACCAGATTCTTGGTCGTGCACTAGGAATGAACACCTACAAAATGAAATTTGGCCACCGTGGTATCAACGTTCCTGTTTTGAATCATCTCACTGGGAAAATTGATATTACAGCGCAAAACCATGGATTTGCACTGGAAGGCACAGCGCTTGAGCAATTTGACACACCGTTCGGCCCTGCCCATGTAACGCATACTTGCCTTAACGACGACACTGTGGAAGGTGTAGCGCTGGTGAATGGTTTGGCTTACTCAGTGCAGTATCACCCTGAAGCGGCAGCGGGTCCGCATGATGCAAATCCTTTGTTTGACCAGTTTGTCGAGCTTATTCAAGCAAATAAGAAATAATCACCAGGAAGGTAGAAAATAATGCCAAAGCGTAATGACATCAAACACGTCCTGGTTATCGGTTCCGGTCCAATCGTTATCGGACAAGCGTGTGAGTTTGACTATTCCGGAACACAAGCGTGCCGAGTTCTTAAAGAAGAAGGATTTCGTGTCACTTTGATCAACTCGAATCCGGCGACAATCATGACGGATCCAGAGTTTGCCGATCATACATATGTTGAGCCGATTGAGCCGGAATATATTGAAAAGATTTTTGAAAAAGAGATCGCTGAGGGACACCCCGTTGATGCTGTCTTGGCAACACTTGGTGGGCAAACGGCATTGAATGCTGCTATCAAATTAGATCGTCGCGGATCTCTCGAAAAATACAACGTAGAACTCATCGGTGCAGACATCGACGCCATTGAGCGCGGCGAGGACCGCCAGAAATTCAAAGATATCGTTGCGAAAATTGGCGGCGAATCAGCGCGTTCCCGTGTATGCCACAATATGCAAGAGGTATATGACACCGTTGAAGAGCTCGGCCTTCCGGTAGTTGTACGCCCTTCCTTCACTATGGGCGGTTTGGGGTCCGGACTTGCCTTCAATCAAGAGGATCTCGAACGAATTGCCGGCGGCGGACTCGCAGCGTCACCTGAGGCAAACGTGCTTATTGAAGAATCAATTCTTGGCTGGAAAGAATATGAGCTTGAGCTCATGCGTGATGGTGCTGATAACGTTGTGGTTATTTGTTCCATTGAAAATGTTGATGCACTAGGTGTACACACAGGTGATTCTGTTACTGTCGCTCCTGCTTTGACTCTGACTGATCGTGAATACCAAAAGATGCGTAATCAAGGCATCGCGATTATTCGTGAAGTAGGGGTCGACACCGGTGGATGTAACATCCAATTCGCGGTAAATCCACGTGATGGTCGTTTGATCACCATTGAGATGAATCCTCGTGTATCACGATCGTCAGCTCTTGCATCGAAAGCAACGGGATTCCCCATCGCTAAGATTGCTGCCAAGTTGGCTATCGGATACACGCTGGATGAAATTACTAATGACATCACCGGTGCTACGCCAGCGGCTTTCGAGCCAACGCTCGATTACGTAGTAGTCAAGTCTCCGCGCTTTGCGTTTGAGAAGTTCACAGGATCCGACGACACCTTGACTACAACGATGAAGTCCGTTGGTGAGGCAATGGCTCTTGGTCGTAATTACATCGCGGCATTGGGTAAAGTCATGCGTTCGCTAGAAAACAAGCAAGCTGGCTTCTGGACAACAAGTGATGAATTCTTTGCTGGGGATCGCGCTAAGAATCTCGACGCAGTGTTAGAAGATCTGAAACGCCCGACAGAAGGGCGGATGTATGACGTGGAGCTGGCTCTTCGCCTTGGAGGCTCAATTGAAGAAGTACATCAAGCTTCTGGGCTTGATCCATGGTTCTTGGCGGAGCTTCAGTCATTAGTAGATTTCCGAGAATCCTTGATGAAGGCACCGGTGCTGGATGAGCCGTTGCTTCGAAAAGCTAAGTTCTTCGGATTATCTGATCGTCAAATTGCAGCCCTTCGTCCTGAATTTGCAGGAGAAGACGGTGTTCGTCGCTTGCGATGGTCATTGGGAGTACGGCCAGTATTTAAGACTGTAGATACGTGCGCTGCAGAATTTGAAGCTACGACTCCATACCATTATTCAGCATATGAACTCGATCCAGCTGCTGAATCGGAAGTACGTCCTCAAACTGAAAAAGACAAGATCATCATTTTGGGATCAGGTCCGAACCGAATTGGCCAGGGTATTGAGTTTGACTACTCATGTGTTCATGCTGCGCTTGAACTTTCACGTGTGGGGTATGAGACAGTTATGGTTAACTGCAACCCAGAAACCGTGTCGACAGATTATGACACCGCCGACCGTCTGTATTTCGAGCCACTGACATTTGAAGATGTTATGGAGGTCTACCACGCCGAATCAGAATCTGGACATGTTGCCGGTGTGATCGTTCAGCTTGGCGGGCAAACTCCACTTGGATTAGCCGAAAAGCTTCGTGATGCGGGTGTCTCGGTCATTGGTACTACTCCAGAGGCTATTGATCTAGCTGAAGATCGAGGAGAATTCGGTGAAGTATTGCGTAAAGCGCAGTTGCCAGCTCCAGCTTTCGGTACTGCCACATCATTTGAGGAAGCTAAAACTGTTGCCAATAACATTGGTTACCCAGTATTAGTTCGTCCATCTTATGTCTTGGGCGGCCGTGGCATGGAAATCGTATACGACGAAAATTCCTTGCACTCGTACATCGAGCGAGCTACCGAGATCACGAGCGATCACCCGGTGCTCGTGGATCGCTTCTTAGATAATGCGATTGAAATTGACGTTGATGCGCTTTGTGATGGCGAAAATGTCTACCTTGCTGGTGTTATGGAACACATTGAGGAAGCTGGTATTCACTCCGGTGACTCTGCTTGTGCACTGCCACCTATGACGCTTGGTGCCGAAGATATCGAAAATGTCCGTCGCTCAACAGAAGCGCTGGCACATGGTATCGGCGTTAAAGGATTGATGAATGTTCAATATGCCTTGAAGGATGACATTCTTTATGTGATTGAGGCCAACCCTCGCGCATCTCGTACAGTGCCTTTTGTCTCCAAAGCTACGGGTGTCCACTTAGCAAAAGCAGCAGCGCGAATCATGACTGGGGCAACGATTCCTGAGCTTCAAGCGGAAGGAATGATCCCAACCGGTTACGATGGTGGTTCTTTGCCAGAGAATTCGCCGATTGCGGTGAAGGAAGCAGTACTTCCGTTCAATCGATTCCGTCGTCCTGATGGCACAATGTTGGATACTTTGCTAAGCCCTGAGATGAAATCAACGGGCGAAGTCATGGGGCTGGCTGATAATTTTGGTGCTGCCTATGCTAAGGCAGAACAGGCGGCTTTTGGTGCACTTCCAACTGAAGGCACTGTCTTCGTATCAGTAGCAAACCGCGATAAGCGTACTTTGATTTTCCCAATTCAGCGCCTAGCTTCACTTGGATTCCGAGTACTGGCAACATCAGGCACAGCCGGAATGCTACGTCGCAACGGTATTGAATGCGAAGTTGTATTGAAGCAGACCCAAGTGCAGGAAGCACGACAAAACGGTACTGAGGGTCAGCGTTCCGTAGTGGATATGATTAAAGCCGGCGAAGTGGATCTCATTCTTAATACACCTGCAGGGTCTTCAGGAGCGCGTCACGACGGTTACCAGATTCGCGCAGCGGCGGTCAACGTTGGTGTTCCTCTGGTTACTACCGTGCAAGGTGTGACTGCAGCAGTACAGGGAATCGAAGCCCTCAGGGCTGGTGAACTTAGCGTTCGAGCGCTGCAAGAGCTAGATCATTCGGTGACTCGATGATCCAGGAGCAAAAAAATCTAGTCACATTCGGCGATCGGTTGGTAGAGGCTGGTCGCCGGCTGGGCCGGCTGTGCGTCGGAATTGATCCTCACTTCAGTTTGCTCAAGCAATGGGGATGTGACGATGGAATAGTAGGATTGCAGCGGTTTACCGAAATTTGTGTCGAAGCATTTTCTGGAAACGTTGCGCTGGTGAAACCTCAAGTAGCTTTTTATGAGGCGTGGGGTGCTGCTGGCTACCAAATTCTTGAATCGGCGATTTCAGAGTTGCGACAATCGGGAACGCTTGTTTTGTCAGATGCAAAACGCGGGGATATCGGCTCTACCATGGCTGGATATGCCCAAGCTTGGTTGGCGGAAGAATCCTCGTTGAGTTCTGATGCAGTGACTGTCTCACCATTTCTCGGTTACGGTTCGCTTTCACCTGTACTTGAGGTAGCTGCATCTACTCATAAAGGTGTTTTTGTTCTGGCAGCCACCTCTAATCCAGAGGCTCGATCTTTGCAGGATCGGATTGGGGAAGATGGGCTGAGCATTTCGCAACTGATGGTGGATTCGGTTGCGCTTTCAAATCGAGAGCATCAAGAAAACAACCACTACGGAAATGTAGGTGTTGTGATTGGAGCAACGTTGTCGCATCCACCGCATCTAGAACGGCTCAATGGGCCGATCTTGTTGCCAGGTGTTGGCGCACAAGGTGCAACACCTGCCGATGTTGCTCGATTGACGCAGGGAGTTCAGGAGCTAGCGTTTGCCAATGTCTCGCGTGAAATTCTCAAAGCAGGACCTTCTACATCTGCGTTATCCGCAGCATTTAATAAATTCGTAGAGGAATTTACTAATTAAATAATCCCAGCTCAGCGGCCTTGTTGCTAACCGCAGGTAGGAATGTTCCGACCTGCGGTTTTTCAACGGCTTAGGGCGATTACCTGTTGGTATACGAACTGGTGCTAGACTGATTCGGACATCAACGCGATTTCAAAATGTCGTGTGAATTATTTTCGAATTTTTCGGCAATGTTTTGAAGTCCTACTCATCCGAAGCGGCATAACTCAGAAGTGGTGTAGTTGTATTTCTGATCGTTGTGACCATGGGTGTCCTGCCCACTGTGGTGGAGAAATGTGTATCGTTGATTCTCGGCAATATGCCGATGCTTAAAGTGAACCAAAATAAACTTCGAATCGGAGGAACCCCGTGGCCCTTCCCAAGTTGACCGACGAGCAGCGCAAAGAAGCACTTGCAAAGGCTGCTGAGGCCCGCAAGGCACGTGCAGAGCTGAAAGAGCAGCTTAAACGCAGTGACATTACCCTCAAGGAGGTGCTCGACAAGGCCTCTTCGGATGAGATCATCGGTAAGACTAAGGTTTCCGCACTCTTGGAGTCCTTGCCAAAGGTAGGCAAAGTGAAAGCCAAGGAAATCATGGAGGAACTTGAAATTGCTCAGACCCGTCGTCTGCGCGGTTTGGGTGATCGTCAGCGTCGTGCTCTGCTCGAGCGTTTCGGATACTCGGAGGACTAATTCATGAGTGGCGATAACCCAGTAGGCCGTCTGGTGGTACTCGCAGGGCCTTCTGCCGTGGGTAAAACCACGGTGGTTCATCGCCTCCGCGAAGAAATTGAAGACCTCTACTTCAGCGTATCTATGACCACGCGTGCTCCTCGACCCGGAGAGCGCGATGGCGTGGACTACTTTTTTGTGTCGCCTGAAGAGTTTCAATCCAAGATTGATGCGGGGGAGATGCTGGAATGGGCTGATATTCACGGTGGTCTTCAACGTTCGGGAACTCCTGCGGAACCTGTTGAATCTGCACTTCTGGCAGGTCGACCTGTTCTCGTTGAGGTGGATTTGGTCGGTGCACGAAACGTGGCATCGCTAAAACCTGAATCTGAGACTGTATTTTTGGCCCCGCCATCGTGGGAAGTTTTAGTGGAACGTCTGACAGGACGTGGTACTGAACCCGAGGACGTAATTACTCGTCGACTGGGAACAGCGAAGAATGAACTTGCTGCTCAGCATGAGTTCAAACACGTTGTTGTCAATGAGGACGTGGAAAAAGCTGTGTCGGACATCAAGGAAATCCTTGTCGGCCGTCGTTAAAGCTAGCGCCTGCTACATTTTTGTGTAGCTGTTGAATCCGAGAACTATCAAGCTGTGAAGAAGAGGTGCCTCCGTGAGCAACGTGGCAGAGAACAATGACGGTGTATATGATGCACCAACCGGTATTACCGCCCCACCGATCGACGAGCTGTTGAAGCATGTTTCTTCGAAGTATGCTTTGGTGATTTTTGCTGCAAAGCGTGCCCGTCAGATCAATAGCTACTACCAGCAGGCAGACGAAGGCGTATTTGAATTTGTTGGCCCATTGGTAACTCCTGAGGCTCAGGAAAAGCCGCTTTCAATCGCTATGCGCGAGATTGAAGTTGGTTTGTTGAACCACGAAGAAGGCTAAAGCCTTCGCGGTTTAGGCGGACCATAGTTGAAGCACCCCCTTTGCACTGTGTTTTAAGCGGCAAAGGGGGTTCGTTTTACGCCAAAGTAAGTGAGATTTTATGACGAATACTTCATTTGATAACAGCACAATTGTAGTAGGTGTTGCCGGCGGTATTGCTGCCTATAAATCCTGTCATGTAGTGAGAGGGTTTAAAGAGGATGGTGCGAACGTTGTTGTTGTACCAACTTCTGCAGCATTGAATTTTGTTGGTAAGACAACTTTTGAAGCTCTTTCTGGAAATCCAGTTTCTACTACCGTTTTTGATGCTGTCGATGAGATCCGCCATGTCAATGTTGGGCAGCACGCTGATCTGATCGTCGTGGCTCCCGCCACAGCTGACCTGATTGCTCGAGTGGCTATGGGGCGAGCAGATGACCTGTTGACTGCAACTTTACTTGTAGCTACCTGCCCAATTGTTTTGGTGCCAGCAATGCATACAGAGATGTGGAGTAACGCCGCTACCCGCGAAAACGTTGCGACGCTGCGTCGCCGGGGCATCATCGTTATGAATCCAGCTCATGGTCGTCTCACAGGCGCAGATACTGGCTCGGGGCGCTTACCTGATCCCGATCAAATTATCGATTTTGCTAAAACTGTGGCACGCACGAAAGGTATGCCTCGCGATCTTGTGGGTAAGAAAGTGCTAATTTCGGCAGGAGGCACTCAAGAGAACATCGATCCTGTACGTTATGTAGGCAATAGATCGTCAGGTAGGCAAGGATTCGCGCTAGCAGAGATCGCATCACAGCGTGGGGCCGAAGTTACCGTCGTTGCCGGTACGACAGATAAGCTTCCGGTTCCTTGTGGTACACAAGTAGTGAATGTTACATCGGCAGTGGAAATGCAGCGGGAATGCATGCGGGAAGCACGTAATAGTGATGTTGTGATTATGGCTGCTGCGGTAGCGGATTTTCGTCCATGTGAAATTGCCTCTGCAAAGATGAAGAAGGGGACCGCTGACTCTTCGCTTCAGATGATTTCGATGGTGGAAAATCCTGATATTTTGCGAGGACTTGTCGAACAACGACAAGGTGAAAAACCTGTCATCGTTGGATTTGCGGCTGAGACTGGGGATGCGAATCATACGCCCTTGGAGTTTGCTCGACAGAAGTTGAGCAGAAAAAAGTGCGATCTTTTGATGTGTAATGAAGTCGGCGTCGACAAAGTATTCGGTAAGGCGGATAACAGCGGATATCTATTGTCTCGTCAAGGAAACGTTGAGGAAATCTCGCAGGGATCGAAACACTGGATTGCTTTTAATATTTTAGATCACGTCGTGAGGTTGCTGGAAGCCGAGATGTGACTGATCTCGCGAATCTTGTCTTTTTAGACAGCTTGGTCTATATTGAGTGAAATCAGCTTAAACGGTGAGGTCTTTATTGCAGAATAGCTTTGTCTGACGGAAGCCGTTTAAATCAATCTTTTTCACTGAAGGGCAATCGAGTGTCTGAAACTGCTGCCTCCGGCTTGCGTTTGTTTACTAGCGAATCGGTTACCGAGGGGCATCCAGACAAAATCTGCGATGCGATCTCGGACACCATATTGGATGCCTTACTGAGCGTTGATCCTCACGCTCGCGTGGCTGTAGAGACTGTCACCACAACAGGTTTAGTTCACGTTGTGGGAGAAGTTCGTACCTCCGGCTACGTGGAAATTCCGAAATTGGTTCGTGACAAACTAATTGAAATTGGGTTTAACTCTTCTGAGGTTGGCTTCGACGGTCGCACCTGTGGTGTGAGCGTATCCATTGGTGAACAGTCTCAGGAAATTGGTGCTGGTGTTGATCAGTCCCATGAGGTTCGTTCGGGCGAGAATGCGGATGCAGATGACCAGGCTGGAGCGGGTGATCAGGGGTTAATGTTCGGCTACGCTACGAACGAGACAGCCACGTTGATGCCTTTGCCTATTGATTTGGCGCATCGACTTGCTCGTCGCCTGACTCAGGTGCGTAAGACCTCTGTTGTTTCCCATTTGCGTCCTGATGGAAAAACTCAGGTAACACTTGCATATGACGAATCAGGTCGCCCGGTACGTTTGGATACGGTAGTTGTTTCAACTCAGCATGATCCTGATGTAACCCAGGAATGGCTGTTTGCTCAGATTAAAGAGCATGTTGTTGACTGGGTGCTTCGCGATTCAGTCTTGGAGTCCACACTCGATATCAGCGATTATTCATTGCTGGTTAATCCATCGGGTTCTTTTATTGTTGGTGGCCCCATGGGCGATGCCGGATTGACAGGGCGAAAGATCATCGTCGATACCTATGGCGGCATGGCACGGCATGGCGGTGGTGCGTTCTCTGGAAAAGATCCTAGTAAAGTAGACCGTTCTGGCGCGTACGCTATGCGTTGGATTGCCAAGAATATTGTTGCTGCGGGTTTGGCTGATCGAGCAGAGGTACAGGTCGCTTATGCGATTGGTCGTGCAAAACCTGTCGGTTTGTATGTTGAAACTTTTGGAACGGCCAAATTTGGTTTGACGGATGAACAGATTCAAGATGCAGTATTGCACGTGTTCGATCTTCGTCCTGCAGCGATTATTCGAGAGTTGGATCTTCTTCGTCCGATTTATGCTGGTACGGCCGCCTATGGTCATTTCGGACGCGATGATCTGAAGTTGCCTTGGGAAAATACGGATCGAGCAGAACAGTTACGTGACGTGTTGTCTTTAGGCTAAATATGTAGAATCGTTGCCATGTCTAAAACCCGCGTAGCTGCTTCAAGTCTTCCAGTTGCGCGGGTGTTGCCATTACTAGGCGTTGCTCATCTGGATCGTGTTTTCGAATATTTAGTGGATTCGACGATGTCGGATGATGCTCAGCCAGGTGTCAAAGTGCGGGTACGGTTCGGTGGCAGACTAGTTGACGGAATTATTTTGGAACGAACATCAGGTCAGGAACATGAGGGGAGACTTGCTTGGCTAGATAAAGTACAGTCGCCCGTTTCCGTCTATACTCCAGCGTTGCGACGACTCATCGAATCTTTGTCCACTCGATATGCGGGGATCACTTCAGATGTGATCCGTGCCGCAATCCCTTCGAGGCATGCAAAAGCAGAAGAAGGGGATTTTTCCACTAGTTGGGAAGATCTAGGTGATATCGATGAACCCGATTTGTCTATGTGGGCAAAATACGTTCATGGGAAATCATTTGTGGACGCTGTAATTGCGTGTCAAACCGCCCGCGCTGCTTGGCAAATTGCACCGGGGGAAAATTGGGCGGCTGCGATTGCAGCGTTGGGTACTAAAGTTGCGATTGCAGGTGGTGGAGTACTCATCGTTGTTCCTGATCAACGTGATGTAGAAACATTAGAAGCTGCATTTCGTGATTTGGTATCTGCTCGACAAATCACGGTGATGACATCTGCTCAAGGACCGCAGGCTCGCTATCGGCGGTTTTTAAGTATTTTGCATGGACAAGGCCGAATCGTCATTGGCACTCGGAGTGCCGCATTTGCTCCTGTTGCCAACCTACAATTAGCAGTTATTAAAGACGATGGGGATGAAAATCTAGTTGATCCACGTAGCCCTTACATTCATGCGCGTGAAGTCCTGAGTACACGGTCTACACAAGAGCATTGTTCGCTTATTCTCGCAGGGCATTCGCGTAGTACCGAGGCGCAACTTTTGGTCCAATCAGGTTGGGCTCATAATCTGGTAGTCGATCGCGAACGAGTGCGAAAAATGATGCCGCGCATTCATGCTGTTGCAGATACGAACACAGCGTTGGAACGTGATCCACTTGCGAGGGCTGCGCGGATTCCTTCAGCAGCTTTTTCTTCATTAAGAGATGCATTGAAGCGAAATCGACCGGTGCTTATTCACGTCCCGAGGAAAGGGTATATTCCTGTACTAGCTTGTCAACAGTGCCGTTCCGCCGCGCGTTGTAGATATTGCAACGGTCCCTTGGAATTGCCATTTCCGGAGTCTGGTGCACCACAAACACCTCAATGTCGATGGTGTGGTCGTCCTGATAGTCGTTTTCGTTGTACACATTGTGGATCCTCGAATCTTAGGGCAATCGTATTGGGTGCCGAACGAACTGCTGAAGAAATTGGTCGAGCATTTCCTCAAACTCGAGTAGTTGTTTCTGGTGGAAACCGAGTGCACGATAAGATCCCAGATGCACCAATAGTGGTGGTAACTACCCCTGGAGCTGAACCAGAAATAGCGGACGCTGGACGTTATGGAGCTGCAGTGTTGCTTGATACTTGGGCTTTACTGGGCCGTCAAGATTTGAGAGCTTCCGAAGACACACTTGCAAAATGGTTTTCTGTATGTACTTTAGTTGAGCCCTGTGTAGTGGGCGGAGAAGTCGTTGTTGTAGCAGATGCAGGACTTTTCGAAGTTCAAGCATTAATTCGATGGGATCCCATTTGGGCTGCATCGCGTGAGCTTGAACTTAGACAAGAAGTACATTTTCCGCCTGCTGCCCACATGGCGGCTATCGATGGTGCCCGAGATGCTATCGATGAATTTTTAGATATGATTCAACTTCCTGACCATGCAGAAATTTTGGGGCCGGTGAGCCTTCCGGCAGGAAACAAACTTCCGGGCGAATACGATGAAAATACCTATGGTCCGCCACAACGCGTGTTGATTCGTATTCCATTGAAAGACCGTAATGAACTAGGGGAAGTCTTACGCTCTGGGATTGTGCAACGATCTGCTAAACGTAAAGAATTACCTCTCCGCGTGAAAATCGATCCTATCCATGTAGGGTAGATGTTTTGGTGTGAGTCTATATATGTGGGCTCTACTATCTGATTTGTACTAAGCAGAATAAGAAGAGACTAAAGGAAACAAAGTGGCAATCCGCGATATTCGATTGTTTGGTGATCCCGTTTTGACTACGAAGTCGTCAGAGGTGGAAGTCTTCGACTCCAGTATTCGAAATTTGGTTAATGACATGTTGGAAACCATGGATGCGGCTGGCGGAGTTGGCTTGGCAGCTAACCAAGTCGGAGTAACTAAACGAGTCTTTGTGTATGACTGTTCGCACATTGAGGATGGGCTTCGCGGGCATATCATCAACCCGGTTTGGGAGCCCATTGGGGAAGATACTCAAATTGGTCCAGAAGGTTGCTTGTCCATTCCAGATGTTCAGGAAGAAACTGAGCGTTGGATGACAGTAAGCGTTAGTGGCCGTGATGTTGATGGAAACCCGATTTCAATGGTTGCTTCTGGCTTGATGGCACGGTGTATTCAACATGAAACAGATCATCTAGATGGTGTTTTATTCTTGACAAAGCTTGATAAAGACCACCGGAAAGACGCAATGGCTCAGATCAGGAAGTCTGAGTGGTTTAATCAATAGCTATAAAGTCCAACTCGAAGACTTAATGAGGAAAATATGCGTCTAATTTTTGCTGGAACACCTGAGCCTGCAGTTGTAGCTTTATCCCGATTACTCGAAAGCGAACATGAGGTCGTAGCTGTGTTAACCCGTCCTGATGCACGTCGTGGACGTGGAAGGACTCTGCACCCTTCACCTGTGTCGGAGCTTGCGCAACAACACGGCATCGAAGTGCTAACTCCGGCTACGATCAAGCCAAATACTCCTGATGGCGACGCTTTTCGAGTCCGTCTCGCCGAGCTAGCACCAGACTGTGTTCCAGTAGTTGCATACGGAAACCTCATTACAGAGGATCTTTTACAAGCTGTTCCGCATGGATGGATCAATCTGCATTTCTCGCGCTTGCCGCGTTGGCGTGGCGCAGCCCCAGTTCAAGCTGCTATTGCAGCTGGAGACACGTCGACGGGTGCTACTACTTTTAGAATTGATAAAGGACTCGATACCGGTCAAATTCTCGGAGTCATTCACGAGCCGATTCAATCAACTGATACCGCTGACGATTTACTCACTCGGCTGGCGTACTCAGGTGCAGATCTTCTGCTTAACACTATGGATAATTTGGCGCAGGGAAATGCTACATACAGTGAGCAAATTGGCACTGCGACGTATGCACCTAAGATAACAACAGAGGACGCACGAATTCAGTGGACACATCCAGCCGAAGCCGTCGACAAGCATATTCGTGCTGTTACACTAGGCCCAGGAGCTTGGAGCTTACTAGGTGATCAGCGCTTTAAAATTGGCCCTGTAAGCGTGGCAGAAGAATCAGATTTACAACCAGGACACATGAGAATTGAAAAAAATCGTGTCTTAGTAGGAACCGGCGATCTTAATATTGAGCTTGACCAAATTCAGCCGCAAGGGAAGAAAAGAATGAAAGCATCTGATTGGGCTCGCGGATTGCAAAATACAGAAGGCTTGGTGCTGTCATGAGTGGTGGTTTTCGTTCCCGTTCGCGCTCAGGCGACCAGCTTCCCGTACGCAGTGAAAAGAAGCAATCTACAAATAGGTCTCGCCAACCAAAGAGATCATCGCAATCAGATCCGAGATGGAAGCCGCTTAGAGGAATTGACCTACCGCGGTCAGTTGCTTTTTGGGTAATCCAACGAGTTGAAATAGATGCGGCATATGCGAATCTGACCCTTCCCAAAGTTCTCAAGCAGTCGAAGCTTTCTGGTCGCGACGCGGCATTTGCTACGGAATTAACCTATGGCACTTTAAGAACACAAGGTGTTCTCGATACCGTGATCGCAGAATGTTCTTCACGGGAACTTGAAGCTTTAAAACCGGAAGTGCGGGCAGCGCTGCGCCTAGGTGCCTATCAGCTTTTATACACACGGGTAGGTGCTCATGCAGCTGTAGATACAACCGTTCGAATCATGCAAGCAATCGGTCAAGATCGTGCAAAAGGATTTGTCAATGGTGTTCTCCGTACAATTTCAAGAACTTCTCCTCAATCGTGGATCGAAAAATTAACTCCATCGGGTGAGGTTGAGTCAATTGCCTTTCAGCATGCACACCCCGCTTGGATTGCTCGAAGTTTTTCCCAGATAGTTGGAATGAACGAGCTGGAAGCTGCATTATCAGCAGATTCTGAGCGTCCAAAGGTGCACTTGGTAGCACGCCCAGGGGAGATGAGTGCAGAAGAACTTGCGCTTATTGTTGGAGGCGATGAAGGTAAGTATTCTCCCTATGCTGTTTACCTAGAATCTGGTGATCCAGGAGCGCTGGAACCAGTTCGCAAAGGTTTGGCTGCGGTTCAAGATGAAGGCAGTCAACTAATTGCGCGAGCAGTGACCGAGGCTCCAATATATGGAGAAGATCAAGGAAAATGGCTTGATCTGTGTGCTGGTCCCGGCGGGAAAGCAGCATTACTTGGTGCAATTGCACGTATTGATGGTGCGACAGTGGATGCTGTCGAAGTGAGCGAGCACCGTGCGAAGTTGATCGAAAACATTGTTCGAGGTTTGCCCGTCAAAGTTACAGTAGGTGACGGACGCTCCCCAGGATTGGCGCCAGGATATGACCGAGTATTAGTTGACGCACCATGTTCTGGACTAGGAGCATTACGACGCCGCCCTGAAGCGCGGTGGCGAAAACAAGAAACTGACATTGAGGATCTGACAAAGCTGCAATCGCAGTTGCTCGAATCGGCTTTACGGCTTGTACGAACTGGTGGAATCGTTGTCTACTCAACGTGTTCCCCAGATTTAAGGGAAACACGACAGATTGTGGATCGAATACTTCGTTCTCACGAAGTTGAAGAGCTTAACGCTGCAGAGCTCGTTCCCAGTATGGAAAACACTGGTGAATACAAGTCGGTACACATGTGGCCACATCGACATGGCACAGATGCGATGTTTTTCGCAGTTCTGCGTAAAAAATAACGAGATGGGGTAGCGTCGCGTCGAGCTTATGGTTTCCACGCTAGACTGAGGCTATGACTCAGACTCGACAGTGTCCGATTATTGCACCATCAATTTTAGCTGCAGATTTCCGTAAGCTTGAAGAGGAAATCCAGTCGGTTAACCATGCCGACTGGATTCATGTCGATGTGATGGACGGCCATTTTGTGCCAAATCTTTCTTTTGGGGCAGATATCACTCGTGCTGCACGGATGAGCACCTCACAACCACTTGACGTTCATCTAATGATCGAAAATCCAGAAAATTGGGTGGATTCGTACATTAAAGCTGGAGCGTTTACCGTCATATTTCATGTGGAAGCAACAGACAACCCAGTTGATCTTGCACGACATATTAGAGATCAGGGTGCAAGAGCAGGGTTTTCATTAAAACCAAGTACTCCGATTGATCCTTATCTCGATATGCTAGAAGAGTTTGACGAAGTTTTGATCATGAGTGTCGAACCTGGATTCGGCGGACAAAAATTTATGCCGGAGCAATTAGAGAAGGTCCGTCAACTTCGTCGAATTATTGATGAACGCAATCTAGACGTGACTATCGAAATTGACGGTGGTATTTCGGAGTCCACAATCCGCCAAGCTGCAGAAGCGGGATGTGATGCCTTTGTTGCCGGTTCTGCTGTCTTTGGTAGTGATGACCGTAATGCTGCCATTAACGCGTTACGCGAACGTGCGCGCAGTCGTGCCTAGCCAGAAAGATATACAGGTGAATTGTGGGGTGCCGCTTAGTGCTGAGTTGCCATTAAACACCATTTATGCGGAAACAACGGTTATTGGCGCTGAAATGAACTTTATTTATCCTGCGGTCATTGCAGCAGTTCAAGAAGGAGAAAAAGCTTGGGGAACTACACACCCTAACCCTCCGGTTGGTGCAGTGGTGCTGTCTAGCAATGGCTCGATTGTAGGAAGGGGGCATACCCAACCACCTGGGGGCTCTCACGCTGAAATAATGGCATTGAGGCAGGCAGGGGAGCATGCAAAAGGTGGCACATTAGTGGTCACTTTAGAGCCATGTAATCACTGGGGAAGAACTGGTCCCTGCAGTCATGCTATTTCTGAATCCAGTATTGAGCACGTAGTTTACCTCATGCCAGATACCGGTGCGCTAGAGAAAGGCGGGGCGGAATATCTTCGGCGTCAAGGATTAAAGGTGACCTTTTTAGACCTCAGTGTTGCTGCTCTTATTCCTTGGCAAGCATCTAAAGATCGTGGTTGGCCGTATGTTGTAGGGAAAACTGCCCACACTCTGGATGGCTTTGTTGCTGCTGAAGACTACAGCTCCAAATGGATAACTGGCAGTGCATCGCGTGATTACGCCAATCAGCAACGACGGCATTTTGATGCGATCATTGTTGGAACTGGCACTGTCAAAGCTGATAATCCAGCTTTGACAGCTCGAAAAGACGATGGCACCTTATTTCCGCATCAACCACTCAAAGTGGTCATCGGAACGAGTAAAATTTCTGAGGGTACGCAGTTAGCAAGATCGGGATTTGTGCAGTTTTCAACGATCGAAGAAGCATTGGTACAACTTTGGGCCCGAGGAGTGCGCTATGTGCTGGTTGAAGGCGGTCCACATTTATTACATGGATTTTTAACGAGCGGTAATCTCGACCAGTTACATTCGTATAGTGCGCCCATGCTTTTAACTCGGGGAGTTTCCCTTCTACAAGATGTGGAGAAGAAATCTGCGGAAAATGCTAATATTACGATTGCAAGTGCATTAAGAGGAAGTACTCAATCCATTTCGATGCTCGGGGACGATATTCTTCAAGTAATTAATATTTGATCTGAACACCGAGTGGTTGTGACGAAATCTCATCGAAAAAATAAAAGGATTAGCGAAATGTTTACTGGGTTAATAGAAGAAATCGGAACGATTACTGGAATGGAAGAGCAAGGAGACTCACTCGTTCTCAGTATTTCAGCACCAGCACTTATGGTTGATGTTAGGCAAGGCGATTCAATTTCAGTCAACGGTGTGTGCTTGACTGTTGTTAATTATGACGCTACTGGTTTCACAGCTGATGTAATGAAGGAGTCTCTCGATCGTTCTAGTCTGGGTCAACTTCGAACCGGCAGCAACGTGAATCTGGAACGCGCCATGCGTGCGGATGCCCGCATGGGAGGGCATATCGTGCAAGGTCATATTGACGGCACTGGTGTGCTGTTGTCTCGGGATCATTCGGAACATTGGGATGTATTGCGTTTTAGTCTTCCGGCAGATATTTCGCAGTATGTGGTTGAAAAAGGTTCGGTTGCTGTTGATGGAACTTCATTGACGGTGTCGTCGATAAGCGAACCTCTTGCAGAGAATCATTGGTTTGAAGTTTCGTTAATTCCCACTACTTTGGAGCACACTACGCTCGGTGAGCTAAAATTACGCGAGGTTGTGAATTTAGAAGTAGACATCGTTGGAAAATATGTTGAGCGAATGCTTGCAGGACATAGATAACATCACAAATAGCGAGAAACGAGTAAGGTAGTGCGGGTGGATATAACCCGAAGCGGTACACCTCATAACAATGAGGCTCACCCGATAGATCAGCAGAATAGCGATTATCTAGGGGTGGCTTTGGATAGCATCGAAAGAGCCATCGCGGATATTGCGGATGGAAGGCCTGTGGTCGTAGTCGACTCAGAAGATCGTGAAAACGAAGGCGATTTAATTTTTGCGGCTGACAAGGCAACGCCCGAGCTAGTAGCCTTTATGGTTCGATATTCTTCGGGTTATATATGTGCCTCTTTGACGCCAGAAGAATGTGATCGACTTCAGCTTCCGCCAATGATATCCCATAACGAGGATGCGCGGGGTACTGCATATGCTGTTACGGTAGACGCAAATACGGGAACAACTGGTATTTCTGCAACAAGTCGTGCAGATACGTTGAGAAAACTTGCCGACAGTCAATTCGGACCTCAAGATTTCACACGTCCAGGCCATGTGGTTCCTCTGCGTGCGAAAGCAGGAGGTGTGCTCGAACGGGCAGGGCATACTGAGGCGGCTGTCGATCTAGCTCGAATGACTGGCTTGAATCCAGCAGGCGTCCTGTGTGAAGTCGTCAGCGAAGATGATCCCACAGACATGGCACGAGCACCTGAACTACGACGATTTGCGGATCGACATGATCTTGCACTTATCTCGATTGAACAGCTTATTGAGTGGCGACGTAGGCACGAATTACTTGTTGAACGAGCCGTGTCAACACAACTGCCAACTGAGTTCGGACGGTTTACCGCAGTCGGCTATCGTGGAATCGTTGACGGCGTAGAACATATTGCGCTGGTTGCTGGGGATATTTCTTCTGATGAGGGCAAGGATGTTCTCGTTAGAGTCCATTCAGAATGCTTGACCGGAGATGTTTTGGGTTCTCGTCGGTGTGACTGTGGACCGCAATTACAGGCGTCCCTTCGAGCTATTTCCGAGCGGGGGCGCGGAGTCTTGGTGTACTTGCGTGGACATGAAGGACGTGGAATCGGATTACTTCATAAGCTTCAGGCGTATCATCTGCAGGATGAAGGGGCCGATACGGTTGACGCAAATAAGGCATTAGGCCTGCCAATTGATGCGCGTAACTACTCCGTTGCTGCACACATTCTACGAGATCTTGGCGTGAAGTCAGTATGTTTGCTGACGAATAATCCAGAAAAATTCCTTGAACTGGAACGCTATGGGGTCATCTTAAACGGACGAGAGCCGGTCAAAGTGGAAGTGCACGAAGATAATATTCGTTATTTGACCACAAAGCGGGATCGAATGAACCACGATCTGCCGTGGATTGCCGCATACAAAAAGGAGCAAAGCTAGGTGAGCAAAGAGGGACTGCCCAATGTATCTTCAGTAGCAGGAGCAGGTCTTGTTGTCGGAATAGTCTCAGCAACGTGGAATGAAACGATCTGTAATCAGCTCCATACTGAAGCGATTCGCACGGCAAAGGACTGCGGTGCAAAAGTCATCGAAACACGAGTGATCGGCGCGCTGGAGCTACCGATTGTGGTGCAAAAACTCGCTCAGAACTGTGATGCGGTGGTTGCTAACGGTTGTGTGATTAAAGGTGGCACTCCTCATTTTGACTATGTTTGCGACTCAGTCACTGAAGGACTTACACGAATTGCTTTAGATAGTGGAGTACCAGTCGGTAACGGAGTGCTTACTACTTTGAATGAAGAACAGGCGATTGACCGCGCTGGTTTTGATGGTTCCACTGAGAATAAGGGAGCAGAGGCAACCATTGCGGCTATGCATACGGCGCTTGTTCTAAGGGATTTGCCGTAAAGTAAAACGTCGCAGTCACGTAAGCTGAGATCGTTACGATTGAAGCTGTGGCGCCTTAAGTACTAGAGTCGTGTGAAGGCAAATGCATGATAAGTGCTTCCGTATTGAGAAAAATTTCAGTGAATTAGGGTAAAAATTGTGACTGCATCTTCTAGCAACAGCAACGGTGAAAATCCATCTACTCAACGTGCCATTAGGCTTAGCGATGAGGAAATTCAGCAATATGTTGCTTTAGACGCTCCACTTACGACGGGTAAGCCGTGGGACTTAGAAATTAATTCTGCTTATCTGCGGCGATGGGCATGGAGTGGTGCCATTTTTATTTTAGCGATTCACATTTTCTTGGCGGTTGTCGTAGCGATCGGCGACACTGGTACTACAGTGACGCTTATTGATCAATGGGGTTATTTCTTAGTTGGTCTTGTATTTGCGTCAGCATTTTATCTTGCTTTTGCACGGCCACGCGTTCGTGCTAATGAAGATGGGGTAGAAGTTCGAAATTTTGTGGGTACTCGGTTTTACCCTTGGTCCGTTATATACGGTTTGAACTTCCCACAAGGAAGCAAATTTGCCCGCCTTGAGCTGCCAGAATTTGAATATGTCCCGTTGTGGGCCATTCAAGCTGGTGATGGTGCACGATCAATTTCAGCCATTGAAGATTTTCGTATTCTTGAGTCTCGATTTATGCCAGAGGATTAAGCCACAGCAGTGTCTGACCCATCTACATATCGCCCAGCCCCCGGCACCATTCCTACGGAACCGGGGGTCTATAAGTTTCGTGATCCCGAAGGTAGGGTCATTTATGTAGGTAAAGCAATCAACCTACGATCGCGGTTGTCCAATTATTTTCAAGATCTCAGTGTTTTGCATCCGCGCACACGGCAGATGGTAACCACAGCTACCTCAGTAGAATGGACAGTCGTTGCCTCTGAGGTAGAAGCGCTTCAGCTGGAATATACTTGGATTAAAAAATTCGACCCTTATTTCAACGTTAAATATCGCGATGATAAAACGTACCCAGTACTTGCTGTTTCAGTAGGTGAGAGGTTTCCCCGGGCTTATTTTTATCGCGGTCCGCAGCGAAAGGGAGTGCGATATTACGGCCCATATTCGCATGCATGGGCTGTTCGAGAAACTTTGGATTTGCTGACACGAGTTTTCCCCATTCGAACTTGTACCAAAGCCGTATTTAATAGGCATGAGTCATTAGGAAGGCCATGTTTGCTGGGGTATATCGACAAGTGTTCAGCTCCGTGTATTGGTCGAGTGAGCGAATCCGAACATCGAATAATAGTAGATGGATTCTGCTCATTCATGGCGGGTAACACCGATTCGGTCGTGCGGCGCTTATCTAATGAGATGATGTCGGCCTCAGAGGCTCTAGACTTTGAAAAAGCAGCTCGTAAACGTGACGATCTGAATGCTGTTCGTAAAATTACGGAACAACAAGCAGTAGTCCTTGGGGATGGTACTGACGCAGATGTTATTGCAGTTGCTGCTGATGATCTTGACGCTTCAATTCAGTTATTCCACGTGAGAGGTGGCAAGATTCGAGGCCAACGCGGTTGGATCGTTGAGCGTACCGACAATTCTGAAAGTGAATTGGAAGAGCTATTACAATCGTTCCTTATTCGGTTCTATTCCGACGAAGTGGCACATGAAGATCAAGTATCCGATAAAGAACTGACAGTTGTTCGGCGAGGCGTCGATAAGCAGTCCCATGAAAGTGATCTTGCCAATCGTCGTATTAACACCTCGGTGGTTCCTAAAGAGGTGTTAGTACATAAAGCTCCTGCAAATGTTGAGCAAACTGCCGCAGTTTTGCGTAGTTTGCGTCATTCGAATGTGGATGTGCGCGTACCTCAGCGTGGCGACAAACGAGCGTTAGCAGATACAGTTTTTGCCAATGCTCAAGAAGCTTTGCGACAGCATAAAATTAAGCGAGTATCGGATTTAACTACGCGATCCGCTGCCCTACAAGAGATTCATGAGGCTCTTGGCCTAGATGAACCGCCTCTGCGCATTGAATGTACAGATATTTCTCATATTCAAGGAACAGACGTAGTGGCCTCACTTGTGGTTTTTGAAGATGGACTGCCGAAAAAATCGGACTACCGTCGTTACAAAATCAAAGAGGCGGCAGGCGAGGGTAAGTCCAACGATGTTGGGTCTATTGCAGAAGTTGTGCGTCGAAGGTTCGCACGATACAAAAACGATCGCCGCATGGTTCCTCAAGAGGATGAGTTTGACGGCTCGCGATTTGAAGATGAATCGTTGGCGGGAGAAAACACTGTGGCAACGAAACAGAGGTTTGCTTATTCACCTCAATTGTTCATAGTCGATGGTGGAGCGCCCCAAGTAGCTGCAGCACAATATGTGCTCGATGAATTGGGTATTACAGATGTAGCGCTAATCGGAATTGCTAAACGCTTAGAGGAAATATGGTTACCTAGCGAAGAAGACCCGTTGATTCTTCCACGAAATTCTCAGGGATTGTACCTTATTCAGCAGCTGCGTGATGAAGCACATCGATTCGCTATTACATTTCACCGACAACAGCGATCGCAACGGATGCGACGATCTATTCTTGACGATATCAATGGCCTAGGTCCTGCACGTCGAAAAGTTTTAGTAGCGCATTTTGGTTCGGTCAAAAGACTAAAAAAAGCATCGGAATCAGACATTACGATGGTAAAAGGAATTGGTCCTGCGCTTGCACATAGTATTTATGTCGCATTGCACCCAGACTCAGATGACTCCTCAGTACAATAGGCGGTATGAACCTCAACGTGAGAACTGATGTCGAGCCTCGAACCGAAATCCCACCAGTAGTAATTACAGGTCTGTCTGGCGCAGGATTGAGTTCGGCAGCCCGCGTGCTTGAAGATATGGGCTGGTATGTGACTCAAAACATCCCATCGCAATTTGTGGTCCAACTCGTCGAGTTGTGCGCCGATCCACATTCACCAGTCGATAAAATCGCCATCGTTTCAGATGTTCGGTCGAAGGAATTCAGCGGGAGCTTGGAAGAAGTAATTTCGGAGCTTTCCGGACTCGGTTTAAAACCATTGGTCGTATTCATGGATGCGCGAAATGACGTCTTGATCAAGAGATTTGATAATTTGCGACGAACTCACCCTCTTCAGGGAAGCGGCACTTTGCTCGTAGGAATCGAGCGTGAGCGTGAAATTTTGAATCAAATTAAAGAGTCTGCCGATGTTGTCATCGACACCTCAGATCTATCAATTCATGATCTTCGACGTAGCATCGAACTCAACTTCAACGGAATCGCTAATAAGTTACAGCATGTTACGGTGCAATCTTTTGGCTTTAAACACGGTTCTCCACGTGACACAGATTTGCTTATCGACGTTAGGTTCTTACCGAATCCGTTCTGGGTATCTGAACTGCGTCCGTTTAGAGGTACGGACAAGCCTGTGTCTGATTATGTATTAGCAGACGAAGGCGCGCAGAAATTCCTTGACAATTTCACGCGAATGCTACGGGACATGCGCCCCGGTTTTAAACATGAAGGTAAGAACTTTATTACTGTTTCCGTTGGGTGTACTGGTGGACATCATCGATCAGTAGCTATAGCTGAAGAATTAGCGCGTCGTTTGAGAGAGGTACCGGACCTTGATGTCAGCGTTAATCACCGAGATATTGTTAGAAATTAGTGAGGATTGAGTCTCATGGCGAATAAACTAGACACCTCGCAACTTAAAATCGCGAGCATGGGTGGAGGTCACGGCCTATTTCAAACCCTCCGTGCCGTTCGGCAGCTTAATCCTGCAAGTATCGACGCAATCGTAACTGTGGCCGATGACGGTGGTTCATCAGGGCGGATCCGTCGTGAGCTAGGACAGATTCCTCCTGGTGATCTAAGGATGGCCCTTGCAGCTCTCGCTCCTTTTGATGATGAAGGTTTGCAATGGGAAACGCTCCTCCAGCATCGCTTTGGTGGGCATGGGGCACTAGCAGGGCACGCAGTAGGAAACCTTATAATTGCTGGTCTGTGCGATACCTTAGGAAGCGAAATTGCCGCTCTAAACGCAGTAGCAAAAGTGATCAAAGCTGAAGGTCGCGTATTACCAGCATGCGCTGAGCCATTAGAAATTGCGGCAGAGGTATCAGGCTTAGATGATGATCCGCGGATTATGCGAGAAGTCATTGGGCAAGTTGCAGTCGCATCAACGCCAGGTACTGTACGACGTGTCCGTCTTATTCCAGAAAAGCCAGAGGCAACTGAGGAATCGGTTGAAGCTATTGAAAACGCGGACTTGGTAACGTTAGGACCTGGCTCATGGTTCTCAAGCGTGATCCCGCATGTTTTGGTTCCAGGAATTCCTACGGCTTTGGCCACCACTAAAGCTTTGCGGGTAGTAGTGCTTAATTTAAGTCCAGAGCCGGGAGAGACAGCAGGATTTACCGCTGAACGGCATATCCATATCCTGTCTCAACATGCTCAGACGTTGCGAGCAGACGTGATTTTAGTAGACGAGGGATTAATCCCACACAAAGGCGAAAGAGTCCATCTGGAACGAGCTGCAGCGGTGCTTGGAGCACAGATTTCGTATCATGATTTAAGTGAAACTGATCCCAGCGGCCGACGAATTCATCGCCATGATCCCGCAAAATTAGCTGAAGCGTTACGTTTACAGCTTTAGGACGCATACGTGGGCGCGTTAATATAGAGTTTCCGCCCTTAACTTTGCCACATTGCGCACCAGACATTAACTAAAACGTGAAGGAACGGATACGTGGGAGCTCTTTCTGCTCAAGTTAAAGATGAACTGATCAAGGTGTCATCTACAAAACAGAGGTCTCGCATCGCCGAACTTGCTTCGATCATTCGATTTGCTGGGTCTATTGATTCTGTGTTTGGAAAGACTGTAATAGAAATCGAACTAGATAACGAAGCCGTGGCAATTCGTGTTGCGAAAGAAATAGAGGATTTATTTGCTATTTCTGCCAAGTTGGTGGATTTAGGATCGATGGCAACACGTCGGACTCCACGACATGTGGTACGCATTGCCGAGGATGCAGAAACTTTGATTCGTCGAGTTGGGTTAGTAACTCGTAGCGGCCACGCGGTAGTAGGGCTACCGCCTCAGATCATATCTGGATCAATTTCTGATGCTGAGGCTGCGTGGCGTGGTGCTTTCTTGGCTGCAGGCCAGCTTTCTGACCCAGGTAGGACTTCAGGTTTGGAAGTTGCATGTCCTTGCCAAGAAGCATCTTTAGCTTTGGTTGGATGTGCTCGCAGATTGGGCCTGTCGGCTAAACCCAAAGAGACTCGTGGGGTAGAAAAAGTTGTCATTCGAGATGGTGAAGCAGTTGGGGCATTGCTATCTCGAATGGGAGCGCATAAAACGCGACTTGTGTGGGATCAAAAACGAGCACGAAGAGAAGCGCGACCTTTAGGAAACCGATTAGCTAATTTTGATGACGCAAACCTGCGTAGATCAGCGCGAGCGGCGGTAGCTGCGGCAGCGCGTGTGGAACGAGCTATGACAATTCTTGGTGATGATGTTCCCGACCACTTGGCCCAAGCTGGCCAATTGCGTGTACAACATCGGCAGGCTTCCTTGGAAGAGCTTGGCCGATTAGCGGATCCCCAGATGACCAAAGACGCTGTAGCAGGAAGGATTCGCAGATTGCTGCATATGGCAGATAAAAAGGCTTCTGACATGGGAATTCCTGATACATCAGTAGTCGTAACTGAGGAACTTCTGGACGACTTCTAAAACATTAAAAAGCCGATGTGATAACCTTCACATCGGCTTTTTAATGTGGCAAAGGGTGGGCGTAGGCCATGGTTCGTGATGTGAACTCTACGCCTCCAAAACGGGGTGAATTATCAACAAATCGCCAGTCATAAACGGACATAAAGCAAAATTAAGCAACATTTGCTCGGTTATACACCCCCAGATTTGGTTCTTCTCGTTATAGAAGGTCATTACATGCGGACAAAAAACTTCTGCAAGTCTGACCGGATATAGGTACACTTTGAAAACGAAGGGACACCGGAACGAAACAGTCCCGATCGGACAAGATCGGAAAGAATGTTTCGCATTCGGCTTCCAAAAACAATCACTCAAATGTGAGGAGATATTAAAGTGACGATTCGCGTAGGTATCAATGGTTTTGGCCGTATTGGTCGTAACTTCTACCGTGCAATTGCTGAGCGCGGTGCCGACATCGAGGTTGTTGCAATCAACGACCTGACTGATAACCACACTCTTTCACACCTATTGAAGTATGACTCCATCCTTGGTCGTTTGGGCAAGGAAGTCAGCTACGATGATGACTCCATCACCGTCGATAACCATCGCATGGTTGTCACCGCTGAGCGCGATCCTATGAACCTTAAATGGGGCGAGCTGAACGTTGACATCGTTGTCGAGTCGACTGGCTTCTTCACTGACGCCCATGCTGCGAAGGCTCATATTGAGGCTGGTGCAAAGAAGGTCATCATTTCTGCACCTGCAAAGAACGAGGATGCAACCTTCGTTGTTGGTGTTAACCACACCGACTACGATCCCGCTAAGCACAACATCATCTCTAACGCATCTTGCACGACCAACTGCTTGGCTCCAATGGCTAAGGTATTGGACGAGAAGTTCGGTATCGTCAAGGGCTTGATGACCACCATCCACGCTTACACTGGTGATCAGCGTCTCCACGATGCGCCACACCGTGATCTTCGCCGTGCACGTGCCGCAGCTCAGAACATTGTTCCTACTTCCACTGGCGCGGCTAAGGCAGTAGCCTTGGTTCTTCCAGAACTGAAGGGGAAGCTCGACGGTTTCGCAATGCGTGTTCCAGTTATCACTGGTTCTGCAACGGATTTGACCTTCGAAACCACAAAGGAAGTTTCCGCAGAAGAAATTAATGCGGCAATGAAGGAAGCAGCCGAAGGTGAGCTCAAGGGTGTCTTGGCTTACACTGAGGATCCGATTGTATCCACCGATATCGTCACCGACGCTCACGCATCGATCTTCGATGCAGGCCTAACCAAGGTTATTGGCAACCAAGTTAAAGTTGTTTCTTGGTACGACAACGAGTGGGGTTACTCCAACCAGCTCGTGTCTCTGACCGAATACGTCGGTGAGCGACTCTAATTAGAGATCGTAAAGTGCTAATAAAAAGGCGCTAACCCTGCGGCCCGGGGTGTACCTCGAGGTACACCCCGGGCCGCGGTGCTTATATTCTTCGCATTACCGAACAACTGACCACGGAATAGGTTTTGTTATGGCTATTAAAACTCTTAAAGATCTCTTGGCAGAAGGCGTTGAAGGACGCCACGTGCTTGTTCGTTCAGATTTCAATATACCGCTGAACGATAATCGTGAAATTACTGATGCTGGACGTATTACCGCCTCGCTCCCAACGATCAAAGCATTGGTTGACAACGGTGCTCGAGTAATCTTGATGGCACACTTGGGCCGCCCCAAGGGAAAAGTAAATGAAAAATTCTCACTGGCTCCTGTATCGGAGGCATTGTCTGAAGCCCTCGGACAGTATGTCGCACTCGCAGGCGACGTAATTGGTGAAGATGCTCATGAACGCGCGAACGGTCTCAATGACGGTGACGTTCTGCTCCTCGAAAACGTTCGCTTTGACCCACGCGAGACCTCGAAGGTAGAAGCTGAGCGTGGCGAATTTGCGGATCAGCTTGTTGCACTCACCGCTGAAAATGGTGCTTTCGTATCCGATGGCTTTGGTGTTGTCCACCGAGCTCAGGCATCAGTATTTGATGTTGCACAGAGATTGCCACATTATGCGGGAACGCTCGTGGAAAAAGAGCTAGAAGTTCTTGGAAACAAGGTTGCCTCTGCTCCAGAACGTCCTTATGCGGTTGTTCTAGGTGGCGCAAAAGTGTCTGACAAGCTTGGCGTGATCGAAGCGCTAGCAACAAAGGCTGACAAACTTATTATTGGTGGCGGAATGTGCTACACCTTCTTGGCGGCCAAAGGTATCAACGTGCAAAAGTCGCTATTGCAAGAAGAACAAATCAACAAGTGCAAAGAGCTTCTAGAAGCATACGCTGATAAGATCGTTCTTCCAGTTGATCTGGTAGTAGCTACAGAGTTCGCCAGCGATGCAGAAAATAAGATCGTTGCAATTGACGAAATCCCTGAAGGCTGGATGTCTCTTGATGTCGGACCTAAAACTGTTGAGAAGTTTGCTGAGGTTCTAGCGACATCAAAGACCGTATTCTGGAATGGGCCTATGGGCGTTTTTGAGTTTGAAAACTTCTCAGCCGGTACCCGTGGCGTAGCAGAAGCTATTATCGCAGCTACGGCTAATGGTGCATTCTCTGTTGTCGGAGGTGGCGATTCGGCTGCTGCTGTTCGACTTCTTGGTCTAGACGAGGATGGATTCAGCCATATCTCTACTGGTGGCGGAGCATCACTTGAACTCCTCGAAGGCAAAAACCTTCCTGGCGTTTCGGTGCTCGAAAGCTAAAAAACCTAAAGGGGTAGGCGCGAAAATTCTTTGATACAAGGAGTATTTGCACCTACCTTTTCATTTTGGTTGTTTGCTAAAACGACCTATTAAAAGGAAGGAAATTCCATCATGGCACGTACTCCACTTATCGCAGGAAACTGGAAGATGAATCTTGATCATCTTCAAGCTGTTGCAACTGTGCAAAAACTTGCTTTTGCACTTCCAAAGGAATACTACGAAAAAGTCGACGTAGCTGTCACCGTACCTTTTACTGATCTTCGCTCTGTTCAAACACTTATCGAAGGCGATAAGCTCGCTATTACTTATGGTGCTCAAGATGTTTCGCAGCACGAGGCTGGTGCCTACACTGGTGAAATCTCTGCCCAGATGCTTGCCAAACTTGGATGTACTTGGGTTGTTGTTGGACACTCAGAGCGTCGTGAGTACCATGGCGAATCTTCGGAGCTGGTTGCAGCCAAAGCTAAAGCTGCGTTGAGTCAGGGAATTAGCCCCATCGTATGTGTTGGAGAGCCCCTTGAAATTCGTGAAGCTGGAACACACGTGGAATATGTCGTCGAACAGACTCGCGCATCGTTGGCGGGTCTTGCCGCAGATGATTTGGCAAAGACTGTTATCGCCTACGAACCCGTATGGGCTATTGGTACGGGTAAGGTAGCGTCCGCTGCCGATGCACAGGAAGTCTGCGCAGCAATTCGTAATCTCATTATTGAGCTTGCTGGTAAAGAGATTGCTGATGGCCTCCGCATTCTTTATGGCGGATCAGTTAAAGCAGAAACAGTAGCCGAAATCGTAGGTCAATCAGATGTTGATGGCGGCCTAGTGGGTGGCGCTTCTCTCGACGGTGAAGCATTCGCCAAACTAGCAGCTAATGCAGCAACTGTTGTCGACTAGTTAGTTGCAGTCAATTTGAGTGGCTCCGTGTTGTGCCTTGCAGCCCGCGGAGCCATATTGTTATAATATTGCGACATTTAATATATAGTTACTTGAGATTTAATAAGGTTCGTAGTCGAGTAGTACTGTGCACTAACCATTGTGAATAGTGATCGGCATTTATAAGGAATGACATGGCTTTAGCTCTAGAAATCATCTTGGTAGTGGCAAGCGTTATCATGACGCTTTTTGTTCTGCTTCACCGTGGTAAGGGCGGCGGATTGTCAAGCCTTTTTGGTGGAGGCGTACAGTCTAATCTTTCAGGTTCTACCGTCGTAGAGAAGAACCTAGATCGCGTCACCATCTTTACGGGCTTGATCTGGATTGCTTGCATTGTTGCGTTGAACCTCATTCAGGCATATAAATAAAACCAAAATGTGGGGGCGGAGAGCTGTATTTTAGCTCTCCGCCCCCACATTTTGGTTTTACATGACTAAAGAAGCTGTGCGGCCGAATTATCGAGTATAAGTAACGTTTCTTTGGTGCCGTGAACGCCTGCAGCAGGCCATTGGTCGGCTGGAGAAGCAGCAACGACGTGCTGTGCTGCTTCAGCTTTTTCTGCACCGGCAACGAGTAGCCACACACGTGCAGAAGAATTTACAGCAGGAAGCGTGAGCGACACACGCTGTGCTGGTGACTTTGGAGAGTCGGTAACCACAGTGACTAGGTGTACGTCTTCTTTAATAGCCGATGAATCGGGGAACAACGAATTGATGTGTCCTTCGCCGCCCATTCCTAATAAATGGAGGTCAAATCCTCGCGGTGCATATTCATTGATGCATTTGGTATATGCTGAGGCGGCAGTAACCATCTCGCCACCATTGAGATGGAAACTATGGATGTTTGATGATGGAATGGCAATTTGATTGAGCAGCACATCGCGTGCTTGCCCCTCATTCGAATCCGGATGTGTCACTGGCACGTTTCGTTCATCACCGAAGAACACATGTATTTTTGACCAATCAATTGAACTATGGGATAGCTCCTTAAGTAAGCCAATACCTGCACCGCCACCGGTGAGGACTATACGAGCTACGCCATCGCCATGTACTCCGCCGTTTGAAAACACGTCATCGATAACCTGAAGGAATCTGCGATGGGCTTCGTTAATAACTGCGTCGAGGTCTGATACTCGAATAACATCAACCATAAAAGTGTCTCATCTTTCGAAAGAATTATTGCGTAGGGTAGCACACTCTACTCAAACCGCGAAGTGCGCGAGCATAAGCGATATCGGGGTCTAGATGGCGCAATTCTTCTGCCAAACAATCAGCTTGACTACGTCGTGTCACTGCAACGTGTGCTGTCGAACGGCCGGGGATACTAACCGAAAGTGTTTGGTCATCGTCAAGGGCTTCGATGACGACGCAACCAGAAGGGCGCTCTAATTCGATTCGCTTAACCGGTATTTTTGCTAATCCTGCATCATCAAATGCTGCTGAACCGGAACCATAATTATGGCGTTCGACAGAGATTCCGAGCCGCTCACATAGCCAGCCTGCAGCGAGGTCTACACTGGGGCAGTCGGATTCGCCATAGACTCGAACATCTTGAACCATTTCGTATGGAGCTTGATCCAAGCTTGAAGCGAGAACTCCGCGCCAAGGAGTTAATCGTGCCCATGAAAAATCGGAATCGCCAGGAGCATAGTGATTGCGGCGGTTATACAAAGCATCTACTGGTGGATCAAAGTGTGAATCTGTAATACGACGTTGTGCGATCTTACCGATGAGATCCTCAGCTGGATTGATAGGTGCGGATGACGGCCACCATGCCACGATAGGGGTGTCAGGGAGTAGCAGCGGAGTCACGACATGCACAAGGTGTTTAGCAACACGCCCTGCTAATTTAATGAGAATCATCTCAGATGCGCCGGCATCGCCACCAATTCGTACCTCTGCATCAACTTGGGATTCACCTTCGTGTGAGCCAGCGACCAAGATGATTACGCGTGAGGGATGCTCTTGAGAGGCTTCATTAGTCGCTCGAATAATGCCTTCGACATCGCTAGTATCCCGGACTACAACGATGAGAGTAAGGACTCGGCTGGTGGTTACCTGACCTCCGGTGTCACGAATTTTCACCAGTGTCTTGGCGATTTCCTGTGTAGTGGTATTTGGCAGTGTAAAAATCACAGCGTATCTCAGCTTCCTCGCTCGTTAAGGTCGTCGCCAAGCGCGACCTTCGCGCTCCAGCATCTTGTCTGCGCCAGCCGGGCCCCAAGTGCCAGCGGGGTATTCTTCTGGTTGTCCACGATCAGACCAGAAGCTCAATATTGGATCTAGGATCTGCCAGCTAAGCTCAACTTCTTCATTTGTTGGGAAGAGGCTTGCTTCGTCGAGAAGGGCATCGAGAATAAGTCGTTCGTAGGCCTCCGGTGATTCTTCAGTAAAAGCCTCTGAGTACGAGAAGTCCATGTTGACATCACGTACTTCCATTGTGTTACCAGGAACCTTAGAGCCAAAACGCATCAGCATACCTTCATCAGGCTGGACTCGGATCACTACTACGTTGCGGCCTTGGGAATGGCGACTACCTTCGCTAAAAGGCTGATGCGGTGCATCCTTGAACACTAGGGCGATTTCAGTCACCCTACGTCCTAAACGCTTGCCAGTTCGGAGGTAAAAGGGAACTCCAGCCCAACGACGTGAATTTATCTCGAGTGTGCAGGCAGCATAAGTTTCCGTTCCGGAATTAGGGTCAAATCCGTCTTCTTCTCGCAGACCTTTGACAAGCTCGGAACCCTGCCAACCGCGAGAGTATTGTCCGCGGGCTGTCGTCTTAGTAAAAGGCTCTACTGGGCGAGTGGCACGAAGAACTTTGATTTTTTCAGCCTGAAGCTCTTGTGGGGTAAATGCCACAGGTTCCTCCATAGCCACCAGCGCCAACAGCTGAATAAGGTGGTTCTGGATAACGTCTCTAGCAGCGCCGATTCCATCGTAATAACCAGCGCGACCGCCCAAGCCGATATCTTCCGCCATGGTGATTTGAACATGGTCAACATAGTGAGAATTCCAAAGCGGATCAAAGAGCTGGTTTGCAAAGCGCAGTGCCATAATATTTTGCACTGTCTCTTTACCCAAATAGTGGTCGATACGAAATACTGACTTTTCAGGGAACACTGAATTGATCAGGTTATTCAGTTGACGTGCTGATTCTTGATCATGCCCAAAAGGCTTTTCCACAATAACGCGACGCCAAGAATTGCCCTCGGCTGTAGCCATACCTGAACGCTGAAGTTGATGGCAAACATCCGAAAAATAATCTGGTGGAACAGAAAGATAATAGGCCCAGTTACCGGCAGTTCCACGGGTCTGATCAAGATCCGCTAAAAGTGATGCCAAACTATCAAATGCTGCATCATCATCGAAATTGCCCTGAACGAAGTGCATACCTTCTGCAAGTCGTGCCCAAACATTTTCACGGAAATCGGTACGGGCACCAGCAACAACTGCTTGTTTGACGTAATCTTCAAAGTCGGCTTTCGACCAGCCTCGTCGACCGTAGCCGACAAGGCTGAAACCGGCAGGCAATAGACCTCTGTGCGCGAGATCATAAATCGCAGGCAGCAGCTTTTTCCGAGCGAGATCACCAGTTACACCAAAAATAACCATCCCGCACGGGCCCGCGATGCGGGGGAGGCGTTTGTCCTCAGCATCCCTTAGGGGGTTGACCCATTTGCTTGACGTTCTACTACACGAATTCTCATGTGTATCAGAATGGGAAAAATCAACACCGCCGAAAGCAAGTTCAGCATTGTTACCTTCCACGGTGTCTCCGTTAGCCACTGGTTTACTCACGTTGGGCAAGTTTACCCTCTCGATGGTGGTTCTCAGAACCCAACGCGATTATTTTTGAGCTGAAGCCGTATTACTTCAAACGAGATTCCATCGAATCAAGAAGTTCGCTCCATGCCGCTACGAACTTATCGACGCCCTCTTGCTCCAGCACATCGAACACATCTTCAAAATCAATGCCTGCTTGGGAAATACTTGTAAATATTTCATCTGCCGAATCGCTGCTGGAACTAAGCGTGTCACCATGAATATCATCTGCGGCTAACACAGCGTCGATTGTCGGCTCCGGCATCGTATTGACCGTGTCTGGGCCAGCGAGTTCAGACACATAGAGCGTAGGAGAATAATCTGGGTTTTTTACACCAGTGGAAGCCCACAAAGGACGTTGAACATGGGCACCGGCAGGTAGATCAGCATTTTGGAATGCTTCTAGGAATACAGCATAAGCGCGTTGGGCATTCGCTACACCTGCTTTCCCGCGTAGGGAAAGTGCTTCATCACTACCAATTTTCTCCAGACGTTTGTCTACTTCGGTGTCCAAACGCGACACAAAGAACGATGCAACTGAATGAATTTGAGATACGTCAAGCCCGTTTTCCGCTGCTTTTTTAATTCCTTCGATATATGCAGCGATGACTTCACGGTAGCGTGCTACAGAAAAAATAAGGGTTACGTTAACACTTATTCCTTCTGCTAGAGCATCGGTGATTGCTGGCAATGATCCTCGGGTTGCCGGAATCTTGACCATGACATTCGGGCGATCTACTTTGTTCCACAATTCACGTGCTTGGGCGATCGTGGCATCTCGATCTTCGGAGATTCGAGGATCGACTTCAATACTTACGCGGCCATCTTTGCCTTTGGATTCGGCGTAGACTTCAGAAAATACGTCACAAGCTGCGCGCACATCGTCGATACTCATGGCGTAAACAGCGGAATTTGCATCGGCTTGAGCTGTCTTTAACTTCTCAATTTGGGAATCATATGCAGTTCCTTTGCTCATAGCAGCTGCAAAGATTGTTGGGTTCGTCGTAACGCCAACGATCGATTTGCTCTTGATAAGTTCGGCGAGGTTACCGGATTGAAGACGATCACGAGATAAATCATCAAGCCAGGTGGAAGTGCCCACATTTTTGAGTTGGTCAATTGCGGTCATTATAAAACCTTTTCAGTCGAATATTGATGGTTGTGATTTCCTAAAGAACAACAAAAGCAGGTTAGTGGTGCAGCAACATAAGCGGACCAACAACCTGCGTTTGCAGCATGGAGAAAATCGCGTTTTTATTGCTGAGTAGCCGCAAGTGATTCGCGGGCCGCAGCAATAACTGCTTCAGTGGTTATGCCAAATTCACTGAAGAGCTTCTCATACGGAGCAGATGCGCCGAAGTGCTCGAGGGACACGGCCCGACCATGGGTACCCAGATGGCGATACCAAGACAAGGCGACACCCGCTTCCACCGATACGCGAGCGCTAACAGCCTGCGGAAGTATCTCTTCTTGATAAGCGGCGTCTTGTTCCTCGAACCAATCTAAGCAAGGCACAGATACGACTCGAGTTGCAATCTTTTCTGCTTCCAAAGTTTCAGCCGCTTCGACTGCAAGCTGTACTTCGGAACCTGAAGCCATCAAAATAACGTCAGGAGTTTTCTTAGTTCCTTCAACGAGTACATATGCACCTCGTGAGACACCATCCCGTGCTTTTTCTTTTGTTCCTTCGAGAACAGGGACGTTTTGACGAGTGAGGGCTAGACCTTTAGGACCTTCCTTATACAGGAGTGCCGCACGCCAAGCCGCAGCAGTTTCGTTAGCATCAGCAGGACGAAGCATAGAAACGCCAGGAATAGCGCGTAGCGATGCAAGCTGCTCGACAGGCTGGTGAGTAGGACCGTCTTCGCCTAATCCAATGGAATCATGTGTCCAAACGTAATAAGCGTCGGTTCCCATCAAAGCAGCCAGACGAACAGCAGGGCGCATGTAATCCGAGAAAACTAAGAAGGTTCCGCCATAAGGACGGGTTCCACCGTGGAGAGAAATACCATTGATAATTGCTCCCATGGCATGTTCGCGGATGCCGAAATGGAGATTACGTCCACCTGGCTCAGCAGTCCACGTAGATGTGGAAATCGTAGATGGACCGAACGAAGAGGAACCCTTAATAAAGGTGTTATTCGAGCCTGCTAAATCTGCAGAACCGCCCCATAGCTCAGGAAGAGTCTCGCCGAGTGCCTGTAAAGTAGCTTCAGAGGCTTTTCGGGTTGCGACGCCCTTGCCATCGGGCTCCCACGAAGGTAGATCAGCATCGAAGCCATCCGGAAGTTCGCGGGAAGCCATTCGATCAAAGAGGGCTTTATTTTCGGGGTTTTTCTCTGCCCAAGATTCAAAAAGTTCACGCCACTCAGTATGTCGTTGAGCGCCTCGCTCTAGAAGCTTTCGAGTATGAGAAATAACCTCTGGAGCAACCGCGAAGGATTCCTCAGGATTAAAACCAAGGGCTTTCTTGGTTCCGGCGACTTCATCTGCACCAAGGGCAGCACCATGCACAGCGCCGGTATTCATCTTTGTAGGAGCAGGATAGCCAATGACGGTACGCACGCGAATGAAAGTAGGGCGAGAAGTATCGGCTTTAGCTTCTGCGACTGCCTTTTCAATCGCTTTAACGTTTTCGCCACCGTCGATTTCGATTACTTGCCAGTTATAAGCACGGTAACGATCGACAACCTTCTCATTGAATGCAATCTCAGTATCTTCTTCGATCGAGATTCGGTTGTCGTCCCAGAAAACGATGAGATTTCCAAGCTTTTGAGTTCCGGCAAGTGAACATGCCTCCGCAGTGACACCTTCCTGAAGGTCGCCATCAGAAGCAATGACATAAATATAGTGATCGAATGGAGATGCACCTTCTGCCGCAGTGGGATCGAACAGCGCACGTTCACGTCGTGAAGCTATCGCCATGCCGACAGCAGATGCCAAGCCTTGACCCAATGGTCCAGTTGTGATCTCAACACCTTTAGTATGGCGATATTCTGGGTGGCCAGGAGTTAACGCACCCAAAGTACGCAGGGCTTTGAGGTCTTCAAGTTCGAGGCCGTAACCACCGAAGTAAAGCTGGATGTATTGCGTAAGAGAAGTATGCCCGCATGACAACACAAAACGATCGCGACCAGCCCAATGAGGATCCGCAGGATCGACATTCATGACACGTTGAAAAAGAGTGTAAGCCAGAGGTGCCAAGCTCATTGCAGTGCCGGGGTGGCCCGAACCGCAGTTCTGGACTGCATCGGCAGCGAGTACACGTGCCGTGTCAACTGCCTGAGTATCGAGGTCGTCCCAGTCGCTAGGGTAGTGACGGGAAGTAAGAGCCTGAAGCTCCGGAGATAAAGTCACTGTTTGCCATCCTTGTGTTGCGAATATTGTGAAATTTCAATCCAAATGACGGATCAAAAAAGTTACAGTTGCCACCTTAGTAGGATTCGTGGCAGTTATGGGGTCTGAGAAAAAATTTTTAGGCATGTTGCTTTTTGAACCTCTCCGTTGACCGACAAAGGGCCTCCGAACTAGGTGGGAATACATCAATTATTTAAGCGGTACGGTACGGTTGAATGTTCAGTGCCGGTACAATGATTTCGCATGCTGGGCGATAGTATAAAACGCTATTCACGCATTGCTAAGGCCGTAGTGCTTTGTGAATGGCATGGCCAGTTAACATTGACAGGCCGGCTGTAGTTTACGCACTTAACTTTTGAACATGTTGGAGGAAACCTTGGAGACAATCAAGGCCTATATAGCGTTGACAAAGCCTAGGGTCATTGAGCTCCTATTGGTAGCAACTATTCCGGCGATGCTTCAAGCAGAACGCGGAGAAAACAACATTGGGCTGATATTGCTTACGTTGTTGGGCGGTTGGATGGGAGCCGCAGCTGCCAACACATTCAACATGGTTGCTGACTCGGATATCGACCAGAAGATGGGACGTACGCGAGCTCGTCCACTAGTACGTAACAAAGTTTCTAATCGTCACGCTTCAGTGTTTGCTTGGACTCTCACTGTAGTAAGTTTTTTATGGCTATGGGTGTTATGCCGATCTGTACTCGCGGGATTATTCATCCTCCTTACGATCTTCTTTTATATTTTTGTCTACACAAAATATCTTAAGAGAAAAACCCATCTCAACATCGTTTGGGGCGGTGCAGCAGGTTGTATGCCCGTAGTCGTCGGGTGGGCAGTGATTACCGATAATCTTCCAGCAGATACACCAGCACAATGGTGGCAGGCGATTGTGCTTTTCATGGTGATCTTCTTCTGGACACCTCCACACACATGGGCATTAGCCATGAAGTACAAAGATGATTACGCACGTGCAGGTGTTCCGATGCTCCCCGTGGTTCGTACTCCCGTGGAAGTAACTCGCCAAATTGTGTGGTACACCGTTGCAACGGTACTCACCACGTTTCTTCTTATTCCTGCTGCCTCATGGATTTACGCAGTCATCGCTGTCGTGTCGGGTGTGTGGTTCTTAGTTATGGCTGTCAGGCTACATAACGGGATTAAAAATGGTGGTGAAGTCAAGCCTTTGAAACTATTCATCCTTTCCAATAATTACTTGGCTGTCTACTTTGTCGGATTGTCGATTGATGCAGTTCTAGGCTGGGAAACAATCGGCGGTCACCTTGGTTGGACGACCATGTTCTTTTAAATACGAATCAATTTAAATACTTTGGACAAAGTAAAAAGCCTCATGATGATTTATGGAACATCATGAGGCTTTAATTGTATGCGGGTTTCGACCTGTGAATTAGATCCGCAAATAGATCTATACGCTCACACGTTGCTTGCCCTCTGCCCACAAGAATGCGCAGAACGCGACCACAACAGAGCACATTCCAATATGGACAGGAACAGTCCAACGTGGGACTCCGAGGCGGTATTGAATGACACCAATAAGTGCTTGAATGATAATCATGAGGATAAGCATCCAGCCCACATTTTGGGCTCGCTTAGGAGCCATTTGAAGTGCTAATCCAACAACAAGCAGAAGCGTAAGTGCTAAGTAGACATACATTGACCAAGCATGAACATGGGCCATCCAATCGATATCGACGTTTAAACGGCCTTCCATGCCGACACCTGAATCGCCGGAATGCACGCCTGCGCCGGTAGTCATAGTTCCAGTAACCAAAACCAGGGAAAGCAAAAAGGCACTAAAGGCGGCCAAAATTCTTAACGAACCGGCGAATGGATAAACCACTTCGCCGTCGTCAGGTTCTGCAAGCCGTATATAGAGAATAGCTGCCATCCACACAAGGAAGACAGAGGGGAGAAAGTGCACGGCAACTGCCCACCAGCGTAGGTCCAAATGGACTGAAATACCGCCGATTACAGCTTGGACAACGATGCCTAAACACTGAATCCAAGCATTAATTTTGATTTCTTTACGGCGTCCGGTGGAATAAACTGCAACAAAAACGGAAACAGCAATGCCCACGAGGACAAAGGTGAGCAGTCGGTTTCCAAACTCAATTGCTTGATGGACCCAAGGTGCAGCTCCTTGGACGGGCACTAGGGATCCTTCATGGCAGTTAGGCCACGTGTTACATCCCAAACCGGAACCCGTTACACGAACAATAGAACCGGTTATGGTGATGCCACCTTGAGCAAAAAGCAACGCCATGGCTAATCGACGTTGTGTAGAAATTGTGGGTGCAAATTTTCTCGGTTGAGATATATGCGATCGAAGATCTGGGGTAGTCACAAAGCCAGATTGTACTCAGAGTTGTTTAAACATGCGGTACCGCCAGATCCAGAAAGGTAGTGGCTTATACCACTAGCATATTAGCTATTAAATTTGAACCATCGAGTAGCGCCCAAGGCCCCTAGAGCAAGCCAGAATAATAAGATGACACATTCCTTGATTGGAACAATGCCTGCGAATGCTAAGGACATACCTTTACCTGCTGCAACTGATGGGACAATGGACATCCAAGTGGATGATTCAGAACCGTTTCTAAATACAACAAACGACACGATGCCAATTAAGCCGAACCAAATGAGATTTGCCAATCCCAGAACTAGTTCGGATGAAAGCGTTCCGCCCATCAGCAGACCGAGGGCAGTAAAAGCTGCGACTCCGAGGAAGAACACTGCCATTCCGTAGAAATAGGCGCTAGGGGTTACACGCCACCCTAAAGCGAAGGCTACGCAAGAGATCGCTAAGACTTGGAGAATACTGACTGTTAAGACTCCAATAACTTTGCCCAGGACTATCGTCCATGAAGGGACCCCGCTGGCACCAACTCGCTGGAGTGCGCCATAACGACGATCGAATGCTAGCGAAATTGCTTGTCCTGTGAAACCCGAACTTAGAGACGCCATCGTGAGCATGACTGGGAGAGTCATAAGCAGGGGAGTAGGTTCGTCCACAATACGTAACAACGAGATCGCGACAATGCTAATAACAGGAATGACAAAGCTTAATAATATTTGTTCGCCATGTCGAAGAAAGAGCTTCGCTTCAATACGTCCTTGGGACGTGACCATTTTCAGTATTGATGCTTGAACAGGATGCGGCTCGAAAATTCCAGCTGGGAAGCGGGACACCGTGCTTTGAAAAGGCTCATTAAGTTCGGGCATCGTTAGCTCCTTAGCTCGTTTCCTGTAATAGATAGGAAGATATCCTCAAGATTTTGAGTATCTGTTGTCCAAGAGGTTATAAGCACTTTTTTTTGTCGTGCCACTCTGGCTAATTCAGAAAGTGCACCTGTGAGATCAGCAGAAGCAACTCGGTAGCGTAGCGGGCGTAACTCTGAAATCGCTAGATTTGGAATAGTTGCGATAATTTTAGAGATTTCCAGCGGTGCTGCAGTAGTCATTACTGCAGTCTGTTGCCCTGGAGCAGAAGTAAGGAGCTCTTGCGTTGTGCCCGAAGTAATAATTTTGCCTCGATCGATAATTGCAACTCGATCGGCGAGCGCTTGAGCTTCGTCTATTAGGTGCGTCGTAAGGATAACGGTTACACCATCGCGCTTTAACGATGAAATTAGATCCCATACGACGAGACGAGACTGCGCATCTAAACCGGCAGTAGGTTCATCGAGGAACACCATTCGGGGACGCCCAATAATCGCGAGAGCTAGTGATAGTCGCTGTTGTTGACCACCCGATAAGCGTCGATATGTAGTTTTCCGGACTCCTTGAAGTCCTAACACATCTAACAACCATTCAGGATCTAATGGATTTTCACTATACGAGGCCGCCAGATCTAACACTTCTGATACTCGAATACCAGAATAAGAACCGCCGCTCTGGAGCATAATTCCGATTTGCTGGCGAACTGCATCACCTTCAGTGGCGGGATTCATACCGAGAATTGTGACGCTGCCTGAACTTGGTTTAATGAAGCCTTCACACATTTGGATCGTTGTCGATTTTCCTGCTCCGTTGGGCCCAAGAAGAGCAAAGACTTCTCCTTGGTAAACCGACAGGGAAATACCCGCAACGGCTTGCTTCTCTCCAAAAGATTTCACCAAATTTGTTAGTGATAACACTGGTGAATTGCTTGAGTCGTGCGTTGATCCTAACTTAGTCACGAAAAGTCAGTTTAAAGCAAAATTTCATCGACGGTTGAATATCCACCGGACGAAGAGAACAAAAATAATAAAACTTGTGATGGAGCCTAAGTAAATAGAAAGGACAGTGATTGGGGGTAATGATAGGCCACGGGGAAGCACGAAGAATGAAAGAAACGTGGAATACCCAATAACGGTATACCGGAATAAACGTCTATTAGCCCAAGCTGCGAGTGGCAAAATTGCCCAAAGCGTGTACCACGGATGGACTACTGGGAAGCAGATGACAAGGATGAACGTCGATACGCCCAAGCCTCCAATAGCGGCTATTCGACCAACATATGTTGCAACTAGCATTCGGACCATGACTGCTAAAGCTACAAGAATACCGGCGGCACGGGTGACTATTAGGATCGCTTCTGTGTGATCGCCTAAGCCTAGAAGCATTCCAAACCAGCCGAAGATGACACCAATTGCTGTCGAGATAGACATCCAACTCCGAATAGAGACGGCCCCGCCTTGTCCCGTTACCCATCCCAAGCTAATTCCTGAAATGAGGGTAACAAAGGCGATACTGGCGACAAATCCGACAAAATGCAAAGTTGTGGATATGCTCAGCGCTTTCCAATGATTAAAGCCATGAAGTTGAAGTGCTCGAGCAAAAGCCATTCCGATAAAGCCTAGCCCGATAAAGCCCGTAACTTTTACCATGCCGGCCGATGAAATCATGGTGATGGACAAAAAGAGGAAAAAAGCTACCAAGCCGTAGCGTTCTAGGGACAACAGGGTGCAAGCGCGTAGACCCACTTCAAACCCAGCTAGTAGCAAACCCAATAGAATTGCCTCATTATGAATACCACCTACAAGGTGCAAGATAGTTAGCGGGTTTAACAAACCGAGCCACAGGGCTGCTTGCGGAAATATACGGCAACGAATTGCAAGACGCGAAATTGCCCAGCCCGCTAGGGCGATACCAGTAATCGATAGTGCTCGATGGCAAAATACGCTCCACACTATAGAATCATCGGTCACAATGCTGATTACTTTGGCAAGGCCTAAAGCGACTGGCCCATATGGTGATGGCGAATGCGCCCAAATAAAAGGAACACTGCGAGCTAGCGGGTTGTCTGCACCTAATAAGTCTACTGGCCCAGCTGAATAAGGATCGAGTCCTAATTTGAGAATTCTTCCATTAGCTATATAGGAATAGATGTCTTGAGTGAACACGGGTGCACTCAATAGAATCGGAAGACTCCAAGCTGCAAAAGTGCGTCGTAAGAGAGACACACTCACCAACGCCTGGGAGCGGCGACTGTGGTGGTTGATTACTCCTACGAAAGGCGCCATTAAAAGCCAAGCCACCACAATAAATCCTACGCCGATGAAGCACATAATCATTGAGGTCTGCAACATCCGAGACATGAGCGAACCGGCGGGAAAACCTGTGTAGGGATTGCCCACTACGGGAAGGGCGCCTGCCCCCAAGCCGCCGAGACCAAGCAGTAACGCTCCAATTGTCCCTAGCCATCGAATCTGCGCAAAACGGTGCAGTTCAGAAAAGGTCAGTGTCGACCCTTTGGTGCCTGGGGTGCGTAGCACCGATCGCACAGCGCTATGCGATGCACTGGAATCTGTAATGAGGTCTGTGCCAGTGGCCGTATTAATAAAGGTGGATCCACCTTGATATGGATCGTGTGGTCCCAATTTGGTAGGAACATCTGAATAATCGCCGGTACTTAGCATTGTTGCTCTTGAACCGGAGCGGCCTAATCGTGGAAGTTCCTCACGAAATGAGCTCCAGAGGTGTTTCAGAATATTCTTCACACCGAAGATCTTAGCGGTTGGATACTGGCTACCGATGTTGTAAATGGGGTGTTGGTGAAAAGGGACTCAGTGCAAAATTTCCTAGAAATAGCAGGATTTCTAAGGGGCATTCAGAAGGAGGTTTTTACCCCCGTTAACATCTTGTTGCATGAGTGCAGGATAGCGGTCGTTCGTATCTCATTTGGAGTCCGATGTTGTCGGTATTTTAGAAAAATTTGCATTAATGGACTCAATGAGTGTTGTGGCTTGGTAGTGAGAAATCTCCATTTTGCTGGCCTTTGGAAAATTATCGAAATACATGAGGCTCAGTTAAAAATAGTCACCTTTCAACGCTATTGAAGAACTGTATCAATAGCGTTGAAAGGTGTGTGGGGAGTGCTAGTTAGGGTGGACTAACCTGCACTTTTGTGGGTTATGGCTATTGGCGGAATGAATAACGTCATATTAGTGTTGCTAAATGGTATCTAACGTTTATTGGCCCTCAAGTCCCGTACCGATGGGACCGTTTGGGGATTGATTTTCAATAGAAACTATTCGGAATAGGAGGTGAACGACTTGGCTCCCGCTAAGAAGGTTGAAACGCGAAGCACTGATGGTGAAACGCGTCGACATATCATGCTGATTATGTTGCAAGAAGGTTCAGTTACTGCAACCCAACTGGGTCAACAACTTAACCTCTCTGCCACTGGAATTCGCCGTCACCTGGATATTTTGTTGGATGAGGGATTCGCTGAGATCTCTTCCGTACGACGAGGGGCATGCGAGAAAAGTCGTGGACGACCTGCGAAAGCGTTTAAATTAACTGCATCGGGGCGTTCTCAATTTGGTCACGAATACGATTCATTGGCCGCCGACGCTCTCGCAACCCTGAAAGAATCTGGGGGAGAAGCAGCAGTTCGTGCTTTTGCTCGAAGGCGCGTCGAAAAAATTCTCGCAGATGTCCATGTTCCAGACAATATTGATGACAACCAACTTGCTGAAGTAGCAACCCAATTGGTTGAAGCCTTTAGTAACAACGGATATGCGGCCACCATTAATAATGCCGCGAACGGAGTTCAGATCTGTCAGCACCATTGCCCGATTTCGGGAGTTGCAGCAGATTTCCCTGAGCTATGCGAAGCAGAACATGAAATGATCGCAAAAATTCTCGGACACCATGTTCAGCCCTTGGCCTCAATTGCGGATGGGCATGACATCTGCACGACAAACATTCCGATAACCCCAATTCTGACTCCCCGAAAAAATACTCCCACTGAAAGGAGCGGTTCATGACCTCGGCATCGCCAAAGACAGATGTGAATACAGCGAAAGCACCATCAACTGACGAAGAGATCATTAAGTCAATGGGACCGTATAACTACGGTTGGCACGATTCCGATGAAGCTGGAAAGAAAGCTCGTCGTGGACTTGATGAAGACGTCGTTCGCTATATTTCTGCACAGAAAAACGAACCTGAATGGATGCTCGAGCAACGTCTTAAGGCATTAAACACTTTTGAAAAAAAGCCGATGCCGACGTGGGGCCCTGATCTTTCTTACATCAACTTTGATGACTTTAAATACTACGTCCGTTCCACGGAAAAACAGGCAACTACCTGGGACGATCTTCCTGAAGATATCAAGAACACCTACGACAAGTTGGGTATCCCAGAAGCCGAAAAACAGCGACTTGTCGCCGGCGTAGCCGCACAATACGAGTCCGAAGTGGTCTATCACCGAATTCGTGAAGACCTGGAGACCCAAGGCGTAATTTTCTTAGACACTGATACAGCGTTAAAAGAACATCCAGAGCTTTTCCAAGAATACTTTGGAACCGTCGTGCCTGCAGGTGACAACAAGTTCTCTGCTCTTAACTCGGCTGTATGGTCTGGTGGATCCTTCGTCTATGTTCCTAAAGGTGTGCATGTGGAAATTCCGCTGCAGGCTTATTTCCGAATCAACACTGAGAACATGGGACAATTTGAACGTACGTTGATCATCGTTGACGAAGGCGCATACGTCCACTACGTAGAAGGCTGTACTGCACCGATCTACCAGTCAGATTCTTTGCACTCTGCGGTCGTAGAAATCATCGTGAAAAAGAATGCACGGTGCCGATACACCACAATTCAGAACTGGTCGAATAACGTGTTAAATCTAGTGACACAACGATCCAAGGTTGAAGAAGGTGGCACCATGGAATGGGTCGATGGAAATATCGGCTCAAAGGTCACAATGAAGTACCCAGCAGTTTGGATGGTTGGGCCACATGCGAAAGGCGAAGTCCTGTCCGCTGCTTTCGCGGGTGAAGGACAAACTCAAGATACTGGAGCCAAAATGCAACATATGGCCCCTTACACGTCGTCCAATATCGTGTCAAAGTCAGTGGCTAGGTCGGGCGGACGCGCAGCTTATCGTGGACTTGTGCGAGTAGCAGCAAATGCACACCATTCAGTGTCAAACGTTGAATGTGACGCATTGCTGGTCGACAATATTTCCCGTTCGGATACGTACCCGTACAACGACATTCGAAACGACCACGTTTCTCTTGGCCATGAGGCGACTGTATCCCAGGTTTCAGAAGAGCAGTTATTCTATTTACAGTCGCGAGGCATCGCGGAAGACGAAGCAACGGCCATGATCGTGCGTGGCTTTGTTGAGCCGATTGCAAAAGAACTCCCAATGGAGTATGCACTCGAACTCAATCGCCTGATCGAATTGCAGATGGAAGGATCGGTGGGCTAAAAATGTCGACAAATAAAGCCGCAACCGTACACAACAACAAGGGCGATCTTTTTAGCTCTTTTAACGTTGAAGATTTTGATACGCCACATGGCAAAGACGAAGTATGGCGATTCATATCGCTTCGTCGTCTCAGAGGCCTGCATAATGGCCGTTTCGCGCAAGCTGTCCCTGCTGAAATTGCAATTCATGCACCTGAAAAAGGAGTGAAAGTCGAACGCGTTGCAAAAACAGACTCGAAAGTAGGGCGTGCCGGTGCACCAATTGATCGGGTATCTGCGCAGGCTTTCGCTAGCAGTGAGGATGCTCATGTAGTGACTATTATTCGTGATGCCGTAGTCGCAGAGCCAATTAAAATTTCTGTTACCGGCCAGGGCAATGATGTCACTTCATTTGGACATATTGTCATTGACGTTGAAGCAAATGCTGAGGCACTTGTAGATCTGCGTTATACAGGTACTGGCACCCATGCCGATAACGTTGAATTCCTCATCGGTGACAACGCACGACTCACAGTAATTGTTGATGCATCTTGGGATAACACCGCGGTACACCTCTCGGGGCAGCAAGCGGTTTTGGGACGAGATGCAGTTCTTCGTCACAATGCGGCAGTTTTCGGTGGCGAAGTAGTTCGCCTCGTTCCCCGTGTGAAATTTACACAGCCAGGCGGAGACGCCGAGATGTTGGGTGTCTACTTTGCTGATGATGGACAATACTTTGAACAGCGTTTGTTGGTAGACCATGCTGTTCCACAATGCCGTTCGAACGTCCTTTACAAAGGCGCAATTCAAGGCGATAAAAACTCTCCGCTTCCCGACGCCCACGCTACTTGGGTCGGTGACGTACTGATTCGTTCTGGTGCTCAAAGCACAGATACATACGAGGCCAACCGCAACCTTGTCTTAACAGATGGGGCACGTGCCGATGCAATTCCAAACTTGGAAATTGAAACTGGCGATATTGCAGGTGCCGGACATGCTGCTACGGTGGGTCGTTTTGATGATGAACATGAATTCTACCTTCGATCTCGTGGTATCCCGCAAGATGAAGCCCGTCGCCTCATCATCCGTGGTTTCTTCTCAGAAGTAATCAACAGGATTCCAGTTGATTCAGTTCGAGAAGACTTAGAAAATCGTGTGTCGGAAGAACTCAAGACCTTCCAGAACAGTCGAAACGCCTAATATCTACAAACGGAAAGCACATCCCACTATGAGCACTCTTGAAATTAAAAACCTCCACGCCCAGGTCGTACCCGCTGATGAAAGCGCATCGCCAAAGCCTATTCTTAAAGGTGTAAATCTCACTATTAAATCAGGTGAAACTCACGCCATCATGGGACCAAACGGTTCTGGTAAATCTACCTTGGCATACACATTGTCGGGTCATCCTCGCTATGAAGTTACTGACGGCGAAGTCCTACTCGATGGCGAAAATATCCTCGATATGGACATCGATGAGCGTGCACGTTCCGGCCTTTTCTTGGCAATGCAGTACCCAACCGAAATTCCTGGTGTCTCGATGGCCAATTTCTTGCGTTCGGCAGCAACTGCCGTACGCGGTGAAGCTCCGAAACTGCGTGAATGGGTTAAAGAAGTAAAACAAGCCCAGCAGGATCTTAAGATTGATAAAGCCTTTAATGAGCGGTCAGTCAACGAGGGATTCTCTGGCGGAGAAAAGAAACGCCACGAAGTGCTACAACTTGACCTTTTGCAGCCTAAATTCGCTGTGATGGATGAAACAGACTCCGGTCTTGACGTGGACGCATTGCGCATTGTTTCTGAAGGAATCAACCGTTACCAAGAAAAATCTAACGGCGGTATTTTGATGATTACTCACTATAAGCGCATTTTGAATTATGTTCAGCCCGATTTTGTTCACGTGTTTGCCAATGGCCAGATCATCACCTCCGGCGGTCCAGAGCTAGCTGATGACCTAGAAGCAAACGGCTACGACCGGTTCTTGGCATAATGCACACACAATTCGTTACCGAGGCTGGGGAACTTAACTCTGAGGCTATCCGCGCGGAATTTCCAATTCTGGCGCGGACGGTACGTGGTGATAAGCCACTGATCTATTTAGATTCTGGAGGTACATCGCAGCGCCCGCTGCGCGTGTGGAAGGCCGAAGAACAATTCGTATTACATACGAATGCTCCGGTTCATAGGGGCGCATATCAACTGGCAGAAGAAGCTACCGATACATACGAAGAAGCGCGAGATGCCATCGCGAGCTTTGTTGGTGCTGATGGCTTTGAGCTTGCTTTTACTAAAAATGCCACGGAAGCACTTAACTTAGTGGCGTATGCGCTTGGCGACGACCGGGCTGGGCAGTACCAAGTAAAAGCTGGCGATACAGTGGTCGTGACTGAACTTGAGCACCATGCCAATCTCGTCCCTTGGCAAGAATTGTGTCGTCGTACTGGTGCGACGCTTAAATGGTACAAGGTGACTCCCGATGGCCGTATCGATGTAGATTCACTAGAACTTGATGAATCAGTCAAGGTAGTAGCTTTTACTCATCAGTCCAATGTGACCGGAGCGGTCGCGCCGGTTGCTGAATTAGTCAAGCGAGCACGAGCAGTAGACGCACTTGTAGTTTTGGATGCTTGCCAGTCTGTTCCACATATGGCAGTCGATTTTCATGCTCTCGACGTAGATTTTGCCGCGTTTTCAGGGCATAAGATGTGTGGTCCCTCTGGTGTGGGAGCATTATATGGCAAAGCAGAAATCTTAGAAAAGCTACCACCGTTTTTAACGGGTGGATCTATGATTTCTGTGGTGACTATGGAAGAAACTACATTTGCCGATATTCCGCAGAGATTCGAAGCTGGTACTCAGATGACGAGTCAAGTAGTCGGCCTGGGCGAAGCCGTAAAGTTTCTTTCTGAAATTGGTATGGTTAATATTTCGCGTCACGAACACAAAATCACGAAGTACGCCTTAGAGAAACTTTCGAAGATCAAGGGACTAGATATATATGGTCCTCGTACAGCTGAAAACCGCGGGGCAGCAGTTAGTTTTGCGGTAAAGGGAATACACCCTCATGATCTAGGCCAAGTGCTTGACGATCATGGCGTGTGTATTCGTGTAGGACACCATTGTGCTTGGCCAGTACACCGTGAACTTAATGCGCAATCTACGGCGCGGGCTTCATTCTATCTTTACAACACTATCGACGAAGTTGATCGCTTAGTAGAGGCTATCGAAGCTGCAAAGAAGTTTTTCGGAGTGAGTGAGGAAGGAAGTAGTTCATGAATCTGGAATCGATGTATCAAGAAGTAATTCTTGATCATTATAAGAATCCTCTTCATGCTGGTCTGCGGGAATCTTATGATGCAGAAGTGCATCACGTGAATCCTTCCTGCGGTGATGAAATTACGCTTCGTGTTCACTTATCGGAGGACGGATCAACTGTACAAGACGTATCTTATGATGCAGAAGGTTGCTCTATTAGTCAGGCATCGACATCTGTTATGGCAGAAGAGATCGTTGGTCAGCCAGTTGACAAAGCGCTAGAAAAACTTACCGAATTCGAAAAAATGATTACTTCACGTGGCAAAGAAGAAGGCAATGAGGACCTGATTGGTGACGGTATTGCGTTCGCAGGTGTTTCAAAGTATCCAGCTCGTGTCAAATGTGCATTGCTAGGTTGGAAGGCTTTTCAAGCAGCAACGTCAGAAGCATTGGAAGGGAAAGCATGACCGAATCAAATGGTAACGCTGAAATCACAACTACAGGGGGCAATACTGGTCCAGTAGTAGAAAGCAGCTTGGACCCTTCAACAAGACGACCGGAACAAAGTGAGGATGATATTGCTAAAGCCTCTGATGTTGAAGAATATCTTCGTGATGTTATTGACCCAGAGCTTGGCATTAATGTTGTCGACTTAGGTCTGGTTTATGACATTTGGATGGAAGATAGCATCCATGCGCATGTGAACATGACATTGACTTCTCCTGCGTGCCCGCTAACAGATGTTATTGAAGATCAAGCGGAATCTGCGGTGGTAGGAAACCAAGTTGCGGAAACATTAACTATCCATTGGGTCTGGATGCCTCCTTGGGGACCTCATATGATCACTGAAGATGGCCGTGAACAGTTGCGCGCTTTAGGATTTTCCGTATAACTATAGCCAAGATGAATTTTCCCTTCGCAGGTGTCTGTACTTTGACATGGACACCTGCTTTTCTTTTGTTTACCTAGCGTTGATAGGATAACCCGTTGTGATTGTGACCAATGATTTCGAAGTTCGCGTCGGTGCCCGCACTCTCTTGAATGCCCCAGGGCAACATTTGAGGGTACAGCCCGGTGACAGAATTGGTCTGGTTGGACGAAATGGTGCTGGGAAAACCACGACGATGCGAATTCTCGCAGGCGAAATTCAGCCGTATGGTGGCAGCGTCACCCGTTCCGGCGATATTGGGTACCTACCTCAAGATTCTCGTGAAGGAAACATAGATCAGACCGCGCGTGACAGAGTTCTATCAGCACGCGGTTTGGACCAGATTCAGTCATCCATGGAACGACAACAAGAAATCATGGAAACGACAGAAGATGAGAAAAAGCGTGATGCTGCGATCCGTAAATACTCGCGGTTGGAAGAGCGCTATCATGCACTCGGCGGATATGAAGCTTCCTCAGAAGCCGCGAGGATTTGCGATAATCTTGGTTTGCCAGCACGAATTTTGGATCAGTCTCTGAAGACACTGTCTGGTGGCCAGAGGCGTCGCGTGGAACTCGCGCAGATTCTTTTTGCCGCTTCAGCTGACTCTGGAAAATCTAAGACCACGTTACTACTTGACGAGCCTACTAACCATCTCGATGCAGATTCCATTACATGGTTGCGTGATTTTTTGAGTAAACACGAAGGCGGACTCATCATGATTTCTCATGATATAGAACTCCTAGATGCCGTGTGTAATAAGATTTGGTTTCTCGATGCTGTACGCGGGGAAGCAGACGTGTACAACATGGGTTTCGCCAAGTACAAAGATGCGCGAGCGACTGACGAAGCTCGTAGGCGTCGTGAACGTGCCAATGCTGAAAAGAAAGCTGCGGCGTTGAAGGACCAAGCAGCAAGACTTGGTGCGAAAGCAACGAAGGCTGCGGCCGCTAAACAAATGCTAGCGCGTGCAGAACGTATGGTGGGAAGCCTCGACGATGTACGTGTTGCGGATAGAGTGGCGCACATTTCTTTCCCAGAACCCGCGCCATGTGGAAAAACTCCGTTAAATGCAAAGGGCTTAACTAAAATGTACGGTTCTTTGGAAGTTTTCGCTGGTGTCAATTTAGCGATTGATAAGGGATCGCGAGTAGTAGTTCTTGGTTTCAATGGCGCAGGTAAAACTACGTTGCTCAAGCTTCTTGCTGGTGTGGAAAGGACTGATGGCGAAGGTGGAATCGTTACTGGGCACGGTTTGAAGATCGGCTATTTTGCCCAAGAACACGACACCATCGATCCTCAAAAGTCTGTGTGGCAAAATACCATCGACGCCTGCCCAGGTGCAGGAGAACAGGATCTTCGTGGACTTCTCGGAGCTTTCATGTTTTCGGGTGATCAACTAGAGCAACCAGCTGGAACATTATCTGGCGGTGAAAAAACTCGTTTAGTGCTTGCCGCATTGGTGTCTTCACGAGCAAATGTTTTGCTCCTCGACGAGCCTACTAATAACCTTGATCCTATTTCTCGTGGGCAAGTTCTCGAAGCCTTGCGTACATATACAGGTGCAGTCGTACTCGTTACGCACGATCCGGGTGCAGTGAAAGCGCTTGAACCTGAACGCGTAATCGTATTACCTGATGGTGATGAAGATCTTTGGAGCGAAGACTACATGGAAATTGTCGAATTAGCTTAGATTTAACTGCGTAGAATAACGGTATGAATATCTTCGGCAGTTTAATCTCTCGTCTTAGAACAGAGGGCGAATTATCAGATGCTCATCGGAGTATCATACTAAGTCTCATTGCCACTGATGTCTTACTTAAATCTATTGCGTGGCACTTTCTTTATCATTTGCCAAAGTCACGTATTAAGGGCCCTAAATACCTCTGGGGCCTTCTGACGAGTGTCGTAGGCACTATTGGTCCTGTGGTGTTTCTTTGTGCAGGAATCAAGTACAAAAATTAAAAAAGTTGGTTCGTTCCTCGCCAATACCAAGAACGAACCAACTTTTTAACGCAAAATTCTAGTTACGGAATCCGTGTACAGGTGCAGGAATAAAGCCGCCACGATGAATAAACGCGGAGTTATCGACGGTAGAGACTGGGATAACTGGGGCGTACCCTAGAAGGCCGCCAAAGTTGACCTCTTCTCCTTGTTTGGTTCCTGGAACTGGGATAACACGCACTGCAGTGGTTTTATGATTCATTACACCGATCGCAGCTTCGTCCGCAATCATGCCTGAAATAAGTTCTGCGCTCGTGTCTCCTGGAATAGCGATCATATCGAGGCCCACTGAGCAGATTGCTGTCATCGCTTCAAGCTTGTCAACTGAAATATTGCCGGCACGGACTGCATCGATCATTCCTTTGTCCTCAGAAACTGGAATGAACGAGCCCGAAAGTCCGCCTACTCGAGAGCATGCCATCATGCCGCCCTTTTTCACCGCGTCGTTAAGCAAGGCAAGCGCTGCGGTAGTACCGTGCGTTCCTACTTGGTCTAGACCCATGTGTTCCATAATGTGTGCAACGGAATCGCCAAGTTCTGCGGTTGGAGCGAGAGACAAATCGACGATGCCGAAAGGTACACCAAGGCGTTCAGAAGCAAGATTGCCAACTAGCTGGCCAGCACGAGTAATTTTGAAGGCTGCTTTCTTAATTGCCTCAGCGACTTGGTCTAAAGTAGCGCCATCCAGATCGCCGAGTGCTCGGTCAACGACGCCGGGTCCAGATACACCTACACTCACGACGCAATCAGGTTCTTCCACACCATGGAATGCACCGGCCATGAAGGGATTATCGCCGACAGCATTTGCGAAGACGACGAGTTTCGCGCATGCGATAGCACTGCGATCTTTAGTGAGTTCGGCTGCCTTTTTGACTACGATGCCCATTTCACGGACAGCATCCATGTTGATACCAGATCGGGATGATCCAATGTTCACTGATGAGCAGACAAGATCGGTTTCGGTGAGCGCTTGTGGTATCGAGTCGATAAGTTTCTTATCGCCAGCTGTCATACCTTTTTCCACTAGGGCCGAATAACCGCCAATGAAGTTGACGCCTACCGTTTTAGCTGCCTTGTCTAGTGCGTGGGCGATCTCAACTGGACTTCCTTCTACAGCAGAAGCAATGAGCGAAATTGGAGTAACTGAAATTCGTTTGTTAACAATCGGGATTCCCAGTTCTCGTTCAATTCCTTCGCAGATTGAGACATGATCTTTTGCAAGGGTGGCTATTTTGGTATATACCGCTTCGCAGGTTTCCTGCATGGTTCCTCGAACGCAATCAAGGAGGCTAATGCCCATAGTGACGGTACGAATGTCCAGACGGTATTTCTCGATCATTTCGATGGTTTCGAGAATGCTGGAATATGAGTGTTGAGTCGTCATAAACCTATGAATCTTCCTAGATGATATTCATTGCGTCGAAGATTGCCTGAGATTGAATTCGAATCACCAGGTTTTGGTTCTGTTCTACATCTGCCATTGATTCCTGAATTGTGGCAATATCCGTTGCGGAATCATCAAAGGATACGTGCAGGATCATGGTGAAGTAACCGTCCATGATCGTTTGAGAAACGTTGTTGATGTTAACGCCTAACTCGGCGCATTTTGTAGCTACAGCAGCGATGATTCCGGTGTGATCTGCACCGGTGACAGAGATAATGGCAAACATGGGGGTTATATTACTTCTTTCAAAAGAATTAAACAGGAAGAGGGTAATGGCTTTAATAAGTCGGGTACCCCACACGGGGTAACACTATCTACCGTTTTCCTTCACATACCTCGATAAAATTACGAAGCACTCGATTGGAATATGTGGTGTCAATGCTAGGAAGTGAAGATACGATTGTGTCATAATCCTCAGGTGAGAAGTAACCGTAGTCTTTATAAAAGTCCATTCGAGTTTTCATGGCTTGTGCATCCATCTCTGCGTGAAATTGGCATGCCCATGTGGTTTCGTTAGCTCGAATCATCTGAATGGGACAGGAGTCTCCAGTTGCTAATAAGACTGTAGAATCTCCTAGACAGGTCGCGTTTTCTGTATGCCCGGTCAGCGATGTGAAAGTTGTTGGAAGGTCACGAGTAATACGGTCGGTTAGACCATCGGCCGTTAACGAAACTGTAGTAGCTCCGGAATCCTCTGGATGAGTGCGTCCGACTGTTCCACCAGTTAGATCGACGAGAAATGAATTTCCATAGCAAATAAAAAATGATGGAATAGCAGCGTGGACAATGCGAGATAACTCGGTATGGACATGTTTTTGCCAATCCGAATATGTTTCAGCGCTGATATTAAGTGGACTTCCACCGACGATGATGCCATCGAAGCGAGAAAAATCGGGGAGGTACTTCTCGACGTCATCAACAAGTACCTGCTCTAATCGCTCAGGGGCAAGCCCAGTAGCACGAAGTACGTCCTTACGTTCAGCAGTTGCCACATCATGGCCAGGCCGCGGAGATACCAGCAAAATTGAAACCATATATGTCACTCTAGACTACTTTGTCTATATTGGCCTAGCTGGGTTGTGATGATCGAACTGATTCTTCAACCAAATCCAATACTCGTTCCAAGCTCTCGGAATCGCCGTCAGAAGCTAGACGTGAAATAAAACCATCTAAGACCGTTTCTAAGTATGTGTGTAATACATCAATGGGTACGTCGTCGCGCATGCGTCCCAAGTGTGCGTTTCTTTGAAGGCGCTCCAACACGGCGTCGTCCAGAACACGCTGGTGTTCTATCCAACGATTTCGAAAACTGGGGTCTGTCCGCAACATCTTGGTTATTTCAAGCCTAGTTGCTAACCAGTCATGGCGTTCAGGGTGGGCTAGCATATCGCGCATGACTTCCACGAGCCCATTTTCTGCGACAACTTCAGCCATCCGTGCCGCATCTTCGCGGGCAAGTGCCAAGAATAGATTTTCTTTGTCACTAAAATGATGAAAAATCGCGCCACGGGATTTACCCACGGTTTCTTCTAATCGGCGCACAGTTGCACCTTCGTAACCATGTTCGGCGAAGCATCGACGTGCGCCTTCTAGTATCTCCTGTCGACGCATCGATAGCTCGGTGTTGCTCACAACGGGCATAATGTGTTGGTAGCCCCTTCTCGTTAGAGAGACAATAAATCAGGTTAGGGGGCGCCACCTCGTTTTTGAGATAGAGCCCCCTATGGTTGCGACATAATCAGCGTAGGAATTAAGCGTTGATCATGTTGCGAAGCACGTATTGGAGAATACCACCGTTACGGTAGTAATCAGCTTCGCCTGGCGTGTCAATACGAACGACTGCGTCGAATTCAATTTGGTCGCCAGATTCCTTTGTGGCTGTCACATGAACAGTCTTAGGGGTAACACCGTTGTTGAGCTCTTCAATGCCTTCAATATCGAAGGTTTCCGTACCATCCAAGCCCAAAGATGCATGCGATTCACCTGCAGGGAACTGTAGCGGAATAACGCCCATGCCAATCAGGTTGGAGCGGTGAATACGTTCAAAGGACTCCGCGATAACGGCTTTGACACCTAGAAGATTGGTTCCCTTTGCAGCCCAGTCGCGGGAAGAACCGGTGCCGTATTCTTTACCTGCGATTACAACAAGTGGAATACCAGCGGCTTTGTAGTTTTGGCAGGCATCGAAGATGAATGCTTGCTCGCCATTCTTGGTGAAGTCACGCGTGTAGCCACCTGCGATGTCGACTAGCTGGTTCTGAAGTCGAATGTTCGCAAAAGTACCGCGCATCATTACTTCGTGGTTACCACGACGGGATCCCAAGGAGTTGTAGTCGTTACGAGCAACTCCGTTTTTATCCAAGTACTGTGCAGCAGGGGTACCAGGTTTGATGGACGAAGCAGGGGAGATGTGGTCGGTGGTTACTGAATCTCCCAGCTTAGCCAAAACGCGAGCGCCCTTGATATCTGACGATGGAGCAGGCTCCATCGTCATACCATCAAAGTATGGTGCCTTGCGGATATAGGTCGACTTCTCATCCCAGTCGAAGGTCTTGCCCTCTGGAGTAGGAAGGTTTTGCCACTGCTCATCACCCTTGAAGACATCTGCATAGTCTTCTTCATAAAGTTCGCGAGAAATAGCACCAGCGATGGTTTCTTCAATTTCTTCAGTGGAAGGCCAAATATCCTTCAAGAAGACGTCGTTGCCATCGGTATCCCGGCCAAGGGGTTGCGTCTCGAAGTCGAAATCCATAGTGCCGGCGATTGCATATGCAATTACCATGATGGGCGATGCCAAGTAGTTCATCTTGACATCAGGAGAGATACGACCTTCGAAGTTACGGTTACCAGACAAGACTGCTGTTGCCGTCAAATCATTTTCATTGATAGCCGCAGAAATTTCTTCTGGCAATGGGCCCGAGTTTCCGATACAGGTAGTGCAGCCAAAGCCGGAAAGGTAGAAGCCTAAAGCCTCAAGATCTTTCCAAAGGTCCGCACGCTTGTAATATCCATCGACGACTTGCGATCCAGGCGCACAAATGGTCTTAACCCATGGTTTTGCCTTGAGTCCCTTAGCTGCAGCCTTACGTGCAATCAATCCGGCGCCAATCATGACTGATGGATTAGAAGTGTTGGTGCAGGAAGTAATCGATGCAATTGCGACCATGCCGTGGTCTAGGGTGTATTCGCCACCATTTGGTGAGCAAACAACAACTGGATTGGACTGGCGGCCAGCTGCGCCTTCAGCGGCAGATTCACCATGGCCTGCACGCGAGGAGTTGTAGCCAGCGACATCTTCGCCTTCTTCTTGCACAGCGCCTTCAGAATCCATGCGCTTAGCTGGAAGAGACTCGTCAACAGGTTCTGCTGAGCAGTAATCAGGAAGATCCTTACGGAATTGTTCCTTCGCTTCGGTCAGCAAAATGCGATCCTGTGGGCGCTTAGGACCTGCAATTGAAGGTACAACGGTGGACAGATCAAGCTCAAGGTACTCAGAGTATTCCGCTTCAGGAGCATCCTGCTCGAGCCACATGCCCTGTGCCTTGGCGTATGCTTCTACGAGTGCTACTTGTTTCTCTGAACGTCCTGTCAAGTGCATATACTTGATAGTTTCTTCGTCGATAGGGAAGATTGCGCAGGTGGAGCCGAATTCAGGGGACATGTTTCCGATAGTTGCGCGGTTAGCAAGCGGAATCGACTTAACGCCATTTCCGTAGAATTCGACGAATTTTTGGACTACGCCATGTTCGCGAAGCATTTCAGTGATGGTGAGAACAACATCGGTTGCTGTTACGCCAGCGGGGATTTCGCCAGTCAACTTAAAGCCAACAACGCGTGGAATGAGCATTGATACTGGCTGGCCAAGCATTGCAGCCTCGGCCTCGATGCCACCAACGCCCCAACCTAAAATACCAAGACCATTTTCCATTGTGGTATGTGAGTCGGTACCGATGCAGGTGTCGGGATATGCCAACCCATTGTTGTCAAAGACTACTCGGGCCAAGTTCTCAATATTCACCTGGTGGACAATGCCGGTTCCTGGAGGAACTACGCGGAAATTGGAAAATGCCTTTGAGCCCCAGCGCAGGAATTGGTATCGCTCTTCATTGCGCTCATATTCGATTTCGACATTCTTTGCCAATGCTGAAGTTGAACCGAATGCCTCGATGATGACCGAGTGGTCAATAACCATTTCGGCAGGGTTGAGTGGGTTAACTTTGTCTGGATCGCCACCGAGTGTCTTAACCGCTTCACGCATGGTGGCAAGATCAACGACGCAAGGCACGCCGGTGAAGTCCTGCATCAACACGCGAGCAGGAGTGAACTGGATTTCAATGCTTGGTTCCGCTGATGGATCCCAATTTGCGATCGCACTAATGTGATCCGCGGTGATGTTTGCGCCGTCTTCAGTGCGTAGAAGATTTTCGCCGAGAACCTTTAGAGAATACGGTAGCTTCTCCATGCCTTTAACAGTGTTGAGTGCGAAGTAGTCATACGACTTGTCGCCGACCTCAAGTGTTTGTTTGGCATTGAAGGAGTTCTTGCTTTCAGTCACAGTGAGCTCCACTTCGTTTTGGGGTGATCAGTTGAATGTCTGTTCACAACTTTGCTTCATAATGAGTACAGAGGCAAAGCGTTAAAATCGCGCAGATGTAGCAGAAGACTTTTGTTGGGTAATACCTGCAAGAGCAATCCCACATCGTCGCCTGACGCACATTCTAACAGTACGCGCGTAATGTTGCCTACCGTGTTGTCTGATTGGCTACTGCAATTACCCCCGCATGGAGTAAACGTTAAGGACGCCGAAGTGAGGTAAATGTGATTATATTACCCCTAGGTCTAGGTGCTGGGCTTGACTTTATTGTAGCGTGGGCCAATTTTTAAATTCTATTAGTCCTAAAATTCCCGAATGAAGATTGTCTGGCCTTATGTGTATGGAAAGATGATTGGCCAAGGTTCCAAGCTTGATTACGTTTTTAAACCTGCAGCAACACGCAAATTTTTCTAAAAGTGTCCCATATCACATTAATTATTTTGATGAGCCTTTTGGCAGGTCACATCCATGGACGGGTGCATGTGAATAATGTGGTTACATTGATAATTGCATCGTAATGGGGACATAGGGGTGTCAGTGCACTATTGTTCTGAGAATGACTCGTGTGTCGATTCTGGTAACTTGACTTGATGTTTGTCGCGCATGTGGGGAAGCACGCGGAGACTACTCAAGTCATAATTTGAAGATCGAGATTCGAGTCACTCAACCTTGTTATTGGTTTGCATGGAAACACCATGTGAAACGTTTATAGGAGTAGCCCCTGTGACTATACGATCGTCTATGTCTAGGCGTACCACTACGAAAGTGATGCGTGACCTTGTCGCATTTGGATTATCGATTGCATTTCTCGGGGCTACTTCTCCCGTGGCAGCAGAGCCTGCAAACCCTTCAGACACTGAAATAGCTTCTGCAGATAGCCAAGTAGGCGTAGCCCAAGGTGAGGTGTCAAAGCTAGTAGCATCGGTTTCTAATTCAGACTCTGAAATCGCAGCTTTGGAACTCGAAATGGGTGGATTGCGCGAGGCAGTTAACAAAGCGCTGGTTGATCTGCATGACGCACAAAGTTCAGCTGAACGGGCTCGGCAAGGCGTGACTGCGGCTCGCAAGAAGCTTGACGATACTCAAGCGGAGATATTAAAAGCCCAAAAAACGCTCGATGAAATTTCTCGTAGTGCTTATCGGCAGGGGGCTGTACCAAGTGGTGTTGCAGGTGTTTCCGGTAAGGCTACTTCAGAAGAAGCGTTGGATCGCCAAACTTACCTTCGTACTAACGCTCAAAAACAACGCGAAGCGGTAGATGCCCTCGACAGGTTACGAACCGAACAAGCAAATGAAGAGTCGCGACTTCGTGAGGTCAAGAATCTCGCAGAAAAGCGGGAATCTGAAGCTGAAAGTGCTAAGGCTTCAACTCAGCAAGCAATTGATTCTTCTAATTCAAAGCTGGAAGAAAATCTCCGTAAACGAGCTGAGTTAATTAGTAAGCGCGAAGAAGCCCAGCGTGGTCTCGATTCTGCTCGGGGTAATGCTGATTCGTTACGTCAACAACGATCAGAATACGAGGAATACAAGCGGGCAGAAGAAGCTCGAAAGAAAGCAGAAGCTGCTGCAGCTGAAAAGGCACGTCAGGAAGCTGAAGCTGCTCGTAAGGCGAAAGAAGAGGCTGCTAGGATTGCAGCGGAAGCTGCTCGAAAAGCCGCTGATGAAGCTGCCCGAAAGGTTGCGGCGGAAAAGGCAGAAAAAGCACGTCAAGATGCAGTAAAGGCTGTGGAAGCAGCTCAGGCTCAAGCTGAGGCTGAAAGAAAGGCTTCAGAGAATCGCCGTTCTACAGCGAACGATTCTGCCCGCGCCGCTGCTGCGTTGGTCGAGGCTGCAACGCCAAATCATGCGTCTTTAGATGATCCATATGATTCGAATAACCAAGACGGAAAATACATTGCTGCTGTAGAAAACGAAGATAGCGATTCTTCTATTCTTGATGACCTGGACGTTGCTCAGGTTGATTCGATGGAGGATGTATCTGAAAAAGCATCTGCGTTAGTAGGAAACGCGAGCCGAAGCGAAAAGATTGAAACAGTCATCTCAAGGGCAATGGCTTATGTTGGAACTCCTTACGCATGGGGTGGCGGTAATGCGAGTGGCCCAACGAAAGGTATTCGAGACGGCGGCGTAGCTGATTCTTTTGGTGACTTTAATAAAGTTGGATTCGACTGTTCAGGGCTAACTTTGTACGCATTTGCTGGTGTAGGTATAGCTTTGCCTCACTACACTGGTTACCAGTACCAAAAGGGAACCAAAGTTGATCCCTCCAATATGCAGCGCGGAGATCTTATTTTCTACGGCCCTAATGCTGAGTACCATGTGGCCATCTATCTTGGTGATGGCACAATGCTTGAGGCTCCGCAATCAGGATCAAGCGTTAAAGTTTCTCCAGTTCGTTGGTCTGGAATGAGCCCATACGTTGTGCGCCTCATTTAAACAGTAAATATTGAATAAATGGGTGAAATCTTGACCGCGAGGATAACGGTTGGTCAAGATTTTCACCCTTTAGTGTTAAGCTCACTGCTTATGGTCGAACCTGTGCACTCTTCTTTGCTACCGCTGCCCACGTGGACGTTATCGGACGTCGACGCAATATTAGTTCTCTCTTTTGGTGGTCCGGAGGGACAACAAGATGTTATACCTTTTCTTGAAAATGTAACTCGGGGCAGAGGTATTCCTCGTGAACGCCTCGAAGAAGTTGCGGTTCATTACCGACATTTTGGCGGTGTAAGTCCACTTAATGCTCTTAATCGAGAAATTATTGGCAATATCATTGAAGTATTGTCTTCGCGTGGACTCGAGATTCCTGTGTATTTTGGAAACAGAAATTGGCACCCATTTGTCAATGACACCGCTGAGAAAATGGTTCGCGATGGTGTTCGGAATGTCGCAGTTTTTGCCACCTCTGCGTGGGGTGGGTATTCAGGATGTCGACAATATGATGAAGATATTGTCAGAATGAATCACCATCTGGCAGAAAAGGGGCTCCCGACTCTCAACTGTTTGAAACTTCGACAATTCTTTGATCATCCATTATTTATTGAGGAAATGTCTTCGGTTGTATTTCAAGCTGCAAGAGAATTAGGAATTTCGGCACTTGATGAGCTCCAGCTGCATCAAAAAGTCGTTTTTACCGCACACTCCATACCTGAAGCATCCAATGAGAATTCAGGGCGTGATGAAGACGGGCCGTTATACTCGCGTCAAGTTCACGAAGCAGCGGCACTTGTCGCAAAGCATCTTGGTATAAGCCAAGAGCGTTACGACGTAGTCTGGCAATCTGCATCAGGAAATGGTCAAATTCCTTGGTTAGAACCGGATATTTTAGATTATGCGAAATGCCAACATGAGCACGGCGTTTCCGAACTTGTGGTTGCACCCATTGGTTTCATTTCAGACCATATGGAAGTTGTGTGGGACTTGGATCATGAACTCCAAGACTTAGCTTCAGATTTAGGAATGTCAATTTCTAGAGCTGCAACTGTTGGACATACCGATTCCTTCGCAACAATGATCGTAGAATTAGTCGAAGAATCATTAGGAGTAAAACCGCATCAGAACCTCGGAATTGTTCCGTCGAGAGGATGTTCCTTCAATGGTGAACCATGCGAAATAAATTGTTGCCAGCCTGTTCAGCGGCCCCATTCAGCAAGGGCGTAAGAAACCGCTGCCATTCGAGCATTGCGAACGTGTTGTGCTAGGGGAAATAGATGTGGGTCAAAAGCATGCTCCTGTAAAGATTGAGTCACGCCTTCCACGATTGACGCTATCGTGTCTGCCCGAGAGATCAGCTTTAACGCACGCGGGGCTACTTGCTCAGGCAATCCTGGATTCTCGTAAAAGTCTGTCAAACGCCCAACAGTAAGCCTCGGATTCCGAGCTGGAGTGCGGAAACTTGGACGTTTCTCGATGAAGGTTGCGATGTACCGAGTAGCTTCCGCCAAATTGAAATCAGCTTCGCCGGGACTTAACGCAGGAGGTAGCCTCGTCGGTTCGGCGGAAGTAATCCAGTGCCATTGGGTTCTTTCTTGGGAATCTGAACCTCGGGGTATAAGAAAACCATAGGTATGCGGATGTGCTAGGGCTACGGCTATCGCAGCTTGTGGAACAGATCTAGCTTGGCTTCCAAGCGTTGTACGCACGTCTTCTGGGAAATAAATGGGATCGCCAAGGCCCCCTAGAAGTAAACGAAGCTGTGGTTCTTCGCTTAGTGCTGATTTATGATGTAGGTCAATATTTTTCCTCAAGATTCGGAAAATTTCATGATTTCCGTCGCCGATGCCAACAAGGTGGCCTTGACCAAAGAGTTCGGTAAGACTGTAGTCTGCATCGTCAATACTGATATGACCGTATAGCCATGCGCCTATCCAAAGACTAGCGTTTTGCAATGGACTGTAGAGGTTGTCGCGGATATTCATAGCTTTAAAGACCTTAGCGGATAGGCTGTGGTGTTATGACTTTCCATGATCCATATGCCGGAAACATTCTAAAAGGACATTCTCGAAATGTTCCGCAACAATTTCCTGAAGTCCCAGCGAAACCTGGTTTGGTGGTCGAGGTACTAGCCGATGGTTTCGTTGGTGCAGTTATTAATTTTGAACGAACTTATGACGGAGATTTCATTCGACTTGAAGATCGCTATCAACGTGAGCGACTTTTTAAGCTGAGAAAGGGAGCGTTTCTCATTGATGGGAATCGGGTTACGCTTACGCGTTTCGTGGAAAAGAAACAGCCCGAACGATCAAATTCAGGTTCCCGAAAAGTAAAACAAGTTGAAGCGAAAGTTGCGGCACCATCGCGGATCTGGGTTGAAGGTATTCATGATGCAGCAATCGTTGAAAAAATATGGGGTCATGACCTGCGAGTTGAAGGCGTAGTCGTGGAATATCTGGAAGGACTTGACAATCTTCCGCACCAGTTAGCCCAGTTTAAGCCTCAACCAGGACGGCGAGTTGGAGTATTAGCAGACCACTTGGTGGAAGGATCCAAAGAAACAAAGCTGACCGAAAGCGTCGGGCCAGATGTTCTCGTGACGGGCCATCCCTATATTGACATTTGGGCCGCAGTAAAACCTGAAAGACTAGGTTTGCGAGAATGGCCAAAAGTTCCATACGGCGAGGATTGGAAAAAGGGCATCTGTCGTCGAGTTGGCTGGGCTGATCCAAAAGAAGGCTGGAATCGTGTATACAATGCCGTGCATTCATTTCGAGACGTCGATTCCACTTTAGTTGGGGCAGTTGAGCGACTGGTTGATTTTGTTACAACCCAAGAGCTAAAGAAAGAAGACCTTATGTAACACGCCTCGCTCATATTAGGAATGAGGTTTCTGCGCGACGATTTGTTTTTTCAGTAAGCTAGATGCTGTGGGATCTTTGGCATGGTTTGTAATTGGCGTAGCACTAGTATTCATAGAGTTGTTTATCGGTGAACTGACCTTCCTCATGCTAGGCATTGCTGCCATTTGTGCCGCTGGGGTTGGTTTAGTAACTGACAACGTTGCAGTACAAACCACCGCGTTTTCAGTGGCTGCAATTTCTTTATTGTTGTTCCTCAAACCTCTGATAAAGAAACGTTTTGAGCTACCGAACACATTGGAGCTCACTCCACGGTCTCTCATCGGAATGAGTGGGGAAGTCGTTGAAAAGATCGCAGAGCATTCGGGGCAAATCAAGCTCGACGGTTCTCTCTGGTCTGCTCGAAGCCTTGATCCTGCCGTTAATTTCCAGACAGGACAATCAGTCTACGTAGTAGAAATTGACGGACCAACTGCTGTTGTATGGAAGGAGAGATAAAGCGTGATAGTTCTTGCAGTTATCATGGTGTTTTTTGCAATTGTTATTGCTAAATCCATTGTAATTATTCCGCAAGGTGAAGCCGCCGTTGTCGAGCGCCTCGGTCGGTATACCAAGACAATTGCAGGTGGAATTAGCTTGTTAGTACCGTTTATCGACAAGGTTAGAGCGAAGGTAGACACCCGTGAACGGGTTGTATCTTTCCCTCCACAAGCTGTAATTACTCAAGACAACCTCACTGTTGCTATTGATACTGTTGTCACTTTCCAAATTAATGATGCAGCGAAAGCTATTTATGGAGTTGACAATTACATTGTGGGCGTCGAACAAATTTCGGTAGCAACTCTCCGTGATGTAGTCGGCGGAATGACATTAGAGGAAACTCTTACTTCTCGAGAAGTAATCAATCGCCGGTTACGTGGTGAACTCGATGCGGCTACTACAAAGTGGGGGTTAAGAATTAGCCGAGTAGAGCTCAAAGCGATTGATCCTCCTCCATCAATCCAGCAATCCATGGAAATGCAGATGAAAGCTGATCGTGAGAAACGCGCCATGATTCTGACCGCTGAGGGACGCCGCGAATCTGATATTCGAACTGCTGAAGGTGAAAAACAAGCAAAGATTCTCGCAGCTGAAGGCGAAAAGCATGCAGCAATTTTGGCGGCAGAAGCAGCAAGGGAAGCCCGAATTCTAGAAGCTGAAGGTCAACGAGCTGCTCGATATCTTGAAGCTCAAGGTGAGGCTCGGGCAATCCAGAAAATTAACGCCGCAATCAAGGCTTCTCGGTTGACACCTGAGGTTTTGGCATATCAGTATCTCGAAAAATTGCCGCAATTAGCCGAGGGCAAAGCCTCAACCATGTGGATGATTCCATCACAGTTTGGCGATTCCCTGGAAGAATTTGCAAAGACGCTCGCCAATAAAGGAGAAGATGGTATCTTCCGTTACGAACCAAGCGAAGTTGATGAGCGCAGTAGCCAATTAGTTGGCGAAGATGATCATGAAGATTGGTTCAAAACTGAGTCAAACCCAGAAATTGCTGCGGCGGTAGCAGCAGCGAATGCTGTAGCTAATAAGCCTGTTGAAGATCCTGCCACTGAATTGGCCTCATTGCCCAAGAACAAAAATTAGATATTGCTCAATTGGTTTTTAGATTGCCTGCCATGCACAACACGTTCGCGCCGAACTTATAGTGAATGGCAGGCAATTTCCGTGTTAATCAACATTTGCACGTTGTAGGAGATCAATGGCAAGTTGATAGCCTGCAAGCTCAGCTTGCCAGCCTGCAGCTTGCAAACGTTGGCTTATAGCTTGCTTCGAGATGCCTAATTCTTCAGCGGCCTCTATCTGATTTAATCCGGAACGCATCAAACTCGTTGCTTCGCGACCTTCGGCAGTTCTTTTAGAGAGTATGTAAGCGAGCATGACAAAGACTGCTTGGATGGGGGCAGCCCACTTTTTGTCTTTCTTTACCCCAACTTTCATTGTACCAGCTCGGGCGCGTGGCCCTAGTACTTTGTGGGCAAAAGCAAGGGAATCTTCTGAAGTCGCTGTTGTGGTATCCATAACAGCGATAGCTACAGCCCAATCGCCTGCGGCTAAAAGAGCTAGCGCTGTATCGCAGGTAGCTTCGGCAGTATCAATTATTGACGCTATATCTTCCACGCCCACCAAAGTGAATTGCTCAACACCCTCCAACGTCGACAACGCTGCTGCAGCCTTACTTACGAATTCTGCACGTTTGAGATCTCGACCTCGGTACCGAGCTTGGATAGCGTACATGCCTGAATGATCCTCTCGACTAAAGCGCCATAGTATTAGTTCAACACCCTACCTTATTGTCTATGTTGATGACTTGACTAGCAGTCTCGAATCGATAATTAATCCACATAAACCGAGGATTGCTAAACATATGGTCGGGATAAAAAGGGTTGCATCGTAGCTTTGCGCAAGTCCATTTCCAATGAAAACTGTAACAATTGTCCCAGGCGCAGACCCGATGCATGTAGCCAACCCGAAACTTGTTAAAGGGATGTTCGTCATTCCTGCTACATAATTCAATAACGAAAAGGGCGAGGGTGTCAGGTGTTTTGTGTGTGAGGCTCTGATCCAGAAGGAGTTTCACTGATAATGACTACCGTGTCACCGAGGAAAGGTCATGACCCGAACAGGGTCAACGAGATCAGCGCTAAGCTGATGGAAAATCCGGAAATCGCCGAACTGATCGGCGAGTTGTCGACTTCCACCGATGATGCCAGCGACCTGGTCAAAGGTCTTTTGCAGGCATCGATCAACGCTGGTCTGCAGGCTGAAATGGACGCGCATCTAGGATACGCGCACTCTGATCGTACGGCGAAAGCCCAGCTGGGCACCCCGGATGGTGGCAATCACCGCAACGGGTCGTACACCAAAACCGTCAACTCTGGCTACGGCACCTTTGATGTGACTATGCCCCGGGATCGAGCTGGCACGTTTACGCCGCGGATGCTGCCTAAAGGCACCCGCCGTCTGACGGAGCTTGATGACATGATCATCTCCCTGTACGCCGGTGGGATGACCGTGCGCGATATTTGCCACCACCTCGCCACCACCCTCGGGGTGGATATGAGCCCAGATACGATCAGCACCATTACCGACGCGGTGTTAGAAGAGGTCATGATCTGGCAAAACCGCCAGCTCGACGAGTTCTACCCAGTGATCTTCCTCGACGCGCTGCGAGTGAAGATCCGCGATGGCCACCGCGTGGTCAACAAGTCTTGCTACATGGCGGTAGGCGTCGACATGGACGGCATCAAGCACATCCTGGGATTGTGGATCGCAGACAATGAAGGCGCCAGTTTTTGGGCATCCGTGTGCGCTGACCTTGCCAACCGTGGGGTCCAAGACGTGTTCATCGTCTGCTGCGACGGGCTCAAAGGCCTGCCGGAAGCCGTGGAGGCAACCTGGCCGAATTCCATGGTGCAGACCTGTATCGTGCACCTGATCCGGGCGGCCAACAGGTGGGTGTCCTACCAAGACCGCAAACCCGTATCAAGTGCGCTACGGGAGGTCTACACCGCACCGACCGAGGACACCGCCCGCGCCGCCCTGGACGCATTCGAGGCCAGTGAACTGGGCCGTAAATACCCGCAATCGGTCAAAGTCTGGCGCGACGCCTGGGACCGGTTTGTGCCATTTTTGCAGTTCCCGCCTGCGGCACGGCGGGTACTCTACACCACGAATTCGATCGAATCGCTGAATGCTGAGCTGCGGAAAGCCACCCGCAACCGCGGCCAGTTCCCGAACGATACCGCGGCGCTGAAAACGCTGTGGCTGATGATCTGCAACATCGAGGACAAGCGCGCTGCCCAGCGAGCGAAGAAAGCGAAGCGCGCCATCGAATGCAACGGCTATATTGAAGGAGCGAAAGCCACCGGGTGGAAACAAGCCATCAACCAACTAGCCGTGGCTTACCCCGACCGATTCGCGGACTACTTGTAAACCAAGCCCCCGCACACAAACAATCGGACACTCTCAAAAGGGCACCGCAGCGATCATTCGCAGGGATGCAACTGCAAACCAACCTCGTTGCTCAATATGATGATTTACGCGAACAGCATTGGCGGATGTTAACCGCGATCGAGTCCAATCACCCAGAATTCTTCGGGCGATGAGTAATGACAGTATGGCCGACGCTGTTGTACTTAACAGGGCGATGACAAATCCGACCAATGGGCCGAAAAGAATTCCAGAAGAAAGCGTCAAGAGTGTGCGTGGTATCGGGAACTGCGTTATTGAAATGTATAAGGCAATAAAAACCACAACAAACCATGCGCCAGTATCGTCTGCCCAAGTACGTAAAACAGTTAGCGGAGGAACGTCGATAATCACAGTTGCTACAAGAAAAACGCAGCATAGTAACGTAAAACCAAGTTTCTTAACGGTGCTCCACTCTGAAATCCTGTTGAATCCATCACGAAAAAGCTCAAGAAAATAAGAGAAAATCGCGTTCACGTGGGCTAACTTTAGTCCGATCGGACACATTCGGTTGGAAATGCTCACCAAATACTGATGTATCGGACTACACTTAGTAGTTGTTATGAGGCGCCTATCACCTTGGTCTGGTGTAGGAACCTTATGCCACGAAAATTTTGTTCACAACCACATAGGTGCGTGGACGCATAAAGTTGAGACGATTCATTTGTCCGTTTTGTATTTATGCGCTTCTCGTTCCTTCTACTGTGAGGAGAGTGGGTTCCACTCGTGACTGACACACGAATCGCCCAAACTGAAGAGCTCGAGGCTCAGCGACAGGAATGGTATAAAGCTGTTGCTAAAGTTTTCGCTCGCGTACAGAAAAAAGATGTTGCTGACGTTCCGCTAGATATTTGGCAGCGTCTTATTCGCACCACGTACGATGACATCAAAGTCAACCCTTTGTACAACCGTGCAGACGAATTAGAAGAAACTCAGATTCCAGGTTCATTCCCATATACACGTGGTTTTGCCGGTGCAGGGCAAGAAGAAGGCGTTGGCTGGGGAGTAACCGAATCGTTCGGCGCATCTTCTTCTAACAAAGATGTTCTTCATGCTCTTGACAATGGCACAACCGATATTGTTGTTTATGGAGAAGCCGACATTGAAGAGCTCCTCAAAGAGGTGCTTTTCCAGTACGCCCCAGTTCGTCTGAACTCTGGTGTCGCGACTGAAGAAATGACCAATCGTCTTTTCTCGATGGTTGACGCTCAGGGTACCGCGCCACGAAGCATCGAGCTTGGAGCATCGCCACTTAGCTCCATGGTCGATGGATCAGCCTCTGTTGACCTCGACACCGCGATTAATCTAGCTGTTCGCGCATCTGAGCGTGAAAACACTCGCGCGATCTTGGTCGATGCAGTCTCCTTCTCAAATCAAGGTGCTACGGATGCGCAGCAGATTGGTCTCGCGCTAGCAGCCGGTGCAGAATATCTCCGTGGCTTGGTAGCTGCAGGGCTCTCTACAGAGCAAGCTTTACAGCAGCTTTCATTCCGTTATGCAATTACGGACGATCAGTTTGCTCAAATTTCTAAATTGCGAGCAGGCCGAGCACTCTGGGCTCGAGTTGCAGAAATTCTTGGTGCTAAGGAACTCGGAAGTGCTCCACAACATGCATTGACGGCTCCTGTCATGTTTACTCAGCGTGATCCGTGGGTGAACATGTTGCGTTCCACGGTGGCAGCATTCGCTGCAGGCGTTGGTGGCGCCAAAGACGTAGAAGTTTTGTGCTTTGACTGGGCAATTGCAGGCGGAATTCCAAATGTTTCGCGCAGCTTCGCTCACCGCATTGCGCGTAATACGAACCTTCTGCTTCTCGAAGAATCTCACCTAGGTCATGTCATTGACCCAGCTGGTGGATCGTATTACGTCGAAAGTCTAACTTCATCGATCATCGAGAAAGCATGGAAGGTCTTCACTGATATCGAAGCAGCTGGTGGCTTCCTTGTAGCCGTCGAAAACCGTTCCGTTAAAGAAATGCTTGACGATGCTCATGAGCGAGTACGCCGTGATATTGCGCATCGAATCAAGAAAGTCACCGCAATCAACGAATTTCCAAATCTCGCAGAAGCGCCGTTGCCGGCAGAGCTTCGCGTAGAGCCAACCTGTGTACGCCGTTGGGCCGCAGAATTCGAGTCGTTCCGTAACCGCTCGGATGTTTTCATGGAGGTCAACGGAAAACGGCCACAAGCTGTACTCATCCCGCTAGGCCCACTTGCAAAGCACAATATTCGTACTGGTTTTATTACCAATCTTCTTGGTACAGGCGGAATTGAGGCTTTGAACCCAGGGCAGGTTGTTCCAAGAACCCCTGAGTTTGCTGAGGCTGCTGCTAGCTCCAAGATTGCAGTCATTTGTGGCACGGACGCTGAATACGATGCAACTGGTGCTGAGGCATTGGCTGAACTGCGCAAGCTCGGTGTAGAAACCATTTTGTTGGCGGGATCGCCAGGACATGATTTCGAACCGGATGACTATTTGAACATGAAGATCGACGCAGCTACGAAGCTCGATGGTCTACTGAAGAAGTTGGGAGCTTAACCATGACTACTATCCCAAATTTTGCAGAGTATCCAGCATCTCCTGAGAACCAGAACGCTGCGGACTCAAGTGCGCTTGAGCAACAAGTTTGGACTACGCCAGAAGGCATTGATGTCAAGCGTGTATATAAGCGCAATGACCGAAATGACAGTGTGCCTGCGGAGCAGCTGGACTCGTACCCAGGTATGGCGCCGTTTATGCGTGGACCATATCCAACCATGTACACCAATCAGCCATGGACAATTCGTCAGTACGCAGGATTTTCCACTGCTGCTGAATCAAATGCTTTCTATCGTCGTAACCTCGCAGCAGGCCAGAAAGGTCTATCGGTTGCTTTCGATTTGGCTACTCACCGTGGTTATGACTCAGACAATGAGCGCGTAGTCGGCGACGTTGGTATGGCTGGCGTTGCAATCGACTCAATTTTGGATATGCGCCAACTTTTTGAAGGCATTGACCTTGGAAAAGTATCTGTCTCTATGACGATGAATGGCGCTGTGCTTCCGGTGCTTGCTCTCTACATCGTTGTTGCGGAAGAACAAGGTGTCGCACCTGAGCAGCTAGCCGGAACAATTCAGAATGACATTCTGAAGGAGTTCATGGTTCGTAACACCTATATCTACCCACCAAAGCCTTCGATGCGCATCATTTCGAATATTTTCGAATACACTTCATTGAAGATGCCTCGGTTTAACTCCATTTCAATTTCGGGCTACCACATTCAGGAAGCCGGTGCGACTGCTGACCTCGAGCTCGCTTATACACTTGCTGATGGTATTGAGTACATCCGCGCTGGTAAAGGCGTTGGTCTAGATGTTGATAAGTTTGCACCTCGACTTTCCTTCTTCTGGGGTATTTCCATGAATACGTTCATGGAAATTGCAAAACTTCGCGCTGGTCGTCTACTTTGGAGCGAACTGGTCGCTAAATTCAATCCAAAGAACCCTAAATCTCAGTCGTTGCGTACCCACTCACAGACTTCTGGTTGGTCGCTAACCGCCCAAGATGTCTACAACAATGTGGCACGTACCGCTATCGAGGCAATGGGCGCAACCCAGGGCCATACGCAGTCTTTGCACACCAATGCTCTTGACGAAGCTTTGGCACTGCCAACGGATTTCTCAGCACGTATCGCGCGTAACACACAGCTGCTGCTTCAACAAGAATCTGGGACCACGGCACCAGTTGATCCATGGGCCGGTTCGTATTACATCGAGTGGCTCACTGAGCAGCTAGCTGAGCGAGCTCGTGCCCACATCGAAGAAGTTGAAAACGCTGGCGGAATGGCTCAGGCCACGATCGAAGGTATTCCCAAACTCCGCATCGAAGAATCCGCTGCACGTACTCAGGCACGTATTGATTCCGGCCGTCAAGCTTTGATTGGCGTGAACAAATATGTCGTCGAAGAGGACGAGCAGATCGAAGTTCTCAAGGTCGACAACACCAAGGTACGTGCGGAGCAACTAGCAAAGCTTGAGCAGTTGCGCGCTGAGCGCGATCAAGCTGAGGTCGATCGATGCCTGAAGGCACTCACCGAAGCCGCTCGCATCGAAGAAAAGGAACCAGGCAACCTAGATCAGAACTTGCTTAAACTAGCAGTCGATTGCGCTCGCGCTAAGGCAACTGTGGGTGAGATTTCTGACGCACTCGAAGAGGTATTCGGCCGTCACGAGGCTGAAATTCGTACGCTCTCCGGCGTGTACAAGGACGAAGTTGGAAAGGAGGGCACCGTGGGTAATGTTTCTAAGGCAATCGCTATGGCTGATGCTTTTGAAGCTGAGGAAGGCCGCCGTCCTCGTATCTTCTTGGCCAAGATGGGTCAGGATGGTCACGATCGCGGACAAAAAGTTGTTGCATCTGCATATGCTGACCTCGGCATGGACGTCGATGTCGGACCACTGTTCCAGACCCCAGCTGAGGCAGCACGTGCCGCAGTTGATGCGGACGTTCACGTTGTCGGCGTTTCTTCCTTGGCTGCAGGTCACCTGACTCTGGTTCCTGCTCTCAAGGAAGAGCTTGCCAAATTGGGCCGTGAAGACATCATGGTCGTCGTTGGTGGCGTTATCCCGCCAGGAGATTTCCAAGAACTTTACGACGATGGTGCAGTCGCTATTTATCCTCCAGGAACCGTTATCGCAGATGCTGCGATCGATATGCTGGAAAAGTTGGCGGCTAACCTTGGTATCGACCTCAAGGTCGACGAAGCGTAATTAGTTCGTTTCAATACCATGACTATGTTCACCGGCCGCTCATCTGAGTGGCCGGTGAACGCGTATAAGCAGGAAGGTTTCACAAAATGTCTGCAGACAACGAGTACCTCGAGCATCATTTGGGTTCACTTTTAACTACCGCTGGGACCGATTTGGGGGAGGTGACTGCTGTTGCCCCTGAGATTGTGAAAAAAGCGCGGCGGCGTATAGATGTTGACGAATTATTTGAAGGCGTCCGTCGAGGTGATCGAACGCTTATTTCTCGAGCTATCACCTTGCTAGAATCTACTGCTCCGGCACACAGAGTTTTGGCTCAAGAATTGCTGGTCAAGTTGTTGCCATTTAGTGGTAAAGCGCTTCGAGTAGGTATCACTGGTGTACCCGGCGTGGGAAAATCAACGTTTATTGAGGCGTTGGGGATGAAGCTGATTGGTGATGGACATAAACTAGCGGTGCTTGCCATCGATCCTTCCTCCACAAAGACACGAGGCTCAATCTTGGGCGATAAAACTCGTATGGCTAAGTTAGCTCGTGAAGATAATGCCTTTATTCGTCCTTCTCCTTCCGCTGGAACTCTAGGCGGCGTTGCTAAAGCTACACGTGAATCTATGGTGGTTTTCGAGGCTGCAGGATACGATGTGATCCTTGTTGAAACCGTTGGCGTAGGACAATCAGAAGTTGCTGTCTCACAAATGGTTGATTGTTTCACCTTTTTGGCTCTGGCTGGTGCGGGTGATCAACTACAAGGAATCAAAAAAGGCATCCTTGAAATGGCAGATCTGGTTGCTATCAACAAAGCTGATGGCCCCAACCTCAAAAATGCGAAACGAGCGGCTCGTGAATTGGCAGCTGCAATGCGAATGGTTCGCCAAGAAAACGACCTGTGGCACCCGCCTACGATTACTATGTCAGCCGTAGAGCATGAAGGCGTAGATGAATTCTGGGAGCATGTTCAAAATCACAATAAGGCAATGCTGGAATCTGGCGTATTCGAGCATAATCGCAGAGAACAACAAGTTCAGTGGATGTGGTCAATGGTCCACGAGACTTTACTTCAACGGCTAAACACAGATCCGAATGTTGTTGAAGTGAAAAAATTGGTGGAAGATCAGCTCCGGCACGCACACATCACACCTACATTAGCTGCTGAACGAATTCTCAATGCTTTTGATCATGTCACTGCCGACTAGAGAAAAATCCTATATGAATACGCACATTCCATCGCTTCTTACTGTGAAGGCTCTTCAACAGTTATGCGATAACCGTTCAAATGTCGTGATCTTGGACGCAAGCTTGACCATGTTTGGGATCTCTGAGCTCAAAATTCCGACAGCGCAGCGCTTTGACTTGGATGCTGAAATGTCTGATAGTTCCTCGGATATTCCACACACGCTTCCCACTAGGAAGGAATTTGAGAAGTAGCTTCGGGCCCTTGGTTTCGATAATGATTCGCTTGTCGTTGTATACGACAAGCGAGGAATGGACTCTGCGCCTCGTACTTGGTGGATGCTGAAATCCGCTGGCGTTCAGAACGTGAGCGTGGTCGATGGTGGGCTTAATGCATGGATTGCGGCTGGAAATAGAACTGAGTTTTGGGAAGACAAAGCAGCTTCTCAAAATAAGGGAAATATCACCGTTAGTAGTGCTTTTGGGTCGAACAGCGTCAGTATGCAGTGGTTACGGACAAGCGGGAGCCAACTTGAAATACCAATTGTTGATGCACGTAGCACTGAGCGGTATCACGGTGAGGTGGAAGAGCCTCGCAAAGGGCTAAACCGAGGCCATATCCCTGGAGCAAATCAACATACCGTTTACGACTTTGCAAGCAAATGGTCAATTAGTGTCGCTCGATCAACTCCGTAGCATTTTTGATCAGCATCTAGGTTGTGCGAATAGGCCATTCATTGCTTACTGTGGCTCCGGACTCACAGCCTGTGTCATCCTTTTCGCTGCGTCCCTTATCGGACGGCACGGACTGCTTTACGATGGTTCTTGGTCGCAGTGGGGGAGACAAGACTACGACAATCCGGTTGCTACCAAGGATGAGGTTTAAAGTCTTTCAGAAAGCATCCATATAGACCTACCCCGTTTTCGCCTTGAATAATAGGGTCGTAGACTCGTGCCGCACCGTCAACTAAGTCAAGAGGCGCGCGGAAGCCTTCCGTAGCCAGTCGTTGCTTCGTAGTGTGTGGACGTTCATCTGTGATCCAACCGGTGTCTACTGACGTCACTAAAACACCGTGATCAAACATTTCAGTGGCTGTTGTTCTTGTCAGCATATTTAGCGCAGCTTTGGCCATATTGGTATGTGGATGTCTAGGGCCTTTGTATCCCCTAGAAAATACGCCTTCCATCGCAGATACATTCACAACATATTTTCGCCGTGGCGGTGAGACTACAAGAGCAGGTCGTAACCTATTAAAAGGATAAATGGTGCTGTTGCGTTGCACAGCTGGAAGTCTAGCATTTCTAACGGATCTACGGATCCAACAGTAGTGACCCATGAATTATGGTCGGTTACATCGGGGATAAGCCCACCTGCATCGATTCCTAATGTAGGATCTGCTACATGGAGCGCATTCACAATCAAACTTTGAGAATGCGTTGTGGGGTTGAGATTCTTCACGAACTAACACTGAGTATGCGCCGGGAATACGGCGAGCAGTTTGCGCCGCATTATTAATGAGGATATCGAGAGGCTGTTCACTGAGCATCGTCCTTAATTCTTATACTCGCTGAGGATTTCGAAGATCGATTCCGATAACGTGGAGTCGGTGAATCCAGTCAGCAGAATCACTTACCGCGCTAAAACGCCGAACTGTGTCTCTGGGAAACCTTGTAGTAATGGTGAGATCCGCACCATCTCTCAGTAATTTAAGCGCAATATACATTTCTATTTTGGCGCGCCCGCCTGTTAGTAAGGCTCGTCGTCCCTGAAGATCAACGGATGCTTCTCGACGCTTCCTATTATCTGCGGGACAAGTGGGGCAGAGTTGATGATGGAATGAGTCAACTGATGTATACGGCCGTTTACAAATGTAACAATGGGGATGCGGACGTTTTTAGACACTTTCAATCTCACGCTACATTGACTTTTCGGTATTCGGCAATGCTCAAACGGTTACGTCCACTAGTGTGGTGTATCTGTAACCCGTTGTAAGCCTCGTGCCGGTGCACAATAAGGCGACCACCGCGGGTACCTTTCGAATCAACTTCTACCTATCCTCGAAAGGAAGTAAACCCGCGATGGCCACTAACCCTCATCATATCGACCCGACCGCGTATCTGGAAGAATTACTCACCCAGGCCTCCCCAGACTTGATGCGCCAGATGCTCACAAACTTCATCAACCAGATCCTCTCGACCCAGGCTGACACTGTCTGCGGCACTGATTACACCACGGTATCTCCCCAACGGACTAATACCCGCAATGGCTACCGCCACCATCCCTTAGACACCAGGGTAGGAAGCATTGACGTTGCTATCCCGAAACTACGTCACGGCGCATTCTTTCCCGACTAGCTCTTAGAAAGACGCACCCAGACCGAAAGAGCCCTGACTACCGTGATAGCCACGTGTTATCTCAAAAGGGGTCTCCACTAGACGCATGAATGATTTGGTGGCCACGCTGGGCATTAACAATCTGTCGAAATCACAAGTGTCTGACATGGCCAAAGAACTCGACGAGATGGTCGCTGACTTTCGCACCCGCCCTTTAGACAGCGGCCCTTATTTCTACCTGTCCTGTGACGCGTTGACAATGAAAGTCCGCGAAGGCGGACGAGTCGTTAAAACCAGTGTGCTTATCGCTACCGGCGTTAACAAAGACGGCTACCGTGAACTACTGGGCATGCAGATTGCTACATCAAAATCCGTGGAATCATGGACCGGGTTCTTCCAAGACCTCAAAGCCCGTGGTCTTGGCGAAGTCTATCTCGTCACCAGCGATGCGCACCTAGGAATCCAAGCTGGCTGTTGGTCAAGTACTACCTACAGCCAGCTGGCAACGTTGCCGGACACATTTTGCTAAGAACCTGTCCTCAAAAGTGTCAAAACGCCAGTGGACAACACTATCGGGAATGTTTCACTCCATCTTCTAGCAAACCGACGCGCAAGCTACCTGGGACCAAGCCCGCTAGGTCGTAGATTTCTGCACCGAGCGTTTTCCCGACGCAGCCGACTACCTGGAAGAATCATTAGATGAGATACTCGCGTTTACAGCCACGCCCAAAGCTGTATGGACGAAGGTATGGTCCAATAATCCAACAGAGCGTTTGAACCGTGACATCAGGCGGCGTACCGACGTTGTAGGAATCTTTCCCAACCGCGCAGCAGTCATCCGCCTCGTCGGCGCCGTACTAGCGGAACAGCATGACGATTGGATTCAGCAGAAACGCTATATGTCACTAGCAAGCTTGGAACACACCCGACGCCTGATAGCTACCACTACCATCCGCGCCAACGACGCAGACACCATCGAGGCAGCCTCCTAATTGAACCAACATCAACCCCGAGACGGACCCTGACACCGACCCTGACACTGTCCCCCGATCCACCGATTCAGAAAGGACAGATACACCACTTCACCGGACTTGACCGCTCAAACCATCGAGGCTGATCTTGATTCGGTGATCGTTGTAGAACTCAATGTATGTCGCGATTGCTTCTTTGAGTTCTTGGGGGTTCTGCCAGGTTCTGCCGTAGTACATTTGGGTCTGCTGAGGGTTTGGTTGACGTCTAGCTTGTTTCGCTGGGGCGGGGCAGGGAAGGATGTTGATTATGTCGAAGTTGTATTCAGAGCAGTTCAAAGCTGATGCCGTGGCGTTGGTGGAGTCTGGGGTTGCTCGCCGGCAGGTGTGTGCTGATTTGGGGATCTCGCGTTCCTCGTTGCAAAAATGGATTACTGATGCGAGGTTGCAGGCTCAGGGGATGCAACCGTGTGCTGATCCGGTAGTGGCTAAAGAGATGCGCCAGGCTTTGAAACGGATTCGCGAGTTGGAAATGGAAAACGAAGTGCTACGTGCAGCGGCGGCGTACCTGTCTCAAGAGGTGATTCGCCCAAAAGGGTCTTCCCGACCGTGGAAAAGCTGATCAAGGCAGGTAAGGCGACCTTGACGGTAGCGGCTCGGGTACTGGGGTTTTCCCGCCAAGCGTTTTATAAATGGGCTGCTAAGCCAGTTTCGGACAGGCAAGCCCAAGAAGTAGAACTTATAGACAAGATTCGCTAGATTCACAGTGACGATCCTGAATTTGGTTACCGCCTGATAGCAGACGAGCTCCATGATCAAGGGATAGAGATTTCTGAGCGTCGAGTATGGCTTTTGTGTTCTCATGCTCAGGTGTTCTCGGTGATCGCTAGGCGTAAGTCGCGTGGGAAGAAGTCGGGTGCTCCAGTACATGATGACCTGTTACAGCGTCACTTCCACGCTGATGCGCTCAACGTTGCGTGGGTTACAGATATTACGGAGCATTGGACCAAAGAGGGCAAGCTGTATCTGTGTGCGATCAAAGACCTGTGCTCGCGAAGAATCGTGGGCTATGCGACCGGTGGGCGGATGAAATCACGCCTCGTGGTGGCGGCGCTCGATGATGCGATGAGGAAACGAGGCAATCCCCATGGCGGAGAGTGTCCGATTGTTTGTGTGCGGGGGCTTGGTTTACAAGTAGTCCGCGAATCGGTCGGGGTAAGCCACGGCTAGTTGGTTGATGGCTTGTTTCCACCCGGTGGCTTTCGCTCCTTCAATATAGCCGTTGCATTCGATGGCGCGCTTCGCTTTCTTCGCTCGCTGGGCAGCGCGCTTGTCCTCGATGTTGCAGATCATCAGCCACAGCGTTTTCAGCGCCGCGGTATCGTTCGGGAACTGGCCGCGGTTGCGGGTGGCTTTCCGCAGCTCAGCATTCAGCGATTCGATCGAATTCGTGGTGTAGAGTACCCGCCGTGCCGCAGGCGGGAACTGCAAAAATGGCACAAACCGGTCCCAGGCGTCGCGCCAGACTTTGACCGATTGCGGGTATTTACGGCCCAGTTCACTGGCCTCGAATGCGTCCAGGGCGGCGCGGGCGGTGTCCTCGGTCGGTGCGGTGTAGACCTCCCGTAGCGCACTTGATACGGGTTTGCGGTCTTGGTAGGACACCCACCTGTTGGCCGCCCGGATCAGGTGCACGATACAGGTCTGCACCATGGAATTCGGCCAGGTTGCCTCCACGGCTTCCGGCAGGCCTTTGAGCCCGTCGCAGCAGACGATGAACACGTCTTGGACCCCACGGTTGGCAAGGTCAGCGCACACGGATGCCCAAAAACTGGCGCCTTCATTGTCTGCGATCCACAATCCCAGGATGTGCTTGATGCCGTCCATGTCGACGCCTACCGCCATGTAGCAAGACTTGTTGACCACGCGGTGGCCATCGCGGATCTTCACTCGCAGCGCGTCGAGGAAGATCACTGGGTAGAACTCGTCGAGCTGGCGGTTTTGCCAGATCATGACCTCTTCTAACACCGCGTCGGTAATGGTGCTGATCGTATCTGGGCTCATATCCACCCCGAGGGTGGTGGCGAGGTGGTGGCAAATATCGCGCACGGTCATCCCACCGGCGTACAGGGAGATGATCATGTCATCAAGCTCCGTCAGACGGCGGGTGCCTTTAGGCAGCATCCGCGGCGTAAACGTGCCAGCTCGATCCCGGGGCATAGTCACATCAAAGGTGCCGTAGCCAGAGTTGACGGTTTTGGTGTACGACCCGTTGCGGTGATTGCCACCATCCGGGGTGCCCAGCTGGGCTTTCGCCGTACGATCAGAGTGCGCGTATCCTAGATGCGCGTCCATTTCAGCCTGCAGACCAGCGTTGATCGATGCCTGCAAAAGACCTTTGACCAGGTCGCTGGCATCATCGGTGGAAGTCGACAACTCGCCGATCAGTTCGGCGATTTCCGGATTTTCCATCAGCTTAGCGCTGATCTCGTTGACCCTGTTCGGGTCATGACCTTTCCTCGGTGACACGGTAGTCATTATCAGTGAAACTCCTTCTGGATCAGAGCCTCACACACAAAACACCTGACACCCTCCCATGGCGTAATCATTCACTCTGATCGTGGCTCGCAATTTCGTTCTAGAAAATTCCGTGCCGCGCTGAAATCTTACGGCGCGAAGGGATCTATGGGCAGAGTTGGAGCGTGTGGGGATAACGCTGCGATGGAATCTTTCTTCGCTCTTGTACAAAAGAACGTTCTTGATCGTGGCTTTTGGAACAGGCGCCGTGAACTATCTGCCGCGATCACTCACTGGATTGAACGGACATATCACAGGAAAAGACGGCAACGAGCACTGGGTAAATTGACACCAATCGAATACGAAACAATCATGGAACCAGCCGCATCCCTTGCGGCCTAAAAATCAGAAGGAAAACTGTCAACCAAACCCTCAGCAGACCCAAGCGATCTATACCCTAGCGCTGAAACTGACCAAGATCACCACCTTGGACCAGGCACGCCAGTGGACCATCAAACTGCACGAGTTCGGGGTGGTCTACAAGGACTTCCTGAACGAGAAAACACCCGTACCCAAAAAGCGCCGCACCCCCAGCCACCAATGGGAATTCACACATATCCGGGTCCGAAAGGCATACAACTCGCTTTTGCACTTATCGCGCAACAACTGGCTGTTTGCCTATCTCCAACCCCCGCCAGAAGCACTCGAACCGGCCCGGTGGGCAGCAACCACAAACAGCCTAGAAGGCGGCATCAACGCACAACTCAAACGCATCGCCGATGCGCATCGCGGCAGATCCGGGCAACGCCAACGAAAAATGCTCGAGTGGTACCTGCACTCGAAAACGCAGCTGCCTGACGACCCACTCGAGATCGCCAGGCAGTGCAATTACGGACAAGATCAACTCGGAAAAGTTCCCGATCTCGTCCCAGAAGACCACAACACAGCCGACCAAGAAACAGGCCGACCAGCCTTCTACGACAACGCTATCCCAACCGAATACCAACACAACATAGGAATCCACAAAGGCCCCATGCAATAAAGAAATGTCCGCCCGGCGACACGCCGAACGGACACACTTTTTGCTACTTAACCCTCCCTTAAGCCCTCTATTTCAACAGACTATACAAAGAAGAGAGCTCCGACCAATGGTCGGAGCTCTCTAATATTGTGCCCGAGGGGGGACTTGAACCCCCACGTCCGTTAGTAGGACACTAGCACCTCAAGCTAGCGCGTCTGCCATTCCGCCACCCGGGCCGAGTGTATCTTTCAGCTGTTCGCTGTTGACTCGCATAACTATATGGCGATCTCTTTGTGAATACAAATCGGCAGGTCAGGTAGTGTTTTTGGTGGATTAACATTTAATGATACTGCATTAGTGGTCTTCTCGATAAGGCTGCTGCTAAAAATCCCAGACGTTTGCTTTTTATATGTGTATAAAGGCGAGTATGACCTATTCCAATAATCATGATCGATTCCCAGGTGCTGACCCATATGCACCCCTTAAGGAACTTCCAACATTCCCATTGCACTCGGAAGACTTTTCTGATGGCGAAAAATTTAATTCGATTCACTTGGGAGGAAATGATGTTTCTCCACATCTTGAGTGGAGCACATTACCTGAGGGGACAAAATCTATTGCTATCACTTGCTTTGACCCTGATGCTCCCACTGCTTCAGGCTTTTGGCACTGGGCGGTTTTTAACATTCCAGTCTCCCAAGTATCAATTGCACAAGGTGCAGCAAACGATGGCTCGCTCGACCAGCTCGGCGCGATAAGTCTTCGTGGAGATTCTGGAAAACGGGGTTATTACGGCCCTAATCCGCCTGCTGGCCATGGCCCGCATCGTTATTTATTTGCAGTGCATGCGGTTGACGTTGAATCTTTAGACGTAGATCCAGATGCTTCACCCGCAGTGTTGGGGTTCAATCTTTACTTCCACAGTTTGGGCCGTGCGATTCGTTGGGGATGGTATGAGAACTCCTAGCCCCGTTTCTCTCGGCTTACGTGTAGGAGCAGCATTTCTAGCTATGGCAGTCACACTCGCCATATTTACGTTTATTCATGTCCTAAAGGGCGGGTGGGCAGAAGGGTTTCATGTCACAGCACGTTGTATCCTCATATTGATTGCAGCTGCCTTAGTAGGGGCATTTGCAACAGTGAACAAAGCCTCACGAAGTTCAGTTCTTCAACTGACTGGATTAGTAGTTGCTTTGTCGCTGATCTTTTTAGGGCGATTTACGCCTGAGTCTCCAATAATGATCTGGCCGGCTTATCTCTTGCCTTGTTATGCAGCCGTATGTTTTCATAGCTAGCTTGTTAGCTCGCATGCTAACTGTTCGAAGTTAGAAATAGCGGCAGAGTCTAGGACGTTACCTAATCTCAGCCGCCATTAAAGAACAACACTTTATTGAAGTGTCCAGGGAAGTTTCGAACCAACGGCTTGATCAATGCTGCTGAGGTCATGGGCTCGCAATTGCGCTGCAATTCCTAAATGAATATCCCTGATCCAATCTGGTCCACCGTAGATCATTCCTGTGTACCCCTGCAAAAGGGTTGCTCCTGCGGCGATACGCTCCCATGCTTGCTGTGGTGTTGAAATGCCTCCCACTCCAATGAGCACCATTTCCGTCCCTACGCGCGCATACAGGCGTTCTAGAACTTCCAGAGATCGCTGGGCTACCGGAGCTCCCGAGATGCCGCCAGCCCCCATGTCTGCAACATCCTGATGCGGAGTGCGCAGTCCATCGCGGGAAATGGTCGTATTAGTCGCTACGATGCCGGCAATTCCCATTTCGGCAGCAAGGTCCGCTACTGCATCTATGTCATCATCAGACAAATCTGGCGCTATTTTCACTAGCACTGGCGCAGATGTTGATTCTTGAACTGCTGCAATTATCGGGCGCAGTGATTCTACTGCTTGAAGATCTCGAAGCCCTGGAGTATTTGGGGAAGAAACATTAATCACGAGATAGTCTGCGAGGTTACCGAGAAGCAGTGCTGATCGTCGATAATCATTCACAGCATCTTCCGAGGCAACTACCTTTGTCTTGCCGATATTAATGCCAATAACTGCATCAGATTTACGGCGTTTAAGATTTTTAGCTACTTCGGCGGCTCCCAAATTATTGAATCCCATACGATTTAAAATCGCTTTATCTGCAGGTAGACGGAATAGTCGGGGAGTGGGGTTACCAGGTTGAGGTGATGCCGTCACTGTTCCCAATTCTGCATAACCAAAGCCGAATGCCGCCCACACATCTGGAGCTTCACCATTCTTATCAAATCCTGCAGCCAACCCAAGCGGCTGCAGGAAAGTCACACCAAACACATCTTGTCTCAGAATGGGATCGTTGACGGGAAGAATTGACCCCACTGCGCGTCGTAGAGGTGAAATTGCTTGTACTAATTGCATGCCACGAGTGATGATGTGGTGAATACGCTCAGGGGACATCGTAAACATCCCTTTTAGCGCAAGTGCGTATGCTTTAGTTCGCAAAGGATGAGATGAAAAATCCGACATGGTGGATAGACCTTTCGCTATTTTAAAGGTGTGTGGGGCATTAGTCTGTTTGGCTTTTAACAAGTTGGAGGCCTGCTCCAGATGCGGATGCGAGCACCAAAGTACCGTCGTCAAGCACAGCAATGTTGTGGACGTTTTCGATGGTGTTATATGAGCTTTTTTCGGATCCGGTTCCGGATGAAATATCGTAACCAGTCACCTTGTTATCTCCAGTAGTAGCGACCCAAGCTAGGTCATGCTTGTTGTCCCAAGTAATACCCCAAGGACTAGGCCCAGTCGGAGAGGTTTGGTGAAGCCGGATGACGTCTTTAGCACCGTACACTGCAAACTGATTCTTCTTGGCGTCTGAAGCGAGCACAACGCCTTGCTTAGCTGCAGACATCCTTCCAACCCCTTTGCCTACCCGCAAAATGGCACCGGGTTTTGACTCTTTCCAATTTACGTCTTGAATCAAGGTGTATTTGTTATTGATTCTGACAACTGCATCAACTTGTCCTTCGATTGGAACTGAAATAAGTTGATCAGACCCGTATTCAGTTGCCACCTCTGAGAGCTTTTCACCATCGTTAAATACCTCAACCTTATTCGAGTCACGATGCGCAACGAGAACTTCTCCGGTTGATACTTGTACCGCATAGTGGGCAGTCTCAGTTGGCTGAGCGATTACTGAATTTTTACCCGATACTGGATCAACAGAATGCACGCCGTCGGAACAAGCAACAATGAAAGCCTTTGAGTTCGATGTCATATCAAAGCACTCAGCGTCAATAGATACTTTAGTCGTGTTACCTTTTTCAAAATCTGCAGCAGACCCGAGCTCTAGGTGGGAACCTATCTTGATTCCAATCGAATTTCCCACCGTTTGAAGCACATCAATTGCACTGCGCTTGAGTACAGTTCCCTCGGGGGCTGTAGCCTTCGGGGAAGCTGCTGCGGTAGCACTTCCCATGTCGGGCTGGATTTCTGCCACATTCGTTGTTTCTGCATTGCCGCTACATGCGGTCAACACAAATGCGGAGAGAGTAGAAAATGTACACATTTTGAGAGTCGTAGACAGTGCAGGTTTCACAACCAAAGAGGTTACCAGCAAGTTGCGTTCTTCCCAGTTGAAACCCGAGGAAGATTAGGTATATCCACGTAGTTCTGCATCACTGGCATATGTTGAACTTTAAACAGGTATTCTTGTGCCCCGTGACTGATGTAAATGTATTGGCCCAAGCATTGACTCAAGATCTGTCGAGTCAAATAAGCTGGCCCCAGACAATTGTGCTCTCTATCGTTCAAGGCCTCACCGAGTTCCTTCCTATTAGTTCATCCGGCCATCTGCGAATTGTCTCTGAGCTTTTTTGGGGCAAAGACGCTGGTGCAAGTTTTACTGCTGTCGTTCAACTAGGTACTGAAGCAGCAGTTCTCGTTTACTTCGCTAAAGATATTGCAAAGATTCTCACTGGCTGGTTTAGAGGCCTTTTTGATAAAAAGCAACGAGGTTTCGATTACCGTATGGGATGGATGGTCATCGTTGGCACATTGCCGGTAAGTATCGTAGGGCTTCTAGCTAAAGACATCATCCGAGACAATCTACGAAACATGTGGATTACCGCATCAGTGTTAATCGCTTTTTCTTTTGTATTTATCGCTGCCGAAAAATGGGGTAGTAAGCGTCGTAGCTTTGACCAACTGTCAATGAGAGACGCCGTAATTATGGGCTGTGCACAGTGTTTGGCATTGATACCAGGTGTTTCACGGTCAGGTGGCACCGTTTCTGCAGGTTTATTCGTCGGACTTGATAGGGAAGTTGCAACTCGCTTTAGTTTCCTATTGGCTATCCCCGCAGTGTTAGCATCTGGCTTATTCTCGCTTCCCGACGCCTTTGCTCCCGACGCGGGGCAGGCGGCCTCGGGAATGCAACTTGCTGTAGGTACCGGAATTGCTTTTGTCCTAGGCTATGCTTCCATCGCGTGGCTTTTGAAATTCGTTGGTAGCCACTCGTTTAGCTGGTTTGCAGCATATCGAATCCCTGTCGGTTTGCTTGTTATGGCATTACTAGCTACAGGAATGCTAACCACTTAACTACTGTAATGTGTCATTGCTGCCTCAGCAGGTAATGTTGATGGCATGCAATCTTGGCCCATGCCGACAATTCCTTCAGTGCCGGGTAAACCGGCTGTACTGTCCTTGTTTGATACCAGTGATCAACTCATTAAACCTGTTGAAGTGGACACCCCAGAAGTTGGGGTTTATGTGTGTGGAATTACTCCTTATGACTCCACACATTTAGGACATGCAGCGACATATTTGACGTTTGATCTAATCAATAGGCAGCTTATCGACGCAGGCCACCTTGTTCATTTCGTTCAAAACATCACTGACGTCGATGAGCCTCTTTTTGAACGTGCATTGAGAGATGGCGTCGACTGGCGAGAGTTAGGCTCCAGTCAAATCGATCTTTTTAGATCAGACATGGAGGACCTTAACGTTATTCCTCCTCGGCACTATGTTGGTGCAATGGAGTCTATTCCAGAAGTCATAGCAATGGTGGAAACCATGCTTGCCAATGGCTCGGCGTACATTGTTGAGTCAGACTCCTACCGTGATATTTATGCATCCATAACTGCGACTACCCAGTTTGGATACGAGTCCCATTACTCTCGTGAACTAATGGAACAATTTTTTGCCGAACGTGGTGGAGACCCCGAACGTGTCGGGAAAAAGGATCCGCTCGATGCTCTTATATGGAGAGCACATCGACCAGGTGAACCTTCTTGGGATGCGCCATTCGGGGCGGGGCGCCCTGGATGGCACGTTGAGTGTTCCGCGATCGCAACACATCATTTGGGAAGCCATTTCGCAATTCAAGGAGGCGGATCAGATCTTATCTTCCCACACCACGAATTCTCGGCTGCTCACGCTGAGGCAACATTTGACGAGTCCCGAATGGCAGGTCACTATGTGCACACTGGAATGATCGGACTTGACGGCACAAAAATGAGCAAGTCCTTGGGCAATTTAGTATTCGTATCGCGACTGACCTCAGAAGGGTATCATCCATCTGACATTAGACTTGGAGTTTTTGCAGGTCATTATCGCAACGATCGTGACTGGTCAACTGACCTCCTCACAGCTGCACGGGAGCGCAAGCAAGCGTGGATTACTGCAGCTGATAATGCTCTAGACGTACAACAAGTTCAAGAAACAATTCAAAAAATACGTCATTTATTGGCTAACGACTTAGATACCCCAGCGGTCCTCGCTGAAGTGGACAACTGGGCCAAATTGACTCCGCTAAATGATTCAGCTCGTACTGAGGCTGGAAGGCTCATGGCAGCTGCTTTGGATGCATTATTGGGAGTGAAGATATAAATGACCGATATGTCCGACTCTTTTTCTTTTATTGACGACTTCCTGCGCGATCTTGAAGAGTATGGTACCGGCGCCTACCTTCGTGCCGATGAAAAGGAATTCTGGGATCCCCCATTCGATGTTTCGGCGTTGCCCGAGTTAAAAAAGATTCTCGTAACGTTTGCGCAAAGCATGGTCGATATTGCAAACTCCCGTGAGCAAGCTAACTCAGTGGTTTTAGATGTTATTGCAAAAGTTGGACGTTTTTATTCGGAGCTAGCTGCTTTCAATGCAGCATATGAGTATGCGGTAATCGAACCGGAGGAAGAATCGCAGCTTATTAGCATGGTAGAGGGTATGTGTAAAAATCTGGGACTCAGTGATGAAGAGATATCGGATTTGCCTGAATTTGAATAAAATTACTTAAATTAGGGCTCTAAACTGGGGTAATGGTTGAGCATTTCACAAAATGCATACTAAGCTGTCTATTCGATGAATACTGCCACACCTCAATTTAAAACTGCATTTCTCGACGCCATGAAAAATCGCGTTCTGATCGGTGATGGAGCAATGGGTACCCAGCTCCAAGGATTCGATCTTGACGTCGATTCCGATTTTCTAGGTCTCGAGGGCTGTAACGAAATTCTTAACCACACTCGGCCAGATGTTGTTTCTGCAATCCACCGTGCCTATTTTGAAGCGGGCGCCGACTTGGTTGAAACGAATACTTTTGGTTGCAACCTACCCAATTTGGCCGATTATGACATTGCAGATCGATGCAGGGACCTCGCTTTTAAAGGTGTGAAGATCGCCCGAGAAGTTGCGGATGAACTGGGACCCAGTGCTGATGGCACACCACGTTTCGTTCTAGGTTCAATGGGACCTGGAACGAAGTTGCCTTCGCTTGGACACGCACCTTATGAAGCGTTGAAAAATCACTATACCGAAGCCGCACTTGGCATGATCGAAGGCGGCGCCGATGCGATTTTGGTCGAAACCGCCCAAGATTTGCTTCAGGTAAAAGCAGCTGTACATGGTTGCCAAAGTGCATTTGAAACTTCTGGCATTCAGCTTCCCATTGTTTGTCACGTTACGGTTGAAACTACTGGCACCATGCTCCTAGGCTCCGAAATCGGTGCTGCACTTACGGCAATTGAGCCTCTCAATGTGGACATGGTTGGTCTAAACTGTGCTACTGGTCCAGACGAAATGAGCGAGCACCTTCGATACTTGTCTCGCAATGCTCACATTCCGGTTTCAGTCATGCCCAATGCCGGTTTGCCCGTCCTCGGTAAAAATGGTGCTGAATACCCACTAACTGAACAAGAGCTCGCAAGCGCACTGAGAGGATTTGTTGAAGAATACGGGCTCAGCATGGTGGGAGGCTGCTGTGGTACGACGCCTACTCATATTCGTGAAGTACGTAAGGCTGTACTTGGCGATAACGAGCATCAACCGGCACTTCAGGCTGAGAGAAATCCCGATGTCGGAGATGCAGTATCGAGTCTCTACACCAGTGTGAATCTCACACAAGATACTGGCATCACTATGATTGGTGAGCGAACGAATGCCAATGGTTCTAAAGCTTTCCGCGAAGCCATGCTGGCAGGTGATCTTGAAAAATGTGTGGATCTTGCTAAGCAACAAACTCGCGATGGCGCCCACATGCTTGATTTATGCGTTGATTATGTGGGCCGTGACGGCACAGCCGATATGGCCCAGTTGGCTTCACTGCTAGCAACCAGCTCGACACTTCCCATTATGATTGATTCCACTGAGCCGGATGTAATCCAAGTAGGACTCGAACATTTAGGTGGTCGATGCGCAGTAAACTCTGTGAACTTTGAAGACGGCGATGGCCCAGATTCTCGCTATCAACGCATTATGCGATTAGTCAAACGCCATGGAGCTGCTGTCGTCGCTCTTACCATCGATGAAGAAGGCCAAGCTCGCACTGCCGAAAAGAAAATTGAAATTGCCGAACGGCTCATAGCGGACATTACGTCGACATGGGGATTAGACGAAAGCGACATTATCGTCGATACGCTTACTTTTCCTATTTCAACCGGCCAAGAAGAAACGCGTCGAGACGGTATCGAAACTATCGAGGCAATTCGTGAGCTTAAAAAGCGTCATCCCAAAATTCACACCACCTTGGGCCTATCTAACATCTCTTTTGGACTGAACCCAGCTGCACGTCAAGTTCTCAATTCCGTATTTTTGAACGAGTGCATTGAAGCAGGACTCGATTCTGCTATTGCACATTCGTCAAAGATTGTTCCTATGAATCGTATCGATGAGGAACAGCGACGGGTTGCTCTCGACATGGTGTACGACCGAAGGTCTGAAGGCTATGACCCGCTTCAAACTTTCATGCGCCTATTTGAAGGTGTATCTGCAGAAAGTGCGAGCGATGCCCGCGCAGAAGCATTAGCAGCTATGCCGTTATTCGAGCGAATCGCTCAACGTATTATTGATGGCGAAAAGGCCGGTTTCGAGGATGACCTCGATGCAGGTATGAAAGAAAAAGAACCGCTCCAAATTATCAACGAGGATCTCCTTGCGGGGATGAAAACCGTTGGTGATCTCTTTGGATCAGGCCAAATGCAATTGCCCTTCGTCCTGCAATCTGCCGAGACGATGAAGCATGCAGTCGCTTATCTCGAGCAGTTCATGGAAGCGGATGAAGATGCCGGCGACGGTAACGGAACAATTGTCATCGCAACAGTAAAAGGTGACGTCCACGACATCGGAAAGAACCTAGTCGACATTATTCTTTCAAATAATGGATTCAATGTTGTCAACATTGGTATCAAGCAAACTATCGCAAACATCCTAGAGGCTGCAGAAAAACACAAAGCAGATGCTATCGGCATGTCTGGGTTATTGGTTAAATCTACCGTGATCATGAAGGAAAACCTTCAAGAAATGAACCAGGCACAAAAATCTGACTATCCTGTCATCCTTGGTGGTGCAGCGCTTACGCGAGCCTATGTAGAAGATGACCTCACCGAGGTTTACGACGGTAATGTTCACTATGCAAAAGATGCATTCGAATCACTTCGCCTAATGCAAGAATTTATGGCTGAAGCTAGGGGAGAGCGTCTCAATCCACAGTCGCCAGAAGCTCTTGCGGCCGCCAAGAAAAAAGCTGAGAGAAAAGCTCGTCGAGAACGTTCAAAGCAAATTGTCGCGCAACGCAAAGCAAAGGAAATTCCTATCGAGGTTCCGGAACGATCCGAAGTTGCAGCTGACGTGCCAATTGCCACACCTCCTTTCTGGGGCACACGAATTGTTAAGGGCATCAATTTATCTGAATACCTGTCTCTTCTCGACGAACGCGCGCTGTTTATGGGTCGTTGGGGCTTAAAAGCGACTCGCGGCGGAGAGGGCCCAGGTTATGAAGAACTTGTAGAAACTGAAGGTCGACCACGGCTGCGGTACTGGATTGATAGACTCAAGGCTGAAAAAATACTTAACCACGCCGCAGTCGTGTACGGATATTTCCCAGCAGTTTCCGAAGGCGATAGGGTCATTCTTCTTGAATCACCAGACCCTACTTCTGCAGAGGTAGCACGATTTGATTTTCCTCGACAACAGCGTGGAAAGTTCCTTTGTGTAGCTGACTTCATTAGATCCCGTGAGTACGCAATCAAGACAAAGACGGTAGACGTATTCCCGCTGCAATTGGTGACTATGGGACAACCGATTGCAGAATTTGCCAATGTCCTTTTTGCTGATAATAATTACCGTGACTATCTCGAAGTACATGGTGTCGGTGTGCAACTTACGGAAGCACTTGCGGAGTATTGGCATGCCCGTATCCGCCACGAATTGTCACTTTCCGATGGGTCTCATGCAAGTGATGAAGATTCCGCTGATCTGCAGGAATTCTTTAATCTTAAATACCGAGGTGCTCGTTATTCCTTTGGTTATGGTTCCTGCCCAAATCTCGAAGATCGCGAAACCTTGGTAGATTTGCTTGACTCACGTCGGATTGGCGTAGATATTTCAGAAGAGT